>JADJIV010000030.1:0-52121 GCA_016706845.1 bacterium
GGGACTGGGCCTGCTGCCCCTGGTCCACGCCTGCCGCCTCGCGACGACGCACAACGGCGACCTGGCCGACCACCGACGCCTGCGCCCGCGCGCCCCCGGCGCCTGCCCGCTCATCGATCGCTATGATGCCTGGCTGCAGGAACTGCCGCGTCACGATGCGACGACTTCGCAGGACGGTTGGGCGGCGGAACTCGCCCGGCGCGTCGACGGCGACGCTGCGGTCGTGGGACTGGCGGGCGATCTGCCCGCCGACGCGACGGCGCGCGCACGCGCGTGGGGATTGGGCGGGCGGACCGCCGCCTGGGTCTTCGCCGACGCGGCCGTGATCAACTGGCGCTGGCGCCGCGCGGGCGCCGATGAACCGGCCGCCCGCCATCGCGACCTGGCCCGCACGGGCGCCGGCCAGCTGTCGCTGCTCGCGCCGGCGCCGATCCTCGATGTCGATCTCGTCGCCGTCCTCGGGAACTGGTTGAGCACGCACGGCGCCTGCCGGGTCTTCGTCCGGGGCGGGGACGCGGCGGCGCCGTTGTCGCTGGCCGTCGGTGGACCGCCGCCGGACGCCCGCGTCAGGTTGGGCGCCGCAGCGGTGGCCCACGCGCGGCGGCTCGCGCAGCTGACGGGCACGGCCGGCGCCCGCCTGCTCGTGCCGGCGACAGGCCCGCTGGGCGACTGCCTGCTGGGCCTGGCGCGCGGCGAGATCGCCACCCTGCCGACGGCGGGCCTCGGCGTCGAGCGGCAGGACGACTTCTGGGACGATCCGGACACCGCCCGACGCTGCGCCGCAGAGCGTGGTCCCGTGCCGCAGCTGGAAAGTCTGGATCCGTCGCCGCCGACGGCACGGACGCCGCTTCGTGGCGGCGCCGGGATGCGGACGCCGCCGCGGCGGCCGGGCGCCGGCGCGCCCTGCTGGCGCTGGAACTGCACGCGCTGCGGGCCAGGAGCGCCGGCACGGTCATGGTCGGGGACACGCGTTGGTGGCGGTCGTTCCCCCTCGGCGCGACCGAGGCCCCCCTGCTGGACGCCGCCGGTGCGGCCGACCTGGCCGGGGCGTGGGACGCCGGCGTCTTCGACCTCGACGACGAGCCGCAGCGGTCCCCCGCGCGACGCGGCCGCACGGCTGACCCGCTGCGCGCGTCGATCATCAGCTGGCTGCAGGTCCAGGGCTGGACCGACGCCGAGGGACGCGGCCTGCCGCCGGGTTTCCTCGACCGCGACCGCCCCGAACTGCCCGAGGCCTGGTCCTCGGCCCGCCGCCGCCTCGTGCTCGGAGATCCGGCGGCCGCCTGGCTGCACAGCGCGTCGGTGGTGACCGCGGCCCGCGAGAGCGGCGATCTCGGCGCGTGGCTGCTGGTCGTGAGCGACTCGCCCCCGCCCGAGACGGCGGCCCTGCGCGACGCGGCGCTGACGCCCTGGCCGTCGCTGCTCGCCGCCGGTGCGCCGCACGGGGGAGAAGGCTGGCACGCCGTGACCTGGGCCCGGCCGGCCGATCTCGCCGATCCCGAACTGGTGCGCAGGCTCGCGCTGCGGCCACCGGCGGAGATCTGGGCCGGGGACCTGGGCGAGTGGTTGCCGTCGCGCGCGACCGACGGCGGCCTCTTCGCACCGTGCCTGCACGCGCTGCTGCACCTGGTCGACGCGCCGATGACGCTGCAGGCGACGGACCTGCCGGGTTCCTGGCGGCGCCATCTGGCCGGTCTCTTCGAACACGCCGGCGGCCTGGTGCACGACACGCTCGACGACGCGACGTTGCGGGACCTGGAGGATCTGCCGGCGGTCGCGATCGGCCACACCCCGCACCCGGACTGGCCCTGCCCCAGCTGCGGGACCGTCGCGACCTGGCAACGGTGGACCCAGGGCTGCCCCGCCTGCGGTTCCTCGCTGGAACGCTGGGCGTCTCCCGCCGATCGCTCCCGCCTGCTGCGGCACATCTGGCAGGAGAAGCTGCAGGCCCTGGCCGAACGCACGGCGGCGCCCCGGCCGGAACCGCTGTGCGTCTGGACGGCGCCGGAACACCTGGACCTGCTGACGTCCCTGCTGGACACGGCCGGCCGCCGCTGGCGGTTGCAGCCCACGCGGCAGCTGGAAGTTTCGCCCGCCCCGGACGAGTGGCTCGTCTGCATCCTGGGCCGGACGGAAGAACCGCCGGCCGAGTGCCGTCACGCCCTGCTGGACCCGCCGCCCGGCGAGCAGGAACTGCGACGGTTCCGCCTTCGCGCGCGCGGCGAGACGAGTCTCTGGTTCCACGCGCTCGAACTGGATCCCGCGTGCGGCGCGCTGGCCGGCGACGACCACCGCGCGACCAGCGGCGATTACCGGCGGCTGCTGGCCGTGGCCTCGGCCTGCCCCGGGCCGATGCCGGCCCCGGCGGGGACGGTGCGCTGCCGCCCCGCTGCGTGGAGGTGCTCACCGGCTTGCCGGCCGCGGACGTGCGCCGCGCTCTGGGCGTCGCGGCCTGGACCGCGGCGGTCGGCGGCCGCAGCGTCGAGCGGGAGCCCGTGTCGCAGCCGCGGCGCGTGCGCCTCGCGGTGGCGCTGGTGGAAGCCGAGTACCGCCTCGAGCGGCTCGGCGTGGCGCTGCCGCGCGCGTCATCGCCGCGCTGGCGCCGCGACGGCGCTGGAGGGTCGCCCCTGCTGACCGAGCCGGCTCGGCTGTGGCCCTGGCTCGATCCGACCGAGCGCGGCTGGTGGGACCGCCTGCTGCTGGCCATCTCGCCGCAGCACGCACCTTCGGGCGGGACCCTGCTGGTCTACGCCGCGGCGGGCGGCGCGCTCCATACGCCGCGCCGCCGCTGCGGCGTGCGCGGCGACGCCGCGACGCTGGCCGCCCTGCTCGCGGACCGCCTCGCGGCCGTGCGCGCCCGGGCGCGGGCGCTGGCCGCGCATGCGGGCGCTGCAGATCCGCTCACAGCACCGGACGACGACGTGCACGCCGCGGGCGTGCTGCTCGGTCTGTGGTGCGTCGACGGCGCGCCGGCGCTCGGCGAGATCGTCCTGGAGGAGTTCGCCGCCGTGTTCGCGGCCGGGACCGACCCGGCGCCCGCGGCCGGTCTGCTGGCCGCCCTGGCCCGCGAGGACGACGCGTGGCGCGAGCAGTTGCTCGCGGCCCGGCGTGACGGCTTCCTGCCCGACATCACGCCCGTCGTCGGCCGGCGTCCGCAGCGCGCGACTGAAGAGGCGACCGTCGCCGCCTGGCCGCCGCCCGGCTCGCCGCCCCTGGTGCTGGAAGGCGCTGGCGGCACCGGCGCGCCCCGAAGAGGCGGTTCGCCTGCTCGCCGCGCTCCTGGACGAGGGGACCGATCACCGGCAGATCGTCGTGATCGCGCCGGGGACCGCCGCCGCGGCCCGGTTCCATCTCAGCTGGCGACGACTGCGGCCCGGACTGCCGCTGCTCAACGTGGCGCTGGAGAGCGACGGTCTGGAACTGGGCGATCCGCCCGGGGATGGGATCCTGTCCGGCGAGCCCGGCGAAGAGGTGCTGGTGCTGCTCGAAGCCCAGGATCTCCCGACGGCCCTGCGATTCCGCGCCGCCCAGCGTTTCCAGGCCGGTCGCCAGCTGTGGACGGTGGATCCGATGCTCTGCCAGGAGACGCGTGAGCACCTCTACCTGGTGGTGCCGCCCCGGCAGCAGGTGATCGCCCTGCGGGAGCAGCGCGACCAGTCGCGCCAGGTGTGTGAAGAGATCCTGGACCTGGTCGCGCGCTTCGCCGGCGAACGCCCCCGCGTCCGCGCGCGGCGGCGGGAACGCGGCGAGGTCGTGTCCTCCTACACCACCAACGGACCGGAGGCCGTGAGCCTCATCGTCGAACAGCAACGGGCGGTGCGGGGCGTCTCTGGAACCTGGTCGCGCCGGTGCGCGGCGATTTCATCACGCTCGCACCGAGCGCGTCGCTCGCCGGCTGGATCCCGGTGGAGCGCCACCGCCTGGACGCCGCTGCTGCTGCCGGGCCCGCTGAAATGCTGGCCCTGGCCCTGGACGTGGCCGCGCGCGGCGGACCAGCCCGCGCGCCGCGGCGCCGCGCCTGCGCCAGAGTCCGCTCCGGCCGCCGCCGGTCTGCTGACGGCCCGGTCGTCCCTGGAATACGGGCGGTGGCTCGCCGAGTCGGCGCCGCCGCCGACCGCGACGCTGTCGGAACTGATCGCGGCGGTGGCGCGGACCGGCTGGTCGGAAGCGCTGCTGGCCTGGCCGGTGGTGCGCGCCGACTGAAGGCGCTCGTCAGGATCTACGGCACGGTCGCGCTCGCGGATCTGGCCCGCGACCCGCTGCTGACCGCCTGGCGGCTCGAGGCCGCCGGGGCCGGCGGCCTGCTGGAGCCCGCCGGCGGTCCGCCGGTCCTGGCGCTCACGACGCCCGTCGACGGCGTCGGCGGTCCGCCCCGCGACCTGGCGTGCCTCTTCTTCGGCAACGAGTTGCCCCGGCACCTCTACCGCGCGATCGCGCCGGCGGGCGATCGTCTGCTGGTGTGCTACAAGGACCGCTCGCCGCTCGGGGAGGACGGGGACTGATCAGCGCCCGCGGCCGCGAGTCGGCGGCGGGCCAGCGCCAGCGCCGCGGGATAGACGGCAGCGGCCAGCGCGGCGCCCAGGACGACCGCGCCGAGCCACGCCGCGAGCAACGCCTCGCCCAGCCGCGCCAGGACCGACGAGCCGGCGGCGAGGTCGGGCAGGGGACGCCCGAGCAGCCAGGTGCCCAGCCGCACGTCGAGCAGGACCAGGGGCAGGAAGGTCAGCGGATTCGAGAGGTTCGAGGCGAGCAACGCCGCCGGCCGGTTCGCGCGCAGCGCCGCCGCGAGACCCAGCGCCATCCAGGTGTGCAGGCCGAGCACCGGGGTCGGCGCCACCAGCAGGCCGGCCGCGACGCCGCGCGCCACGGCCCGCGGGTCCCGCGTCGGGCCCACCGCCGCCCGCCACGCCCCGCGCACGTCCCGCCGCCAGCCCGCCGGCAGTCCCATCGTCGTGCCCCTCTTTCCTTGTTCGCCGTATGGGCGGCTACTACCTTCGATCCCGCAGGATGCCCGCCCGCGCCGTCCGTGGCAAGGTCTTCCGCCGTCTCCCTGGTCGAGGAGGATCCATGGAATTGCCGTTCGTCCCCTACCGCATCAAGGTCGTCGAACCGGTCCGCCGCGTGAGCCGCGAGGAACGCGCCGCGGCGCTGACCAAGGCCGGCTACAACGTCTTCAGCCTGCCGAGCTCGTCGATCTACGTCGACCTGCTGACCGACAGCGGCACCTCGGCGATGAGCGACGCCCAGTGGGGCGCGCTGGTGCAGGGGGACGAGGCCTACGCGGGCAGCCGCAACTACTACGACTTCGAGGACACCATCCGCGACATCTTCGGCTACCGTCACGTCATCCCCACGCACCAGGGCCGCGTGGCGGAGAACCTGCTGTTCACCACGCGCCTGGACAAGCGCTCGGTGGTGCCCAACAACATCCACTTCGACACGACGCGCGCCAACGTCGAGCACCAGGGCGCGCTCGCGCTCGACTGCGTCATCGACGAGGGCCTCGACCCCGCGGGCGACCACCCGTTCAAGGGGAACATGTCGCTGGCGAAGCTCGCCGCGGCCTTCGACCTCTACGGCGACCGCATCCCCTTCGTCATGATCACCATCACCAACAACAGCGGCGGCGGCCAGCCCGTGTCGCTGGCGAACATCCGCGAGGTCTCGGCCTTCTGCCACGGCAAGGGCGTGCCCCTGATCTTCGACGCCTGCCGCTTCGCCGAGAACTCCTGGTTCATCAAGCGGCGCGAGCCGGGCTACCGCGACCGGAGCATCAAGGAGATCGCGCGGGAGATCTTCGCCCTCGGCGACGGCTGCACGATGAGCGCGAAGAAGGACGCCCTGGTGAACATGGGCGGGTTCCTCTGCCTCAACGACGACGACTGGGCCCGCGACATCACCAACCTGCTGATCCTCATCGAGGGCTTCCGCACCTACGGCGGGTTGGCCGGCCGCGACCTGGCCGCGGTCGCGCAGGGCCTGCGCGAGGTGCTCGACGACGACTACCTGACCTACCGCATCGGCCAGGTCGAGCGGATGGGCGCGCAGATGCAGGAGCGCGGGGTGCCGATCCTGACGCCCGTCGGCGGCCACGCCGTCTACGTCGACGCGCGGCGCATGCTGCCGCACCTGCCGCAGGACGCGTTCCCGGCGCAGGCCCTGACCTGCGCGCTGTACCTCGAGGGGGGAGTGCGCGGCGTGGAGATCGGCAGCCTGATGTTCGCGCACGCCGATCCCGAGACGGGAGCCACCGTCCACCCGGCGATGGAGCTGGTGCGGCTGGCCGTGCCGCGCCGCGTCTACACAGAGACGCACCTGGCCTACGTGGCCGAGGTCTGCGGACAGCTGCGCGAGCTCGGCGAACGTCTGCACGGACTGGAGATCGTCGAGGAGGCGCCGGTGCTGCGCCACTTCACCGCCCGCCTGCGCCCGCTCGGCGGCGGCCCCCTGATCGCCGGCTAGGAGTGGTGCGGTCGTGTTGCTGCGCGTGGAACCCGCCGACTGGGAGCATGCCGCGGCCGTCGCGGCGCTGGCGGGCGAGGCGGCCCGCTGCCACGGCCTGGCCGACCGGCTCCGCGAACTGACGCTGGTCCTGGACGACTTCACGCCCGACGAGCGACCCTGGCTGCGCTTCGCGGCCCCCGGCGTGCTGGAGATCTACGGCCACCCCGGGCACTTCCTCGCCTGGCACGGCGCCGGACTCGCCGGCGCGATGCCCGCCCTGCCCTGGGACCTGCGCGACCCCTCCGCGCCCGCTGCGCCGCCGCCTTTCGCACCCGCAAGCGGCGAGCGGTTCCTGCACCATCATTTCCTGGCTGCGGCCGACGTGCTGGCCGGCCGCGTCATCCCGGGCACGGTGCCGCCGGCGCTGGCCGAGGCGTTCCAGGAGGCCTGGGACGTGACGATCGACGGCCGCCTGCGGCGCGGATACCTGCCCGGCCTGCCGGTGGCCGAACGCCGGCGGCGGTTCGCGCGCCTGTTCGGCGCGGCGGGAGTCCTGCTGCCCCAGCACTGGGAGCTGTTCCACGAGCTCTGGGACTGTGACGACCCGACCAGGAGGGGCTGATCGGCCGGGCGGGGCGGCTGCCGCACCTGGACCATCGCGCCGGTTGCAGCGGCGGCCGCGCCCGCGGGGATGAGGGGCATTGCTTTTTCTGCCGGGGTTCGCCAATTTCATGTCAGCGCCGCGGCGGGAACCGAACTTGACGGCCACGGTCGGCGGCGGGTAACCTGCTGCCGCGGTCCTGCGACGGGCGCGCCAGTTCCGGTTGATACGCCGGCCGCGGACGGCCGGTCCGATCCGATACCCCCAAGGGAGGTTGTCCATGTTTGCTGCCACGTCCGTGCTGCGACGGGCTCCGCTTCTCCTCGCGGCGATGGTGCTCATCGCGATCCTGGCCGGGCTCACCGGCTGCAGCAAGGAGAAGGTGGTCGACCCCTACCTGTCCGCCTCCCTGAGCGCCGTCATGGCCGGCGCCGATTCCGTCCGCAGTCCGGACTTCCTGTTCGAGGTCGACGGGCCGCCGCTCTACTTCGCGCGCGGCGACGTGGCGATCGTCAAGCAGGGCAACCAGATGCATTTCCTCGTCGGCCCGGCGCTCCAGACCGAATACGCCGGCAAGTACCAGGGCCAGCGCCTCGGCGTGCAGAAGCGCTTCACCGACCGCGCGACCGGCACCACGACCACGCACCTGTTCCTGATGGGCACGCGCCAGGGCGGCGCCATCGCGCGCGTCGACTCGGTGGCCAACTACGCGCTGCCGTCGATGCTCAAGCTGACCAAGCAGCAGATCGAGACCCCGGGCACGAATCTCAACGAGATGAACGCCCGCCTGTACAGCACCTTCCAGCCGCTGCTGCCGGCGAACGCCGGCGACCGCGCGCCCGAGGTGCAGTCGATGGTGGAGCACTTCGTGTACGTGCCCCGGCACGACCTGTCCGAGGCCCAGCGCGCGAATCCCAAGCCCGGCGACTACAGCTGGTACATCGTGCTGGACAACGCGACGCTGCGCGTGGTCGACCTCGATCCCGGCGCGAGCTACATGCTGGAGCTGCTGAAGGAGAAGAACCTGCCGCTGGTCGGCTCGTTCTCGCTGATCAGCGTCTCGGACTCGATCCTCGAGCGGACCAAGTCCTACGGGACGCTGCGCAACGTCTGCGGCACGATCCGGATCAACTGGTTCAAGGTCGCCAACACGGCGATCCGCGGCAGCTGACCGGGCCCCGAGGCCCCTGGATGAAGAGAGCCCCCGCCGTCCGGCGGGGGCTCTCGCGTTCCCGGCGGGGGAGCGCCGTCAGGTCAACAGCCGCAGCATCTCCTCGTGGGCCAGGACCTGCTTGCGGGCGGCGTCGCTGCGCGATCCCAGCGCCGTGGTCTTGACCCGGCTGCCGACCATGCCGACCATCTTGCCGCGCTCGCCCGCGAGCAGCCGCTGCGTGGCCGCGACGCCGAAGCGCGTGGCCAGCATGCGGTCCGAGGCCGAGGGGGAGCCGCCGCGCTGCACGTGGCCGAGCACCACCATCCGGATGCTGCGCTTCAGCCGGCTCTTGAGCTCGTACTCGATGTAGGGCGCCTTGGCGGCGCCCTCGGCGACCAGGATCACCGCGTGCTGCTTGCCGCGGTTGTAGCCGCCCTCGATGCGCTGGCAGATGGCGTCGAGATCGAAGGGGATCTCCGGGACGATGACCTCCTCGGCGCCCGTGCTGAGGCCGGCCTCCATCGCCAGCAGCCCGCACGAGCGGCCCATGACCTCGATCACGAAGATGCGGCCGTGGCTCGAGGCCGTGTCGCGGATCTTGTCCACCGCGTCCACGGCGATGTTCAGCGCCGTGTCGAAGCCGATCGAGAAGTCGGTGCCCGGGATGTCGTTGTCGATCGTCGCCGGCACGCCCATCACCGGCAGGTCGAACTTCTTGTCCAGGACCGCGCCGCCGCGGAAGCTGCCGTCGCCGCCGATGATGACCATGCCGTCGAGCTTCAGCTTCTTCAGGGCGTGGCCGACCTTCTCCTGCCCCGCGGCGCCGATGAAATCGGGATAGCGGAACGTGCGCAGCACCGTGCCGCCGGTGTGCAGGATGCCCGCCACGTCGCGCGAGGTCATCGGCTTGGCGTCGGCCTCGCTCAGGCCCAGCCAGCCGCGCTGGATCCCGACCACCTCCGCGCCGCCGGACAGCGCCGTCCTCACCACGGCCCGCACGGCCGCGTTCATGCCGGCGGCGTCGCCCCCACCCGTCAAGACACCGATCCGCTTCATGCTTCCTCGTCTTTCGTCGGTTGTGCGGCGCCGTCGCGGCGCTGCTGCTTCCAGTCCCGGATCTTGTCGAGCCTCTCGCCGAGCCGGGCCTCGAAGCCCCGCGCGGTCGGCGCGTAGAACCGCCGGTCGCGCAGCGCTTCCGGCAGGCAGTCCATGGCCGCGACGCCGGCCGGATCGTCGTGGGCGTAGGCGTAGCCCTCGCCGTAGCCGAGGGACCCCATCAGGCGCGTCGGCGCGTTGCGCAGGTGCAGCGGCACCGGCGGGTTGAGGCCGTGGCGGACCTCGGCGGCGGCGGCCTCGTAGCCGGCGTAGGCCGCGTTGCTCTTGGGCGCGAGCGCCAGGTACAGGCAGGCCTGGGCCAGGGCCAGCGCCGCCTCGGGCAGGCCGAGGAACTGGGCGGCGTCGCGCGCCGCGAGCGCCTGCACCAGGGCCTGCGGGTCGGCCAGCCCCACGTCCTCGCTGGCGCAGCGCGTCAGGCGGCGGGCGACGTAGAGCGGGTCGGCGCCGGCCTCGAGCATCCGGGCCAGGTAGTACAGCGAGGCGTCGGGGTCGCTGTTGCGCAGCGACTTGTGCAGCGCGCTGATCAGGTTGTAGAACTCTTCGCCGGCCTTGTCGAAGCGGATGGCGCGGTCGCGGATCATGCGCGCGATCGCCGCGGCGTCGATGACTTCGCCCGGCGGCGCGGCCGCGGCCGCCATCTCCAGCAGGTTCAGCGCGACGCGCGCGTCCCCGTCGGCGGCCAGGGCCAGGGCCCGCAGGGCGTCCTCGGCGAAGGGCGGCGCGGCGCCCTCGTCGGCGCCGAGACCGCGGGGATCCGCGAGCGCGCGGCGCAGCAGGGCCGTCAGGGCCGCCTCGTCCAGCAGCTTCATGACGAACAGGCGCGTGCGCGACAGCAGCGCGGCGTTGATCTCGAACGAGGGGTTCTCGGTCGTGGCGCCGATGAGCGTCACGTCGCCCTTCTCCACCCACGGCAGCAGCGCGTCCTGCTGGGCCTTGTTGAAGCGGTGGATCTCGTCCAGGAAGATGATGGTGCGCCGCTTCAGCGACCGGCGCAGGCGGGCCGCCTCGGCCATCACCAGCTTCAGTTCGCGGCTGCCCACCTGCACGGCGCTGTACTCGAGGAAGTTGGCGGCGGTGACCCCGGCGATGACCCGGGCCAGCGAGGTCTTGCCGCAGCCCGGCGGTCCCCAGAGCAGCAGCGAAGGCAGCGTGTCGCCGTCGATGAGGCGCCGCAGCGGCCGGCCCGGCCCGAGCAGTTCGTCCTGGCCGACGATGTCCTCGAGCCGCTGCGGCCGCATGCGGTCGGCCAGCGGCCGGCCGGGCATCGCACCCGCCGCCTCGCCGTCGCCGGCAGGGCGACGCGTCATCTCGCCGTCGAACAGGTCGTCTTCCATGCGGCCCATAGTACCCGGTTTCGCCGCGCGCACAAGCCGGACCTGCGGCCGCGGCGGCGGGCGGGGGGTGCGGGCGGGAGCGGTCGGAGCGACCTTGGTGCATTGACTTCGCCGCGGGGCGGGACTACCGTCCGCGGACGCGAATGCAACGGGAGGAACACCGCGTGGGCAACGCCATCGTGATCATCCTGGACGGGGTCGGGGTGGGCGCGCTGCCCGACGCCGCCGACTACGGCGACGCCGGGCACGACACCCTCGGCCACACCGCCGCGGCCGTCGGCGGCCTGGCCCTGCCGGTCCTCGGCTCGCTCGGCCTGGGCAACCTCCACGCCGTCGCCGGCGTGCCGCCGGCCGCGGCGCCCCGCGCCTGCTGGGGCCGCATGGCCGAGATCTCCAAGGGCAAGGACAGCACCACCGGCCACTGGGAGCTGATGGGGGTCGTCACCGCGCGGCCCTACCCGACCTACCCCGACGGCTTCCCCGCCGAGGTCCTGGCGGCCTTCACCGCCGCGACGGGCTACGGCGTGCTGGGCAACAAGCCGGCGTCCGGCACCGAGATCATCCAGGAGCTGGGCGACGAGCACGTCGCCACCGGCAAGCTCATCGTCTACACTTCGGCCGACTCCGTCTTCCAGATCGCGGCGCACGAGGACGTCGTGCCGCTGGCGGAGCTCTACCGCGTCTGCGAGGTCGCCCGCCGCCTGCTCGTCCCGCCCCACGAGGTCAGCCGCGTGATCGCCCGGCCCTTCCGGGGCGCGGCCGGCGTCTACGCGCGCACGCCGAACCGCCACGACTACTCCGTCGAGCCCCCGGACGAGCTGCTGCTGCCGCAGCTGGCGGCGGCCGGCGTCGCGGTGCAAGCCATCGGCAAGATCTCCGACCTCTACGCCCACAAGGGCGTGACCGAGAAGATCGTCTCGAAGTCCAACGCCGAGGGCATGGCGGCGCTGTCCGCGCTGTACGCGGGCGCCGGCCCCGGCCCCTCGCTGATCCTGCTGAACCTCGTGGACTTCGACATGCTGTGGGGGCACCGCAACGACCCGGCCGGCATGGCGCGCGACCTCGAGGCCTTCGACGGCTGGCTGGGCGGCTTCCTGCCGGGCCTGCGCGGCGGCGACCTGCTGCTGCTGACCGCCGACCACGGCAACGACCCGACGACGGCCAGCTCGGACCACTCGCGGGAGTACGTGCCGCTGCTGGCGACGCTGGGCGGGGCCGCCGCCGGCGGCGACCTGGGCACGCGCGCCACGTTCGGCGACCTCGGAGCGACGCTGGCCGAGTACTTCGGGAGCCCGGCGCCGCGCCTCGGAACCAGTTTCCTGGCGGCGGTCCGCGCCGCGGCGGGGAGGACACCGTGACGCATGACGATCGGGCCCGGCTGGTGGCCGCCGCCCGCGAGGCGATGGCCCGCAGCCACTCGCCGTACTCGCACTTCCGAGTCGGCGCCGCCCTGCTGGGCGCCGACGGGCGCCTCTACACGGGCACCAACGTCGAGAACGCCAGCTACGGCCTGAGCATCTGCGCCGAGCGCACCGCCGTCTTCAAGGCCGTGAGCGAGGGCTGCCGCGATTTCGTCGCGGCGGCGGTGGTCACCGACACCGACACCCCGACGCCTCCGTGCGGCGCCTGCCGCCAGGTGCTGCAGGAGTTCGCCCCGGCCTGGTGATCCACCTCGCCGGCCGCGGCGACGCCGTCGAGACGTTCCGCCTGGCCGAGCTGCTGCCGCGACCCTTCGACAGCTTCGCTCCCGGCGAAACCCCCTGAACGGAGACGAACCGTGAACATCGTCGAGATCATCGAACGCAAGAAGCGCGGCGTCGCCCTGGACGAGCGCGAGATAGCGTACGCCGTCGAAGGCTTCACCGACGGCAGCGTCGAGAACTACCAGATGTCGGCGCTGCTGATGGCGATCTGGTGCCGGGGCATGCAGCCCGGCGAGACCGCCGCGCTGACCGGCGCCATGCTGCGGTCGGGGGAGGAGCTGGACCTCTCCGGCCTGCCGGCCCCCACCGCCGACAAGCACTCCACCGGCGGCGTCGGCGACAAGGTCAGCCTGCTGCTGGCGCCGCTGGCGGCCGCCTGCGGGCTCTGCGTGCCGATGCTCTCGGGGCGCGGTCTCGGCCACACCGGCGGCACGCTGGACAAGCTCGAGGCGATCCCCGGCTACGACATCCGCCTGGACAACGCGGCCTTCCTGCGCGTGGTGGCCGAGACCGGCTGCGCCATCGTCGGGCAGGGGCCCCGCATCGCGCCGGCCGACGGCCGCATCTACGCGCTGCGCGACGTGACCGGCACGGTGGACTGCGTGCCGCTGATCACCGCGAGCATCATGAGCAAGAAGCTGGCGGCGGGACCGCGGACCATCGTCATCGACCTGAAGGTCGGCTCCGGCGCCTTCATGACCGACCGCGCGGCCGCCGAGGAGCTGGCCGCCTCGCTGCTGCGCATCGGCGCGGCCTGGGGCCGCCGCATGGCCGTCGTCTTCTCCGACATGTCCCAGCCGCTCGGCGTGGCCGTGGGCCACGCCGGCGAGACGATCGAGGCCTTCGACGCGCTGCGGCCCGACGGCCGCGGGCGCGCCCCGGCCGATCTCGTCGCCCTGACCGAGGACCTCGTCGCCCAGATGCTGCTGACCTCCGGCGTGGCCGCCGGCCGGGACGCGGCCCTGGCCGCGGTGCGCCGCGCCTGGGACGGCGGCGAGGCCTTCGCCGCCATGCTGCGCTGGGTGGCGGCGCAGGGCGGCCGGCTCTCACCGGAACGGCCCGACTTCGGGCTGACGCTCGCGCCGCGCCTCACGGCGGTCGAAGCGGCGCGGGACGGCTGGATCGGGGAGGTGGCGTGCCGCGGCTTCGGCCACGCGCTGGCGGAGATCGGCGGCGCGAGGCGGCAGGTGAAGGACGCCTTGGACCTCGCGGCGGGGATCGACGTGCTGGCGCGGCGTGGGCAGCGCGTGACGCGCGGCCAGCCCCTGGCCTGGATCCGGGCGCGTGACGCCGCGGCCGCCGGGCGCGCGGCGCAGCGGGTGCGGGACGCCCTGGCGATCGAGGAGGCGCCGACCGCGGCGCCGCCGCTGATCCTCGGCCGTCGCGAAGACGCGGGTCCGGTCGCGCCCGCTCCCTAGAACTCGTCTTCCAGTTCGATGTCGCGCAGCTCGCGCGGCGCCGGCTCGACCCAGCCCTCGACCGGGCCCAGCAGGGAGCCGCCGTGGCGGTCGCAGGCGCGCCGCGGGAAGCCGTCGGCGAGGAAGGACTCCACGGTCGTCGAGTCGCAGCCGGTGGTCGCGAGCAGGCCGGTGCGCAGGCACACGCGCTTCTGCACGATGCCCTCGGGACGCGGGAACGGCTCGTCCGGCCGGTCGGCCGTCACCTTGCCCATCAGCTCGGCCCAGGTGTCGAAGCCCACCCAGACGCCGGCGGCGTAGCTCGGCGTGAAGCCGACGAACCACGCGTCGGTGTACTCGTTGTAGGTGCCGGTCTTGCCCGCGGCGGTCTTGGTGAACCCGTAGGCCGGGGCCGCGCGCGCCGTGCCCTCGGTCAGGGTCGAGGTCATCAGGTCGGCCATCAGCCAGGCGGTGGCCGGGTCCAGCACCTCGCGCTGGCTCACGCCGCCCTCCTCCAGGACCTCGCCGTCGGCCGTCTCGACGCGCGTGATCAGGTAGGGCTCGACCCGCACGCCGTGGTTGCCGAAGCTGGAGTAGGCCGAGACCATCTCGACCAGGTTGATCTCGCCGGCGCCCAGCGACAGCGAGAGCACCGGCGGCAGCTCGCTCGTGATGCCCAGGCGGCGCGCCATCTCGATCACGGGCACGACCCCCACGTCGTCGATGAGCCGCGCGGCGACGACGTTGCGCGAGTGGCTGAGCCCGTAGCGCAGCGTGATCGGGCCGAGGTACTTGTGGTCGAAGTTGTGCGGCTGCCAGAGGCCCGCGCCGGTGTTCAGCGAGACCGGCGCGTCCATCAGGATCGAGCACGGCGTGTAGCCGCGGGTCAGGGCCGTCAGGTAGACGACGGGCTTGAAGATCGAGCCCGGCTGGCGCTGCGCCTGCATGGCGAGGTTGAACTGGTAGTCGTCGTAGTCGCGGCTGCCGTAGAGGGCCAGCACCGCGCCGGTGCGCGTGTCCAGCAGGACGCAGGCGCCCATCAGGTACTCGACGCGCGCGGGACGTTTGCCGACGTCGACGAGCGCGTCGTAGCGGGCCTTGGTCATCGGGTAGCGGCTCTCCTGCTCCAGGCGCAGCAGGTGCTTCTCGGCGGCCTCCTCCAGCCAGTGCTGGTACTGCGGCACCAGCGTGGTGGTCACGCGCAGGCCGTCGGTGTAGAGGCCCTCGAAGCCGTAGCTGGCCTCGAGGTGCTGGCGGATCTCCTCGACGAAGTGGGTCGCGAACGCGGGCGTGGTCGAGCGGCGGCGGCCGTCGCGGACGACGACCCGCGTCTGGTTGATGCTGCGGGCCTCTTCGCGGCTGAGCGCGCCGGTGGCGACCATCGACTCGAGCACCGTCGTGCGGCGGCGGTAGGCGCGCTCCAGGTTGTGCAGGGGGGAGTAGGCCTCCGGCAGCTGGATCATGCCGGCCAGCATGGTGCACTCGGCCTCGCCGAGGTCCCAGACGTCCTTGCCGAAGAAGGTGCGCGCGGCCGACTGCACGCCGTAGGCGCCGCTGCCGAAGTTCACCTGGTTGAGGTACATCGCGAGGATCTCGTCCTTGCTGTACGTCTGCTCCAGCTGCAGGGCGAGGATCATCTCCTTGACCTTGCGGGTCACGGTCTTGTCGAGCGTCAGGAAGAGGTTGCGGGCCAGCTGCTGGGTGATGGTGCTGGCCCCGGGGCTCGACGACGAGGTCAGGTTCACCCAGACGATCTTGACGAAGCGCTTCATGTCCAGGCCGTAGTGGCTGTAGAAGCGGCGGTCCTCGATGGCGACCACCGCCTGCTGCAGGCGCAGGGGGATGCGGTCCAGCGTCACGATCGTGCGGTTCTCCACGAAGAACTCGTGGATGACGCTGCCGTCGGCCCCGAGCACGAGCGTCTTGCGCGCGGGCTCGATGGTCAGGATGCGCTCGGGCGACGGCAGGTCGCGCGACAGGCGGCGCACGGCGGTGAGCCCGGCGCCCACGCCCAGCAGCAGCAGGCCGGCCACGGCGATCAGCGCGATGCGCACGCGGCGCGGGGAGATGGAGCCTTCCAGGAGGTTTTTCATGCTGGCAACCCTAGCGCACGCGGCGGCCAAGGACAAGCCTGGAAGGCGCTTGCGGCGCCGTCGCCGGCCTTTGGCGGATTTTTCGCAATCCGCGGATTATTCCTTTGACAACGGGGTGGGCCGCAGCTAGATTGCGCGCCCGTACCGATTGCGGCGCAAGCCGATAGGTGCGGGTCCGGGGGTGCCCTCCGGGGGATCGGCAGGACGGGTCGGAAGCGGTCAAAGTTTTTATCGAAAGACGCTTGACAACTTCGCGCGACTCGGATACATTCTGCCGTCGGCCCTTAAACGGGCACGGCCAGCGCTCTGCGCCTGGGTCGGCTCTTTGACAACGGAATAGCGTACGAGACATTCCCGACGATTCCGAGTCGGACGTGTCGGATCGCAGGATCCATCACGTCTTGTCTTGCGAAAAACAGGAAACGATTCCTGTTGTATATTTTTTACAACGGAGAGTTTGATCCTGGCTCAGAACGAACGCTGGCGGCGTGGATTAGGCATGCAAGTCGAACGAGAAAGTTCCCTTCGGGGGATGAGTAAAGTGGCGAACGGGAGAGTAACGCGTGGGAAACCTACCCTTCAGCGGGGGACAACAGTTCTAACGAACTGCTAATACCGCATACGATCCGGCGGCCGCATGGCTGCCGGCTGAAAGATGGCCTCTGCTTGCAAGCTGTCACTGAAGGATGGTCCCGCGTCCCATTAGCTAGTTGGCGGGGTAATGGCCCACCAAGGCGACGATGGGTAGCCGGCCTGAGAGGGTGTCCGGCCTCACTGGGACTGAGATACGGCCCAGACTCCTACGGGAGGCAGCAGTCGAGAGGCTTCGGCAATGGGGGAAACCCTGACCGAGCGACGCCGCGTGAGCGATGAAGGCCTTAGGGTCGTAAAGCTCTGTCAGGAGGGAATAAATACCCGCGGTTAATACCCGCGGGGGTTGAAGGTACCTCCAGAGGAAGCGCCGGCTAACTACGTGCCAGCAGCCGCGGTAATACGTAGGGCGCAAACGTTGTTCGGATTCACTGGGTATAAAGGGTTCGTAGGCGGGCCAGTTAGTCAGAGGTGAAAGCCAACGGCTCAACCGTTGAATTGCCTCTGATACTGCTGGTCTTGAGTCCGCTAGGGGATGGTGGAATTCCTGGTGTAGCGGTGAAATGCGTAAATATCAGGAGGAACACCAGTGGCGAAGGCGGCCATCTGGGGCGGTACTGACGCTGAGGAACGAAAGCTAGGGTATCAAACGGGATTAGATACCCCGGTAGTCCTAGCCGTAAACGATGGGCACTAGGTGTTGGAGGACTTCACCCCTTCAGTGCCGTAGCTAATGCATTAAGTGCCCCGCCTGGGGAGTACGATCGCAAGGTTGAAACTCAAAGGAATTGACGGGGGCCCGCACAAGCGGTGGAGCATGTGGTTTAATTCGATGCAACGCGAAGAACCTTACCCGGGCTTGACATGCAGGTGACCGCCGTGGAAACACGGTTTCCTTCGGGCACCTGTGCAGGTGCTGCATGGCTGTCGTCAGCTCGTGTCGTGAAATGTTGGGTTAAGTCCCGCAACGAGCGCAACCCTTGTCCTTAGTTGCCATCAGGTAAAGCTGGGAACTCTAAGGAGACTGCCGGTGACAAACCGGAGGAAGGTGGGGACGACGTCAAGTCATCATGGCCCTTACGTCCGGGGCTACACACGTGCTACAATGGTCGGTACAATGGGCTGCAAGACCGCAAGGTGGAGCGAATCCCAAAAAGCCGGCCTCAGTTCGGATTGCAGTCTGCAACTCGACTGCATGAAGTCGGAATCGCTAGTAATCGCGGATCAGCATGCCGCGGTGAATACGTTCCCGGGCCTTGTACACACCGCCCGTCAAGTCACCCGAGTCGGCTGCACCCCAAGTCGCTGCGCTAACCCGCAAGGGAAGCAGGTGCCCAAGGTGTGGTTGGTAAGGGGGACTAAGTCGTAACAAGGTAGCCGTATCGGAAGGTGCGGCTGGATCACCTCCTTTCTAAGGAGAAAGGCCTCCGGCCCCGTGCCGGAAGTCTTATTGGTGAAGCTCGGAATCGTCCGTCTCGTACGCTATTCTCTTGTCAAAAGCCGGGAATTCCCCTTTTGGCGTGTGGTTGACTGGGGGCCTATAGCTCAGTTGGTTAGAGCGCACGCCTGATAAGCGTGAGGTCGGTAGTTCGAATCTACCTAGGCCCACCACGCTTGTCGTTCGGGGATATAGCTCAGTTGGGAGAGCGCCGGCTTTGCAAGCCGGAGGTCGACGGTTCGATCCCGTCTATCTCCACCAGCACCGTCCACGACGGTACGTTCCTTGATAACCGAATATAGAGGGTAGCAAATGAAGGTGCATCTGAGGATGCGTTCTTGCCTTTGATTAAGCTACTAAGAGCACATGGTGGATGCCTTGGCGCCAGAAAGCGATGAAGGACGTGATAAGCTGCGTTAAGCCTCGGAGAGCTGCAAATAAGCTTTGACCCGGGGATTTCCGAATGGGGCAACCCACTGCGGGTAAACCTGCAGTATCCTGGACTGAATACATAGGTCCATGGAGGCGAACGGGGGGAACTGAAACATCTAAGTACCCCCAGGAAGAGAAAGTAACAACGATTTCCTGAGTAGCGGCGAGCGAACGGGAAACAGCCTAAACCGCCAGCATGTTAAAGCTGCCGAGCGTTGTGCGGGCGGGGTCGCGGGACCCACACGGGAGGATCGGCGATCTCCCAAGGAGTTACAAAATTCATGGCTAGTTGAACGACCTGGAATGGTCGGCCATAGAGGGTGAAAGCCCCGTAAGCGAAAGCGATGAATCTCCTGTGGTGTTCCCAAGTACGGCGGGACACGAGAAATCCTGCTGGAATCTGGGAGGACCATCTCCTAAGGCTAAATACTCTCTGGCGACCGATAGTGAACCAGTACCGTGAGGGAAAGGTGAAAAGCACCCCGGAAGGGGAGTGAAACAGTACCTGAAACCGTGTGCCTACAATCAGTCGGAGGCTGCTTCGGCGGCTGACGGCGTACCTTTTGTATAATGAGCCTGTGAGTTATCATACGCGGCGTAGGTTAAGTGCCTCTGGCACGGAGCCGTAGCGAAAGCGAGTCTGAAATGGGCGTCAAGTTGCGCGCGGCAGACCCGAAGCCGGGTGATCTAGCCATGACCAGGAGGAAGCGCATGTAACAGTGCGTGGAAGTCCGAACCGCAGTGGGTTGAAAACCGCTCGGATGAGTTGTGGCTAGGGGTGAAAGGCCAATCAAACCCGGAGATAGCTGGTTCTCCCCGAAATAGGTTTTGGCCTAGCCTCGTGTATGTTTACCGGAGGTAGAGCACTGAATGGGTTAGGGGCCCTACAAGGTTTACCGACCCCAATCAAACTCCGAATGCCGGATAAATTTAGCACGGGAGTCAGTCGACGAGAGATAAGTTTCGTCGGCGAAAGGGAAACAGCCCAGACCAACAGCTAAGGTCCCCAAATCTGGACTAAGTGGTTGAAGGATGTTGGATTGCCCAGACAGCTAGGAGGTTGGCTTAGAAGCAGCCATCCTTTAAAGAAAGCGTAATAGCTCACTAGTTAAGTGGTCCAGCGCCGAAAATGATCGGGACTAAGTCCGGTACCGAAGCTATGGGCTCGCGCTTGCGCGAGCGGTAGGGGAGCATTCCGTAGGTGGTTGAAGCGGCCTCGCGAGGGACCGTGGACACATCGGAAGGGCATATGCAGGCATGAGTAGCGATAAAGCAGGCGAGAAACCTGCTCACCGAAAACCTAAGGTTTCCTGAGGAAGGCTAATCCGCTCAGGGTCAGTCGGTCCCTAAGTTGAGGCCGAAAGGCGTAGACGATGGGAATCCGGTTAATATTCCGGAACCTGGTTGATTTCGTTTGTACGATGGGGTGACGCAGTAGTGAAAGGACGGCCAGCGGATGGAAGTGCAGGTCCAAACCCGTAGAGGTGGAGCTTAGGTAAATCCGGGCTCCTTATACCTCGAGAGGTGATGGGGAAACGAGCCTTCGGGCGAGCCAACCGTCCCTAAGCCGACTGCCAAGAAAAACCTCTAAGGAGAGATCAGCCAGACCGTACCGTAAACCGACGCAGGTAGGTGAGGAGAGAATCCTAAGGTGCTCGAGAGAACCCTTGTAAAGGAACTAGGCAAAATTGCCCCGTAACTTCGGGAGAAGGGGCGCCATGAGTAGGTGAAGCCGTTCGCCGGTGGAGCCGAAAGTGGCCGCAGTGAAAAGGCCTGAGCGACTGTTTACTAAAAACACAGGTCTCTGCAAAGTCGTAAGACGACGTATAGGGACTGACACCTGCCCGGTGCCGATCTGTTAAGAGGAGGGGTTAGCCGCAAGGCGAAGCTCTGAATCGAAGCCTCGGTAAACGGCGGCCGTAACTATAACGGTCCTAAGGTAGCGAAATTCCTTGTCGGGTAAGTTCCGACCTGCACGAATGGTGTAACGACTCGGGCGCTGTCTCTACAAGGGACTCGGCGAAATTGAATTGGCGGTGAAAATGCCGCCTACCCGCAGTTAGAAGGAAAGACCCCGTGCACCTTTACTACAACTTCGCATTGGCATTAGGCAGTTTTTGTGTAGGATAGGTGGGAGGCTGTGAGGCCGGCACGCCAGTGTCGGTGGAGCCAACCTTGAAATACCACCCTGGAACTGTTTGGTGTCTAACCCGATTCCGTTATCCGGGTCGGGGACAGTGCGTGGTGGGTAGTTTGACTGGGGCGGTCGCCTCCCAAAGAGTAACGGAGGCGCGCAATGGTTCCCTCAGAGCGTATGGAAATCGCTCGTCGAGTGCAATGGCAGAAGGGAGCTTTACTGCGAGACCTACAAGTCGAGCAGTTGCGAAAGCAGGTCATAGTGATCCGGTGGTCCCGTATGGAAGGGCCATCGCTCAACGGATAAAAGGTACGCCGGGGATAACAGGCTGATCTCCCCCAAGAGTCCACATCGACGGGGAGGTTTGGCACCTCGATGTCGGCTCATCGCATCCTGGGGCTGGAGAAGGTCCCAAGGGTTTGGCTGTTCGCCAATTAAAGCGGTACGCGAGCTGGGTTTAGAACGTCGTGAGACAGTTCGGTCCCTATCTGCTGTGGGCGTAGGAGATTTGAGGGAAGCTGTCCTTAGTACGAGAGGACCGGGATGGACGTGCCTCTAGTGCACCAGTTGTCGCGCCAGCGGCATAGCTGGGTAGCTATGCACGGACGGGATAAACGCTGAAAGCATATAAGCGTGAAGCCCCTCCCAAGATAAGATCTCCCGGGCGAAAGCCCCTGAAGGCTCCAGGTAGACCACCTGGTTGATAGGCTGCAGGTGTACGTGCAGTGATGCATTCAGCCGAGCAGTACTAATAAGCCGTGAGGCTTAATCATCTTCCTTCCCCTTGCGGGAAGGAGGTCTGGCAAATTCGTGTCCGTGGATGAACCTTCGCTGCCCTCTATATTCGGTCCTCAAGGACTCCGTCTTTTCGGTGGCGATAGCGCAGTGGAACCACCTGTTCCCATTCCGAACACAGAAGTGAAACGCTGCTGCGCCGATGGTACTGCACGGGAGACTGTGTGGGAGAGTAGGACGCCGCCGAAATTCTCGAGAGCCGCCGGTGCGCAAGCGCCGGCGGTTTCTTTTTGCCCCCGACCCGGCGCCGGGGTGCCGCGACGTCCACGCGCCGTGCGGATCTCCTGGATTTCGCACGGCGCTCGCATCATCTTGCTGGCGGAGGCGGCCGCCGCCGCCCCGTGCCAGCCCCGAACCGGAGGTCCGCTTTGACGCCCCCTCGCCAGGCTTCCGTCCACGAGACGCTGTCCGGGTTCGCGACCGCCGCCGGCGCTGCCGGCGACGCGCCCCTGCGCCTGAACGAGGCCGAGGTCTACGCGCTGCTCGAGGCGGTCGGGCTGACGGCCTGCCGCCGGTCGGCCTGGAACCGCGAACCGGCCACCCTGCCGGCCTGGTTATCGGCCGCGGCCGCCCTCGCCGACGACCGGGGCCGCCTGGTGCTGACGGTCCTGGGGCGCGAGATCCTGCACAAGAGCGACGTGGGCGGCGTGGCGGTGCTCGACCTGCCGGTCGCGGGGCGGGAGGCGGCCCTGGCCGCCGCGGCGGAAGCGCTGCTGGCGCGGGTCGCGACAGCCGGCGCGGGCGCCGGCGTCGAGGGCCTGCTGGCGACGGCGTTCGTGCCCCACCGCGCCAACGTGCCGGGCCAGGAGGTCCTGCTCAGCGTGCGCCTCGACCCCGCTTTCGGGCCCGTCGTGGTGGTCGGCGTGGGCGGCCTGCTCACCGAGTGGTACGGGCGCGGCACCGCGGGCCGCAGCCGCCTGATCCTGCCGGCGGCGGGGCTGACGGCGCGCGCCGCGGCCGCGGCGATCGCGGCCCACCCGCTGCTCGGCCTGCTGTGCGCACCCTCGCGGCTCTACCCGCAGCCGCCCCTGGCGCCCGCGGTCCTGGGGGGAGGCCGCCGCGGCGCTGGCGGGGCCTCGCGATCGCCTGCGGACCGGCGGCGGACTGCGCCTGGACCCTCGAGGAGCTGGAAGTCAACCCCGCCGTGGTCCGCGACGGCGCGCTGGTCGCGATCGACGGCGTCGCCCTGCTGTCCCGCCGCCGCTGGCCCGCGCCCGACCGGCCGCTGGCGCGCATCGGCGAGCTGCTGCACCCGCGCAGCGCGGCGGTCCTGGGCGCCAGCGCCCGCGGCGACAACCCCGGGCGCGTCATCCTCAACAACCTGAAGCGCTCCCGCGGCGTCGCGGCGGGGCGTCTGCACGTCGTGCACCCGAAGGAGACCGCGATCGACGGCGTGGCCTGCGTGCCGTCGGTGAAGGACCTGCCCGCGAAGGTGGACCTGGCCGTGGTCTGCATCCCGGCCGCCGGCGCGCGCGACGCGATCGCCGAGCTCGTCGCCCACGACCGCGCCGCCTCGATCATCCTGATCCCCGGCGGGTTCGCCGAAGCCGGCCAGACCGGCCTGGCGGACGAGATCGAGGGGATCCTGGCCCGCGGCCACGCGGCGCCCGGCGGCGGCCCGGTCATGGTCGGCGGCAACTGCCTGGGCATCGTCAGCCGCGACAGCTACAACACGTTCTTCCTGCCGCTCTACAAGCTGCCCTTCGCCGAGGCCGCCTGCGGGCGCAACCTGGCCCTGGTCAGCCAGTCCGGCGCCTACCTGGTGACCTTCGCCAGCAACTACGACGGGATCGTCAACCCGGCCGCCAGCATCAGCTTCGGCAACCAGATGGACCTGACGGTCGCGGACTTCCTGGCCCACTTCCTGGAGGTGGACGGGGTCGACGTCATCGCCTGCTACGTCGAGGGGTTCCGGCCCGGCGACGGCGACCGCTTCACCGCCCTGGCGCGCGAGGCGCTCGCCCGCGGCAAGCAGGTCCTGGTGTTCAAGGCGGGCAAGACCGAGCTCGGCGCCAAGGCGGCCGCCAGCCACACCGCGAGCCTGGCCGGCGACTACGACGTCGCCCTGGCCTGCCTGCAGGACGCGGGCGTGACGGTCGCCGCGACGCTGGACGAGTTCGAGGACCTGATCAAGACCTTCGCCCTGCTGATGGCGCGGCCGGCCCGCGGCCCGCGCGTGGGGATCCTCAGCAACGCCGGCTTCGAGTGCTCGACGGTCACCGACGCGCTCGCCGGCCTGGAGCTGCGCGGCTTCGACGCGGACGTGCGCGCGGTGCTCGACGCGGCGCTGCCGGTCTTCGCGCACCGCGACAACCCGGTCGACGCCACGCCCATGGCGGGCACCGCGGCCTACGCCGACGCGGTGGCCGCGATCCTCGCCAGCGACGGCGTGGACGCCGCGATCATCTCGGCCGTGCCGGTCACGCCCGCCCTGGACAACCTGCCTGCCGCCCCGGGGGTGCACGGCGAGGACCTCGACGCGCCGGGTTCCCTGGCGGGTCGCCTGGCCCCCCTGCTGGCCGGCTGCGGCAAGCCCGCCGTGGTCGTGGTGGATTCCGGCCGGCTCTACGACCCGCTCTGCGCCCGCTTCGAGCAGGCGGGCGTGCCCGTCTTCCGCAAGATCGACCGCGCCGCCCGCGCCCTCGCTTGCTTCTTCGCCGCCTGCGCGCGGCTGTCCGACCGCCGTTCCCTGGAGGAGCGATGAAGAAATTCTGGATCGTGCTGGGCCTGATCTGCGCGCTGACGGCGGCGGGCCTGTTCGCAGGCCGGTACTACCTGCAGCGCCTCGGCACGACCGCGGGCCCGGTCCGGGGCGTGCTGGTCTGGCGGTTGGACGCGGACTACCCCGAACGCCGCGACGAGGGCGCCTTCGCGGCGCTGGCGGGGCGCGACGTGCCGGTGATGCACGAGATCACGTCCGGCCTGTCGCGGGCCGCCCGCGACGACCGCGTGACGGGCCTGTTCCTGGAGATCGTCGCCGCGCCCGCCGACTGGGCCGACGTCGAGGAGCTGCGCGAGGCGGTGGCGGGCCTTCGCCGGCGCCGGCAAGCCCGTGACCGCCTGGCTCAGCTTCGCCGGCTCCGGCGAGTACGCCCTGGCCCTGGCCGCGGACCGCATCGTCCTGGCGCCCGAAGGCGTGGTGCTGGTCCCGGGGGCGAGCGCCCAGATGCAGTTCCTGGCCGGCACGCTCGAGAAGCTCGGCGTGGCGGCGGACTACGTCCACGTGGGGCGCTACAAGTCGGCGCCCGAAGCGATGACCCGCACCGAAGCCACCGAGCCGCACCGCGAGATGATCGCGTCGCTGGTCGAGGCGCACTACCGTGACCTGGTGGCGCTGATCGCCCGCGACCGCGGGCTCGACGAGGCGGCGGTCGCGGGGCTCGTCGACCAGGGCCTGTTCGACGGCGCGGGCGCGCTGGCCGCGGCGCTGGTCGATACCCTGGACTACCAGGACGCCGCCTTCCGCGCCGATTTCGGCGAGGCCGAGTCGACCCCCTTCGAGGACTACCTCCTGTCGCCCGGCCGCGGCCACGGCGAGCGCGTGGCGCTGGTGACGGTCGAGGGCACGATCGTCGAGGGCGAGAGCGGCCGCGATTTCTGGTCCGGCCCCATGGCCGGCAGCGACACGGTCATCGAGCAGCTGCGGGACGCGGCCGAAGACGAGGGGATCGCCGCCGTCGTCCTGCGCGTCGACAGCCCGGGCGGCTCCGCCACGGCCAGCGACCTGATCTGGGACGAGATCAACCGCACCCGGCAGGAGAAGCCGGTCGTGGTCTCGATGTCGGGCTACGCCGCCTCGGGGGGCTACTACGTGGCCTGCCCGGCCGACTCGATCTTCGCCGAGCCCGGCACCCTGACGGGTTCCATCGGCGTCTTCGCCGGCAAGATGGACCGCCACCGCCTCTACGAGAAGATCGGCTTGAACCGCGAGTTCGTCGTGCGGGGCCGCAACGCCCTGATGTTCGCCGACGCCGACCGCTTCGACGACGGGCAGCGCGCCCTGCTGCAGGGCCAGCTCGACGCGTTCTACGGCCGGTTCGTCGGCAAGGTCGCCGCCGGGCGCCGCCTCGACCCCGCCGCGGTGGCGGCCGTGGCCG
The DNA here is from genome assembly GCA_016706845.1 of bacterium. Classification (GTDB taxonomy): domain Bacteria; phylum Krumholzibacteriota; class Krumholzibacteriia; order LZORAL124-64-63; family LZORAL124-64-63; genus PNOJ01. The sequence goes on from JADJIV010000030.1 coordinate 25,332, forward strand.
AGGGGCGCGTCTGGACGGGCCGCCAGGCCGTCGCTGCGGGCCTGGTCGACGGTCTCGGCGGACTGGGCCGCGCGCTGGCGGCGGTGCGCGGCCTGATCGGCGCCGAACCCGGCGCGCCGCTGCGCCTGGTGACCTTCGACCGTCAGCCGAGCCTGTTCGAACGCCTGCTGTCCCAGGCGATGCGCGGCGGCACGGTCGCGACCGGCTCGCCGTTCGGTCCCTGGCAGGAGTTCGCCGACAGCGGCTGCTCGCCCAGGCCGCCCTGCTGGACGGACGGCCCCTGGCCCTGCTGCCGCTGCGGCTGGAGTTCCGTTGAGCGGCCGTAGCGCTTGAGGTCGAGCCCCTCGGGCAACGCCCGCCACAGGGCCGCCGCGCGCAGCTCGTCGCGGGACGGCCGGTCCACGATCGGCCCGTTGCGCCACAGGACGTGCGACCGGTCTTCGCTGTGCCCCCACAGCAGCAGGACGTGCCCCAGCTCGTGGGCCAGGACGCGGCGGGCGTAGCGCGCGTCCTGCGGGTCGTCGTAGGTGTCGCCGCAGCGGATGTGGACCCGCAGCACGCGCCCGCCCTTGTCGCGGCGGACCAGCTGGACGCTCATCGGCGGGTGCAGTTCGACGCCCGGGTAGTGGATGAGCCGGGCACCGAGCGCCGACTCGTCTTCCCACGCCAGCAGGGGCGGCTCTCCCGCCAGGCGCCAGGTCGCGACCGCCTCGCGCAGGCAGGCCGCGAGATCGACGGCGCCGCTGACCGCCGGGCCGCAGCCCACCGGGACCGGCCGCAGGGCCCAGCGGGTCACCACGCCGTCGAAGCGCGGCCGCGTCAGCTCCTGCACGAGGTGCAGCAGGTCGGCGTAGTGGGCCGACGCCACCGTGGCGCGGGGCAGCGGCAGCCAGCCCTCCGGCCGGTCCGGGCGCGCCGCGACCTGGAATTCGTGCCACAGGTCCGGGTCTTGCGGCCGAAGCAGCAGGGTGTCCGGCGACGCGGTGTCGCCGGGCGTGGTCGCCAGGCGCCAGGTCCAGTTCCCGCCGGCGACGGTGAGCGCTGCCGCCGGCCGGCGCCGCCCGATCACGGCCGGCGCAGCGCCACGTCCAGCGGTGCTCGCCCGCCGGCGGCGGCGCCAGCCGGAGCAGTTCCTCCGGGTAGCGTCCGGCAGCGAGGCTGGGCGCAGGCAGGGGAGCGGGCGGCGCTGCGGGGGACGGGTCGTCTCCCCGGCAGCCGGCCACAACCAGGACGGCCATCGTTGAGACGACCGCCGCGGCGGCGACCAGTCGCGTCATGCTGCGGATTTTCGGATCACCAGGCACGGCGCACCTCCGCGGTTGGCCGAGCAGGGAACAGGCCCGCGCCGGCTGCGTAGAAGCGGCCCGCAGGCATGGTCCGCAGGCGCGGCCAGGATGCGCCGTTGATGGATCGGCGGACTTGGGCTACTTTGGCGGGGATTTCCACCGGCCGCCGGCCGGCCCGGACCCCGACGACGAGGGAGCGACGTGGCGACGGACCCCTACCTGGATGACGAGCAGCAGGGCGGCGGTTTCAACCCGGCCGACCTGTTGCGCACCTTCGTGCGCCGCAAGTGGCTGTTCATCGTGCCCTTCGGGCTTTGCCTCGGCATGGCCTTCGTGGCCATCCGCACCATGGAGCCCGTCTACTACGCGGGCGGCCAGATCAAGGTGCTCACCGAGCAGACGGCCTCGCGCACCCTGAGCGAGGGCATGCCGCGCTACACGCGCTCGAAGGAGGCCGACGCCGAGACGATGGTCCTGATCCGGTCGATCATCACCAGCCCGCGCTTCCTCGACCGGCTGGTGCGCGACCTGGACCTGCAGTCCTCGGACCTGCTGACCGCCCAGGACCGCCTCGACATCCAGGCCGCCGGGCGCGACCCGGTGGAAGCCCTGGTCGGCAGCCTCAACCGCTGGATCCGCATCGACAACGACGACACGCACATCTTCCGCATCGGCGTGCGCCACTCCGACCCGGACCACGCCTACAAGCTGGCCCAGGAGATCCTCACCCGGTTCGTCCAGGAGGAGCAGGAGAGCCGCCAGTCGCGCTCCACGACCACGCGCGACTTCCTCACCGAGCAGCGCGAGAACTACGAGAACAACCTCGCGGAGGCCCAGCGCCGCCTGACCTCGTACCAGCGCTCGATGCTCTCCAACGCGCTGGCGGGCAACCCCGTCAACGAGCAGAACCTGGCCCAGGCCGAGATCGCCCGCAGCCGCCTCGAGCGCCAGGCGCGCGACAACCGGCAGCAGATCCTGCCGCAGCGCCTGTCCGAGTCGCGGGCCGTGCTGCCGGCCTCGGAGCAGCTGGCGGCCCAGGTGCGGGCCGAGCCCGAGTTCGCGGGGTTCGTGCGCGAGATGATCGGCCTGGAGATCGCGGCCGAGGAGGCCCAGCTGACCGGCGCCCGCACCGCCGTGGAGCAGCAGAACTTCGTGGGCACCAAGCGCCTGGAGCTGGACACGAAGCTGCGGTCCCGCGTGCGCGCCGAGTACCCCAGCCTCGCGGCCGCCGGCCAGGGCGCCGTCTCCCAGTACATCTTCTGGCTGCTCTACGCGGACGTCCACGACGCGGTGGCCCGCGCCGTCGCGGGCTACGTCCAGGACTACCGCAACTTCATGACCCGCCAGCCGGAGCAGGCCGCCACGCTGGCCGGTCTGCAGCGCGACGTCGAGGCGGCGCAGGACCTGCTGCGCACGATCGGGCAGGACATCAACCGTGAGAACATCAGCCTCGCAGCCAGCATGTCGGAGATCGGCTACCGCATCGAGGTGTACCGTACGCCGCGCCGCCCCAACACGCCGATCGAGCCCGACAAGAACAAGCTCAGCCTGATGGGCTTCGGTCTGGCCCTGGCCCTCGGGATCGGCCTGGTGGTCGTGGCCGAGATGATGGACCGCTCCTTCAAGTCCGTGCGGCAGATCGAGCGCACGCTGGGCCTGAAGGTCATCGGCACCCTGCCGGTGGTGACCGACGGCGCGCCGTTCGCGAAGGTCCGGCGCCGGCGGATCCTGCTGTGGATCCTGATCGTGGTCTCGATCCTGGCCCTCGCAGCGGTCGGGTTCCTGTGGCTCTACCCGCGGCTGGCGTAGGCAAGGCGAAGGGAAGACATGGCGTTCCTCTCCAAGAAAACGGACCGGCGCCCGGGGTACGACAACGAATCGCCCCTGGCGATCGAGTTGCGCCGGGTCATGATCCGCCTGAACCGGGAGCTGGATCTCGAGCGCAAGCGCTGCATCATGATCACCAGCTCCGAGCGCGGGGAGGGCAAGAGCCTGTTCGCGCTGCACTTCTCCCAGGTGCTGGCCCACCACATGCAGAAGCGGATCCTGCTGGTCGACGGCGACATGCGTCGGCCCGTGCAGCACACGGTCTTCCAGGCGCCGCTGGCGCCCGGGCTCGCGGAGTTCCTGAGCGGCGACGCCTCGCCGGTCGCGCCGCGCAAGACCCACCTGGCGAACCTGGACTTCCTGCCGGCCGGCCGCGCGGGCGACAACCCCAGTCTGCTGCTGCAGGAGGGGCGCGTGCGGCGCGTCTTCGACGCCCTGAAGCTGGACTACGACGTGGTGGTGCTGGACTGCCCGCCGGTCGTACCGGTCAGCGATCCCCTGCAGTTCGTGGAGGTCTGCGACGGCGCCATCTACCTGGTGATGGCCGGGCGCACGCCGCGCGACCTCTGCGAGCGCGGCGTGGGCATCCTGCGCAGCGTCGGCACGAACATCATCGGCGTGGTCGCCAACAATCTCGGCGAGGTCCTGCCGTACTACTTCGATCACAAGTACTACGGCTACGGCGAGCGGCGGAGGGCGCGCCGGCGGACTGACGCCCGGCGACGGCCGGGACCTGGGACGAAGGCGCCTCCCGCGGGGGAGGCGCCCTTCTTCGTGTCCGGCGGCGTGGCCGCTATGCGGCCTTGGCCTTGAAATCCTTGCCGGCCCAGCCCTTGGCGGCCACCAGCAGGACCGTCGAGACCATGGCGATCAGTGCGTAGTAGAACCACATGGTCTGCGGCTCCTGGGGGCCCTCGGCGGGGCAGTACTTCTGGATCATGGCGCCGGAGTACAGCGGCACCAGCATCTTGGTCAGGAACCAGGGGAACTGGGCCACGCCCATGTAGGCGCCGGTGCGGCCCTCCGGGGCGATCTCCGCCGCGTACTGCAGGAAGCGCGGCTGCCACATCGCCTCGCCCATCGTCGTGATGAACAGGAAGGAGAGCACCAGCCACATGTTGGTCCCGAGGGCCAGCAGGAAGGCCGGCGCCGCCATCACGAAGGTGCCGAGCATCATCATGTTGTAGATCTTCTTCTTCTGGGTCAGCGCGGTGACGATGGGCACCGCGATGAAGATCAGGATCGGGTTGAGGTTGGAGAACAGCTCGAAGCGCTCGCTGACCACGCCCGTGAACGCCCGCGCGAAGTACTGGGGCAGCACCAGCCAGTTGTACGTGAACAGGGTCTGCACCGGGATCAGGGCGAAGATGAAGAAGAAGAACTTGGCGTCCGCCAGGGGGTGGTTGGCCAGCCAGCGGTAGGCGGGCAGACCCCAGCGGCGGTACAGCGTCAGCACCGCGACGGTGGCCGCCATCACGGCCCACACCGCGGTCCGCGCGGTCGCGGGCAGGAAGTAGATGCTGGCGGCGATCGCCAGCAGGGTCGCCCACAGGTGGGGCGGCACGCGGCGGTCGGGATCGAAGGCCTCCAGGGCCTTGGCCGCCGTCTGCTCGGCGGTGTCGACGGCGCGCCCGGCGTCCAGCCGCTCCTGCTCGTTCTCCTTCTCGATGCGCGCGATGGCGGCCAGCTCGACCTTGCGCGTCAGGATGAACAGCGTCGCCAGCAGCGCCAGCACCGTCAGCGACGTGTAGAACCAGTAGGCGCCGGTGATGCCGACGGAGTGGCGCACGTCGCTCATGAACGAGGGGAACCAGCCGCCCAGGTTCATCAGGGCGTAGAGCATGGCGTAGCCCATGGCGGCGGTCTTGGGGCTGGTGAACTTGCGCACGCCGGCGTAGGCCGCGGGCATGTACATGCCGTAGCCGACGACCACCAGCAGGATGCCGCCCATGGTCATCAGGTGCAGGGGGGACCAGAGGCCCGTCTCGGGGAACACCGACGGCGCGGCGCTCATCACGATGCGCCCGGCCAGCAGGAAGACGAAGGCCGTCAGCAGCGTGCGGCGGATGCCCTTGCGGTCGGCGATCGAGCCCAGGAAGAACATCGAGATCGTGATGCCGGCGGTCAGCACCATGACCATGTGGTGCGAGTGGATGTCGTTGTTCGGGACGCCTTCGAAGATGAAGTCCGAGAAGTGCATCGCCAGGTAGCCCAGCATGCCGAAGTAGACCCAGCCCTCGATGAAGTAGGCGAGGTTGATCCCCCAGAGCGCCCGCGGGGCGTGGAAGAGGTCGACGAAGGGCTGCAGGATCTCCCGCAGCGGGCTCTGCTGGGTGGTCGGGGGGGGTGCTGACATGGGAAGGGCCAGCCTTTCCGTTGGGGGGAGCGGCTCGTCGCCGGGCCGGGCGCGCCTGGGCGTCGGGCGCCGCGCGGCGTCACGACGTGAAACTCCCGTCAGATTAGGGAGTTGCGGGCGGGATTGCAACGGGAAAGGGCGGTCGCCGGCCGACGCCTCGCCGACGGTATGGTACAATGACACGAGTTCGTCCGCAGAAGCCATGGATCGGAGGATGAGATGCGCCGGTTCGGATGCCCCCTTCCCTCGCCGCTGATCGCGGGTCTCCTGCTGCTGGCCGGCGTGTCGGCCGCCCAGGTCCCGGTCAGCTTCCCCTACTTTCGCGGCGGCGTGGACTTCCATTACCAGCAGTGGCCCTTCGGCCCCTACGCGGGCGACTTCCAGGCCACGGGCGACCAGTTCGAGGACCCGCCCGGACCCGACGCGTTCGATCAGGCCGTGGGGGGACTGTTCACGACATCCCAGGACACCACGACCGCGTTCTGGTACGCCGCCGTCCTGACGGCCGAACAGACCGTGGACCTGGCCCTGCTCTGGGTGCGCAAACCCGGGAGTTCCCTGCCGTCCGGCGATTATCCGATCGATGTCCTGGGCCGCACCGTCCTGTTCGCCTTCGTCGACGGGATCTCCGATTTCACGCCGCCCGCCGACCCCGGCGGCTTCGACCCGTCGGACTGGCTCGGCAGCGTGACCTACGAGCACCTGTTCCTGGCCGTCGGCGGCACGGTGCACGTCGGGTGGGCCGATCCCAGGGCGTTCTCGGGCACCTTCACGGGCACCGCCGCCGATGCGGGGCTGACCGTCATCACGATCAGCGATGGCATGTTCTGGCTCGAGGGCATCGAGATCGGGAACGAGTCGGCGAGTTGGGGCGACGTGAAGGCGATCTTCCGATAGTCCTTCCGTTTGAAAAACGGGGCCGGCGTCCCGCGGGACGCCGGCCTTCGCATGACTGCAGGGCTGCAGGACGAACGACGGCTCCGGTCAGCCCAGCGAAGCCGCCAGTCGCCCGCGCACCTCCCGCCGCACCGCCGCCGCCAGCTCCTCGCAACGGGCCAGCGCCTTCTCGGCCCGCGCCCGCGCGTCGTCGGCGAAGCCCGGCGCCGCGCCCTGGTCGAGCTCCTTCAGCGCGGCCAGGTTGATCAGGACGTTGTAGTACGCGCCCTCGGCGCCGGCCATGGCCGTCAGGGCGGCGACGCCCGCGTCGGACAGCGAGTTGGCGTTGCCGATCCGCGCGATCTCCCCGGCCAGTTCCAGCAGCTCGGGGCAGGCCTCGAGCACCGACAGCGGAACCGTCGTGGCCCCGCGCGTGGCCTCGGCCACCGCGAGGCTGCGCTGCTGCTGCTCCGCGGGCGTCTTGCGGGGCAGGCCGAAGGCCGCCATGACCCGGTTGAAGGCCGCGGTGTCGTCGTCCATGGCCCGCAGCAGGCGGTCCTTGAGGTCCTGGCCGCGCTCGGCGATCGCGAAGCAGCGCGCCTGCGCCGCCTCGTAGCCCGCCTTGCCGACGGTGAGGTTGGCGACCATGGCCGAAAGCGCCGCCGACTGCGCGGCCGCCAGCGCGGCGACCGAGCCGCCGCCGGGGGCGGGCGAGTCGGTGGACAGTTCGTCGAGGAAAGCGCGGTTGGTCATCGCCACCAGCGGCCCGTCGACCAGGCCGGCCCGGTACTCGATGATCTTCTCGTCGGCCTCGAAGCGGCCGAGGTCGCGCAGGCCCAGGCTCTGGATCGCGGTCTCGACCAGTTGGCGGCGCGGCAGGCCCGCCGACAGGCCGGCCTGTCGCTGGTAGTGGACGCCGGCCGCCAGCAGGTCGCCCTCGGGGATCAGGCCCACCAGCTCGCTGCCGGTCACGCGCAGGCCGCGGTCCCGCGCCGCGGCGCGGCAGGCCTCGAAGGCCTGGTGGGGCTTGGTGACGGTGGTGTCCACGAGGTTGATCGAGACCTGGGCCCGGTCGTACTCGGGGATGACCCAGCCCACGGCCTTGCAGGCCGGCAGGCGGTAGGGGCCCGGCACCAGCACGGTCTGCCCGGCGGCGTCCTTGACGATCTTGCCGGCGGAGTCGCGCTGCGCGCGGCCGGCCTCCTTGATGTCCAGGGCGATCTCCCCGGCGAGCTTCTTGCTGCGGGTGTTGAGGTTCACGTTGTAGGCCACCAGGAAGCCGCGGGCCGCGACGTTGGTCGCGCCGGTGCGCGCCGCGCGCTCGTCCCAGACGTTGGGGCCGAAGTCGGGCGCCCAGGCCGCGGTGCCGAGCTTCTCGCGCAGCGCCTCGTACTCGCCCTTGCGCACGTCCGCGAGGTTGCGGCGCTCGGGGCGCGTGGCCGCGCTCTCGTAGAGGTAGACGGGGATCGCCAGCTCGCGCCCGATCCGCTCGCCGACGCGGCGGGCGAGCTCGGCGCACTCCTGCATCGTCACGTCCCGCACCGGCACGAACGGGCAGACGTCCGTGGCGCCGTGGCGGGGGTGGGCGCCGTGGTGGCGCGACATGTCGATGAGCTCGGCGGCCCGCTTCACCACGCGGAAGGCGGCCTCGGCCACGCCGTCCGGCGTCCCGATGAAGGTGATGACGGTGCGGTTGGTCTCGGCGCCCGGATCCACGTCCAGCAGCGAGACGCCGTCCACCTCCGCGACGACGGCCGCGACGGCGTCGATGACGGCCCGGTCGCGGCCTTCGCTGATGTTGGGGACGCATTCGACGAGCTTGCTCATGGTCGGCTCCTACGGCTGCGGTGGCGCGGGTTCGGGGCCATGCGGCGCCGCGGCGGCCGGCCTCGGGGAAGATAGCCCTCCGGCGGGGGATTTCCAGCCGCGGGGGCGGCCCGCTCCGCTTTGGCGGACAACGACCTCGGCCGGGGGGTTGCCGACGCCCGCGGGCGTGCCTATATTCGCGCCATCGCCGGGCCGTGGCGATGATCACGGGCCCGGAAGCAAGTATAATCGCCCGACTCCGACATCCGAACGAAAGGCCCGACGATGTATCGTCACGACCCCAGCGAGAGGATCGCCATCTTCATCGATGGCGAAAACATCCACTACAGCGCCAAGCACATGAACATGCGGCTGGACTACATCAAGATGTGCAAGGCCCTGGCCGGCGACCGACGACTGATCCGCGCGACCTTCTACACGGCCATCTCGAACCAGAGCGAGGGGAAGATCGACTTCATCAACTTCCTGAGGCTCAACGGGTTCCGCGTCGTGACCAAGGAACTGCGCAGCTTCACCGAGGCCGAGACGCAGCAGCGCTTCTTCCGGGGCAATCTCGACCTGGACATCGCCATCGACATCTACGAGATGCTGCCGGGACTCGACACGGTCATCCTCTGCTCCGGCGACGGCGACTTCGTGCGCCTGGTCGAGAGCGTCTCGCGTCACGGCAAGCACGTGGAAGTGTGCGCCCTGCGGGAGATGACCAGCACCGACCTGATCGCCGTCTCGGACGAGTACATCGACCTCGGCACCATGCGCGATCACCTGGCCCTGGACGCGCCCCCGCCCGAGCGCCGCGAAGACGGCCCCCCGCAGAGCCAGATCCGCAACGACCTCGACAGCGCCCGCATCGACTACAACGCGATCGAGTACTAGTCCGGCGTCGTCGCCGGTCCGCCCGCGCCGCCGCCGAGGGAGTCCCGGACCCCTCGGCGGTAGGCTTCCTGCAGCCGGCGCGTGACCGGTCCCGGCGCGCCGTCGCCCACCGGGGCGCCGTCGATGGCCGTCACCGGCACGATCTCCTTCACCGATCCGCACAGGAACACCTCGTCGGCGGCCGCGGCGCCGGCCGCCGTCACGTCGGTCTCGTCGCAGGCCACGCCCAGGCGCGCCGCCGCCTCGATCACCAGCGCGCGCGTGCGGCCGCCGAGCAGGCCCCGCGACAGCGGCGGGGTCGCGAGGCGGCCGGCGCGGACCACGAAGACGTTGCTGGTCGCGCCCTCGAGCAGGCGGTCCCGGTCGTCGCAGATCAGGGCCTCGGCGCAGCCGCGGCGCCGGGCCTCGCGCAGGGCCAGCACCGTGGGCAGGTAGTTGAGCGACTTGACTCCGGGGGAGTTGCCGCGCCGGAAGCCTTCGCGCAGCACGGCGACCGGCACGCCGTCGCGCTGCCAGGCGGCCAGGTGGCCGCCGAGGGCCACGACCCAGGCCGAGACCGTGGGCGGGAGGTCGCCGAGGCCCTCCAGGGGGAGCGGGTCCTCGGGGGCGCCGCCGCGGCTGACGTTCAGCCGGCAGCGGGCGTCGCGGCCCGCCAGCCCGTTGCGCCGGACCAGCTCCGCGACGATCGCCGCCACGGCCGCCGGATCGGGGCGCCAGGCGAAGTCGAGCGCCGCGAGGTTGGCGGCGAGGCGGCCGAGGTGCCCGTCGAGGTCGAAGGGCCGGCCCCCGTAGAGCCGGATCGTCTCGAACACGCCGTCGCCGTAGAGGTAGCCGCCGTCGAACAGACCGACCCGGGCTTCGCGGGCGTCGAGATACTTTCCGTTGAGAAATACGATCACCGGATCTACCTTCCCGGAACGAGCGTTGACGCTAGCCGGAGCCGGCCCAGCCTAGGCCCCGGCGGGCCCGGATGCAAGGCCGGGGGCGGCTCCGGGGGAGCATGGCCGGGTTGACAGTCAGGGATTCTGTGGTAGCGTGACGCACCGGCTGTGAAAAACTTGACAAGGATCGTGCGGATTCGGGCGGCGCGCCCGGTCCCGCGGACGGCCGGCGAGGGGCCCGGCCCGGCGAGGAGCTGCCGTGACGAGCGCACAAGCGATCCCCCTGCTGATGGTCGTGGGCATGGCCGCCCTGCTGGCCCTGCTGTTCCTGGGGCTCAGCGGCTGGCTCGGGCCCTTCCGGCCTGACCGCCTGAAAGCCACGACCTACGAGTGCGGCGTCCCGGCGCGCAGCTCGGTGCAGATCCGTTTCTTCGTGCGCTTCTTCCTGGTGGCCCTGCTGTTCCTGCTGTTCGACCTCGAGGCGGTGTTCCTCTACCCGTGGGCCATCCTGTTCCGCTCCATGGTCGCCGAGGGCCGCGCGGCCTTCGCCCTGGGCGAGATGGGCGCCTTCGTGGCGGTGCTGGTCGTCGGCTTCGTCTACGTCTGGAAGAAAGGCGGGCTCGAATGGCAGTGACGCTCGACAGCCCCAGCAACTACCTGACGACGCGCCTGCGCCAGGCCGTGAACTGGGGGCGGCAGTACTCGCTGTGGCCGCTGCCCTTCGGCACCGCGTGCTGCGCCATCGAGTTCATGAGCACGGTCTCGTCCTACAACGACATCAGCCGCTTCGGCGCCGAGGCGGTGCGCTTCTCGCCGCGACAGTCCGACCTGCTCATCGTCGCCGGCACGATCTCCTACAAGCAGGCGCCGATCCTCAAGACGATCTACGCCCAGATGTGCGAGCCCAAGTGGGTCATCGCCATGGGCGTCTGCGCGAGCAGCGGCGGCTTCTACAACAACTACTCCACGCTGCAGGGGATCGACCACATCATCCCGGTGGACTTCTACGTGGCCGGCTGCCCGCCCATGCCGGAGAACCTGCTGGGCGCGCTGGTGCAGCTGCAGGAGAAGGTGAGCCGGGAGGGCCTGGTCCCGGCCGGCCGCCGCCACACGACCGGAAACGGCGCCTGAGCGCCGCCGACGCTTCACCGCCACCGCACAGGACGGAGCGCATGAGCCAGAAGCTGGTTGAACGCCTGCAGGCGGAGTTCGGCGACCGCATCCTGGAGACGGGCTCGCAGCACGGCGACGAGTCCGTGGTCGTCGGCCGCGAGGACCTGCCCGCCGTCGTCGCGCACCTCAAGAGCCGCGAGGCCTGCGAGCTGCTGCTGGACGTCGTCGGGATCGACCGCAGCGAGCTGCCCGCGCACCGCGACGACCCCGAGCGCTTCGAGGTCGTCTACAACCTGCGCTCGCTGGCGCGCAACCACCGGCTGCTGGTGAAGGTGCGCGCGGGGGAGGGCCAGGACGTGCCGTCCCTGGCCGGCCTGTACAGCTCGGCCGACTGGGCCGAGCGCGAGGTCTACGACCTCTACGGCGTGCGCTTCCGGGGGCACCCGGACCTGCGCCGGATCCTGTGCCACCACGAGTTCGAGGGGCACGCCCTGCGCAAGGACTACCCGATCGAGCGCGGCCAGTTCCTCTCGGCGCCGGAGAAGCTCATCCGGGACCACGAGATCGAGCGCGCGGCGCACCGGGCCGAGACGGCCGGCGACGCGATCCTGCCGTCGGACCTCCTGACGGTGAACATCGGGCCGAGCCACCCCGCGACCCACGGCGCGCTGCGCGCCGAGGTGCTGCTCGACGGCGAGATCATCGTCGAGGCCCGCACCGAGATCGGCTACCTGCACCGCTGCTTCGAGAAGGAGGCCGAGGACCACACCTGGGCGCAGGTGATGCCCTACACCGACCGCCTCAACTACGTCTCGGCCATGCTGAACAACTGCATCTACTGCGCCGCGGTCGAGAAGCTGCTCGACGCGGAGATCCCGCCGCGGGCGCGGGTCGTGCGCGTGATCGTCAGCGAGCTGTCGCGGATCATCGACCACCTGGTCTGCGTCTGCGCGAACCTGGTCGACCTCGGCGCGCTGACCAACTACTGGTTCTTCTACAACGTGCGCGAGAGCATCTACTACGACGTCATCGAGCCGCTGTGCGGGTCGCGCCTGACGACCAACTTCACGCGGATCGGCGGCCTGGGCTACGACGTGTTCGAGGGCTTCGAGGCGGCGATCGAGCGCAACCTGGTCAAGCTCGAGACGGCCATCGGCGAGGTGACGGGCCTGGTCGCCCGCAACCGCATCTTCCTGGACCGCACCGTGGGCATCGGGGCCATGACCGCCGAGCAGGCCCTCGACTGGGGCTTCACCGGCCCCTGCCTGCGCGCCACCGGCCTGGCCTACGACGTGCGCAAGCACGCGCCCTACGACGGGTACGAGACCTACGACTTCGACGTGCCGGTCGGCACGGCCGGCGACACCCGCGACCGCATCATGGTCCGCATCGAGGAGATGCGCCAGAGCGCGCGCATCATCCGCCAGGCGCTGGCGCGCGGCCTGCCCGGCGGCCCGATCCTGGCCGACGACCCGCGCTTCGCGCTGCCGCCCAAGGAGAAGGTCTACGGCAGCATCGAGGGCGTCATGAACCAGTTCAAGCTGATCATGGAGGGCGCCCGCGTGCCGGCCGGCGAGGCCTACGGCTTCGGCGAGGGCGGCAACGGCGAGCTGGGCTTCTACTGCGTGTCCGACGGCGGCGGCCGGCCCTACCGCATCAAGGTGCGCCCGCCCTGCTTCCCGATCTTCTCGGCCTTCGGGGAGATGGTCAAGGGCCTGATGATCCCCGACGCCGTGGCGATCCTCGGCAGCATCAACATCATCGCCGGCGAGCTGGACAGGTGAGAAAGGAAGCGGTGACATGAGCGTACCGGTCGAGGACGGGACCGGCTTCGGGCTCGACGAGCAGGACGCCGCGCGCTTCGCGGCCATCCTCGCCCGCTACCCGACGCGGCGCAGCGCGCTGATGCCGACCCTGTGGCTGATCCAGGACCGCGACGGCCACATCTCGGACGCGGCCGTCAGCTGGACGGCGGCGCAGCTCGAGCTGTCGGAGGCCAAGGTCCGCGAGGTCGTCTCGTTCTACGTGATGTACCGCGACCGGCCGCAGGCCCGCCACGTCCTGCAGGTCTGCCACAACATCAGCTGCCACATCATGGGCGCGCAGCCGCTGATGATCCACCTCGAGGGGAAGCTGGGGATCCGCCGGGGTGAGGCCACGCCCGACGGGCAGTTCGCCCTCGAGGGCGTCGAGTGCCTCGGCGCCTGCGGCATGGGCCCCTGCCTGCAGCTGGGCCGGCACCTCTACGAGCACCTCACCCCCGAGAAGGCCGACGCCCTCGTGGACGGCCTGCGCCGGGGCGACCCTCCCCGGCCGGACACCGACCGGGACCTGGAGGACTAGGATGAACCAGGACCAGTACCGGATCCTCTCGAAGCGCTTCGGCCGTCGCGACGGCCACAAGCTGGCGGCGTACGAGGCCGACGGCGGCTACCGCGCCCTGAAGCGGGCGGTCGGCGAGCTGGGCGCGCCCGCCGTGCGCGAGGAGGTCAAGGCCTCCGGCCTGCGCGGCCGCGGCGGCGCCGGCTTCCCCGCGGGCGTGAAGTGGGGCTTCGTGCCGCCGGGCGCCGAGACGGTCTACTTCATGGTCAACGCCGACGAGTCCGAGCCCGGCACCTTCAAGGACCGCTACCTGCTGGACTACGACCCGCACGCGGTGATCGAGGGCTCGGCGATCTCGTCGTTCGCGGTCGGGGCGAAGCTCTGCGTGATCTACATCCGCGGCGAGTTCGGCTGGCTGGTCGACCGCGTGCAGAAGGCCGTGGACGAGGCCTACGCCGCCGGCTACCTCGGGCGGGGCGCCTTCGGCGGCGCCTACGAGCTCGAGATGATCGTGCACAAGGGCGCCGGCGCCTACATCTGCGGCGAGGAGACGGGCCTGATCAACTCGGTGACCGGCCTGAAGGGCCAGCCGAGCATCAAGCCGCCGTTCCCGGCCGTCAGCGGGTTTTTGGGCCAGCCGACCATCGTCAACAACGTCGAGACCGTGGCCGCCGTGCCCTGGATCCTCGAGCACGGGGCGGCCGCCTACCGGGCGTTCGGCACCGAGAAGTCGCCCGGCACCAAGCTGTTCAGCGTGAGCGGCCCGGTCCGCCGGCCCGGGGTGCACGAGATCCCCCTGGGCCTGCCGTTCCGGGAGTTCTTCACCGACTGGCTGGGCGGCATGGCCGACGGCGAGGAGCTGAAGGCCGTGATCATGGGCGGCTCGTCGGTCCCGGTGCTGACGGCCGCGGAGGCCATGGAGACGGCCCTGGACTACGAGTCCCTGGCAGCGGCCGGCACCATGCTCGGCTCCGGCGGGATGATCGTCATCCCGGCGCGCTGCGACATGGTGGAGCTGATCCAGGTCCTGATGCACTTCTACTGGGACGAGTCCTGCGGCCAGTGCACCCCCTGCCGCGAGGGCACGGGCTGGCTGCACAAGATCGTCAAGCGCCTGCGCCGGGGCGAGGGCGCCCCGGAGGACCTCGCCCTGCTCGAGCGGGTCTGCGACGGCATGGCCGGCCTGACGATCTGCCCCCTGGCGGACGCGGCCGTGATGCCGATGCGCAGCTTCCTGCAGCGCTTCCGGCCCGAATTCGAGGCGCTGGCCGCGGGGCGCCGTGCGACCGAACCCGACTCCCGCTGGGCGCGGGAGATCAGGAGCTGAGCCCATGGTCAAGGTGACGATCGACGGCACGGAGCTGGAGTTCGCCGCGGGCACGTCGCTCTTCGAAGCCTGCCGCGAGGCGCGCGGCGAGGCGCTGCCCCACTTCTGCTACCACCCCGACCTGTCCGTGGCCGGCGTCTGCCGCCTCTGCCAGGTCGAGGTGGAGGGCATGCCCAAGCTGACCATCGCCTGCAACACGACGGTGCGCGAGGGCATGGTCGTGCACACCCGCAGCGAGAAGGTGCGGCGGGCGGCGCAGCAGATCCTGGAGATGCACCTCATCAACCACCCCGTCGACTGCCCGATCTGCGACCAGGCCGGCGAGTGCGGCCTGCAGGACCAGTACATGACCTACGGGCTCTACGAGTCCGAGGTGGGCAAGTCGGACAAGGTGCACAAGGCCAAGGTGCAGGTCATCGGGCCGCGCGTCGTGCTGGACAAGGAGCGCTGCGTGCTCTGCAGCCGCTGCGTGCGCTTCTGCGACGAGGTGACCCGCACCGGCGAGCTGGGCATCTTCAACCGCGGCGACCGCGCCGAGATCGGCGTCGCCCCGGGCCGCCAGCTCGACAACGCCTACAGCCTCAACACGGTCGACATCTGCCCGGTCGGCGCGCTCACCAGCCTGGATTTCCGCTTCAAGAAGCGGGTCTGGCTGCTCCGCAGCACGCCCTCGCTCTGCCACGGCTGCGCCACCGGCTGCAGCGTGCGCGTCGACCACGAGGCCGGCACCGTCTACCGGCTCAAGCCGCGACGCAACCCGGCGGTCAACGGCGCCTGGATGTGCGACGAGGGCCGCGACACCTACCGGGAGCTCCACGCCGACACGCGCCTGCGCGAGCCCCTGCTGCGGCGCGACGGCGCGCTGCGGCCGGCGACCTGGCCCGAGGCGTGGGCGGCGCTGGCCGCCGCGGCCGGCCCCGCGGCGCCGCTGGGCTTCGCCGTGGTGTCGCCGCGCCAGAGCCTCGAAGAGATCGCCCTGTTCGCGCGCCTGGCCGCGGCGCTCGGCGCGCCGGCCGCCGGCGTCAGCGGCGGCCCCCGCGAGGCCGACCGCGGCGAGGGCGACGACCTGCTGCGCAGCGCCGACCGCGCCCCCAACCGCGCCGCCCTGGCGTGGCTGGGCCTGGACGAGCCCGCCGGCGCCGACCTCGCGGCGCGCGTGCGCGCCGCCAAGGGCGCCGTGCTGGTCTACGGCGCCGATCCCGCCGCCGACGCGCCGGGCTGGCGCGAGGCGGTGTCCGGCCGGACCGTGGTCCACCTCGGGACCCACCGCAACGCCACGGCCGAGGCGGCGGACATCGTGATCCCGCTGAGCGCCTGGGCGGAGAGGGACGGCCTCTTCGTCAACCGCCAGGGACGGGTGCAGGCGTCGCGCCGCGCGATCGCGCGCCCCGGCCTCGCTCAGGAGGACTGGCGCTTCCTGGCCGACTGGCTGGCGGCGGCGGGCGCGACGGAGGTCCCCGTCTCGCTGCCGGAGCTGCGCCGCTGGGTCGCCGGACGGGTGCCCGCCCTGGCGGGTGTCGACCTCGCCGCCCTGCCGCCCGAAGGCCTGCTCCCCGACGCCGTCGCCGCGGGTTCCGGAGGTGAGCGCTGATGGACCTCGTGCTGACGACCTTCCTGAAGATGGCCTTCATGCTGGCGGTGATCCTCGGGCTGGTGCCCGTGCTGATCTGGGCCGAACGCAAGGGCTCGGCCTTCATCCAGGACCGCACCGGGCCGAACCGGGCGGGCATCGCGGGCATCCGGCTCGCCGGGCTGATCCACCCCATCGCCGACGTGCTGAAGCTGCTGTTCAAGGAGGACGTGCGCCCGGCCGGCGTCCACCGCGTGATGTACGCGCTGGCGCCGTTCCTGGTCTTCTTCGTCTCCCTGCTGACCTACGCGGTGATCCCCTTCGGCGACTACCTCGAGGTCGGCGGCCGCCGGATCCCCCTGGTGGTGGCCGACCTCGACGTGGGCATCCTGTACGTGCTGGCCATCGCCAGCCTGGGCACCTACGGCATCGTCATGGGCGGCTGGGCCTCGAACAACAAGTACACCTTCCTGGGCGCGGTGCGCTCCACGTCGCAGATGATCAGCTACGAGATCAGCATGGGCCTGGCGCTGATGGGCCTGCTGCTGGTCAGCGAGTCCCTGCGCCTGACCGACGTCGTGGCCGGGCAGGGCCAGCTGCTCTGGGGCTTCCTGCCGCGCTGGGGCGTGGTGATCCAGCCCCTGGGCGCGATCCTGTTCATGACCGCCGCCTTCGCCGAGACCAACCGCAACCCCTTCGATCTGCCGGAGGGCGAGTCGGAGCTGGTCTCCGGCTACCACCTCGAGTACAGCTCCATGAAGTTCGCCCTGTTCTTCATGGCCGAGTACACGAACCTGGTGGTGGCCTCGGCCCTGATCGCGACCCTCTACTTCGGCGGCTGGAACATCCCCTGGCTGCCCCGGGCCGTCATCGAAGCCCGCGCCGGCGTCCTGCTGCCGGCGCTGCTGGCCGCCCACGTCGCGGTCTGCGCCCTGGCCGCCGCGCTCTACCTGCGCCGGGCGTCCCGCGAGCGCGGCAAGTTCGGCGACGCGCGCGACCGCGAGCCCGGCCTGATGGCCGGCGTCTGCGTCCTGGCCGGGCTGGCGGGCCTCGCCGCGCTCGCCCTGCGGCCCTGGGAGATCGGCCCCGCCGGCGCCTCGCTGCTGGCGACCGTGCTGCAGGTCGGCGCCTTCGTGGGCAAGGTCGTCTTCTTCTGCTGGTTCTTCATCTGGGTGCGCTGGACGCTGCCGCGCTTCCGCTACGACCAGCTCATGCTCCTGGGCTGGAAGGTGATGCTGCCGCTGGCGCTGGCCAACCTGGTTGTAACCGCGGTGGTCGCGGCGTTCGTCTGACGCCCGGCCCGCCGGGAGGGATAGGGAGAGCATGAACGGGAAAGTCCACGGCTACGGCGGCAAGATGACGCTCTGGGAGCGCCTGTACCTGGGCGAGATCTTCCGCGGGCTCGGCATCACGATCCGCCACGTGATCCGCAACCTGCTGCACACCGGGGACATGCCGACCGTGCAGTACCCGGAGGAGCACCGCACCTACAGCCCCCGCTTCCGCGGGCGGCACCGGCTGATGAAGCGCGAGGACGGCACCCCGCGCTGCGTGGCCTGCATGATGTGCAGCACCGCCTGCCCCGCGGACTGCATCCACATCGTGGCCGAGGAGCATCCCGATCCCGCGATCGAGAAGGCGCCGGCGAGCTTCGAGATCGACCTGCTGCGCTGCGTCTACTGCGGGCTCTGCGAGGAGGCGTGCCCCTGCGACGCCATCCGCATGGACACGGGCATCTACGATATCGCGGCCGACAGCCGCGAGAAGTTCTGGGTGGACAAGGAATTCCTGCTGAACAACACGACGGACGGCACGCGCTGACGGCGCGGGGAGGCGACTGACGTGGAGACGTTCCTCTTCTACCTCTTCGGGACGCTGATGCTGGGCGCGGCGGCGATGACGGTCGCCAGCCGCAGCGCCGTGGCGGCGGCCGTCTGGCTGGTGTTCAGCTTCGTCTGCGCCGCCGGCGTCTTCGCCCTGCTCGCGGCGCCTTTTTTGGCCATCCTGCAGATCCTGATCTACGCGGGCGCCATCATGGTGCTGTTCCTGTTCGTGATCATGATGCTGCAGGGGCCGGTCCTGCCCGCGGAGGTCGCCGGGCGCTCCTTGGCGCGCAAGGTCCTGCTGGCCCTGCCCGCCGCCGCCATCGCCGTGATCCTGATCAGCTGGGCGGCCCGGGGGCCGCGAGGCGGCCTTCGGCGCGGCGCCGGTGACGGGCACCGCCGCGGCCGTGGCGGAGCTGCTGCTGAACCGCTACCTGCTGGCCTTCGAGCTGATCTCGATCGTGCTGCTGGTGGCGATCGTGGGCGCGATGGCGCTGGGCCGCAAACAGGAGGAGCAGCCGTGACCGTGGGCCTGACGCACTACCTGGCGCTGGCGGCGGCGCTGTTCCTGGTCGGGATGACCGGCGTCCTGGTCCGCCGCAACAGCCTGATCATGTTCATGAGCATCGAGATCATGCTCAGCGCCGCGAACATCGTGTTTGCCGCCTACGCACGCCTGCACGGCGACCTGGCGGGGCACGTCTTCGTGCTGATGGTCTTCGCCGTCGCAGCCGCCGAGGCCGCCATCGGCCTGGCCATCCTGGTGGAGATCTACCGGCTGCGCCGGACGGTGAACGTGGACGACCTCAACACGCTGATGGAGTGACGCCGTGGAAAGCCATGCCCTGGACACGACGCTGCGGTGGATCGTCCTGGTGCCCCTGTGCGGGGCGGCCCTCAACGGGCTGCTGCTGCGCCGGATGCCCCGCCGGGCGGCCGGCCTGCTGGCCTGCGCGGCTGTGGGCGTCTCGTTCCTGCTCTCGGTCGCGGCCGTGGTCCGCCTCGCGGGGCTGGAGCCCCACCACCGGCTGCTGACGGATTCCCTCGGCACGTGGCTCGACATCGCCGGCGTGCGGGTCGAGGTGGGCTTCGCCATGGACCAGCTGAGCGCGGTCATGGCCCTGGTGGTCACGGGCGTCGGCTTCCTGATCCACGTCTACTCGCTGGGCTACATGGCCCACGACCCCGGCTTCAACCGCTTCTTCACCTACCTGAACCTGTTCATCTTCGCGATGATGATGCTGGTTCTGGGCGAGAACCTCGTGATGCTGTTCGTGGGCTGGGAGGGCGTGGGGCTCTGCTCGTACCTGCTGATCAGCTTCTGGTTCAACGAGGAGGCGAACGCCGCCGCGGGCAAGAAGGCCTTCATCGTCAACCGCATCGGCGACTTCGGCTTCCTGCTGGGCATGTTCGTCCTGGGCGCCGCCCTGCTGCCCCACCTCGGGGGCGGGGAGGGCGTCTTCTCCTTCCGCACCATCGCCGCCCACGCGCACGCCCTGGCGCCCTGGGCGACCGCGATCGGCCTGCTGCTGTTCCTGGGCGCCACGGGCAAGTCGGCCCAGATCCCGCTCTACGTCTGGCTGCCCGACGCGATGGCCGGCCCGACGCCCGTCTCGGCGCTCATCCACGCCGCGACGATGGTCACCGCCGGCGTCTACATGATCGCGCGCATGAACATGGTCTACGTGCTGAGCCCGGCGGCCATGACGGTCGTCGCGGTCACCGGCGCCGTCACCGCCCTGTTCGCGGCGACCATCGGCCTGGCCCAGAACGACATCAAGAAGGTGCTGGCCTACTCGACGGTCTCGCAGCTCGGCTACATGTTCCTGGCCTGCGGGGTGGGCGCCTTCGCCGCCGGCATCTTCCACGTCATGACGCACGCCTTCTTCAAGGCCCTGCTGTTCCTGGGCGCCGGCTCGGTGATCCACGGCATGCACGGCGAGCAGGACATGCGCCTGATGGGCGGCCTGCGCCGCAAGCTGCCGATGACCTGGCCGACGTTCCTGATCGGGACCGTGGCCCTGGCCGGCGTGTTCCCGTTCGCGGGCTTCTTCAGCAAGGACGAGATCCTCTGGAAGGCCTTCAGCGACGGCAACCCCGGGCTGTGGCTCGTCGGCTTCCTGGGCGCGGGCCTCACGGCGTTCTACATGATGCGCCTGGTCGTGCTGACCTTCTTCGGCGACAGCCGCGCCTCCGAGGAGGTGCGGCACCACGTCCACGAGTCCCCGGCGACGATGACCGTGCCCCTGGCGATCCTGGCCGCGCTGTCGGTGGCCGGCGGCTGGCTGGGCTGGCCCCACTTCCTGGGCGGCGCCAACCGCTTCGAGCAGTGGCTGGCGCCGGTGTTCGAGGCCGGCGCGGCCGCCGCCGGGGCCGGCGCCGGGCCGCAGGCGCCGGCGCCCAGGCGGCGCCGCCACGCACGCCGCCGCCTCCACCGAGTGGCTCCTGGCCGCGGCCTCGCTGTCGCTGGCCCTGCTCGGCCTCTACGCGGGCTACCGCGCCTACGCCGGGCGGGCGGCGCTGGCCGCGAAGCTGCACGCCTTCGCCGGCGGCCGGCCCCACCGGGTGCTGCTGAACAAGTACTACGTGGACGAGCTCTACGAGGCGTCCCTGGTGCGCCCCGGCTACGCGCTGTCCGACCGGGGGCTCTACCGCGCCGTGGACGTCGGGCTCATCGACGGGCAGCTGGTCAACGGTTCCGCGCTGCTGGTCTCGATCACGGGCGCGCTGCTGCGCCTGTTCCAGAACGGGAAGCTGCGCTTCTACGCCTACGTCTTCGCGCTCGGCGCGGCGGCGTTCGTCCTGTACCTGGCACTGACGACCTAGGGGGAGGGCCGGCTTTGGCTTTCATCACGGACCACATCCTGACCTGGACCGCGTTTGCGCCCGCGCTCGGGGCCGTCCTGGTCCTGGCGGCGGGGCGCACGCCCGGCGCGGCCCGCCGGATCGCCCTGGGCGCGGCGCTGGCCGATTTCGTCCTGTCCCTGCACCTGCTGCGCCACTTCGAGGCGGGCAACGGCGCCGACCAGTTCGTCGAGCACGCCCCCTGGCTCGCCGGCGGCAAGATCGCCTACAGCCTGGGCCTGGACGGGGTCTCGCTCTGGCTCGTCCTGCTGACGACCTTCCTGGGCCCGCTGGTGATCCTGAGCGCCTGGCGCGCGATCGCCGAGCGCGTGCGCGAGGCGATGACCTTCCTGCTGCTGCTGCAGACCGCGATGATCGGCACCTTCCTGGCGCGCGACATGCTGCTGTTCTACGTGTTCTGGGAGGCGATGCTGATCCCGATGTACTTCCTGATCGGCATCTGGGGCGGGGAGCGGCGCGTCTACGCCGCGGTGAAGTTCTTCCTGTTCACGATGGTCGGGTCGGTCTTCATGCTGGTCGCCATCCTGTGGTGCTACCAGCAGGCGGGCAGCATGGCGCTGGCCGACTTCCTGCAGCTCGAACTGACGCGCGGGCAGCAGTCGTGGCTGTTCGCCGCCTTCGCCCTGGCCTTCGCGATCAAGGTGCCGCTGTTCCCGTTCCACACCTGGCTGCCCGACGCCCACGTCGAGGCGCCGACCGCCGGCTCGGTGATCCTGGCCGGCGTCCTGCTGAAGATGGGCACCTACGGCCTGCTGCGCTTCGCGATCCCGCTGTTCCCCGAGGCCGCCCTGGCGCTCGGCCCCTGGCTCGCCTGGCTGGCGGTGATCGGGATCATCTACGGGGCGCTGGTGGCCATGGTCCAGCAGGACGTCAAGAAGCTGGTGGCCTACTCGAGCGTGAGCCACCTGGGGTTCGTGGTGCTGGGCCTGTTCAGTCTGACGACGACCGGCGTCGCGGGCGGCGTGGTGCAGATGCTGGCTCACGGCCTGTCGACCGGGGCGCTCTTCCTGCTGGTCGGCGTCATCTACGAGCGGCGCCACACCCGGCAGATCGCCGAGTTCGGCGGCCTCGCCCACGCGATGCCGCGCTTCGCCGCGGTCTTCCTGTTCGTGACCCTGGCCAGCATCGGCCTGCCCGGCCTCTGCGGCTTCACCGGCGAATTCCTGATCCTGTTCGGCACCTTCGGCAGCGGCCTGCTGCCCCATGCGCGCCTGCTCACGGCCCTGGCGGCCACCGGCGTCGTGCTGGGCGCGATCTACATGCTCTGGATGTACCAGCGCGTGTTCCTGGGCAAGCTGGGCGAGCGCAACCGCGGCCTGCCGGATCTCAGCGTGCGCGAGTGGGCCGTCCTGCTGCCCATCCTGGTCATGATCGTGGCGCTGGGCGTCCACCCGGCGCCGCTGCTGGAGCGCCTGGAGCCCTCGCTGGAGAGGATCCTGGCCCCCGTCGCCGAGGTTCGCCTGGCTGAATCCACGTACGGGTTGGCCCTCGGAGAATCGGCCGACCAGCCCGCCGCCGCGACCGCGGCTCTGAAGGGGGACCGATGAACGGCCCGGCCCACGCGATGGCGCTCGGCGCCGACCTGCCCCAGCTGGCGCCCTACCTCGTCCTGGCCGTCGGCGGCCTGGCCGTGATGCTCGTGGACGCCTTCACGGGGAACCGGCGCAAGGACCACCTGTCGCTGCTGACCCTGCTGACGCTGCTGGGCGCCGCGGCGGCCCAGGGGGCGGTGCCCGCCGACCCGCGCGGCGCGACCCTCTGGGCGGCATGCTGGCGGCCGACCGTTTCAGCCGCTTCTTCAACCTGCTGACCGTCACGATCGCCATGCTGACGACGGTCTACGCCACCAGCATGTTCGAACGCGACGGCCGCTACCGCACCGACTTCTACCCGCTGGTGCTGTTCGCCGCCCTGGGCATGATGCTGCTGGCTGCGGCGACCGACCTGCTGAGCCTGTTCCTGGCCATCGAGACCATGAGCCTCGCCGTCTACGTCTTGGTCGCCGGCAACCGCGGCTCGCTGCGCAGCAGCGAGGCCGGCTTCAAGTACCTGATCCTGGGCGCGTTCGCCTCGGCCTTCCTGCTGATGGGCCTCGCGCTGCTTTACGGCCAGACCGGGGCGACCGACTACGCTTCCGTGCGCCGGGCCGTCGAGGCGGCGCCCGAGGGCGGGGTCCTGCTGTCCCTGGCCTGCGGCCTGGTGCTGGTGGCGCTGGGCTTCAAGGTGGCCATGGTGCCCTTCCACATGTGGACGCCGGACGTCTACGACGGCGCGCCCGCCTACGTGACGGGCTTCATGGCCGCGGGCGTCAAGGCGGCGGCCTTCGCCGCCCTGCTGCGGGTGCTCTGGCTGCTGCCGCCGGTCGCCGAGGTCTGGTTCCCCCTGCTGGCGGTGCTCGCGGTCCTGACGATGACCTACGGCAACCTCGTGGCCCTGTCCCAGTCCGGGCTGAAGCGCATGCTGGCCTACTCGAGCATCGCCCACGCCGGCTACCTGCTGCTGGGCGTGCTGGCGGTGATCAACACCAGCCGCGACAGCGCCACCGCCGTCCAGGCCGCGGCGGTGCGCGACGCCGCCGGCGGCGCCATCCTGTTCTACCTGGTGGTCTACGCCCTGATGAACCTGGGCGCCTTCGGCGTGATCGCCTGCCTGAGCCGCAGCCGCGACCAGGAGGCCGACGCCATCGACGGCTACGCCGGCCTGTCCCGCCGCCGCCCGTTCGTGGCGGCGACGCTGGCGGTGTTCATGTTCTCGCTCGCGGGGATCCCGCCCACCGCCGGCTTCGTGGGCAAGTTCTACATCTTCGACGCGGTGGTGAAGGCCGGTCTGCTGCCGCTGGCGATCTGGGGCGTGATCAACTCGCTGTTGTCGGCGTACTACTACCTGCGGGTCATCGTGGTGATGTACATGAAGAACGCCGAAGGCGAGGTGCACGACGGCCACAGCTGGGAGGCGGCCTTCACCTGCGGCGTGCTGGCCCTGCTGGTGCTGCTGCTCGGCGTGGTGCCGGGCTCGTTCTACGCGCTGGCATCCCACGCCTTCCGGCAGATGACCTTCTGACCGCGGGCGCGGCCGTCAGCGGAACGCGGGCAGCCCCGTGACGTCCGCGCCCACGATCAGGGTGTGGATGTCGTGCGTCCCCTCGTAGGTGTAAACCGATTCGAGGTTCGTGAGGTGGCGGCCGACCGGGTGCTCGTCGGTGATCCCGGCGGCGCCCAGCACCTCGCGGGCCAGGCGGGCGACCCGCAGCGCCTCGGCCACGTTGTGCCGCTTGGCCAGGGACACCAGCGCCACCTCGTCCACGCCGCGGTCCTTGAGCCGCCCCAGCCGGTGCGCGAGCGCCTGCGAGGTCGTCAGCTCCGTCAGCATCTCCACCAGTTTCTGCTGCACCAGCTGGAAGGCCGCGATGGGCCGTCCGAACTGCTCGCGCTCCAGCGCGTACTGCCGGGCGTGGTCGTAGCAGGCCGCCGCAGCGCCCACCGCGCCCCAGGCGATGCCGTACCGCGCCTGGTTCAGGCAGGACAGCGGCGCCACGAGCCCCGCGGCGCCGGGCAGCCGGCAGCTCTCCGGCACGCGGACCTCGTCGAGGCTCAACTCCCCGGTATCGCTGGCGCGCAGGCTGAACTTGCCGTGCACCGGCTGCGCCGCGAAGCCGGGCGCGCCGCGCTCGACCAGGAATCCCAGCACGCGTTCGGGGCCGCGGGCCCAGACCAGGGCCACGTCCGCGACGTCGGCGTTGGTGATCCACATCTTGGATCCGGTCAGCACCCAGCCGTCGCCGTCGCGCACCGCGCGGGTCTCCATGCCGCCGGGATCGCTGCCGTGCCCGGCCTCGGTCAGGCCGAAGCAGCCAATCTTGCGGCCGGCCGCCAGCTCGGGCAGCCAGCGGCGCTGCTGGGCCTCGTCGCCGTAGTTCGCGATGGGCCACATCACCAGGCTGCCCTGCACCGAGGCGAAGCTGCGCAGCCCGCTGTCCCCGCGCTCGAGCTCCTGGCAGACCAGCCCGTACACCGTCGGCGACAGCCCGGGGCAGCCGGGCCCCTTCACCGAGGTTCCGAACAGACCGAGCTCGCCCATCTCCGGCGCCAGTTCCAGCGGGAACGTGCCGGCGCGATGGTGCTCCCTGACCACCGGCAGGAATCGCCGCTCGACGAAGCTCCGGCAGAGATCCCGCGCCGCCCGCTCCTCGTCGCCCAGTTCCTCTTCCATCCGGTAGTAGTCGACGCCCTCGTAAGGTCTCACGTCCGCCCCTCAGGTTCGTGTGCGTAGCCTTGAGGATAGCATCACCCGGCCCGCCTGCAAGCACCGGTCAGGAAGCACTTCTTGACCAAGTGCCGAAACTTGTCTAAAAACGGTAGGTTCCGGCCCCGTGCGCCGGGCGGGGAGGACGAGCCGCCGATGAAGAGACTCTGGAAATGGGTGCGCGCCTGGGCCGCGTCCGTGCTCTGGTCGGGAGTGCTGGCCGGGCTGGTGGGCTTCGCGGAGGGCGTCAGCCAGTGGTCCCGCTTCGGCGGCTGGACCGCGGGCGGCGGCGAGTCCGGCTTCGTGCGCAGCGTCGCGCCCTCGGTCACGCTCTACAGCTGGTTCGCGATGATGGTCGCGGCCTTGCTGTTCGTGCCCTTCGCATTGGCCGTGCTGCGCCGTCCGACGGCCCGCCTGCGCGCCTACGCGCTGACCACGGCGACGGCCGTCGGCTGTCTGGCCTTCTTCTACGCAGGCTATGCGGGACGCGAGCACCTGTGGCCGCTCTGGTGGGCGGACCACGAACTGCGCGCGGCCTTCGCCCTGCAGTTCGGTTTCTTCCTGCTGCTGACCGTGTTGCTGGTGCGCCCCCTGACGGTGATGGCCGGTTCGCTGGTTCTCACGCCGCGCCGCAACCTCTTCCTGACCGTGATCTTCCTGCTGGTGTTCACCAGCCTCTGGCCCGACTGGCGCGACGAGGGCCGGCAGCAGCGTTGCGGCAGCCTCGCGCGCAGCACGGTCGCTCCCGCCGGCCCCAACATCGTCCTGGTGACCATCGACGCCTGGCGCCGCGACCATCTGGGCGTGCTCGCCGGCCGCGCCGGCCTCACGCCGGAACTCGACCGGCTGGCGGGAGAGGGCCTGTATTATCCGGACAACTGGTCGAGCAGCTGCTGGACACTGCCGGGCATGGGCACCCTGATGACCGGACGCTCGCCGCGCGAGCTCGACGTCGAAAGGCACCGGCCCCTGCCGGCCGGCGCGCCGACGCTGGCGCAGATCGCCTGGTCCCACGGCTGGCACACGGCCGCGTTCGCGACCAACCCCTACCTGACGAGCGCCTACGGTTTCGACCGCGGCTTCGCCGAGTTCGAGCACGCCCTGGTGCTGGAACCCCTGCAGCCCGCGGCCCGCTCGGTGCTGGCGCGCGAGCTGACGCACTGGGTGGATCGCTTCGTGGAGCTCGACGCCGGCGAATTCGTGGTCGCCAAGGCGGTGCGCTGGCTGCCTGCCCGTCCCGCGGGCCGGCCCTTCCTGCTCTGGCTGCACCTGCTGGATCCGCACCTGCCCTACACCGCGCGCCGGTTGCCGGGGGATGGCCCGTCCGCGCCGCTGCCGCAGCACGCCCTGCTCGACGGGCACGGGCTGCCGGCGGAGAACCTCTCCGCCGTGCGCGCGGATCCCGGCGGGATCCCGCCCGAGGTGCGCGGCGCCATCGCGGGACTCTACGCCGGGGAAGTCCGGTACGCCGACCACCACCTCGGGCGCCTGTTCGCGGCGCTGCGTGCGGAGGGTCTCTGGGACGAGACGCTGATCGTGGTGACCGCCGACCACGGCGAGGAACTGTTCGACCACGGCGGCTTCGAGCACGGGCACAGC
>JADJIV010000031.1:0-43878 GCA_016706845.1 bacterium
AACTCCTCGACGTGGTGCCGCACGACCTTCCCCTCGGACATGTAGATGACGTCCTCGGCGATGTTGGTGGCGTGGTCGGCGATGCGCTCGAGCTGACGCGAGATGGAGAGCTGCTGGAGGTAGAAGTCGGTGTGCCGCGGGTGCTCGCGGATCCCCGCCTGCACCTGCCCGTACATCGCGCGGTTGACGGCGTCGACCTCGTCGTCCATGGCGCACACGTTGCGCGCGCGCAACGGGTCGGCGTTGACCAGGGCGTCGAGCGCGGTGTGCAGCATCTCCTGGGTGCGGGTCGCCATGCCCACGAAGTCGAAGGTTGTCGGCGCCTCCTCGCGGTTCGCCAGGTGGATGGCGCGCTCCGCGATGTTCACGGCGAGGTCGCCGATGCGCTCGAGGTCGTTGGTGATCTTCAGGACCGTCACCAGGAAGCGCAGGTCGCCGGCCACCGGCTGGTGGAGGGCCAGGATCTTCAGGCACTCCTCCTCGACCCGCACCTCGCGCTCGTCGATGGCGCGGTCGCCGGCCAGCACGGCGCGGGCCAGGGCCGGGTCGTGCTCCTGCACGGCGCGCACGGCCAGCCACACGGCCTCCTCGACTGTGGCGCTGAGGGCCAGCGTCTGCTCCTTCAGCTGCTCGATCGCGCGCGTGAGATGAACCGACATGCCCTCCCCTTCCCTGTCATCCGAAGCGGCCCGTGATGTAGTCCTCGGTCTGGCGGTGCACGGGCTTCGTGAAGATCTGCCGCGTGGCGCCGAACTCGACGATGCGCCCCTCGAAGAAGAACACCGTGTAGTCCGAGATGCGCGCCGCCTGCTGCATGTTGTGCGTCACGATGACGATCGTGAACTCGCGCTTCAGCTCCTCGATCAGGTCCTCGATCTTGGCCGTGGCGACCGGGTCGATGGCCGAGGTGGGCTCGTCCATCAGCAGCACTTCGGGCCGCACCGCGATCGCGCGCGCGATGCAGAGCCGCTGCTGCTGGCCGCCCGAGAGGGCCGTGCCGGGCCGGTCGAGCGCGTCCTTGACCTCGTCCCAGAGCGCGGCGCTGCGCAGGGCCTTCTCGACGGCTTCGGCGAGTTCGCCCTTCGACAGACGGTAGTGCAGTTTCAGGCCGTACGCCACGTTTTCGTAGACGCTCATGGGGAACGGCGTCGGCTTCTGGAAGATCATGCCGACCCGGCGCCGCAGTTCGATGAGGTCGGTCGTCGGCGACAGCAGGTTCACGCCGTCGAGCAGGACCTCCCCCGAGGCGCGCTGGTCGCGGTAGAGCTGGTAGATGCGGTTGTAGACCCGCAGGTGCGTCGACTTGCCGCAGCCCGAGGGGCCGATGACCGCGGTCACGCGGCGCTCCGCGATGTCGAGGTCGTTGCCGAAGAGCGCCTGCTGCTTGCCGTAGAAGAAGTCCAGGCCGCGGACCGAGATCTTGGGCGGCGCGCCGGTGTCCGCGTCGTCGGGGCGGTCCGCGATGCGGGGCCGCGGCACGGCGGGCGGCGGCGTCAGCGGGGATTCCGGGCTCGTGGCGTTCATCGCGTTCTCTCCCTGGCGAAGGTGCGCGCCAGCAGCGAGGTGGTCAGCACGGCGGCCATGATCAGCAGCGACGCGCCCCAGGCCTTGGCCTGCCAGTCGGCGTACGGCGACATGGCGTACTGGAAGACGGTGACCGTCAGGTTGGCGACGGGCTCGGACATCGAGCGGGGCCAGAACGGGCTGTTCAGGGCCGTGAACAGCAGCGGCGCCGTCTCGCCGCTGACGCGGGCCACGGCCAGCAGCACGCCGGTGATCAGGCCGCCGCGGGCCGCCTTGAAGGCGATCAGGGTGGAGCGCCAGCGCGGCGCGCCCACCGCCAGGGCGCCCTCCCGCAGGGCGTGCGGCACCAGCGCCAGCATGTCCTCGGTGGTGCGGGCGACCACCGGCAGCATGATCAGCGCCAGGGCGGCGGCCCCGGCGTGGCCGGAGAAGCCGCGGAAGGGGACCACCAGCACGGTCCAGACGAACAGGCCCACCAGGATCGACGGCAGCCCCATCAGCACGTTGACGCAGAAGCGCACCGCCGCCCCCAGCCGCGTGTCGCGCCCGAACTCCGACAGGTAGACGCCGGCAAGCATCCCCAGGGGCACGCCGATCAGGGTCGCCGCGAACGTGAGCGCCAGGGTGCCCAGGATGGCGTTGGCCAGGCCGCCGCCCGCCACGCCGGGCGGGCCGGGCAGGGCGGTGAAGAAGGCGGGATCCAGGGCGGGCAGGCCGCGGCGGGCCACCTCGAAGAGGATCATCACGAGCGCCGTGATGCCGAGCAGCGCCGCGAGGCTCGCGGCCGCGCGCACGGCCAGGTCGGCGAGTTTCCGGCCCCGGACGGGACGGCGTCTCATCAGAGCCCCCTGCCCGCGCTGCGCTCCAGCCGCCGGATCCAGGCGTGGGTGAGCCCCTGGATGGCGAAGGTCATCAGGAAGAGCACCAGACCCAGTTCGACCAGCGCCGACAGGTACAGGGGGTCGGCCGCCTCGGCGAACTCGTTGGCCAGGGCCGAGGCGATGGAGTTTCCGGCGTCGAAGAGCGACGTGCCCACGCGGTGGTTGTTGCCGATCACGAAGGTCACGGCCATCGTCTCGCCCACGGCGCGCCCCAGGCCCAGCAGGCAGGCGCCGGCCATGCCCCGGGCGCCGTAGCGCACGGTGACCTTGCGGGCCACCTCCCAGACGGTGCTGCCCATGCCGTAACCGGCCTCCTTCACCACCGGCGGGACCATCCGCAGGACGTCGCGCATCACCGAGGTGATGAACGGCAGGATCATCAGGGCCAGGATGATGCCCGCGGTGAGCAGTCCGATGCCCATGGGCGGCCCCTTGAACAGGGGCAGGAATCCCAGGTGTTCCGACAGGAAGGGCTGGACGTGGTCGGACATGAACGGCACGAACACGAACAGGCCCCACATGCCGTAGATGATGCTCGGCACGGCGGCCAGCAGCTCGATGGCCGCGCCCACCGGCTTCGACACCGCGGGCGGCGCCAGCTCGACCAGGAACAGCGCGATGACCAGCGACAGCGGCACGGCCAGCGCCATCGCGATCGCCGTGGTGATCAGCGTGCCGGCGATCGAGGAGAGCGCGCCGAAATCCCCGGTCACCGGGTTCCAGGCCGTGCTCCACAGGAAGGACGGGCCGAACTTCGCCAGCGAGAGGGTCGAGCCGCTCACCAGCTCCACGAGGATCGCCCCGGCCAGCGCCAGGAACAGGACGGCCGCCGCCGCCGTCAGGCCGCGGAAGAGGGGGTCCCCCAGGCCGCGGGCGGCGGCGGTCCGGTTCCGGCCGCGTGCGCGTGTCGGTTCGTCATCGGGAACGCTCCCGCGAACGGATCACTTCCAGACCGCGGCGCCGCCGGACTTCACGCCCGTCTTCCAGACGCCCTCGACCAGAGCGACCACGTCGTCGGGCAGGGGCACGTAGTCCAGGGCGCTGGCGGCGGCGTCGCCTTCGGCGAAGCACCAGGCGAAGAAGTCGAGCAGCGACTTCGCGCGGGCGGCGTCGCGCTGCTCGCGGTGGATCAGCACGAACGAGGCGCCCGTGATCGGCCAGCTGGCGTCGCCGGGCTGGTCGGTGAGCACCAGGTAGAGGCCGGGCGCCGCGCTCCAGTCGGCGCCGGCGGCGGCGGCCTGGAAGGACTCCTGGGTGGGCGCCACGTACTGCCCGGCGCGGTTCTGCAGCAGGATGTGGGTCAGCTTGTTCTGCAGCGCGTAGGCGTACTCGACGTAGCCGACGGCGCCCTTGATGCGCTGGACGTAGGCGGCGACGCCCTCGTTGCCCTTGCCGCCCACGCCGGCGGGCCAGGCGACTTCCTTGCCGCAGCCGACCTTGCCGTGCCAGGCGGGCGAGACCTTGTCGAGGTAGTTCGTGAAGATCCAGGTCGTGCCCGAGCCGTCGGCGCGGTGGACCACGGTGATGTCGCGCGCGGGCAGGGCCAGGCCGGGATTCAGGGCGGCGATGGCGGGATCGTTCCACTTCTTCACGCCGCCGAGGTAGATGTCGGCCAGCACCGCCGCCGACAGCTTCAGCGCGCCGGGCGCGATGCCCTCGAGGTTCACCACCGGCACCACGCCGCCGACGATCATCGGGAACTGCACCAGGCCGGCCGCGTCGAGCTCCGCCTTGGTCAGGGGCGCGTCCGAGGCCCCGAAATCGACGGTCTGCGCCTTGATCTGCGCGATGCCGCCGCCCGAGCCGATGGACTGGTAGTTCAGGCCCACGCCGGTCAGCTTCTTGTAGGAATCGGCCCACTGGGCGTAGAGCGGGTAGGGGAACGTGGCGCCGGCGCCCGTCAGGTCGGCGGCGGCGGCCAGACCCGCGAACGTCAGGACCGCCATCAGAACGGCGATGAACTTCTTCAACGTCGGCCTCCCTCGAGGTTGCGTCCCCGGCGGCGGTGCCGGGACTGCAGTCCCACAGGATAAGCTCCCGGGCGTGAAGACGCGGATTTCGCATTTTCCGTGAATCGCCCCAAAGTTCGATGAAACGCGGGCAGGTCAGCCGTCGATGGCCTTGCGCACCCGCCGCAGCAGGTCGTCCGGCTCGTAGGGCTTCGACAGGATGTCGGCGCCGCGCACGTCGTCGAGCCGGCCGTGGATCGTGTCGGGGTCGTAACCCGTCGCGAACAGGATGCGCACGTTGGGGGCCTGCTCGAGGATCCGGGCCCGCGCCTCGCGCCCCCCCAGCTTGGGCATCACGACGTCGAGGATCACCAGGGCGATCTCGCCGCGGCGTTCGGCGTGCAGCCGCACCGCCTCGTCGCCGTCGCGCGCCGTGATGACCTTGTAGCCGCCGTGCACCAGCACCCGGGTGGCCAGTTCCCGCACGGCCTCGTCGTCCTCGGCCACCAGGACCGTCTCGCGCCCCCGCGGCACCTCTCCCGGATCGATGCGGTCGGGACGCGGCGCGGCCTTCCCGCCCGCCGGCAGCCAGATGGTGAACGTCGTGCCGCGGCCCGGCTTGCTCTCGACCCGCACCAGTCCGTCGTGCTGGCGCACGATGCCGTAGACCGTGGCCAGGCCGAGGCCCGTGCCGTGGCCCATCTTCTTGGTGGTGAAGAAGGGGTCGAAGATGCGGCGCTGCGTCTCCTCGTCCATGCCGTGGCCGTCGTCGCTGACCGCCAGCTCGACCCAGCGGCCGGGGCGGGCCCAGCCGTTCTGCTCGCAGAACGCGGCGTCGGCGTCGCGGTTGGCGGTGGTGATCGCGACGGAGCCGACGCCTTCGATGGCGTCGCGCGCGTTCACGCAGAGGTTCAGCAGGATCTGCTCGAGCTGGCCCAGGTCCGCGTGGGCGCTGCGCAGGTCGGGGTCGGGGCGGAAGTCCAGGACGACGTCCTCGCCGATGACCCGGCCGAGCAGTTTCAGCATGTCGGACACGGCGTGGTTGAGGTCGAGGTCCTCGGTGTGCAGGACCTGCTGGCGGCTGAAGGCGAGCAGCTGCCGGGTCAGCGTGGCCGCGCGCTGGATGCTGCGGTCGATCTGCTGCAGGTCGTCCCGCACCGGCGTCCCGGGGTCGACCGCCTCCTCGACGAAGTGCAGGTGGCTGCGCATCGCCTGCAGGATGTTGTTGAAGTCGTGGGCGACGCCGCCGGCCAGCTGGCCGACGGCCTGCATCTTCTGCGAGAGGGCGAGCTGCTCCTCGAGCTCGCGGCGCTGGGTGATGTCGCGGCCCACGGCCACGATCTCCTTCACGCGGCCCCGGTCGTCGAGCACCGCCGAGTTCGACCAGCCGATCCAGCGCCAGCCGTCCCTGGTCAGCGCCCGCTGCTCGTGGGCGCTGGTGTGCGGCGGCTCGTGGAGCCGCGCGATGGCGCGGGCCGTCGACTCCCGGTCGTCCTCGTGGACCAGGGGCATGAACTCCTGCCCCAGCAGCTCCTGCTCCTGCATCCCGAACATCCGGCAGTAGGAGGGGTTGACGTAGAGGAAGCGGCCCTCCGTGTCGACCTTGACCAGCATGTCCGAGAGGTTGTCCACCAGGAGCCGGTACGCCGCGCGGCTTGCCTGCAGCGCCTCCTGGCGCCGCAGCAGGGCGTGCAGGGTCAGGGCGAGCACCAGCGCCAGCAGCAGCCCGCCGCCGGCCATGGCGTACTGCTCCACGGTGGTCTTGCCGCTCGCGTAGCCGGGCAGCGGCGCCAGGGTCAGCTTCCAGTCGCGGTCCACGATGCGGACCGCCCCGCTGGAGGCGTAGGGCCAGCTGCCCGGGTCGTCGGAGGCGTCGGAGCGGTAGGCGGCCACGCCCTGGTCGTCCACCAGGTCCAGGCGGAACCGCGAGTAGAGGTGCGGCTCCGCGAGGCAGGCCTCGACCAGGACGTCGATCCGGAAGACCCCGTTGACGAACCCCTGCAGGCGGCCGTCGCGGCCCACGAGCGGGTGGTAGGTGGCGAAGCCGCGCCCGCCCTGCAGCAGGTCGATGACGGGCGTGCTGGCGACCTTGCCCGTCCCCCCCGCCGCCAGGATCGCCGCCCGGACGCCCGCCGACGGGTGCCGCTCCAGGTCGGCGCCCAGGGCGGGCCGGTTGGTGTCGGCGGGGACCACGACGCGGATGACGTGGGAGGAGTCGATGAAGTTGACCGCCTGCATGCCGGTCGCCAGGCCGTGGGCGCGCGCGGCGTGGGCGACGAACCGGGCGCTGTCCAGGGGCGCCTCGGCGACGGCGAGCTCCGACAGGCCGCGCACCAGGTTGATGCGCCCGTCGATCCAGGACGACAGGCGCAGCCGCACCTGCTCGGCCATCACCTGCGATTCGAGGGACAGCTCGCGGCGCTCCGCGCCGCGCTGCGACAGCCACAGCGCGATCGAGCCGCCGGCCGCGGCCAGGAACAGCAGCAGGGGCAGCCAGGCCGCCAGACGGGGGTGGACCCGGTACCCCGGCCCGTCGTCTTTCGAGGTCACGTCCCGCCTCCCTTCCCCGGTCGCCGCCCCCGCGGTCGTCGACATCGTACAGGCAGCCGCCGCCCAGGTCCAGCCCAACGGTGCCCCGGACCGCCGCGCGCCGCCTTCAGTAGCGGGGGGAAGCTCCCGTCGCGCCGTCCACCACGTCGCCGGGACGCGGCGGGTGGCGCGCCTGACGCAAGACGGCCCAGACCGGGAAATGGTCGGAGGGCCAGCGATCACCCTGCCGGAAGCGCGCGATGCCGGCGTCGGCGGCCGGGAGCGCGGCCCCGGCCAGGATCCAGTCGATGCGGCCCCGGCTGGGCGCACCGGTGAAGCCGTGGAAGGTGCCGTCGGGTTGCCCGCGCTCGGCGGCCGACGCGACCTGCCAGGCGTCGCGCAGGGCGACGCCGTCGCGCCACCCCTCCTGCGCCAGGATCCGGTAGGGCGGGCTGCCGGGGTCGGCGGGCGCGTTGAAGTCCCCCATCAGCAGCGCGGCGCGGCCGCCGGCGATCTCCCCCATGCGGCGCCGCAGCAGCAGGGCGCCCTGCTCGCGGGCCTGAGCGCCCGCGTTATCGAGGTGGGTGTTGAACACGTAGAGGGTGTCGGGGTCGCAGAGGCGGTCGTAGAGCTTCACCCAGGTCACGAGGCGCGGGCAGGCGGCGTCCCAGCCCTTGCTGCCCGGCGTCTGCGGCGTCTCGCTCAGCCAGAAGTTGCCCTGGTCCAGCAGGCGGTAGCGGTCGCGGCGCGTGAAGATCAGGCACATCTCGCCGGCCCGCCGGCCGTCGTCGCGGCCCACGCCGGTGATCCGGTACTCCGAGAAGGCGCGCTCCAGCTCCAGGCCCTGGTCCCAGAGGCACTCCTGGACGCCGAAGATCGCCGGCTGGCGCTCGCGGATCGCCAGCCGCACGAGGTAGCGCCGGTGCTCCCAGGAGTCCGGGCCGTCGTCCGCCGTGCCGTAGCGGATGTTGAAGGACATCACGGTCGTGGGCACGGCGTCGCCCGCGGGCGGCGCGGCGGCGGCCGCCGCGAGCGCCAGGACGAGCAGGGGCAGCAGGCGCGCGATCCTCATGTCAACCTCCCGGGCGGATCTCAGGCCGCCGGGGGCATTGTCGCATCCGCGGGCGCCGGCCCGCAACGCCGATCGCGGCGCAGGCCGCCGAGGTCCGCGAGCACGGCGCGGAAGGCCGCCGCGTAGCGCTGGGCCAGCAGGTAGTAGGTGGGCAGCACGATCAGGGTCAGCAGCGTCGAGGAGGTCAGCCCGCCGATGATGGCGCGCGCCATCGGGTAGTACTGGGCGTCGCCGACGTGCGCGCCCCCGGCCAGGGACAGCGGCAGCAGGCCCAGCACGGTCGTGCCCGCGGTCATCAGGATGGGGCGCAGGCGGTCGGAGCAGGCCGCCATGAGCGCGTCCTGGAGCGGCTGGCCGCCGCGGCGGTGGTTGTTGACGTGGTCCACCAGCACGATGCCGTTGTTCACCACCACGCCGATCAGGATCACCATGCCGATCATCGCCATCAGGTTGAACGGCGTGCCGGTCAGCATGAAGAGCCAGAAGACGCCCAGCGAGGCGAACGGCACGCAGCACATCACCACCAGCGGCTGCAGCAGCGACTCGAACAGGCTGGCCATGACGAAGAAGACGCAGATCAGCGCCAGCAGCATGTTCAGGCCCATCTCGGAGTTCTGCTGGCGGGCGCGCCGGATCTCGGAACCGAAGTCCCAGCCGTAGCCGATCGGCATCTCCAGGTTGTCCAGGAGCTTGCGCATGCGCTCGAGGCCTGCTTCCAGGTTCTTGCCGTCGTAGGTGCCGCGGATCGTCACGCCCGACTTCTGGTTGTCGCGGAAGATGCGCCGCGGGCTCTCGTCGATCCGGAAATCGGCCACCTGCCCGAGGGGCACGGGCCGGCCCTCGTGGGCGCCCACGGTGAGGATCTCGAGGTTCTCGATGCTCTCGCGGTCGTCCGGGTCGAGCACCACCATCATGTCGATCTCCTTGTCGCCGGTGTTCAGGCGCGGCAGCAGGACCCCGCGGTAGGTCAGCCCCATGACCTGCGCGACGTCGCGCGCGGAAACCCCGTAGCGGGCGGCGGCCTCGCCGTCCACGTCGACCAGGATCTCCTGGCTGCCGGACTCGGCGTCGCTGCGCAGGTCGCCGACGCCGTCGAGCGTCGAGAGCAGGCGCTTCGCCTCGTGCGCCAGCTCCTGGAGCGTCTCGGTCTCCTGGCCGTAGAGGGTGACGGCGAAGGTCTTGGCGCCGGTGCCCTGGCCCTCCTCGTCGCCGTAGCGGTAGGTCACGCCGGCCTGGACGGGCAGGTGCTCCTTGAGGTCCTCGCGCGTGCGGCGGAAGAAGCGGTCGGAGACGACGCCGTCGGCGAAGAAGAGCGAGATCCCGGCCTGGTCGGCCGTGAAGTAGGAATAGATGTCGCGCAGCCCGAGGTCCTCCCGGCGCGTCTCGAGGTACCGCTCGGCGGCGGCCACGGCGTCGCTGGCGCGGTCCTTGTCCACCGCGTCGCTGAACTCCATCCCGACGTAGAGGCTCTCGCGGCGCACGCCCTCGTCGCCGAAGGCCTCGGGCTTGAAGCTGGTGACCGCCATCAGGCCCGCCGTCAGCGCCAGGGTGGCCGGCACGATGACCAGGCCCGTCAGCAGGGGGTGCCGCAGCGCGGTCCAGCCCAGCAGGCGCAGGTAGCGCGCCCGCAGCCGCACCAGCCAGCCGGCGTCCGGGGCGGTCGGCCGGTCGCGCCCGGTGCGCACCGAGAAGGCGGGGATCACCGTCAGGCTGACCAGCAGCGACAGCGCCAGGGTCACGCCGATCGTGCGGCCGACCTCGCCCAGCCAGACCGCCATCTCGTCGGCCCGGCTGACGATCACCGGCGCGAAGACGATGATCGTGGTCAGCGTCGAGGCGGTGATGGCGCGCGCCACCTCGCGCGTGCCCCGCATCGCGGCGGCCACCGGCGTCGCGCCGGCGTGCTGGCGGCGGTGGATCGACTCGAGCACCACGACCGCGTTGTCCACCAGCATGCCGACCCCGAGCATCAGCCCCATCATCGACAGCACGTTCAGCGAGCCGCCGCTGAGGTACATGAACACGGCCGTCCCCAGCAGCGACAGCGGGATCGCCAGCGAGACCAGCAGCGTCATGCTCCAGCGCCGCAGGAACAGGTAGAGGATGGCGACCGCCAGCAGCGAGCCCGCGAAGCCGGCCTGCAGGAGGCTGTCGAGGCCGTCGGTGATCTGGTCGGCCTGGTTGAAGAAGGGCACGCTGCTGATCCCCTGCAGCGTGGGGTCCTGGTTGATCCGGGCCAGCTCGCGGTCGACCGCCTCGCACACCTCGACGGTGTTGTACCCCGAGGCCTTCTGGATCCAGAAGGCGATGGCCGGCTCGCCGTTCAGCCGCCTGCCGTAGCTCATCGCCGGCGCGCCGTAGACGACGTCCGCCACGTCCTGCAGGCGCAGCCCGCGCTCGTCGATCGGCAGCTCGCGCAGGCCCTCCACGCCGCGGATGCCGCTGACGGTGCGCACGTCGTAGCGCATCCCCTGCTCGGTGACCGTGCCGACGGTCAGCTCCACGTTGGCCGACTCCAGCTCCCGGAACAGCCGCGTGACGTCCACGCCGTGCTCGAGCACGCGGTCGAAGTCGAGGTACACCGAGACCTGGGTGGGCAGGATCCCGTCGATGTTCACGCGCCCCACGCCGGGGATGCGCTGCAGCGGCCCGATGATCTTCTGGTCCAGCAGGTCCCAGCTCTCGGACAGGTCGCGCCCCTTGGCGGAGATGCGCCCCTCGATGATCGGGATGTCGCTGGTGTTGAAGGTCAAGAGCAGGATCTGGCGGACGTCCGCCGGCAGCTCGCCGCGGATCTGGTCGATCTTCTCCTTCACCTCCAGGCGCAGCAGGTTGACGTCGCGGCCCCAGTCGAACTGGACGCCCACCCAGGCCTGGTCGGGGTCGGAGTAGCTGTTGATCTCGCGCACGCCGCCGAGCGTGGCGAGGATCTCCTCGATGGGCGCCACGATCTCCCGCTCGGTCTCGCCGGGGATCCCGTTCGGGTAGGGCACCATCACGCCGATGAAGGGCATCTCGACGCGGGGCAGGAAGTCGAGCTTCAGGCGCCAGAGCGAGACGCCGCCCAGGACGACCACGGTGGCCAGGGCCATGGCCAGGGCCACCGGACGGCGCAGCGAGAGGCGGGTCAGCCACATCTCAGGCCCCTTCCCGGACGGGAAGGACCCCGGCGGCGGCCGGGGCGGTCGCGGCGTCCGTCGCGGCGGCGGCGCGCCCCGGGGTGATCAGGGCGTAGGCGGCCGGCACCACGACCAGCGTCAGCAGGGTCGCCAGCGTCAGGCCCCAGATCACCGTGATCGCCAGCGGCGCGCGCAGCTCGGCGCCCTCGCCCAGGCCCAGGGCCATGGGCAGCAGGCCCAGGACGGTGGTCGCCGTGGTCATCAGGATGGGGCGCAGCCGCTCGCGTCCGGCCTGCAGCACGGCGGCCTCGAGGTCCGAATCGCGGCGCAGCTGGTTGATGCGGTCCACCAGCACGATGCCGTTGTTCACGACGATGCCCGCCAGCATGATCGCGCCGATCACCACGATCACGCTGATCGGCGTGCCGGTCAGGGCCAGACCGTACACGGCGCCGGTCAGGGCCAGCGGCACCGTGAACATGATGATCAGGGGGTGCAGGAAGGACTCGAACTGGGCCGCCATCACCAGGTAGACCAGGAACACCGCCAGCAGGGTCGCCAGCCACAGCGAACGGAACGAGGCCCGCATCTCCTCGTTCTGGCCGCCCATGGCGACCGTGACGCCGGCGGGCAGGGACAGCGCCCGCAACCGGCGCTCGACGTCCCGCGTCACGGATCCCAGGTCGCGCCCGGCCAGGTTGGCCGAGACGATCACGGCGCGCTTGCGGCCGAGCCGGTGGATCTCCGACGGGCCCTGCTCGACCGACATCGAGGCGACGGCCGCCAGCGGGATCGGCACGCCGTCGCGCTCCGCGACGATGAGGTCGCGCACGGCCTGCAGGGTGTTGCGCTGCTCCTCGCCGTTCATCACGCGGATGTCGATGTGCCGCTCGCGCTCGCGGATGCGGCCGGCCACGCTGCCGCGCACCTTGTCGCGCACCAGCTGCGACACTTGGCCCAGGCTCAGGCCGTGCCGGTTCAGCTTGTCGCGGTCGAAGGCGACGCGCACCTCGGGCGAACCCGGCACCATGCTCAGGCGGATGTCCCGCAGGCCCTCGACCCCCGCCAGGGAGGCCGCCACCGCGTCGGCGGAGCGCTGCAGCTCCTCGAGGTCGTAGCCGTAGACGTCGACCTCCACCGGCGCGCTGAAGCTGAACAGGGACTGGCGCCGCACCTTCATCGACACGTCCGGGTAGCCGGCCAGCACGCGGCGCACGCCGGCCAGCACGTCGGCCTCGCGGGCCTGGTCCGCCCGGTCCAGGCGGACGTGGATCTCGGCGCGGTTCTCCTTGCGGCGCGAGGCGGAGGTGTCGCCTTCGCGGCTGACGCCCACGTCCGAGGCGGTGCGCACGATGCCCTCGATCCCGGCCAGTCCGCGCTCGATGGCGGCGACGCGGGCGTCGGTGCGGCTCAGCGGCGTGCCCTCGGGCAGCTTCCAGCCCCAGCGTGAACTCGCCCTGGGCCATCGGCGGGATCAGCTCGACGCCCAGCCCCGGAGCCAGCAGCGCCGCGCCGGCGGCCAGCGCCACCGCGAAGCCCAGCACCGCGCCGCGCCGCGCCAGGGCGACGCCGAGCAGGCGCACGTAGCCGGACGCCAGCCGCGGGTAGGTCGCGTTGAACAGGGCGGTCAGCGGCGACAGCAGCCACAGCAGGGCCGCGCGCAGCGCGCCGCCGAGCCAGTCCAGGGCCGCGACCAGCAGCGCCGGCAGGAACAGCACCGCCGACAGCAGCGCCGTGCGCAGCCGCCGCGAGGCCGGCCGGCCGCCGCCGGCGAAGCGCGTCCAGGCCGACATCCGCGCGCGCAGCGCGGCCGGCAGGCCGGCGTCCGCGGGGGCCGGGGCCGGCGCGCCGCCGCCCTGCCCGAAGGCGACGGCCATGGGCGTGAAGGTCAGCGCGACCACGAGCGAGATCAGCAGCGAGAAGGTCACCGTCAGCGCCTGGTCGCGGAAGATCTGGCCCGCGACGCCCACCACCACGAAGACGATGGGCACGAACACCGCGACGGTGGTCAGGGTCGAGGCCACGACCGCCCCGCTCACCTCGGCGGCGCCGCGCGCGGCGGCGGCGGCCGGGGCGAGCCCGGGATCGTCCTCCCGCTTGCGGTGGATGGCCTCGAGCACCACGATCGAGTTGTCCACGAGCATGCCGACGCCCAGCGCCAGCCCGCCCAGCGACATCACGTTGAGCGACACGCCGCGGCCGTACATCAGGATGAAGGTGGCGACGATCGAGATGGGGATCGCCACGCCGATGATCAGCGTGCTGCGCAGCTCGCGCAGGAAGACGTACAGCACCAGCACCGCCAGCAGGCCGCCCAGCAGGGCGTTGTTGCGCACCTCGCCCACGGCCTTGGCGATGAACACGGACTGGTCGAACAGGACGGCGACCTCCATGCCCTCGGGCAGGCGCTCGCTCACCTTGTCCAGGTGCCGCCGCACCGACGCCGCCATGTCGACGATGTTGTCGTCGCCCTCCTTGTAGACGGCGATCTCGACGCTCTCGCGCCCGTCGACGTGGGTGATGGTCGTGCGCTCGCGGTGGGTGCGCGTGATCGCGGCCACGTCGCGCAGCTTCAGGCCGCGGCCGTCCCGCGCGGCGACGGTCACCTCGCCGATGTCCTGCACCGAGGCGAAGCGGCTCAGCGTGCGCACCACGTACTCGGCGTTGCGGTCGCGCAGCCGCCCGCCCGAGGCGTTGACGTTCTCCTGGGCCAGCGCCTCGGCCACCGCGCCGATGGGCACGCCCAGGGCCGACAGGCGGTCCTCGTCGACCTCGACGCGGATCTCCTCCTCGAGTCCGCCGGAGACCTTGGCCGCGGCCACGCCCTGCAGCGACTCGATCTCCCGCTTGAGCACCTCGTCCGCGACCGCGCGCAGGCGCGCCAGGGAGGCGTCGCCCCACAGCCCGATGCGCAGCACCGGGTCCTGGGCGGGGTCGTACTTCAGCAGCACCGGCGGCAGCGCCTCGGCGGGCAACTGGATGAGGTCGACCTTCTCACGCACGTCCAGCGAGGCGTAGTCCATGTCGGTGCCCCAGCCGAACTCCAGCGTGATCTGCGACAGCCCGCTCTGGCTGATGGAGTGGACGCGGCGCAGGCCCGGCACGACGCCGACGGCCTCCTCCAGCGGGCGGGTCACGAGGTTCTCCACGTCCGCGGGCGCGGTGTTGGGGAACTCGGTCTGCAGCGTGACGCTGGGGTAGCGGATCGCGGGCAGCAGGCGCAGGTCCAGGCGGCCCAGGGCCACCACGCCGAAGACCACGGCGGCGATGGTCGACATCCAGACCGTGACCGGGTGCGTGACGGCGAAGCGGATGGTCTTCACGGCGCGCCCCCGCTCAGCGTCCGGCCGCGCTGGCGACGGCGGCCACGCCGTAACCCGCCGCCGCCGCGTTCAGGACCGCGATGCGCGAGCCGTGCCGCAGACCGCCCTGCCCGGCCGTCACGACGAAGGCGCCCTCCTCGACACCGTCGAGCACCTCGACGAACTCCTCGTCGTAGAGGCCGGCGTTGATCTCCACCTTGCGCACCGTGTCGGCCTCGGCCACGAACAGGCTGCGCAACCCGCCTTCCTCGACCAGGGCCGTCTTGGGCACCGCCAGCGCATCGGTGTGGGTGTCGGTGGTGATGCGCACCTTAACGAAGCCGCCGGCGCGCACCGACCCGCCCCCCTCGCGCAGCAGCAGCGTGAGGCGCACCGTGCTGGTGGCGGGATCGACGACCGGCGCGATGCGCTCGACGACCGCCTCGAGGTCGGCCCCCTCGGCGTCCGGCGTGACCAGCACGCGCTGCCCCGCCGACACCTTGCGCGCGACCGCCTCGGGCAGGTGGATGCGCACGCGCAGGGGCGAGAAGTCGGCCAGGGTGACCATCGCCTCCCCCGCGGCCACCTGCTGCCCCGCGACGATGCGGCGCTGCGTGATCTGGCCGGCGAAGGGCGCGCGCAGGCGCGTCTCCTCCAGGGCGATGCGGGCCAGGTCGCGCTCGGTCTCGGCCAGCTCGTGGGCGCCGCGCACGGCGTCGAACTCCTGGTCGCTGATCAGCTTCTGGTCCATCATGGCGCGGTTGCGCTCGAGCTGGCGGCGCTGGTCCTCCAGCTTCAGCTCGGCCTGCCGCAGCTGCACCGCCTCGCGCTCGTTTTCCAGCTCGGCCAGCACGGCGCCCTGCGCGACCCAGTCCCCCTCCTCGACGGACAGCGCGCGGACGCGGCCGCCGACCCGCGACACCAGTTCCACGAGGCGGTCCGCCTCCACGGTCGAGGCCGAGCGGTAGTAGGCCGCGATGGCGCGCCGCCCGGCGGCGGCCAGTTCCACGGGCACCGCCACGTCCTCGGGATCGTCCTCCCCCGTCCGCGTGGAGTCGGCGCCGGCCACGGCCTGCTGCGCGCCGAAGGGCAGCTTGCCGCTGCGCCACAGGAACCGCCCGCGACCGCGAGGATCACCAGGGCCGCCAGGCCGATCACCATCCGCTTGCGCTTCATCACCGTGCCTTTCGTCGGGGAGCGCGGCCCGACCGGCCGCCCGTATCGATCCAAGACGCACGGCGGCGCCCGCCGGTTGCATCGGATCGCGCAACTGGACGCCGGGGGCCCGTTCCCCTATGGTTTCCGGAGTCCGACGTCGAAAGGAAACCCGATGGCCAAGCCGCGCCCGCTCGATCTCGATCTGCTGCCCGCTCTCGTCCTGCTCGCCGGCGCCGCCTGGCTGCTGGGTGGCGGACCGCACGCGCGCACGGGCTTCCCGCTGGACGACGCCTGGATCCACCGCGTCTACGCCCGCTCCTTCGCCCACCTGCAGGGCTTCGCCTACAACCCCGGCCAGCAGGAGACCGGCGCCACGAGCCCGCTGTGGGCGATCGTCAGCGCGCCGGCCCACGCGCTGCAGTTCGCAGGCGACGACGCCGTCGTGGCGGCGGTCAAGGCGATCGGCCTGCTGGCGGCGCTGGCCGCCCTGTTCGCGCTGGCGGTGCTGACGCGGGCGCTGACCGGCTCGCGCGCGGCCGGGATCGTCGCGGCCTGCGTGCTGGCGGCGGATCCGCGGCTGGCCTTCGCCGCCCTGTCGGGGATGGAGACGCCGCTGGCGCTCGCGCTGTGGCTGGGCGGTACGGCGGCGCTGGTCGCCGATCGCCGTGCGGCGGGGCTGCTGCTGCTGGGGCTGGGCGTGACGGCGCGACCCGAGATGGCGGTCGTGGCGCCGCTGATCGCTTTCCCGACGCTGGTGCTGGGGTGGGTGGACCGCGGCGGGCGGCGGCGGCTGGCGCGCGACTTCGGCCTCGCGCTGCTGCCGGCCGCGCTGTGGGCCCTGTTCTGCCTCGCGGTGACCGGCCGCCCCCTGCCGGCCACCTTCTACGTGAAGTCCGCCGGCTTCGGCCTGGGACCCGACCAGCTGCGGCTCGCCTGGCAGCTGCTCGCGCAGAACGGCCCGCTGACGGCCTCCGCCCTGCTGCTCGGGGCCGCGGCCCTGGCCGTCCTGCTCGTGCGGCGCCGCAGCCCCGCCGGCGACGCCGCCGCCCTGTCGCTGCTGCTGGCGCCGGTCGTCTACCTGCTGGCCGTGGTGGCGGGCCGCCAGATCGGCCTGTCCGGCTACTACTGGACCCGCTGGGCCGACCCGCCGGCCCTGGCCCTGACCGCGGCGGCGGGCGCGGGCTTCGGCGCCGCGATCGCGCGCACGGGCGGCCTGCTGCCCGACCGGCGCCGCACCATGGGCCGCGTCCTGGGCTGCGTGCTGCTGTTCGCCTCGCTGGCCGGCTGCCTGGGCGCCTGGGGCGAGCGCCGCTCGCGCCTGGAGTCCGACGGCGCCGCGATCGCACGCATGAACATCCAGCCCGCGCTGTGGCTGCGCAGCGCCACGCCCGCCGGCGCGGTCGTCGGCGTGAACGATGCCGGCGCGCTGCGCTATTTCTCGGACCGCCGCGTCCTGGACCTGATCGGCCTGAACCTGCACGACCGCGCCTTCGGCCGCACCACGCTGAACGAGCTGTACCAGCGGATGGATTGGATCGCCGTCTTCCCGGCGACCTGGTCGGAGACGAACCTGATGGAAGGCTTCGCGCAGCGGCGCGTCTACACCATCCCGCCCGCCGAGTACACGGTGTGCGACTGCCCCAACCAGACGACGCTGGTGATCGGCGAGAAGATCGGCGCGCG
Source organism: bacterium (assembly GCA_016706845.1). Classification (GTDB taxonomy): domain Bacteria; phylum Krumholzibacteriota; class Krumholzibacteriia; order LZORAL124-64-63; family LZORAL124-64-63; genus PNOJ01. The sequence continues at coordinate 17,218 of JADJIV010000031.1, forward strand.
CTAGAGCCGGTCCCCGGGGCGGCCCTCCGGCTCCACGTGGATGAGCACCTGGCCGATCCCCGCCACCTGCGAGCGCAGGCAGACCTCGGCCGCGTGCGCCATCTGGTGGGCCTCGCCCACCGTCAGGTGCGGGTCGGCCCGGCAGGTCAGCACGGCGTCGATGCCGCCGGGCGCCGCGTGGAGGCGGTCGACGCGGCAGCGCCCGGGCCCGAAGACCCCGGCGGCGGCCGCGCCGATCCGCGCGGCGAGGTCGGCCTCCGCCGCGGCGGTCAGGGGCGGGGGCGCGTCCACCGGCACCGCGAAGGGTTCCAGGTGGCTGCGGATGTCCTGGACGTGGGGCAGTTCGGCGCGCACGGCCGCCTCGAAGCGGTCGACCGCGGCGTGGGCCTCGGCCAGGGTCAGGTGCTCGGGCATCTCGACGTGCAGGTCCAGGAAGTAGCGGCCGCGCACCTCGTGGGAGTGGACGCCGTGCGTGCGCAGGCCCAACCGCGCGGCCACCGCCGACACGGTGCGCGGCAGGCTCTCGTCGCGGTTCTTCACGGGATCGACGTGCACCACCACGTCGCTGCGCGGCGCGACGTCCCGCACCCGCGCCTCGACCGCGGCGGCCACGGCGTGCGCCTCCTCGAGCGAGGCGCTGCGCGCGACGTCCACGGTCAGGTCGACGAAGGTCGCGGCCCCGCTCGCGCGCACGCGCACCGGCCCCACCGCCTGCACGCCCGGCACCCCCGCGACCGCGTCCGCCACGGCGGCCGTCAGCCCCGGCGGCGCCGCGTCCAGCAGGGCCGCCACGGCGCGGCGGCCCAGCCGCACGCTGACCCCGACCACGATGACCGCCACGCCCAGCGCCGCCGCCGCGTCGGCCTGCGACAGCCAGCCCCACGCGGGGCCCAGCCGCCCGCCGAGCCACACCAGGCCCAGGCCGGCGAGCACGACGGACGAGCTCCAGACGTCGGTCGCGAAGTGCAGCGCGTCGGCCTCGAGCGCCTGGCTGCCGTGCTTGCGGGCCGCGCGCTGCAGCATGCGCGAGCGGTTCACGTCCACGACGATCGAGAACACGATCACGCCGAAGGCCCACCAGGAAGCCTCGATCTCCACCTTCCTGTAGAGCAGGCGCTGCACGGCCTCGTGGACGATCCACACGCAGGTGCCCATCAGCAGCAGGGTCTCGAACAGGGCGGCGAGGTTCTCGACCTTGCCGTGTCCGTAGTGGTGCTCGCGGTCGGCGGGCCGGTCCGACACGCGCACCGCGAAGAAGGTCACCACCGCGGCCACGAGGTCCAGGGCCGAGTGCAGGGCCTCGGCGAGGATGCCGAGGCTGCCGGTCATCAGGCCGACGGCGAGCTTCAGGCCGGTGAGCGCCACCGCCGCGACCACCGATTTGCCGGCGGCGTCCTGCTTCTCGCGGACTGCCTCGTCCCTGTCGTGCTTCTCCATGGCCCGTCCCTTCGTCTCACTTCAGCCCGCGGAACGCCACCATGACGCGTTGTCGGGCCGCGGCGTGGTCCACGATCGGATCCGGGTAGCCGCAGCGGCGGCGCGCGGCGGGGGACGGGTCGTGGATCTCGCGCACGCCCAGGTCCGCCAGTTCCGGCACCCAGCGGCGCACGTAGACGCCGTCGGGGTCGTGGCGGCGACCCTGGATCGCGGGGTTGAAGACGCGGAAGTACGGCGAGGCGTCGGTGCCCGTCGAGGCGCACCACTGCCAGCCGCCGTTGTTGCTGGCCAGGTCGACGTCGACCAGCGACTGCGCGAACCACCGCTCGCCCTCGCGCCAGTCGTGCAGCAGGTGCTTGGTCAGGAACATCGCCGTGATCATGCGCAGGCGGTTGTGCATCCAGCCCTCGGCCGCGAGCTGCCGCAGGCCGGCGTCGACGAAGGGGTAGCCGGTGCGCCCCTGCCGCCAGGCCGCCAGCTCGGCGTCGTCGTACCGCCAGTCCAGCCGCTCGGTCGCGGCCTTGAAGGCCCGGCCGCGGCTCACGCGCGGGTAACCCGTCATCACGTGGCGGTAGAACTCGCGCCAGACCAGCTCCTTGACCCAGACCGCCGGGCCCAGGCCGAGCGTGTCCAGCACGCCGCCGTTGCCCTTCAGGACCGCGTCCAGGCACTGGCGCGCCGAGACGGCGCCGACCGCCAGGTACGGCGACAGCTCGCTGGTGCCGCCGACGACTTCGGCCTGGTTGCGCCGCTCGTGGTAGAGGTGGATGGCGTCGCCGACGAACGCGTCCAGGCGGCGCCGGGCCGCGCGCTCTCCCGCGGGCCAGCGCGATTCCGGCACGGCGGGCCCGTCGAAGGCGCCCCAGTCCGCCGGGCCCGGCTCGGGCTCCACGGCGCGCGCCGGCCGGCGGCGCGGCGCGGGCGCGGGCGCCGGGCGTCCCTCTTTCAACAGGCAGAGGCGCCAGGCGTTCCAGTAGGGCGTGAAGACCGTGTAGGTGCCGCCCTGGCGGGTGGCGAGCGACTCGGGGGGCAGGATCGTCTGGTCGTCGTGGAGGTGCCAGGCGAGACCGGCGTCGGCGCAGGCCTGCGCCGCGGCGAGGTCGCGCTGCCGCTCGTTCCACTCGGGCTCGGCGTTGCAGAAGACCGCGTCGCAGCCCGCGTGGCGCGCGGCGGCGACCACGGCCGCGGGCGCGGCGGCGAAGGTGCCGGCCTCGCGCACCAGCAGGGGGATGTCCAGCGCCGCGAGGTCCGCGCCCAGCCGCGCCACCGTGCGCCGCAGGAAGTCCGCGCGCGGCCGTCCCCAGTCGTGCTCCCGCCACTGGTCGGCGCAGACCAGGAACAGGGCGGCGACCGGCCCTTCGGCGGCGGCGCAGGCGGTGATCAGGGCGGAATTGTCGGCGGTCCGCAGGTCGCTGCGGAACCAGACCAGGGGTCGCATGGGGCGGATCTCCTCGTGCCTCGTGTCCGTGGGCTGGCTGGACTCTAGCCCCTGGCCTCCGCGCCCGCCAGCCCGGATCGCGGCCGGCGGGTGACAGACGCCCGCCGCGGCGTTAGATTCCTACCCGAACGCCGATCCCCGAACCCCGGAGCCCTGCCGTGAAGATCAAGAAGCTGGCCGACGTGCCGCGCGAGACCGTGACCATGGACGGCGTGCTCGGCGCCACCAAGCAGCTCGTCATGGGCTCCAGCGACGGCGTGCCCAACTTCTCGCTGCGCGTGTTCACCGTGGAGAAGGGCGGCCACACGCCCTGCCACAGCCACCCCTCGGAACACCTGAACTACGTCATCAGTGGGCGCGGCGAACTGCGCGATGCCGCCGGCCAGGCCCACGCGCTGGCGCCCGGCGACTTCGCCTTCGTCTCCCCGCACGAGACGCACCAGTTCCGCAACGCGGGCGACGAGCCCTTCGTCTTCGTCTGCGCCGTTCCCCGGCAGTACGAGTGACGGCGGGACGGCCATGCTGCTGATCGCCGTCACCGGTCCCGTCGGTTCGGGCAAGACCACGCTGCTGGCCACGCTCGCCGCCTGGTCGCGCGCGCAGGGCTTCCCGCCCGACGGGTTCCTGGCCCGCGCCGTGCGCCGCGCCAGCCCCCTGCTCGGCGCCGCGGGCTACGAGCTGGAGTGGGTCGCCGACGGGCGCGTCATGCCCTTCGCCGAGCGCTCGGGCCCGGGGCGCCCCGCCTACGTCTTCTGCGCCGACGCCCTGAACGCCGCCCGCGTCTGGGCGACGGGCCTGCGCGCCGCAGCGCCCCGCCCCCTGGTCGTGCTCGACGAGTTCGGGCTGCTGGAGGCCCGCGGCGAGGGCCACCTGGCCCTGTGGCCCGACCTGGCGGCGGCCGACCCCGAGGTCGTCGCGATCGCCGTGCGCACCGACGTGCTCGAAGCCGTCACGCTGCGCCTGGGCCGCCCGTTCGACCTCGTGATCGACGCCGAGGATCCCGGCGCCTGGGAGAAGCTGCGCAGCGCCTACCGCGAGCACCGCGACTGGATGCGCGTCGGCGGCTACGGGGCCGGCGCCGGCGGGCTGGAGATGAGCCTGGGTTCGGCGCTGCACGGCCTGCGGATCCCGCTGCGCGGCCTGCTGATGTCCAGCCTGCAGTCCTCGGTGATGACGCTGGCCGGCGCCGGCCTGGGCCGCCGCGGGCGCGTGGTGTGGGTGCCGTTGATCGCCGCAGGGCTCAAGGCGCTGTCGCCGGCCGGCAGCCGCCTGCGCCCGATGCTCGCGATCTCGATGCAGGGGCTGCTCTACGGCGGCGCGGTCACGGTGCTGGGCTGGAACGCGCTCGGCGTGGGACTGGGCGGCTTCCTGGTCGGCGCCTGGGCCGCGTCGCAGGGCATCGTCCTGCAGTGGCTGCTGGTGGGCGAGCACCTGCTGCGCGCCTACGACGCGCTCACCGGCTGGGTCGCGCGTCACTGGCACGTGGGCGCGCCGGCGCTGGGCGCGGTCATCGCCGGCTGGATCCTGCTGTGGGGCGCCGCGGTCTGCGCCGCGACGCTGGTCACCTGGCGCCGCCGCACGCTGCCGCGCCGTTTCCAGGAACTCATGGCCCGCCGCCTCGAAGGGCTGCGCGCGGACGACGCCCCGCCCCCGACCCGCCGCCAGGCCGCGCTGAGCGGCCTGCGCGACCTGTCGCGGCCCGCGTTCTGGCTGCCGCTGCTGGTGATCGCCGCGGTGGTCGTGGCCGCCGGCGCGCCCTGGAGCGACGCCGCCTGGATGGGCGTGCGGGCCGTCACGCTGGGCTTCCTGATCTTCACCGCGGCCCGCGCCTTCGAGCCGCGCCGGCTGGCCGCCTGGCTGCGCCGGCGCGGGCACTGGGGCCCCGCCGAGGCGCTGGAGAAGGCGCTGCGGGGGCGCCGCCGCCCCGCCGGCTGAGCCCGCGGTTTCGTCGAGATTTCACTCCCCGGTCATCCCCCCCACACACGCCCCTTCTATCATGATCCCCGTGAGCTGAGCCCTCGGTTGGATCAGGATCCCGGCAGCGGTCCCCGCGAGGACCACCAAGCCCGACCCCCACCCCGGCCCGGCAACACACCTCACGCTGTGGAGACATGGGCACGGTCCAGCAACCAATACGGACAACCAGAGGACCGCGCCCTGTTCTCCCGGCGACCAACCCGCCACCGGGAGGCCTGCCGTGATCGAGATCTTCAAGCGGCTGCGTTGGGACTGGCGCGACGAAATCGGCCGTTTCAACCTGCTCAACGCGATCTGGATGCGCACCCCCGGCACCCTCGGCTTCGTCTGGCGCAACCGGCACGTCCCGCGCCGCTTCCTCGCGGCCGGCCGCGGCATCATCATCCACGAGGGCGTGCGCTACCGCGGCGTGCACAAGATCCGCTGCGGCGACCGCGTCGAGCTCGGCGTGGGCTGCTTCCTGCAGGCCAGCGGCGGCCTGCGCCTCGGCGACGACGTGATCCTGGGCCCCGGCGTGAAGATCTGGACGGTCAACCACCGCTTCGACGACCTGCGCAAGCCCATCAACGGGCAGGGCTACGACTACGAGCCGGTGGTGATCGGCCGCGGCTGCTGGCTGGGCGCCGACGTCTTCGTGATGCCCGGCGTCGACCTGCCCGAAGGCTGCGTCGTGGCCGCGCGCAGCGTCGTGGCGAAGAAGGCCTACCCGCCGTTCTCGATCCTGGCGGGCTACCCCGCGCGCGTCGTGGGCCGCCGCGACGCCCCCGAGACGGCGGCTCAGGCCGAGGTGAAAAGCTTGATGGAGGCGGTGGGAGCATGAACGAACGCTACGAGGTCATCGCCCGCGACGGCGCCCTGCGCCTGTTCAAGGAAGACCCGCACTGGGAGCGCGAGCGGCTGGTGGGCGTCGCGGCGCCGGGCGTCGCGTCGCGCACCCTGCGCTTCGCGGCGACGCAGGACGTCCTGGACATCGTCGACCTGCCGGTCTGGGCGGAGGTGACCCTGAGCGTGCAGGACGCCCGGCCCCTGCACCGCCTGCTGCGGCGCCCGGTCGAGCTGCGGGCCCGCCCCAAGACGCGCCGCCTGCGCGGCCTGATCACCGGCTCGGGTCGCTGCGGCACCCAGTCGCTGGCCCACTGGCTCGACGGCCTGGCCGACCTCGACGGCGCCCCCCTGCGCGCCCGTCACGAGACTCTCTGGCACTACCTGCTGCCGCTGGTCGCGGCGGGCCGCACCGAGGAGGTGCGCGCCTTCGTCGACGGCTTCCAGCACGAGATCGAGTGCGCCCCGCACTTCTCCCTGCTGCCCGAGGCGATCCGGGCCGACGCGGTCATCCGCCTGATCCGCGACGGCCGCCGCGTCGTGCAGTCGGGCCTGAACCGCGGCTGGTACGTCAAGGAAGGGCCCTGGAACCGCGTGAAGCCGGCCTTCCCGGGCAGCGTCTTCGAGCAGGCCTGCCGCTTCTGGGTCCACACCAACCGCAACCTCGACCGCGTCGCCACGCACACCTTCCGCCTCGAGGACCTGGCCGCCTCGCCGGCGTCGCGGGCCTCCCTGCTGGCCGCCCTCGGCGTGCCGCCCAGCGACCGGCCGCTGCCGGTGGCCAACTCCGGGCAGGCGCCCTCGCTGGCCGACCGCTGGACGCCGCAGGAGCGGGACGCGTTCGCGGAGATCTGCGGGGAACTGATGGACGAGCACTATCCGGGGTGGCGGGACGAAGCCGCGGTGAAGAGCGCGCGACCGCGCCCGGCCCGGGCCGGGCTGGAGGCCGCGCAGCAGGCCTAGCGCAACCGCGCCCAGACACCGAAGTGGTCCGAGGCCCAGACCCCGGACGGCGACGGCGCGTCCAGGAAGATCCCCGCCGCGACGGGTCGCAGCCCCTGCGGCTCGACGAACAGATGGTCGATCCGGCACGGCGCGTGCCCCATGACGGGATTCAGGGTGGTGACGGCTCCACCTGCCGCCTCGGGATGAAGTTGCGCGTAGCAGTCGTGATAGCGCGCCAGCAGCGGCGCCAGCTCCGCCTTGTCCGCCCCGGCGTTGAAGTCGCCGCCGATCACCAGCTCGCCCTCTCCGCGCGTCGAATCCACGAAGGCGAGCAGCCCGCGCACCTGTTCCGCCCGGATGTGCGCCCCTTCCGCGGTGTGGTGCAGGTGGGTCGCGTAGGCGTCGACCGTGCGCCCGCCCGCCTCTAGCCGCGCGTGCAAGGCGACACGGTAGTCGTCCAGCGGCGGCAGCATGATCTCGTGCGTCGCGACGAGGCGGTGGCGGGTGAGGATGGCGTTGCCGTACCGCTTCGCGGACCCCGGCGGATCGACCGAAGCGAAGACGAAGCCCCAGCCCAGGCTGTCGGCGAGCTGCTGCGCCTGGTTGGGCAGGCCTCCCTTCTCCAGGACTTCCTGCAGGAACAGCACGTCGGGCGACAGGACGCGCAGCGTGTCCAGCATCACCGCGCGGCGCGCCGGCCAGTCCCCCTGGTCGTGCCAGAGGTTGAGGGTCGCGGCGGTGAAGTCGGCCGCGGGGACGGGCTGCGCGCGGGCGGAGCCGGACAGCAGCATCAGCGCCAACACGGCCGGCGCGAGGCCGGGCAGGGGCCGGCGCTGGCCCCCGCTTCTGGTCCTGGTGAACATGATCCTCCCGTCGGCGCCGCGCTCAGATCTCGACGCCCTCGTCAACCGCGGGACCGGGCACGAACTCCAGCAGGTCTCCGGGCTGGCAGTCGAGCTCCCGGCACAGGGCCTCGAGCGTGGAGAGCCGCACCGCCCGCGCTTTGTTGTTCTTCAGGATCGACAGGTTGGCCATCGTGATGCCGACGCGCTCCGAGAGCTCGGTCAGCGAGACGCCGCGCCGCACCATCATCAGATCCAGGTTGAGCTTGATCGGCATGGCGCTCCTTCAGACGGTCAGGGTCTGGTCGTCGCGCAGGTCGGCGCCCTGGCGGAAGACCTCGCTCAGGATGAGCACGACCCAGGCGGTCGCGAAGGAGGCCCCGTCGATCTCCAGGCCCCAGTCCACGCCCAGGGGCGCGCCGCCGGCCGTGCGGCCCGCGACGATCCACCGCGACAGCAGGATCGCGAACAACGGCGTGTAGAAGGACTCGACCAGCAGCAACGCGCCCAGCCAGCGCAGCCGGCGGGCGTTGGCGCGACTGAAAACGTCGCCCAGCGCGAGGCTGCCCACGATCAGGCGCAGCAGGCCCACGGCCAGCGCCATCAGCGCCAGGCTCGCGGCGCCCAGCAGCAGACCCACCCACTGGTGCCACGGGTTGTCGAACCTCGCCGTGACGACGCCGTGGACTGCGTCGATCTCAAACCCGCCCGAGTTCGCGGCCGCGTCCAGGACGGGCCACGCCGCCGCCGGGAACTCGACCAGCCCCGGCAGAGGCAACCGCGGTGCGCCCGGCCACCACAGCGGGAACGACACGACCAGCCAAACGGCGAGCCCCGCGACGAGGATCGCGAGGCCGCCGTAGACCAGCGACAGCAGCCGGTGGAGCCAGCGGGCGCCGTGATCGGTGGATCGATGCGACATGAACAACCTCCCCTGTTCTCTGGAGTCACAGGAGAGATCATCGGCCAAGAAAGTATCTTTGTCAATAATAATTTATTGATTATCGATAATTATATGTCGCTATTCAACATAATCTGCCCCTCGCGCCCCCCCCGGGGCTAGACAATGCTCTCGTCCGGGGCCGACTCGCGGAACAGCCGGTCCACGTCCCAGCCGTCGCGGCAGACGTCGTGCAGCCCTTCGACCAGCTTCACCAGGTCGATGTTGTCCGACAGCAGGTTGACGTTGTCGCCTTGGCCGTCCGGCTCGCCGCCCTTGGCCGGGAGCTGCGCGTAGGTCTCCTCGATCTCGTCGAGCGCCAGCTGCAGGCTGAGGTCCACGTACTCGTTGACCAGCGCCGGGGTGACCGCGGGATCCGCGATCCCGGCCAGGCTGTCGCGGATGACGTCCCGGAAGGCGCGCACGGCGCGGCACACGTGCTCGAGCGCGAACCCCTGCCGCTTGCGGTGGAAGGCGAGGATCCGCGCGTAGGTGCGCACCGGCGCGTGGTCGCGCGTGCGCATCGCGCCGACCAGCACCTCGAAGAACAGCGCCACGTAGGCCTGGAGCGTCGCCTCGGTCATGCGCTCGTAGTCGCGACCGCCGTCGCCGCCCTGCTCGTGGCGGATCGCGGCGGCCACGTCGTGGACGATGACCTCGCGCCGCCGCCGCAGGTGCTCGTACATGATGAGGTTGGGCCGGTGCGCGACGTGGACGATCGCCGCCTCGTTGCGCAGCCGCCAGACCTCGGGGTGGGACTTCATGTTCTCCACCAGGATCAGCAGGCGGCGGCACAGGTCGTACCTCGGCGTCGGCTCCCAGCCCAGCAGCTCGTGCGTCCGCGACGCGTCGACGCGCAGCTCCCGGTCGATGTAGCGCATCATCCAGACGCGCTCGAAGGGCGGGCAGCCCAGCAGCCCCAGGACGAGCTGGCGCGCCGCCACCGCCGGCAGCGCCAGGGCGCGCGGGACGCCGACGGGCCGGCATTCCTCGCCGTGGAGGAACTTCGTGGCGGCGCAGTACATCTCCCGGTGCGAGGTCGCGTGCGACGGGCTGGCGTTCAGGACGCACTGCCTCGGCAGGGCGTCCCCCGCGGCCGCGACCTTCAGCAGCATGGCGGTCAGGTCGTGGATGTGCAGGTACGGCACGGCGCTGGCGCCGCGGCCGCCGAGCAGGCGCGCGTTCCACGCCGACGAGAGCCACTTCCCGAGGAAGGCGTACACCGGCGGGTACTCGCACCAGTCGCTGTAGATCGCGGCGAAGCGCAGGATGCTGCGCTGGAAGCTCCCGGAGTGCTCGCGGATGAGCTTCTCGGCCGCCCGCTTGCTGCGGGCGTAGGGGAAGTCGGCGTCCGGCTCGCTGTCCTCGTCGATGCTCGTCCCGGTGGGCGGGAACCGGCAGGCCGCCAGGGAGCTGCTGTAGATGAAGTGCCGGGCGCCGACCGCCTGGGCGAGGTCCAGCACGTTCCAGGTGCCCAGGACGTTGGTCCGCACGTACTCGGGGTTGTCCTTGTACGTGAAGTCGTAGTAGCCGGCCAGGTGCAGGACGACGTCCGCGCCTCCGTGGTCGATGACGCAGTCGGCGACCTCCAGCAGGGCCTCGCGGTGGGCGATGTCCACCTGCGTCCAGCGCTGGTTCTCCAGGCGCGGCACGCCCGCCTCGAGCTGCGAGCGGCGCGCGAGGCAGAACAGCCGGTACTTGCCGTTGGCCGCCTCCAGGAAGTGGCGGCCGACGAAGCCGGACGCCCCGGTCACCAGGATGCCCGGGAGCCGCTCGTCCATGGCGCCGTCCTTCATCGCCATCACCCGGCCCTTCGCGCCGCGGCGCGGCTCGCACGCCGGCGCAGCACCGTCAAGACGACGGCGACGCTCCCGTCGAACAGTCCCGCGGCCAGGATCAACGGGAACCCCTGCACGCAGAGGTAGTACGTGATCAGGAACACGGCGGCGGCGGTCTTGACCAAGACGATGTACGGAACCAGCACGCGGCGTTCCGGGACGCGTCGCGCCGCCCGCAGGTAGAGGGCGACCACGAGCACGTGGAACACGCCGCCCTGGGCGGCGAAGAACGACGGGCGGGCCACGCCCCAGCCGGCCCAGCGCATGAACGCGTCCGGCTGCACGATCAGGAAGAGTCCGGTGAGCAGGGAGTGCAGGGCGACGCCGAACAGGACGATGGTCTGCAGAACGACGATCGCTTCGCCGCCGCCGCGCGCCGTCAGCGATGCCGTGGTGGCATCGTCGGGAGGGGGGCCGACTTCCGATGAACCAGCCGCCATGCCGTGGTCCTCCTGTCCAGAGGACCATGCATCAGGACGAACGCAGAGTCAAACTGCTATCGGACATCGAGTTGAAGCAATACCGATAGTGAGCGACAACTATCGGGTGTGCGTCTCGCACAGCGAAGCCACGAACCGCTTGACCAGGTTGCCGGTTACATCGCGGCGATAGATCGCGGTCGAGCGCACGTCGTCGATGGGAGCCACCTCGGCGCTGGCGGCGGCGGCGGCGGCTTCGGCCAACCGGTCGAGGTCGGCCGCGGGTTCGCCCTCGAGCAGCGCCATCGTCTGCCGCAGCAGGATCACCGTCGGCCCCACGCTGCCGGCCGCCAGCCGCACGCCGCGCAGCACGCCGCCCTCGATCCGCGCGCAGGCGGCCAGGTTCACCTTGGCGATGGCCTGGGCCCGGCGCGTGCCCGCCTTGCGGAACGACTGGCGCGTGCCCGCCGCGGGCAGCGGCACGACGATCGCGGCCACCAGCTCGTCGTCGCGGCGCACGGTCGCGCGGTAGCCGGTGAAGAAGGCGTCGGCCGCGACCTCGCGCTCGCCGGCGACCGAGACCAGACGCAGGCGCGCGCCCAGGGCCAGCAGCGGCGGCACGGCGTCGGCGCCGGGCGAGCCGTTCGCGAGGTTGCCGCCCAGGGTGCCGAGGCTCTGGATGGCCGGCGCGCCGACGCTGCGCACCGCCGCGTGCAGGCAGGGCAGGTCGCGCGCGACATCCGCGTCGCGCAGCAGGTCGGCGTAGGGGGTCGCGGCGCCGATGACCAGCGCCTCGCCCTCGCGCCGCACGCCGTGCAGTTCCGCCACGCGGCTCAGGTCGAGCACCACGCGGGGCGCCACGATCTGCTCGTGCATCAGCACGCCCAGGTCGGTCGCGCCGCCCACCACGGTGACGCCGCCGCGCGCCAGCGCCTCGCAGGCCGCGCGCAGCGAGCCCGGCACGTGCACGACGACCTCGTCGCCGGGCGACGCCTCGAGATCGGCGGCGGGGTTGGGCGACGGTTCGGTCCCGCAGGCGCGCGCGGGCGAGAGCGCGGCGCGCTCGACGGCGCAGACGATCCGCTCGTAGCCGGTGCAGCGGCAGAGGTTGCCGGCCAGCGCCTCGCGGATGCGCGGGCGCGACGGCGACGGTTCCTCGTCCAGCAGCGCGCGCGAGGCCATCACCAGGCCGGGGATGCAGTAGCCGCACTGCACGGCGCCCTCGGCCACGAACGCGGACTGCACCGGGTCGGGGTGCTCGGGCGTGCCCAGCCCCTCGATCGTGCGCACGACCCGGCCGTGGGCGCGGTAGGCCGGCAGCAGGCAGCTGTTGACCAGGCGGCCGTCGAGGATCACGGCGCAGGCGCCGCACTCCCCCTCCCCGCAGCCTTCCTTGGCGCCGATCAGGCCCAGGTCCTCGCGCAGCACGTCCAGCAGGCGCTTGAGCGGCGGGACCTCGAGGTCGCGGTGCACGCCGTTGACCCACATCGCGATCTTCATCGGCGGACCTCCCGCCAGCGCCGCAGCAGGATCTCGGGCGTGACCGGGGCCTCGAACACCTCGAGGTCGAGGGCATCCTCGATGGCCGCCGCCAAGGCCGGGGCTCCCGCGTTCATCGGCAGCTCGCCGAGGCCCTTGGCCCCGAAGGGGCCGCGCGGGCTGGGCAGCTCCGCCAGCTCCACGTCGAAGTCGGGGGCGTCGAGGCTCGTGGGGATGATGTAGGTGGACATGCGGTCGTTCAGGTAGCGGCCGTCCCTGAGCTTCATCTCCTCGAGGTGGCCCCAGGCCAGACCCTGCAGCGTGCCGCCCTCGACCTGTCCGACGCAGAGCACGGGGTTGACGGCGCGCCCGATCTCCACGACGTGGGTCAGCTTGACCGGCCGCACCTCCATGGTGTCGACGTCGACCTCGACCTCGGCCACGGCCGCCGCCCAGGACCAGCCCTGGTAGGCGTCGCCGTGGTGGCTGGCCTGGTCCCACGCGATGTCGGGGTCGGGCTCGTAGACCGCGGTCGCCGACAGCCCGGCGTGGGCGGCGGCCGCGAGCGGGTCGGCGCACTTGTCGCCGGCGAAGGCGCGGGCCTTGTCCGCGAGCTGCCGGCAGGCGTCCACCAGGATGCGCCCGACGACCATCGTGGTGCGCGAGGCGACCGTCGGTCCCGAGTCGGGCACCGCCGAGGTGTCGGGCTGGTGGAAACGCACCCGCGCGACGGGCACGCCGAGCGCCTCGGCCGCGATCTGCGGCAGCACCGTGGCCGCGCCCTGGCCCATCTCGACGCTGCTGACCAGCAGGGTCACGGCGCCGTCGGGGTCCAGGCGCACCGACGCGCGACCCTTGATGCGGTCCTCGCCGTCGCCGGTGAAGCCGCCGCCGTGCAGGCAGAGGGTCACGCCCACGCCGCGGCGCAGGGCGCCGCCCCGCTCGTTGTATTCGCGCGCTTCGCGCCGGCGCCGTGTGTAACCCGACCGCTCCAGCACGCGCGCGAGCACCAGGTCGGCCGCGGCCATGCCCGGCCGCAGGGTCTGCCCGAAGACGAAGGTGTCGCCGTCGCGCACCAGGTTGCGCCGGCGCAGCTCGGCGGGGTCCAGCCCGAGCCGACGCGCCGCGCGGTCCATCTGCCGCTCGCAGGCGAACGCGGCCTGCGGCACGCCGAAGCCGCGGAAGGCCCCGTTGGGCGGGGTGTGCGTGGCCACGGTGCGGCCGCGGATGCGCGCGTGCGGGATGCGGTACGGGCCGGCCACGTGCAGCACGCCGCGCGACAGGACCACGGGGCTCAGGGTCGTGAAGGCGCCGGCGTCCAGCACCAGGTCCACGTCCACGGCCAGCAGCCTGCCTTCCGCGTCGAAGGCCGAGCGGTAGCGCGTGCGCGACGGGTGCCGCTTGGTCGTGCAGGCGACGTCCTCGCGCCGCTCGTAGATCATCGCGACGGGATGCCCGCAGCGCAGGGCCAGCACGGCGGCCTGCAGGGCCAGGATGGACGGGTAGTCCTCCTTGCCCCCGAAGGCGCCGCCGGTGGGGCGACTGCCGCACCACGACGCGGTCGCCGTCGAGGCCCAGGGCACGCTTCATCGCGTTGTGGATGTAGTAGGGGCACTGCAGCGAGCCCAGGATCTCGACGCCGCCGTCGGGGCGCGGCGTGGCCACGACGCCCTGGGGCTCGAGGTACATGTGCTCCTGGTAGCCGGTGACGTAGGTGCCCTCGACGACCGTCGCGGCCGACGCGAAGGCGGCGTCGGGGTCGCCGCGGTCGATGCGGTACTCGGCGACGACGTTGTCCGCACCCCACACCGGCCCCTCCCCGCGCAGGGCGGCGTCGAGATCCAAGACCGCCGGCAGCTCTTCCAGCTCGACGGTCACGGCGGCGAGGGCGGCCTTCAGGGTGGCGCGGTCGGGGGCGGCGACCAGGGCCACCGGCTGGGTGGCGAAGCGGACCTCGTCGGCGGCGAGCAGCGGCAGGTCCTCGCGGACCATGGCGACGAGGTTGGCGCAGGGCAGGTCGGGGGCGGTCAGCAGGACGGCCGCGGCCGGGAACGCCGCGGTCTTCGCGACCGAGACCAGGCGGGCGTGCGGGAGCGGCGAGCGGACGGCGGCCCCGAGCCACGCACCCGGCCGGGGGTCGTCCGGCAGGAACCGGGTGGCGCCGGTGACCTTGCCCCAGGCGTCCAGGCGGGGGATGGGAGCGCCGACTTGGCTGCGGTCGCTGGGTGCGGGCACGGGTCGGCTCCGGGGCCGGATGGCGGTCGAGACGCGGATCGAAGCGACAACGTAGCACCGGGGACCGGCATCGGTCCAGTCGGGACCCGTCTCTCCCCGATCGCTGCAGATCGACCGCCACCCCCCGGAAGCTAGAACGTCACCGTCTGCGACACCGCCGTCGACGTGAACGTCGTGCGCAGCGTGCCGCCCGAGTACGTCCCGCCCGTGTAGAGCCCGTCGCGCAGCGTGCCCGTGCAGGTGCCGCCGGTGTAGACCCGGTAGGTGACGCCCGCGGTCAGGGCCGACGACGAGAACAGGACGGCCGAGTAGCGGCTGTTGGGCCGGAACGTCAGCAGCGTGGCGCCGCTCGCGTTCTCGATGTGGAACAGCGTGCCGGCGTTGATCGTCGTGCTGGTCCGCACCAGCACCGTGCGCTGCGTCGAGGTCCCGAGGGGGATCTCGTTCATGTTCGAGTTGATCTGCGACACCGCGGTCAGGCCGCCCTGCATCAGGAACGCGCCGTTGACGTCCAGGCCCACCTCGGGCTGGTTCGGCGGCCCGTGGACGACGACGGTGCCACCGCTGATGGTGAGCGACCCGTTGCTGTCGATGCCGTCGCCGGCAGGGGCCGTCAGGTGGACGTAGCCGCCGCTGATGTTCAGGATGCTGCCGTCGCTGGCCTCGCCGTAGACGCCGTAGGTGGCGTTGAGGCCGTCGTCGGTGGTGTTGATGTGCACCTCGCCGCCGTTGATGTACAGGTTCGGCGCCTCGAAGCCCTCCAGCGCGTTGACGACGTTGATGGTGCCGCCGTTGATCACCAGCCGGACCTTCGCCTTGAGCTCGTCGTCCACGGACGTCAGGGTGAGCGTGCCGCCCTCGACCGTCAGCACGCTGTCGACGGACGCTCCCTTCGCCTCGGCGTACTCGCCGCCGCCGATCGAGATCGAGGCGCCCGAGACCGCGATCTGCAGCGTCGGCCCCGCCCCCGCCGTGCCGATCGTCAGGTCGCTGTCCCCGGCGATGCCCTTGCCGCCCGAGCCGGTGTGGGTCAGCGAGATCGTCCCGCCCGCGAGCAGCAGGTCGTCGTCGGCGTTGAGGCACGGCCCCTGGTAGGCGTCCACGACGCCCGTCGGGTCGGTGTAGGTGCCGCCGCCGCCGCTGGCCTGGACGGTCACGCCGCCCGACTGGACCGTGATGTCGCCGTCGCAGGAGATGCCCCGCCCGGCGACGCCGGTGGCGGTGATCGTCAGCTGGCAGCCGTCGATCAGCACCAGGTCGTCGGCCTTGATCCCCGTGCAGTACGAGGATCGAAGCCCAGCCCGGAGGCTTCAGGACCACGCCGCCCGAGGTCACGATGTCCAGCGTGCCGCCGGACAGCGTGACGGCCGGCGAGTTCAGGCCCTTGGACTGGTTGCCCTGCACGGTGAGGTCGACGTCGCCGCCGGCGACCTCGATCAGGCCGTCGCACTTCAGCGCGTCGCGGTCGGCGTCGGTGCCCAGGACCGTCACCGCGCCGCCGGTGATGCCGATCGGACCGGCGCCGCCGTCGACGCCGTCGCCGTGGGCGGTGACGTCGAGCGAGCCGCCGCTCTGGTAGTAGCCCTCGTTGGTGTGCACGCCGTCCTTGACCGCGCCGGCGACGACGATGGCGCCGCCCCGCACGTCGATGAAGTCGTCGCTGCCGAGGCCGTGCTGCGAGGTGCCGCGCCCGGTCACGGTCAGGCTGCCGGCGCCGCTGAAGACCAGCTGGCCCTCGCTGAAGAAGGCCGCCTTCTGGTCCTCGCCACTGGGCGCGGCGGCGTAGGTGACGCCGTCGGTCAGGGCGTTGACGGTGCCGGTCTCCAGCACGACGTCGATCGTCTCGTCGGCCTGGACGTTGACGGCGGGGCCGTTGAGGTTCGTGATCTGGACGCCCGCCAGGCGCAGCACGACGTCGTCGTCGGCGTAGATCTTGAACATGCCGTCGGTGGTCGCGCCAGACAGCCGGCACTCGACGCCGGGGACGCCCGCGCTCGAGGTGACGGTCACGTCGGCGCCGCTCACGGCGACCGCCACGCCCAGCCCCGCCAGCGGGTTGACCACCGTCGCCGCGGCGCCGCCGTAGGTGACCGTCACGGCGTAATCCGCGAAGCTGGCGAAGGTCAGGCTGTCGACGTCGGCCAGCAGGAACGGCTGCGCGACGCCGCCGCGGTGGACGACCAGGGCGTCGCCGGCGAAGTCGAGGCTGTCGAGCGCGGCGACGGGGAACAGCTGCGTCACGCCCGCGGCGTGCACGCGCAGGATCTCGCCGCTGGTCAGCAGGCTCTTGGCGCCCCCGGGCAGGGCGAAGGTGATGTTGTCGATCCCGGCGAGCCCGAAGGGCTCGACCTGCCCGCCCGTGCGGGTCACGTTCAGATCCTGGGCCCCGGCGGCGGCCGCCGCCGCCACGCACAGCAGGACGATGAAGGCGTTCTTCATGATGGTCTCCCGCTACTTCACGAGGATGAGTTGCCGCGACAGGACCTCGTCGCCGCACGCCACGGCGCAGAGGTAGACGCCGCTGGCGACCGGCGCGCCGTCGCCGTCCGTGCCGTTCCAGACCACCTGGTGCAGTCCGGCGGCGAGGGATTCGCGCTGCAGCTCCCTGACCAGCGCTCCGTGCAGGTCGAACACGCGCACCGTCACCGCGGCTGCGGCGGGGAGCTCGTACTCGATGGTGGTCGCGGGGTTGAACGGGTTCGGGTAGGCCCGCAGCACCGTGAACGCGGGCCGGGCCGGGCCGCTCCCGTCCTGGTCGCCGGCGCCGCTGGCGCCTTCGGTGAACGTGAGGCGCGCGATCTCGTCGTGCGGGATCGTGACGGTCTGGCCGCCGCTGAGGTGGATCGTCAGCTGGTAGCTCTGGGCGGCGGCGCCGGTGCCGCAGCAGCAGCAGGCAGGCGAACAGCGCTTGGGTTCTCATGGATCTCTCCCGGGCGCGGGGCTGGTGGGGACGGACGACGAAAGCCGGCGCGGGGGCGGGGGTGGGCGCGCCGGGGATCGGGTCTGGTGGATCAGGGACAGTCGGCGGGGGTGTTTCGTTATAGGATATCAGAGAACAGGGCCGAGATGGCAAATAGTCTTCGCTGTCTACCGTTTGATCGTTTGGGCCCCCGATGCCGCCATGGCGCCCGCGTGTCCCTCCAGGCCGAGCTGCTTGATCTGGGCGATGCAGGCGGCGCGGTCGGACCGGAGCACCAGGCCGAACAGCTTCGAGACGAAGTTGTTGTATTTCCTGCAGGCGGTCGGACCGGGAATCCCGGGGGCCACGGGGGGGGGGGGGGGAGGGGCGGTTCCGGGGGGCCGGGGGCACTGGCGCCCCGGGGCGGCGTCCCGGGGGGGGGGGGGGCCGGGGCCGTCCCGCGGGGGGGGGGCAGGGCGCAGTACAGCCCGCAATAGGCGACGAGTTCCACCTTCGCTGCGATGTCGGCCATTTGCCGTTCCTCCTGCCGTTCCAACCACCCGGTGCCTCGCTCCGGCCCCGGTCCCAACCGCGCGACCCCGGCCGGGGCGTCACGGCACCTCGTGCTGCAGGGTCGTCAGCAGCGAGAACCGCGAGTCCCCTCGGCGGTCAGGCCGCTCATGACTTCCGTGATCGCCTGCAGGTAGCCGTTTTTCGAGAAATATAGGTAACCCTGGGGAAGGTCGGCCATCAAATAAAGGGTGTAGTCGCCGTTCCCGTCGGTGGCGACGGCGGCGCCCGCACCCGACTCCAACCGGACGTTCACCTCCGCGAGACCCTCGCCGGACAGCCCGTCGACGACGCGACCGTTCAGGACCGGACATACGGTGGAGTCCGCTTCGAGGTCGGCAGCATCCAAGCGCAGCGTGAACCGCCGCGCGTACTCGCCTGTGTCCTCGGTCACCCAGTCCCCGTCCGTCGGCGGGCAGATCTGCCGCAACAGGTCGCCGCCGGGCTCTGCGCGCACCGACACGCACCAGACGCTCTCCGCCAGCACCGGCCGCCAGAAGAGCGTCACCAGCATCGGGACGGGGACCTCCGTGTGGGCGGGAACCGTCACGGAGGTTTCGGCGTGCCCCTCCCCGAACAGCGGGCCGGCCAGTCCGACCTCGAGATCGCGGTCGCTCGCGTTGTCGACCCGGAACTCGGCATGCCACAGGTGGTCGGCCGCGGGCTCTTCGTCGGTTCCTCCGCAGCCGACGCAGGAGAGGGCGGCGAGCGCGAGCATCGTGCAGGAAACCGGCGTCTTCATCGTCATTCCTCCCAGCGCTCTGCACCTGGACGCGACCGCGCGACGGCGCCGGTCGCGTCCCTCCGTCTCTACTGCTTCCGGTAGTCGTCGAGCCGGAAGTCGCCGCTGTCCGCGGGCGGCATCAGGACGGCGAGGATGAGGTAGGCGGCCAAGCCCGCCCCGCCGGCCATCGCGATGAAGATGAAGACGACCCGCACCAGCCGCGCCTGCCACCCGAAGAACTCGGCGATGCCGCCGCAGACGCCGACCAGGACCCTGTCGGCCGACTTTTTCAGAACACGACGCGCCATGGCCCCATCCCTTTTCAAGAATACTAAGGGCGACCCGCCAAATCGTCCGCGCTCTTTCCGCCCGCCCGCGACGCCATCGGCTCCGCGAACGCCAACACGTACCCGTCGGGATCCAGGCTGTAGGCCGCCCGATCCCCCCAGTCCCGCGGCGCCATGGCGCTCAGCTCCCTCGCGCCGGCCGCCAGCGCCCGCCGGTGGCAAGCCGCGGGCGATGCCGTGACCAGGTACACCTCGCCGCGGATCCCGCCGCCGGGCATCTCCGCCGCCTCCAGGTCCAGCAACCGGGCGATCCCCCGCTCGGGCATCAGGCCCAGCACCGTCCCCGGCGCGACCGCGAACTCCGTCATCCCGGGGACGTGCAGCGTCGGCGGCGCGCCCAGCACGCTCTCGTAGAAGGCGCGGGCGGCATCCTGGTCGCGGACGTAGAGGATGAAGTGGATCCTGGACACGTCGCTCACGATTCCCGGATCTGCCGGAGACGCCGGCACGGCTCGTCGAATCCCAAGGACGCAGTCGGCACGCCCCGCAGGATGTCAGCGGCGTGCTCTCACATAGCGATCGAGATGGCTCTCGGACTGTATCGGCCCGTCCGCCCGCCGTCAATCCGGCGGCATCGTGCGGGGAAATGAAAAAGGCCGCCTCCCCGAAGGGAGACGGCCCTGACGGAAGTCGCTCCGAATCAGCGATACAGGGTCTTGATGCCGCTCCAGCTCATCTCTTCCGCGGGAACCGTGCCCTGGTCCAGGACCACGTTGTCCGCGTGGGCGCGGCAGCTGCTGTCGACGTTCGCGCCCGTGACGGCCTCGATCTGGATCGTCAGGAAATCCGTGTTGGCCGGGGCCTGGAACGAGCCGCTGTACGTGGTCCACCCGTTCCACGGCCAGAAGGGTCCCATCAGGCCGGAGCCGCCGATGACGCCGCCGTTCGCCTGCTCGGCGAAGATGTTGACGAAGAGCACGCCGCCGACGTCGGCCTGGTCGAGCTTCAGGTCGAACGAGTAGAAGACCGGCCCCGCGATCCCGCTGCCGGCCGGAGTGGACTGCTTGAGCACCAGAGCCAGGGCCTCCGCCTGATTGTCCAGGAACGCATTGTGCGTCCCGGTCGCCGACGGGCCGTTGTCGCCGGCCAGGACGGTGACACTGGAGTTGGGGCTCTGCCCGAACACCAGCCAGCCCGTCAGGTCGCCGGTCTCGAAGCCGGGGTTCGACAGGAGGTTATCGGCCTGCGCCACGCCCACGCCACCAGCCATGGGAAGTGCCAGCACCGACAGGATACTGCCGGCCAGCAGGATGGATTTCACAAGTTTCATGACGTGTCCCCTTTCAAATGTCCCTTGCCACATCGCACGAAGATCCTCGAGTCCGGCGCCATGTCGCGCTGCGTTCGATCCGTGACGAAATCCCCGCTGCGGGTCGTGTGCTCGGATCGAGGCGACCAGACCGACTCAGGACCACTTTACACTATGTTCGGAAACCGTACAATCTCTTTTCCAGTCCGCCGCAAAATACATGTACTGGCGTAATCTATTATAATAATTTGAGTTACGATTATCACCAGACTTGCATCCGCGGAATTCCATAGACCGGCATGATGCTCATCTCCGCGAACGAGCGCATGACGGCGAGCTTTCTTGATTGTTCTGGTACCGAACAAAGCGTATGATCCCGTTCATGGCTCGGCCCGTCCGGAACCGCCGGCGGCGGCCGGTGCGGGCCGCAACTCCGCCTTCTTCAGTCCGCAAGGGAATGGGGAGAATCACCGTGAAGAAGCTCCACCTGACGCTGGCGATCCTGTTCTTCGTCTGCAACCCCGCTCTGGCCCAGGTCGGCGACCTGCTCTGGGAGGAGAATTTCAACGACCTGGACGACTGGCTCACCATCACCGGGAACGGCTCCTGGGGCTGGGGCAACGGCGAGCTGGAATTCTACAAGCAGGAGAATGTCGGGATCGCACCGATTCCAGGGGAAGCCGGGAACACGGGCCTGCGCATCGTCGCCAGGCAGGAGAGCGGGCCCGGCATCGTCGATCAGTGGGGCAACCCCCTGTCCTACACGTCGGGAAAGGTCGTCAGCAAGTCGTTCGTGACCGTCATGTACGGCATGATCGAGTGCAGGGTGCGCATCCCGAACGTCGATCTTGGCGGTTGGCCCGCGGTCTGGCTGCTGGGATCCGCCAACTACGCCTGGCCCCGTTGCGGCGAGATCGACATGATGGAGATGGGATCCAAGCAGGCGTTCAGGGATCTGCACGACACGCACAACGGCGGCAACGGCTTGAACAACGCCACGGTCAATCAGTCCGTGGCGGCCAACGCCATCTACTACTCGGCCGCTGCCGTCACGCCGGCGAACCCTTCGGGTGCGGCCAGCCTCTCCTGGGATCCGGACGACGATTTCTGCCGTCCGTATTACGCCTATGCGAATCCGCTCGTCGCGCGCTTCCTGGTCTACCGGTTGTACTGGGACGAGACCAGCCTGCGCATGACCGTCGTCGACGACGGCGTGGAACACGACCTGTACACGTCTCCGTTCACCATCGACAGCGCTTCCGCCGAATTCCAGGCCCCCTTCTACCTGATCGCGAACCTGGCCATCGGCGGGGCCTTCACCGACGCGTACCAGCTCGGCGATCCCGGCAGCGGCCTTCCGGTCACGATGCCGTTCCCGGCCGAGATGTACGTCGATTACATCCGGCTGTACGAATGGAACGGCCGGGGCGAAGTCAGCCTGGGGCCGCCGCCCCAGGAGACCGGGACGTTCGGGATCTACACCGACGAGACGCCCACCGATGACGAGCTGGTGCCGAACGTCTCCGCGGAGATCTACGTCTGGGAGGGCACCCTGAACGACGGCTCCCTCGCCCCTTACGAGGGCGACAACGTTCTGACCTGGCAGACCGCGGGCAGCGGCTGGTTCGGAGCCGGCATCATGTCCATGCAGCCGGTGAACCTGTTCGGCTTCGGCGACGGGCACCTGAAGTTCCGGATCAAGATCCCCGCCAACGTCACCTTCAAGATCGGGGTCATCGACACCTGGGGCAACCAGTACTACGTCAGATTCCCGGCGAACCAGACGACCTACGGGCTGGTGCGCAACGGCGACTGGGGGCAGGCCTCGATCCCCGTCAGCGACCTGAGGGGAACGGCCATCGACCTGCGCCTGCTGAGTTACGAGTTCGTCATCCTCGAGGAGAACGGCACGGCCTGCATGTTCGCGCTGGACGACATCTACTGGGAGGGGGGCGGCAGCACCGGCGCCCCCGAGCAGGGCGTCGTCTCCACGCGGCGGTTGGATCTCCATCCGAACACGCCGAATCCCTTCAACGCCCGGACGGAGATCCGCTTCGATCTGCCCGCCGCGGGCATCTACGAACTGGAGATCTACGACGTCGCCGGCCGCAGGGTCGCCGGCTTCGGCGGGGTGGGCTCTGCCGGAGCCAACACGCTGCTCTGGGACGGCCGCGACGACCGGGGTGCCGAACTGGGGTCGGGCGTCTACTATTACCGCCTCCGAGCGGGTTCGGACACGGCGACGCGACAGATGATCCTGGTGAAATGATTTGGAACGGGTGGTCGAGTGAAGACTCGGCCACCCGGAGGTCGTGAACATGACCCCACAGCCCTCGCCCTCCTTCGCGGCCATCCTCGCGCTCGCGGTCGCCCTGCTCGCGGCGCCGCCCGCCTCGGCGGCCACCCCCTGGCCCGGCGAGACCTGGTCCGCCGCCGTCGACCTCACCGCCCTGGCCGCCGACGACTGGTCCGAGAACCTCAGCGGCGCCTGCTGGGACCCCGCCGCCCGCCGTCTCTGGGTCTGCACCAACGGCCCCGCCAAGTTCTGGTCGCTGCGCGAGGACGGCGCCGGCGGCTTCGCGGTCGAGCGGGAGTACGACGGCACCGGCGACCTCGAGGCGATCGCCTGCCTGGGCGCCGCCGCGGACCGCATCTTCCTGATGGACGAGCAGGCGCGCACCCTGCGCTCCTACCGCGTCGCCGACGGCGCCGCCCTGACGAGTTGGCTGCTGAGCGCGATCCCCGACTGGGGCAACTCGGGCCCCGAGGGCCTGGCCTTCGTGCCGGACGTCTGGCTGGCCCGCAGCGGCTTCGTGGACGGCGCCGGCGTCCCCTACCCGCAGAGCGTCCACGGCGCGAGTGGCTTCGGCGGCCTCGTCTTCGTCGCGGTGCAGACCTCCGGCTGGGTCTACGCCTTCGACCTGCGCACCGACGGCGCCGCGACCTTCGTCGGCCGCTACCTGACCTCGCGCACCGAGAGCTGCGAGCTGACCTTCGACGGCGGCAGCGGCCGCCTCTACGTCCTGCACAACACCGACGGCAACCTGATCGAGATCACCGACCTGACCTCGACCCCGTCGGGCTCCGCCCGCCGCTTCGTCGCCGCCGCCGAGATCCAGGTCCCAGCGATTCGAACATCGAGGGCCTGGCGATGACCCCGGCCGTGACCCGCCGGCGGCGCCGTCGGCGAGAACTGGTGCTTCTTCACCGACGACGACGCCGACGACGGCGCCCTGCGCTGGTTCCGCCAGCTCCACGCGGGCTGCGCGAAGGTCGCCGGCGACGGCCAGTCGGCCGAGGCCGGCGCCGCGGTCAGCGTCGCCCCGTCGGTGCGCGTGCGCGACCCCTTCGCCAACCCCCTGCCCGGCTTCGCCATCGCGTTCGCCGCGGCCTCGGGCGGCGGCGCGGTGACCGGCGGCGACGCCCTGACCGGCGCGGACGGCGTCGCGGCCGTCGGCGCCTGGAACCTCGGCCCCCTGCCAGGCCCCAACACCCTCGTGGCGACGTGCCCGGGAGCGGCCGGCAGCCCGCTGGCCTTCGCCGCCGAAGCCCTGGCCCCGACGACCGCGGCGCCCGACCTGCCTCCGCGACAGCCTGCTGCTGGGCGCGCCGACGCCCAACCCGGGGCCGGCCGGGCAGCGCATCGCGTTCTCTTTGCCGCAGGAATCGACGGCGAGCCTCGCGGTCTTCGACCTGCGCGGCCGCCTGGTGAGCGAGGTCGCCCGGGGCGAGTTCGCCCCCGGCCCGCACTGGGCGGCCTGGGACGGCCGCCGCGCCGACGGGACGCCGGCGCCTTCGGGCGTCTACTATTACCGGTTGCGTGCTGGGGACGCGACGGTATGCCGGCGTGGGTATCTCGTGCGCTGAAGCCCGGCGCTCCCGCTCAGCGCACCAGCACCGCCTTGACCGCCCGCGTGATCGTCTCGGCGCCGCGCAACCGCACGAAGTACACCCCCGACCCCACGTTCAGACCGCCGTCGTCGCGCCCGTCCCACCGGATCGCGTGCCGGCCGGGACCGAGCGGTCCGAGCGGCACGCGCCGCACGAGCTTGCCGCCGGCATCGTGGATCTCCAGGCTCAGCTCGTCCCGGCGAGGGACCGCGAAGGCGATCTCGGTGGAGGGGTTGAAGGGGTTGGGCGTCAGCGACAGGACCTGGAACCCGGCCGCTTCCGGTGGGCCGGCGGCGCCCGGCGCCGCGACGATCGGCAAGGCGGGATCATCCCCGGACGCGAGCGGAACGTCGGACCGCAGCGCCAGGCTGTAGCTCCCGAACGCCGTCATGGCGATGAAGTCCGCGTTGGGCTGCGGCACCTCGCGCTCGTAGCGCACGTTGCTCCCCCAGGCCACGAGCGTGCCGTCGGACTTCAGGCCCAGGCAATGGCCCAAACCAGCGGCCACGGCCAAGAAATCCGCGTTGGGCGCCGGCACGTTGCACTGGCCGTACTCGTTTCTGCCCCAGACCACGACCGAGCCGTCGGACTTCAGGCCCACGCTGTTGTAGATGCCCCCATCACGGCGATGAAATCCGCGTTGGGCGCCGGCACGTTGCACTGGCCGTAATCGTTGTTTCCCCAGGCTACGATCGTGCCGTCGGCTTTCAACCCCAGGCTGTGGAAGTCCCCCCTTCCCACGGCGACGAAGCCCGTGTTGGGTTCCGGGACATCGCACTGGCCGTGGTTGTTGGCCCCCCAGACCGCGATCGTGCCGTCGGACTTCAGTCCCAGGCTGTGGTACGAGCCCGCCGCCAGGGCGACGAAGTCCACGTTCGGCGCCGGCACGTTGCACTGGCCCTGGCTGTTGTACCCCCAGCCCAGGATCTTCCCGTTGGATTTCAGGCCCAGGCAGTGGGACACGCCGCTCGCCACGGCGACGAAATCCCGGTTCGGAATCGGGATCTCGTCCTGCCCTTCGTAGTCCCATCCCCAGAACACGATCTTGCCTTCGGACTTGAGCCCGAGACGATGGGACGATCCCGCCGCGATCGCGGCGAAGTCCGCGTTGGGCGTCGGAACGCCGCACTGCTGGGAGTCGTTCTTCCCCCAGAGCAACGCCGTGCCGTCGTCCCTGAGACCGATGCAGTATCCCCAGCCCGCCGCGATGGCCACGAAATCGCGGTTCGCATCGGGGACGCCGGTCTCACCGTATTCGCCCCAACCCCAGGCCACGATCGTGCCGTCGGACTTCAGACCCAGGCTGCACCATCCCACGCCACCACGGCCATGAAATCCGCGTTGGGCTCCGGGACGTCGCACTGCCCGCGGTCGTTGGCGCCCCAGGCCACGATGGAACCGTCGGCCTTGAGACCCAGGCAGTGGTAGATGCCCCCCGCCATGTCGACGAAATCGGCGTTCGGCAGCGGCACGAGGGACTGGCTGTTCGGTCCCCAGACCACGAGCGAGCCGTCGGCCTTGAGGCCCCTGACGCAGGACTCGCCCGTCACCACCGTATCGAAGTTCGCGTTCGGCTCCGGCGCCTCGAAACGGCCGTTCGCGTCGTCGCCCCAGACCACGAGCGAACCGTCGGTCTTCAGTCCCAGCCCGAAGCTCCCCCCCGACCACGCGCCGACGAAATCCGCGTTGGGCGCCGGCACGTTGCACTGGCCGTCGCCGTTGTCCCCCCAGGCGACGATGCTCCCGTCGGCCTTGAGGCCCAGGCTGTGGAACGAATGCGACGACACGGCGACGAAGTCCCGGTTGGGCGCCGGCACGCGGCACTCGCCGCGGCTGTTGCCGCCCCAGGCCACGATCGAGCCGTCGGACCGCAGCCCCAGGCTGTGGCCCCCGCCGGCCGACACGGCGACCAGGCTGTCGAGTTCCGACGGGGCGACGAGGACCTGGGAGCCCCACCCCACGATATGGCCGGCACTCTGGCCCCACGCCGCACCTGCGGCGAAGGCGAGGGCCGCCACCGTCCACACCCGCGACATCTTGCGCATGAGCACGGCTCCTTCGTTGGTGGCAGGTCGGATCTCGGTTGCGATGGGCGTCGATCGCCGCAGGGTATCCCAGGCGGTGCGGGGGCTCAAGGCCATAGATGACGGGGGGGGGGCGGCGCGAGGGAGGCGAACGGGAGCGGCAACCGGACGGTCGGGCGCGGCGTCAGGACCGGCGCCCGACCGCCTCCAGACGGAAGGTCTGGACCCGGAACTCCTTGCCGCCCGAGGCCGGCGCGGTCCGCGCCCCGGTCTCGCGGAAGCCGGCGGCCGCCGCCGCGCGCGCGAGCGCGTCGGGCGGCACCGTGCGCATGGCCGCGGACAGCGCGCCGAGGCTGGCGAACGGCGACGGCGTGACCCCGGCGATGGCCGCGCTCGGCAGCTGCACGACCGAGAGCAGCGCGCCGCCCGGCTTCAGCATGGATCTGATCCCGGCCAGCGCCGCGCCGAGCTCGACGTACTCGAACAGCAGGCCGGCGTACACCAGGTCGACCGGCGCGAAGGCGAACGAGTCCGTCTGCACGTCGCCGACGAACAGCTCCAGCTTCGGCAGGCGGTGCGCGAACC
>JADJIV010000032.1:0-55379 GCA_016706845.1 bacterium
CGATCTCGAGGTCGGACCAGGGACGGATCCGCCGCGTGAAATCCGCCGCGAGCTCGGCCAGCCGCGCGTCCTTGAGCTTGCCGACGGCCAGGATGCGGATCACGGCGACGTTCCCGCAAGCCGGCGCTGCGTTTCGGCGGCCAGGCGCGGGTCCAGGCGCTGGAGCGCCGCGAGCTGGCGGCGCGCGCCTTCGGCGTCGCCGCGGGCGGCGAGCAGCTCGCAGAGGCCGGCCACGGGCAGGGCGTAGTCGGGACGCAGCTCCAGGGCGCGCCGGTAGTGGGTCTCGGCCAGTCCGAGCTCGCCGCGGTGCGCGGCGATCACGGCGAAGTTGCAGTGGGCCTCGGGGCGCCGGGGATCGGCGGCCACGGCGCGTCGCAGCAGGTCGTACGACGCCTCGAGGTTGCCGGCGGCGCCTTCGGCCACGCCGAGCGCGCGCAGCGACGGTTCGTGGGTCGGCGCCAGGGCGACCGCCCTGCGGTAGGCGGCCAGCGAACCGGCCCGGTCGCCGGCGGTGTGCAGGGCGGCGCCGAGGTTGTGCTGGACGATGTCCTCCTCAGGGGAGCGGCGCGCCATGTCGGTGAATAGTGTGGCGTCGTCCTTCCACACCGGCACCCGCGCCACCGTAGCGATGGCCAGGACCAGCACCAGGGCCGCCGTCGCCGCAATCGCGGCGCGGCGGCGACCGGCGTCTGCCGCCCTCGCGAACAGCGCGCCCGCGACCAGGCACCAGCCGAACGACGGCAGGTAGAGGAAGCGCTCCGCGAACGGCGTCCCCGCAGGGGCGCGAACCCCAGCACCGGCAGCAGGAAGATGAACGTCCAGGCTAGGCCGGCCGCGCCGCGGCGGCGCGCGAGCGCCACGATGCCGACCGCCGCGACCGCCGCCGTCCAGGTCAGGACGCCCGGAGCGAGGTGGTGCGCGGACCAGTAGGCGTTCAGGGGCCAGGGACCAGCAGCAGCCGCAGGTACCAGGCCACGAGCGCGGGCAGGTGGCCCAGGCGCGTCGCGAGGTCGGTGCCGAGACGGCTGCCGGCCGTCGCCGCGGCCTCGCCGAAGCCCACGCCGGCGACGCCCAGCCGCAGCGCCGCCGCGACGCCCATCGTCAGGGCGGCTGCGCCCAGCCATCCGGCCTGGCGACGCCACCAGGGACGCGGGTCGCGCGCGTCTTGCGGCAGCAGGGCCGAGATGACGAGCAGCGCCGCGGGCAGCAGGTAGGCGGATTCCTTGGCGAACAGCGATAAAAAGAACAGCAGCAGAGCCGCCGGTCCGGCGCGGTGCGCGCCGCGCCGCCACGACGTCCAGGCCAGCACCGCGGCGAGCCCGAGCACCGTGACCCAAAGGTCGGTGCGGCCCGACACGAAAGCCACCGATTCGACGTGCGCCGGATGAACCGCGAAGACCAGGGCGCCGGCCAGGGCGGCCGCGGTATTGCGCAGCCACGCGCGCAGCAGCAGGAGCGTCAGCACGGACGCGGCGAGGTGCAGCAGCACGTTGGTGAGGTGGAACATGAAGGCCGCGCCGCCGCCGAGCAGATCATCGAGACGCAGGCTCAACAGCACGACGGGGCGGTGGTAGCCGGTGTCGGCGAGGAACTCCGCTCCGAGCAGGGCGCCCGGGCCGCGCGCGGCGGCCTCGCGCATGCCGGCCAGGACGTTGGCGTCGTCCCAGACCAGGGCGTGGCCCAGCGTGCCCGCGTAGACCAGCGCGGCCGCGAGCGCGACGATGGCGGCGGCGGTGCGGGGGCGGTCGGCCAGGTGTTGCAGGTTCGCCACGTTGATCCCGGGGTTGGGGGCGTTCGCCCGATGGAGGCTGTGGTGCCGGTGGACGCGATCGAATCTGTCACAGGGCCTCGGGCGGATCAACCAGCATTGCAGACAGGACGCGCCTGGCCGCGCATCCGCGGTTTCCCCGCCGGCCCTGCGGCGGTATGATCCCCGCAGCCCCACACCTGGAGGATCGCCATGCGCCCGTGCCTCGCCATCGCACTGCTGCTGGCTCTGGCCGCCGCCCCCGCGGCGGCGTGCACCAACCTGCTGGTCACCCCCGGCGCCTCGGCGGACGGGTCGGCCTTCATCACCTACACCTGCGACGGGGAGTTCCACCCGATCCTGCAGCGCATCCCGGCGGCCGACCACGCCCCGGGCGAGATGCAGGAGGTGCGCTACTGGGACGGCACCGTGACGGCGAGCATCCCCTGGCCGGCGCACACCTACGCGGTCGTCGGTCTGATGAACGAGCACCAGGTGGCGGTCGGCGAGACCACCTTCGACGGCCGCCTCGAACTGCTGGACGAGACGGGCGGGCTGCACTACTGGAACCTCATGACCCTCGCTCTGCAGCGCGCGCGCACCGCGCGCGAGGCGGTCGAGGTGATCACCTCGCTGATCGAGACCCACGGCTACCGCAGCACCGGCGAGTCGTTCTCGCTCTGCGACCCGCGCGAGTGCTGGCTGCTGGAGATGATCGGCGCCGGGCCGGGCAGCGGCGGCGCGGTCTGGGTGGCGCGGCGGCTGCCCGACGGCACCGTGTCGGCCCACGCCAACCTGGCCCGCATCGGCACGTTCCCCACCGACGACCCGCAGAACTGCCTCTACTCGCGCAACGTGTTCAGCGTGGCCGAGGCGCGCGGCTGGTACGACCCGCGCGCCGGCGTCCCGTTCAACTTCCGCGAGGTCTACTGCCCGGCCACCGCGCAGAAGAAGCGCTACACCGCGACGCGCGTCTGGAGCCTGCTGCGACGCGCGGCGCCGTCGCTGGAGCTGAGCCCCGACTTCCACCGCGGCGTCGCCGGCGCCGAGGACTACCCGCTGTTCGTGAAGCCCGACCGCAAGCTGGCCCTGGCCGACGTCATGTCCCTGATGCGCGACCACTACGAGGGCACCGACTACGACATGACGCAGGGCGTGGACGCCGGACCCTTCGGCTGCCCCGACCGCTGGCGCCCGATGGCCTGGGAGCAGGACGGCGAGACCTACACCTGGGAGCGGCCCATCTCGACGCAGCAGACCGGGTTCTCCCATATCGCGCAGAGCCGCCGCGGTCTGCCCGACCCCGTCGGCGGCTGCCTGTGGTACGGCGTCGACGACACCGACACGACGGTCTGGTTCCCGCTCTACGCCGGGATCACCGACGTGCCGCCGTCCTTCGCGCGGGGCGCGCTCGAGGAGTTCTCCTGGGACTCCGGCTGGTGGGTGTTCAACCTCGTGGCCAACTACGCCGGCCTGAAGTACTCGTACATGATCGAGGACATCCGCGCCGCCCAGCGCGAGCTCGAGGGCGGTCTGATCGCGATGCAGCCCGCGGTCGAGGCGACGGCGGCGCGCCTGCACGCGCAGGACCCCGCGCTCTGCGCGCGCTACCTGACGACCTACAGCGTGGGGGAGGCCGAGCGCGTCGCCGCGCGCTGGCAGACCCTGGCCGGCGCGCTGATCGCGAAGTACAACGACGGCTACGTCATCGAGAACGGGCGCGAGCGCGAAGTCGGCTACCCGCAGGCGTGGCGCGATGCGGTGCTCAAGCTGCGGCCGGAGCAGTTCAGGCTGCCGCGGGCGGCGGCGGACTCGCTGGCGACGGCGTTGCCTTACTAGGGGAGACGGGATGAAGAGCTTCGTCGCGATCGTGTTCGTGTTGCTGGCCGCCGCCGTCGCCGGCGGCGGCGTTCCGGAGGAGACCGACACCATGGTTCGCATCTACACCGGCCCGGTCTTCTGGACCGGCGACCCCGCGCTGCCCGAGGCCGCGGCCGTGGCCGTCGGCGCCGACGGCCGCATCCTGGAGACCTACGGCGTCGTGCCGCGCGACACGCCCTGGGAGATCGTGGAGCTGCCGGGAGCGCTGGCCCTGCCGGGCCTCCACGACGCGCACCTGCACGTCTCGGGTATCGGCAAGCGCTGCGAGCAGGCGGCGCTGGAAGGAGCCCGCTCGGCCCTCGAAGCGCGCGACCTGGTCGCGGCCTGGGCCGCGGCGAACCCCGACGTCGCGGTGGTCCGCGGCCGCGGCTGGGACCAGAGCCGCTGGCCCGGCGGCGCGTTCCCCACTTGGCGCGACCTCGAAGGCGCCGGCGCGCGGCCCATGGTTCTGCGCCGCGTCGACGGCCACGCCTCGTGGGTCAACCGGGCCATGCTGGACCTCGCGGGCATCACGGCCGCGACGCCGGATCCCGAGGGCGGCCGCATCCTGCGCGACGCGCAGGGCGAGCCGACCGGTGTGCTCGTCGACAACGCCGCCGACCTGCTCACCCCGGTGCTGCCGCGCTCCACGACGGCCGACCAGGAGCGCTGGCTGCTGGCGGGTCTGGCGGCCTGCGCCGACGCGGGTCTGACGGCGGTGCACGACATGGGGCAGACGCCGGAGACCTGCGACATCGCGCAGCGGCTGGCGGACGAGGGGCGGCTGCCGATCAGGCTGTTCGTCTATCTCGAAGGGTCCGAAACGGGATCGATGGCGGCCCTGGGGCGCTATCGCGCCGTTGACCGCTTCGCGGTGCGGGGCATGAAGTACTACACCGACGGCGCGCTGGGCAGCCGCGGCGCGCTGCTGCTGGCCGACTACAGCGACGAGCCCGGCCGCCGCGGTCTCGCGGTCACCGACGCCCTGATCCTCACCGACCTGGTGCGCGAGGTGCACCGCCGCGGCTTCCAGTGCGCCATCCACGCCATCGGCGACGGCGGCAACCGCATGGCTCTGGACGCCATCGCCGCGGCGCAGGCGCCGGACACGACGGTCACCGTGTCGCGCCGCCACCGCGTCGAACACGCCCAGGTCGTCCATCCCGACGACTTCGCGCGCTTCGCCGCGCTGGGCGCGCTCGCGAGCGTGCAGCCGACGCACTGCACGAGCGACCTGCGCTGGGCCGAGCAGCGGCTCGGGCCCGATCGCGTCCGGGGCGCCTACGCGTGGCGCACCTTCCTGGACCACGGCGTGCACCTGCCGCTGGGCTCGGACGCGCCGGTCGAAGACTGGAACCCGCTGCCCGGCGTCTATGCGGCGATCACGCGCCAGGAGCCCGACGGTGATCCCGCCGGCGGCTGGCACCCCGAGCAGAGCCTGACGCTGACCGAGGCGTTGCGCGGCTTCACCGCCGAGGCGGCGTTTGCGGTGGGGCGCGAGGGCGACCTGGGCGTCCTGCGTCCCGGACTGCAGTTCGACTGCACGGTCCTGGACCGCGACCCGCGCGCAGGCGACCCGACGGGTGGCTGGCGGCGAAGCCGTCGGCGCTGTTCGTGGGCGGGGAACGCGTGCGCTGAACATATTTGATCGATGAGCGCGCCCGTCCCGGGACATCCCGGGGCGGGCGCGCTCGAACATCAAACATCGTGTCGGGCAGGCCGCCGCTCGCCGTCAGTGCAGGATCACGCCACAGCCGTTCAGTGTCCTGCCATCCAGCTCCATTTCGACACTCATGGGGTACGGCTCACCGCTCACGTCGTTGAAGCACGGCGAAGTCGTGGTACGCAGGCGCAGGACGTGGCCGTCGGTCTCGCGCCGGATCGGCGCGCCGTCGCGCAGGCTCTCGAGGGGGATCCCGGGGAAGCGCAGCACCAGCTCGCCGTAGTCGGCCGTCACGAGGGTCCCGCGGGGGCCGGTCTCCAGGTGCCAGCCCGGCTCGTTGCCCGAAGCGCGGAAGTGGTAGCCTCCGCCCAGCACCGTTCCAGGATTTCCTGCGCTCCCGACACTTCGCAGCCCTCGACGCGCTTTCCGTCCACCTCCAGCATGATGTCCCGCCCCTTCGTCCACAGCATGTAGCGGCCGCCGGCGTACTTCGCACCGGAGGCGGCGATCTGCTGCGTCAATTCCTGCACGCCGTCGGGCGCGTACAGGATCGCCTTGGGGGAGTCGGGCTCGTATTCGGCGAGGTAGTACTGGTCGACGCCGCCGTAGATGGCGAGCAGGTGCAGGGGGCCGCGCTCGGGGGCCGCGACGACGGTCCGCGACGTGCAGGGGCCGAAGCCGGGGGCGCAGGCTGCGGTGGCGAGGACGGCCCAGGCGGGCAGGATCACGAAGCGATGGATCCGGCGCATGGAGCAACTCCCGTCGGTGGGGGCGATGAACACCGGTGCAGATTATTCCGGACCGGGCTGCCGGCGCAAGACGCCGGGCCCCCCCCCCCCCGGCGCCCCCGCCCCCCCGCCCCCCCCCCCCCCCCCCCCCCCCCCCCCCCCCCCCGGGGCGCGCGCGCCCCGCCCGCCCCGCCGCCCGCCCGGCCGGCCGGCGGCGGCCGCGGGGGCCCGGGGCGGGCCGCGGGGCAGAGGGGCGCCGGCCCGGAAAAAGGGGCCGGGGGGCCCGGGCCGCGGGCGGCGGCGGGCCGGCGCCGCACGGCGGAGCCGGCGGCCGGCGGGCCCGCCGCGCGCGCGGGGGGCCGGGGGCGGCGCGCCGCGCCCGCCGGGGCCGCGCGGCGCGGCCGCCGCGGCGGGGCCGCGGCGGGAACCCCCCCAAGGCCCCCCCCCCCCCCCCCAACCCCGCCCCCGCCCCCCCCCCCCCCCCCCCACCCCCCCCCCCCCCCCCCCCCCCCCCCCGCCCCCCCCCGCCCGCCCCTGCGCCCCCCCCCCCCCCGCCCCACCCCGCCCCCCCGCCCCCCCCCCCCCCCCCCCGACCCCCCCCCCCAAGCCCCCCACCCCACACCCCCCCCCGCCCCGCCCGGCCCCCCCCCCCCGCAGAGCGCGCCCAAGACCCACCCCCCCCCCCCCCCCCCCCCCCGGGCGAGCCGCCCGCCCCCCCCCCGGCCCCCCGCCCGAGCCCCCCCGCCGCCCGCCCCGGCGCCGGCCGAAGGCGCCCCCGGGCGACCGGACCCGGCCCCCCCGAACCCGAAGCCCCCCCCCCCAAACCCACGACCCCCCCGCCCCCCACCCACCCCCACCCCCCCCCCCCCCCCCCCCCCCCCCCCCCCACCCCCCCCCCCCCCCCCCCCCCCCCCCCGCCGCCGGGCGCGCGCGGGGAGGAAGGGCCCGAAGCGGCGCCGACCGGGCGCGCCGCAGCAGCCCCCCCCACCCCGGCCCCCGGCCCCCCAGCCCCCCAGCACGACGCCCCCCCCCCCCCCCCGCGGGCACCGCCCCTCCCCCCTCCCCCCCCCCCCCCCCCGGGGCGCCGCCGGCGGCGGCGGCCGGGGCCCGCGGCGGCGGCAGCGGGGCCGGCGCAGGGGGCGGCCCCGGGCCGGGGAAGAAACGGCAACCCCCCCAAGGCCCGGTAATAGATCGCGAGAACCCCCCCCCCCCCACCCCAGTCCCCCGGGGGAGGACCGATCGCTGTCCAGAAAATTCTTGTTATAACTAAATATTGTTAGTTTAAACTATAAGTATCAAAATCATGCTTGAATGGGCCGATTCAACGCTGTGAGCCCCCGGGTAATCCGACGGGAGCCGCGCACCGTCACGCGGCTCCCCTCGGGATCGGCGCCTGCGGATGGTCAGCGCACCAGGTGCAACTTCGTCGCCGCCCGGGCTCCGGGCAGCTGCAGGCGCGCGACGTACACGCCCGAAGGCGAAGCGCTCCCGTCGGTGCGCCGGCCGTTCCAGGGCACGGCGTGGTCGCCGGCCGCCAGCTCGCCCTCGGCCAGCACCGCGACCAGCGACCCGGACAGATCGTAGATCGCCAGCTGGGCCCGGGCCGGGGCATCCAGGGCGAAGGTCACCGTCGTCAGCGGGTTGAAGGGGTTGGGGTGGTTGCCCAACCGCAGGTTCGGCGCCGACGGCAGGTCGCCGGCGGCGGTCGTGCCCGACAGCGCCTCGGAGGCTGCGATCAGCGCCGCGGCGAACGCCGGACCGGTCGCCGAGTTGGCGGCGGCGTTGGGATGGGAGTCGCTGTCGCTGTGACTGCGTTCGTAGGCGTAGCGCAGGCGGTTGGCCGTCGCCGATCCGTCGTCGGGCGCGGCCAGCAGGTCGAACAGGTCGAAGGTCACGACGTTCGGGTGACCGTCCGTGTAGGTGCCCGAGCACAGCCAGTCGGCAGGCGCGCGCCCGCGTCGCCTCGGCCGTGTTGGTGGCCAGGCGGTGGCGCGGCGGCTGGCTCATCACCACGAACACGTGCCCGGGGTGCTGGTCGAACACGTTGCGCATCTGCAGGTACCACTGCTTGCGCGTGGCGAGCTCGGCGTCGGTCTCGATGTTCGAGGCCGGGTAGCAGGACTTGAAGGCGATGACCTGGTGGTTCTGCAGGATGGCGTTGCGGGCGCCGTTGGACGTGGTCCACAGCGTCAGCAGGCCGTCGGGATCGGTGTTGTCGCCCGGGATCTGGTAGCTGATGCCGGGCTTGGAGCCGTCGGGACCGGTCAGGCCGAGCGCGTTGTAGTCGTGGTCCCAGAAGTCGTAATCGGTGCCGTACAGGGCGTTGTGGTCCATGATGAGGTCGCGCACGTCGCCCTCGACGATGACGTTGCGGCCGGTCGAGTGGTGCAGGAAGAACAGATTGGTGAGCGTCTCCGCAGCGGCGGCCGCCGGTATCGAGGCGACCAGCAGCAGCAGGGCGGTCAGCGTGAGCAAGCGTCGCATGGGTGCACTCCGTCGGTGGAGGTGGGCGGTGACGGGTTCGCCCCGCCAGTGCAATCCGGGGTCCAACCGGCGGCCGGCCGCGGCGGCCGGAACCATCGGGTACGCGGCGGCGCGATGATCCGTCCGGCCACACCGCGAGAAACACAGCGGTTCTTTTCCGCTTTTCGGGAGTTGCCCAGGTTTCGTGCAGGTTGGTGGCAAGCAGGGCGGCAGACCGCACGCTCCCGCGATGCCCTGTGCAGATTTCACGGCATGCGCGCAGCGTTGAACGAGCGTTCGCTGCGAGACGGCGCAGTCGCGAACTGCCGGATTAGCGGGCGTTTTCTGGCGTTCCGGAGTGTGCTGCGAAATGGGACTCGGCTATACCGGATTGATCATGCCTTGACAGTTCCCGGCGCAGGAACCTGTATTGGCGGCGACAGATCGCTCGGCGGGCCGTCCTTCCGACCCGCCCTGGAACGTCCGCGACAGGGACCATCCGTCACCCTTCGCACGGGGGTTGGTGCCCGATGACACAGACGCCCTGCCTGGCCGCCGTCGCGACCGGGCTGCACGCCGACTACACGACCGTCCTGCTCTTCCTCCTCTTCGGGATCTTCTTCGGGAACCTGGCCCTGGGCATCGCCCGGCTGGTGCGCCCGCGCAAGCCCGGCGGCGAGAAGGAAGTGACCTACGAGTGCGGCGAGCTGCCGAGCGGCTCCTCCTGGGTGCGCTTCAACATCCGCTTCTACCTGGTGGCGCTGTTCTTCATCGTCTTCGACGTCGAAGTGATCTTCCTGTACCCGTGGGCGGTCGTGTTCCGGCCCCTGTCCGCGGCGGCGGGGTCGCTGGTCTTCGTGGAGATGGCGATGTTCCTGGGCATCCTGGCCATCGGTCTGGCCTACGTCTGGATCAAGGGCGACCTG
This sequence comes from bacterium, assembly GCA_016706845.1. GTDB lineage: Bacteria > Krumholzibacteriota > Krumholzibacteriia > LZORAL124-64-63 > LZORAL124-64-63 > PNOJ01. The sequence continues at coordinate 9,388 of JADJIV010000032.1, forward strand.
GACTGGGTCAAGAGCCTGGCGCGGCGCAACGGCCCGGAGGTGAGCGGGGAATGACGCAGGACAGGAAGGACTACGTCGAGTCCACCACCCCCCCCGCGGGCTACGACCCGCGGCGCGAGCAGTGCCTGGACTTCCACGTCGCCGAGGACCTGGCCGCGATGGCCGAATCCGACGACAAGAACTTCATCCTGACGACCGTGGACAACCTGTTCGACTGGGCGCGGCTGTCGAGCGTCTGGCCGGTGACCTTCGGCCTGGCCTGCTGCGCCATCGAGATGATGGCCGCCTCGGCCACGCGCTACGACATCGACCGCTTCGGCGCCGGCGCCTTCCGCGCCACGCCGCGCCAGGCGGACCTGATGATCGTCTCGGGCACCGTGACGGCGAAGATGGCCACGCGCCTCAAGCGCATCTACGACCAGATGCCGGAGCCCAAGTGGGTCGTGGCCATGGGCTCGTGCGCCATCGGCGGCGGCCCGTACTTCAAGTACGGCTACCACGTGGTCAAGGGCGTGGACTTCATCGTGCCGGTGGACGTGTACATCCCCGGCTGCCCGCCGCGCCCCGAGGTGCTGCTGGACGGGCTGATGCGGCTGCAGGACAAGATCCGCGGTCGCCGGGGCGACTCCAAGCTCCCGAAGTGGGTCGCGGACTACGCGCGCAAGATCCCCTACGTCAACCGCTGAACGGGACGGGACGACCATGGAAGCGACGGCCATCCACGCGCTGCTGCAGAGCCGGTTCGGCGACGCCGTGCTGGACTACGTGGACGGGTTCGAGAAGGGCTCGCTGGTCGCGCCGGGGCGCGTCGGCGAGATCGCGGCCTTCCTGCGGGACGACCCGGCGCTGGGGTTCGAGTCCCTGATGTGCCTGACCGGCCTGGACTGGGACGGCTACGACGCGACGGGCAAGGGCAAGAGCGTCGACATCCTGGGCTACGACGAGCTGGGCCGGCCCGAGGCCTCCGACCGCGTCGGCGAGGGCGATCTGGGCGTGGCCTACGCCCTGTACTCGCCCCGCCACGGCCACAAGCACACGCTGTTCGTGCGCGTGCCCCGCGCCGCGCCCGAGGTGGCCTCGGTGGCCGCGGTGTGGCCCACGGCCGAGTGGCACGAGCGCGAGGCGTGGGACCTCGTCGGGATCCGCTTCGCGGGCCATCCCGACCTGCGCCGCATCCTGCTGGACGACGCCTGGGAGGGCCACCCGCTGCGCAAGGACTACGCGATGCCGGGCGCCTGGCAGGGCGTGCCCCTGGACGGCCGCGACTACGCGGCTTGCAAGTGGGACGAGTCGGGCGTGACGCTGCCCGACGACGTGAAGCGGCAGGATGCGGCAACGGGGCCCGAGACCGGGAACCAAGGGTAGGTGTCCATGAGCGAGACGGCGACCGGCCGCGGCTGGGCCGCGCAGGACGTGCGGCGGGAGCTGCACTCCGAGCTGCTCGAGATCAACATGGGGCCGCAGCACCCGGCCACCCACGGCGTGCTGCGCCTGCTGGTGCGCACCGACGGCGAGATCGTCCACGGCGTCACCGCGCACATCGGCTACCTGCACCGCTGCGCCGAGAAGATCGCCGAGGGCTGCGACTGGCGGCAGTGGATGGTCTACACCGACCGCTTCGACTACCTGGCCCCGATCAACATGAACTTCGGCTACGCGGTGGCCGTCGAGCGGATGCTGGGCGTGCAGGTGCCCGAGCGCGCCGAGCACATCCGCGTCATCTGCGCCGAGCTGCAGCGCATCGCCAGCCACCTGATCGCCATCGGCACCTTCGGCCTGGACATGGGCGCCTGGACGCCGCTGCTGTACTGCTTCCGCGAGCGCGAGGAGATCCTGAACATCCTCGAGCGCCTGTCCGGCGGCCGCATGCTCTACAACTACTTCGACATCGGCGGCCTGCGCTTCGACGCGTACGAGGGGTTCGAGCGGGACGTCCTGGACTTCGTCAACATCATGGAGCAGAAGATCCCCGAGTACGACACCCTGCTGTCGTACAACAAGATCTTCATCGAGCGCACCGCCGACGTGGGCGTCATCGACGTGGCGACCTGCCGCGCCTACGGCTGCACCGGGCCGGTGCTGCGCGGCGCCGGCGTCCCCTTCGACTGCCGCAAGGACGACCCCTACTCCATCTACGACCGCTTCGAGTTCGACATCCCCTACGGCGAGGGGGAGCAGGGCACCGTCGGCGACTGCTGGGACCGCTACATCGTGCGCATGCGCGAGATGTACGAGTCCTGCCGCATCATCCGGCAGGCGGTCGACGCCCTGCCGGGCGGCCCGGTCAAGGCCGAGGATCTCAAGAAGCTCGTCAAGGTGCCCCAGGGCTCCCTGTACACGCGCACCGAGAGCAGCAAGGGCGAGATCGGGTACCACATCTTCGCCGACGGCGGCAGCAAGCCCTTCCGCACGAAGGTGCGCTCGCCGTCGTTCTCGAACCTCCACGTGATCGAGAAGGTCGGGCCGGGCATGATGCTCTCCGGCCTCGTGGCGACGGTCGGGTCGCTGGACATCGTCCTCGGGGAGATCGACAGGTGACGCCATGCAAGTGATGACCGACCTCTTCGCGCGGATCTTCGGCGACGGCCTCTCGCCGGTCGGCCTGCTGGTCGCCGGCGGGCTGACCATGGCGCTGATCATGGCGCTGGTGATGGCCTCGTGCGCGATCGTCTTCACCTGGGCGGAGCGCAAGGTGGCCGGCTTCATCCAGAGCCGCTACGGCCCCATGCGCGTCGGCCGCTGGCACGGCGTGCTGCAGCCGGTGGCGGACATGGTGAAGATCCTCGGCAAGGAGGACATCGTGCCGCGGGACGCGGACAAGCCGCTGTTCCTGCTGGCGCCCTTCGTGATCTTCATCGGCTCGCTGATGGCCTGGGCCGCGATCCCCTTCGCGCCCGGCTTCATCGCCGCCGACCTGGACCTGGGCCTGTTCTACATCTTCGCGGTCAGCAGCGCCGCCTCCATCGGCATCCTGATGGCCGGCTGGGCCTCGAACAACAAGTGGTCGCTGTACGGCGCCGCCCGCGGCGCCGCGCAGGGCGTCAGCTACGAGATCCCGCTGGCCCTGGCCTGCATCCCGGTGGTGATGATCACCGGCTCGCTGAACATGAACGACATCGTGATCGCGCAGCAGGGCGGCATCTGGCGCTGGCACTTCCTGCACGACCCGTTCCTGTTCGTGTCCTTCCTGCTGTACTTCGTGGCCTCGATCGCCGAGGTGAACCGCGGGCCCTTCGACCTGCCGGAGACGGAGTCGGAGCTGGTGGCGGGCTACCACACCGAGTACACGGGCATGCGCTTCGCGTTCTTCTTCCTGGCCGAGTACGCGAACCTGTTCCTGGTCTCCTGCATCGCCACGGCGGTGTTCCTGGGCGGCTGGCAGCCGGTCTTCGGGCCGGTGTTCCTGCCGGGCCTGGTGTTCCTGGTCAAGGCGGTGCTGCTGGTGCTGCTGCAGATGTGGCTGCGCTGGACGCTGCCGCGCCTGCGCGTGGACCAGCTGATGCACGTTTGCTGGAAGGTGATGGTGCCCCTGGCGCTGGTCTGCGTCCTGGGCGCCGGCATCTGGATGTTGGCGACGGGCCAGGCGGGCTGACCGTCGCACCACCGGAGCGGAACATGAGCCAGTACCTGCGCAATATCTATGACGCGGTGACCTCCGCCCTGAAGGGCATGGGGATCACCGCCAAGCACGTGGTGCGCAAGCCCGTCACGCTGCAGTATCCCGACGAGCGCTGGGTGCTGCCGGCGCGGTTCAAGGGTTTCATCATCAACGACACGAACCTCTGCGACGGCTGCCTGCGCTGCGCCAAGGTCTGCCCCGTGGACTGCATCTACATCGAGACCATGGGCAAGGGCAAGGACCGCTTCATGCACCGCTACGCGGTGGACTACAACAAGTGCATCTGGTGCGGCCTCTGCACCGAGGAGTGCCCGACCTTCGCCTGCCAGCACAGCCTCGACTACGACCACGCGCTCTACGACCGCAAGCGCCTGGTCTACGAGTTCGTCGATCCCGCGCATCCGGTGCCCTGCCACAAGGAGCGCCGCCTGCAGATGGGATTCTTCGTGGAACAGGTCGCGGCGGCGCCGCCGGACCCCGACAAGATCGCCAAGGCGCCCCGGCGGGCGGACCTGCCGGAGGCGGCGCCCGGGCGGCGCGGAAGGAGGGGGAGCGTGAGCGGAGACCTCGTGTTCTACGGCTTCGCGCTGCTGACGGTGCTGTCGGGCTTCTTCGTCGTGGCCAGCCGCAACGTCGTGCACGCCGCCTTCAGCCTGCTGTTCACCCTGTTCGGGGTGGCCGGGCTCTACGCCCAGCTGGGGGCCGACTTCCTGGCCGTCACCCAGACCGTCGTCTACATCGGCGGCATCCTGGTGCTGGTCGTCTTCGCGGTGATGATGACGCGCATCCCGCGCAGCGACGCGCCGCGCCGCGGCCTCGACCGCGCCGTGCCCGCCGCGATCCTGGCCCTGCTGTCCTTCGCCCTGCTCTACATGGTGATCGTGGGCGCCCGCTGGCCCGAGCGCGCGACCGGCGCCCCGGAGGCGACCGTGGCCGAGATCGGCACGGGCCTGATGACGCGCTTCGTCTTCCCCTTCGAGTACGCCTCGCTGGTGCTGCTGGCGGCCATGGTCGGCGCGGCCATCCTGATCCGCGAGCGCGCGCCGCAGGATGACGGCGGACGCCGACGACGCGGGAATGGGGAGGTGCGGCCATGACCGCGGGCCTGGAGCACTACCTGACCGTGAGCGCCCTGCTCTTCGGGCTCGGCCTCTACGCGGTGCTGACGCGCCGCAACGCCGTCGCCCTGCTGATGGGCGTGGAGCTGATCCTCAACGCGGCCAACCTGAACTTCGTGGCCTTCGCCCGCTTCGTCGACGGCGGCGTCGACGGGCACATCGTGGCCGCCTTCGTCATCGTGCTGGCGGCGGCCGAGGCCGCCGTGGCCCTGGCGATCGTGCTGGCGATGTTCCGCAACTTCGGGACGGTCAACGTGGACACCGTCAACCGGCTGAAGCGATAAGGGAGAAGCATCGCGATGAGCGAACATGCCATCCTGCTGACGGCGCTGGCGATCCTGCTGCTGCCGCTGCTGTCCTACGCGGTCCTCTTCTTCCTCGGGAAGAAGCTGCCGCGGCAGGGCGACTGGCTGGGCACGGGGCTGCTCGGCGTCGCCTGGCTGCTGTCCCTGCGGATCTTCGCCCGCTTCTGGGCCGCCGGCGACCCGGGCCTGCGGGTCGAGGGCGGCGTGCGCTGGCTCGACCTGGGCCGCTTCACGGCCGACGCCGGCATCCTGGTCGACGGCATGACCGCGATCATGCTGGTGGTCGTGACCACCGTCAGCTTCCTGGTGCACCTGTTCTCGATCGGCTACATGCACGGCGACCGGCGCTACGAGCGCTTCTTCGCCTTCCTGGGCTTCTTCACCTTCGCGATGCTGGGCATCGTGCTCAGCAACAGCCTGCTGTTCCTGTACGTGTTCTGGGAGCTGGTGGGCCTGGCGAGCTACCTGCTGATCGGCTTCTTCTTCCACAAGCCGTCGGCCGCCGCCGCCAACAAGAAGGCCTTCCTGACCAACCGCGTCGGCGACTTCGGCTTCTTCCTCGGCATCCTGATCTTCTTCACGGCCTACGGGACCTTCAACTACTTCGAGCTGTTCGCCGCCGCGCACCTCAGCCCGCTCTCGGGCGGCCTGCTGACGCTGGCGGGCGTCGGCCTGTTCATGGGCTGCGTCGGCAAGTCGGCGCAGGCCCCGCTGCACATCTGGCTGCCCGACGCCATGGAGGGCCCCACGCCGGTCAGCGCCCTGATCCACGCCGCGACGATGGTCGCCGCCGGCGTCTACATGGTCGCCCGCCTGCTGCCGCTGTTCGACCCGGGCGCCCTGCTGGTGGTGGCCTACGTGGGCGCGATCACGGCCTTCCTGGGCGCGACCATCGCGCTGGTCAAGACCGACATCAAGAAGTCCCTGGCCTACTCCACCATCAGCCAGCTGGGCTACATGGTGACGGCGATGGGCGTCGGCGTCGCCTCGGCCGGCATGTTCCACCTCTGGACGCACGCCTTCTTCAAGGCCCTGCTCTTCCTCGGCTCCGGCTCGGTGATCCACGCCGTCCACACGCAGGAGATGCCGCTGATGGGCGGCCTGCGCCGCAAGATGCCGATCACCTTCTGGACCTTCCTGATCGCGACCCTCGCGATCTCGGGCGTGCCGTTCTTCTCGGGCTTCTACTCCAAGGACGCCATCCTGGCCGGCGCGCTGGCCTTCGGCATGACGAAGGCGCACTACGTGCCCTTCCTGCTGGCCCTGGCCGCGGCCGGGCTCACGGCCTTCTACATGTTCCGCATGGTGTTCCTGACCTTCATGGGCCAGCCCCGCGACGAGGAACGTCACCACCACGCCCACGAGTCGCCCTGGACGATGACGGTGCCCCTGGTGACCCTCGCGGTGCTGGCCGTGATCTCCTCGGGCTGGCGCGGCCCGACCGACGGCTGGTTCTCGCGCTTCGTCGCGCCGTACGACATGGCGCGCATCGTCGAGGAGGCGCCCGGCGCGCCGCACGCCGCCGAGGTCCACGCGGTCCCGGCCGCCGCCCACGAGGAGCACGCCCTGCCGCAGGAGTCCCACGGCGAGACCCAGGCCGCCCACGGCGGCGCCCACGGCGACGCCCACGACGCCCACGTCCGCCACACCGCCCACATCACGGCCATGGTCCTCTCGATCCTGGTCGCCGGCCTGGGCATCTTCCTCGCGTGGCTGACCTACATGCGCGGGCGCATCGACTCGTCGGCGGTCCTGGCGCGCCTGCCGCGCGTGCACCACGTCCTGCAGAACATGTACTTCTTCGACGAGTTCTACGCGGCGACGGTCTACCGCTTCACGCTGTGGTTCAGCTGGCTCAACGGCGCCTTCGACCGCCTGGTGATCGACGGCATCGTCAACGGCATGGGGTACCTGACCCGCGTGCTGAGCTGGTTCGCCGGCCTCGCGGACCGGTACGTCGTCGACGGTCTGGTCAACGGTGTGGGCGCGGTGATCCAGGGAGCCGGCGAGGGCTTCCGCCGCCTCCAGACCGGGCGGGTGCAGTCGTACCTGGCGTACGCCTGCTTCTCCGTCCTGTTGCTCGTGTTCGTCTTCCGCGCCCTGTAGCGGTGCTACCCCGAGAGGAGCGTCTCGATGGCTGACCATCTCCTGTCCTGGATGACCTTCGCGCCGGTCATCGGCGCGGCGGTGATCGCCGGCCTGCCCGGCCGGTACAAGGACCTCACCAAGTGGATCGCCGCCGCGGCGACGGCCGTGCCGCTGCTGCTGGCGGTGCAGCTCTTCCTGCAGTTCGACCGCACCACGGCGAACATGCAGTTCACGGAGCACTACACCTGGATCAAGAGCTTCAACATCGAGTACTTCCTGGGCGTGGACGGCCTGAGCGTGCCGATGGTGCTGCTGACGGCCCTGCTGTCGTTCCTGTGCATCATCGCCTCCTGGCGCATCGAGAAGGCGGTCAAGGGCTACTTCAGCCTCTTCCTGCTGCTCGAGGCCGGGATGATGGGCGTGTTCTGCTCGCTGGACTTCTTCCTGTTCTACGTGTTCTGGGAAGTGATGCTGCTGCCGATGTACTTCCTGATCGGCATCTGGGGCGGCCCCCGCAAGGAGTACGCCGCCATCAAGTTCTTCCTGTACACGCTGGCCGGCTCGGTGCTGATGCTGCTGGCGATGATCGCCTTCTACTACAACGTGAAGGACCCGGTCACCGGCGGCCACACCTTCAACATGCTGCACATGATGGACCAGGCCAACCACGGCGGCATCCTCGACCTGGCCAACGTGCGCTTCGTGATCTGGATGGGCCTGTTCATCGGCTTCGCCATCAAGGTGCCGGTGTTCCCGTTCCACACCTGGCTGCCCGACGCCCACGTCGAGGCGCCCACCGCCGTCTCGGTCATCCTGGCCGGCGTGCTGCTGAAGATGGGCACCTACGGCCTGCTGCGCATCAGCTACCCGATGCTGCCCGACCAGGCCGTCGGCTTCATGGTGCCGATGGCGATCCTCGGCGCGATCAACATCCTCTACGGCGCCTTCTGCGCCATGGCGCAGACGGACATGAAGAAGCTCGTGGCCTACTCCTCGGTCAGCCACATGGGCTACGTGCTGCTGGGCATGTCGGCGATGAACGAGGTCGGCATCAACGGCGCCGTGCTGCAGATGTTCAACCACGGCACGATCACGGCCATGATGTTCCTCTGCGTGGGCGTGATCTACGACCGCGCCCACCACCGCGACATCAACGGCTTCGGCGGCCTGGGCCTGCAGATGCCCCTCTACACCTCGGTCTTCTCGTTCGCGCTGTTCGCGGCCGTCGGCCTGCCCGGCCTGAGCGGCTTCGTCAGCGAGGCGATGGTCTTCATCGGCGCCTTCCCGACGCACCGCACGATCACCATCGTCAGCGCCCTGGGCATCGTCGTGGGCGCCGCCTACGTGCTGTGGATGCTGCAGCGCGTGTTCCTGGGCGAGAAGAACGCGAAGTACGACTCGCTGCCCGAGATCAGCGCCCGCGAGCTGTTCACCCTGGTGCCGATCGGCATCATCGTGCTGGTCCTGGGCGTCTACCCGATGCCCGTGCTCGACCTGATGAAGGTGTCGCTGAACCATCTGATCAAGGTCGTGGCCGGCTAGCCGGGGCCGCGACGGGGAGATGCCCGTGAGCATGGACATGCTGCAGATCCCGGACTGGTCGGACCTGGGCGGCTTCCTGCCCGAGACCGTGATGTTCGGCGCCTTCCTGCTGGCGCTGCTGGGCGACCTGATCGCCCGCAAGCGGCCGGTCGTGCCCTTCGCCATCGCCCTGACCGGCGCCCTGGCGGCGCTGGCCCTCGCGATCGCCGGCCTGGACACGCCCGAGCGCACGATCCTCGGCGACCTGGTGGTCGTGGACGGGTTGGCCGCCTTCTTCCGCGTCCTGTTCGCGCTGGTCGCCGTGGCGACGATGCTGATCTCGTGGGCGAGCGAAGAGATCATGGGCCGGTCCCGCGAGAACAAGGGCGAGTATTACGCCCTGATCGCGCTGATCACCGGCGGCATGATGGTCATGGCCGAGGCCCGCGACCTGCTGATGCTCTACCTGTCCCTGGAGCTGGTCTCGCTGAGCAGCTACGTCATGGCCGGCTACATGCGCAACAGCCTGCGCGCGACCGAGGCCTCGCTGAAGTACGTGATCTTCGGGGCGGTCAGCTCCGGCGTCATGCTCTACGGCCTGTCGCTGCTCTACGGCCTGACCGGCTCGCTGACCTACGTCGGCATCCGCGACGCCCTGGCCGCCGGCGCCGGCGACCCGCTGTCCCTGCTGACGGTCTGCGTGCTGCTGCTGGCGGGCCTGGGCTACAAGATCGCCATGGTCCCCTTCCACTTCTGGGCCCCCGACGTCTACGAGGGGGCGCCCACGCCGGTCGCCGCCTTCTTCTCGGTCGGCCCCAAGGCGGCCGGCTTCGCCATGATGATCCGCTTCTTCTACACCACGATGCAGCCGGCGGTCGACCGCGTCGACTGGCGCCTGCTGATCGCCGTGCTGTCGGTCGCGACGATGACCTACGCCAACCTCGTCGCCGTGCGCCAGACCAACGTGAAGCGCCTGCTGGCCTACTCCAGCATCGCCCACGCCGGCTACCTGCTGATGGGCTTCCTGATGCTGACCGCGGCGGGCCTGCAGGCGATCCTCTTCTACCTGCTCGTCTACGCGCTGATGAACCTGGGCGCCTTCCTGTTCGTGGTCGCCCTGAACAACTCGCTCAAGAGCGAGCACATCGACGACTACGCCGGCCTCGGCTTCCGCTCGCCCTGGGCGGCGGCGATGATGGTCGTGTTCCTGTTCTCGCTGACCGGCCTGCCCCCGACCGCCGGCTTCATCGGGAAGTTCTACCTGTTCGCCGCGGTCATGCAGGAGGGCTGGTACTGGCTGGCGATCGTGGGCGTGCTCAACAGCGTGGTGAGCCTCTTCTACTACATGAAGATCGCGCGCACGATGTACTTCACGAAGGCGCCCGCCGACGCGCCCGCGGTGCCGATCGCGCCGCTGCACTACGTCATGATGGTCCTGCTGGCGGTCCCGACCCTGGCTTTGGGGTTATACTGGGGCGGCTTCAAGGACCTGGCCGACCGGGCCATCCAGCACTTCACCGCGATCTAGAGGAGACCCATGCGCACGCTCACCCTCGCCGCCCTGGCCGTCGCGGCCGCGGCCTCCTTCGTCCACGCCGAGACCCCCCCGGCCGCGCCCGGCACGGCGCTCGACTGGCGCGAGGGCCGCCCCTGGACCGAGGTCGTCGCCGAAGCGACCGCCGCCGGCAAGCCCATCTTCATCGACTTCTTCGCCACCTGGTGCGGGCCCTGCAAGATGCTCGACGCGCAGGTCTACAACCGGCCCGAGGTGATCGCGGAGCTGGGCAAGCTCGTCACCTACAAGGTCGACGTGGACCTGGAGGCGTTCAAGCCGCTGGCCAAGCAGTTCGGCGTCAAGGCCATGCCCACGATGGTCCTCTGCAAACCCGACGGCACGGAGATCGACCGCTTCCTGGGCTTCCGCCCCGCCGAGGAGTTCCTCGCGACGGTCATCGACTACGTCGCCGGCCGCAACACGCTCGCCGACCTGCAGGCGCGCGTCGCCGCGTCCCCCGACGACCCCGCGCTGCTCGGCCGCCTCGGCGCCAAGTACTCCGAACGCGGCGAAGCCGACCCGGCCCGCGCGGCCCTGACCCGCGTGCTCGAGCTGGACCCGGCCAACGCCGGCGGCCACGCCGCCCCGGCCCTGCAGGCGCTGGCCGAGATGGAAGCCATGGCCCGCAACTACCCGGCGGCCGTCGCGCACCTGCAGCGGCTGCTGACGGAGTTCCCGGCCGCCGTGGACCGCGCCGAGATCCTCGGCTTCACGGCCTGGGCGCAGGGCCGCACCGGCGACCTGCCCGGCCAGTCCGCCACCTTCCGCGAGCTGCTCAAGCTGAACCCGGACGACGTCCGCACCCTCAACGCCCTGGCCTGGTCCCTCTCGGAGCAGAAGCAGGGCCTCGAGGAAGCCACGACCCACGCCCTGCGCGCCGCCGAACTGAGCGGCGACGACCCCGAGGTCTGCGACACGGTGGCCGTGGTCTACTACGCGCGCGGGATGACGACCGAGGCGCTGGCCTGGATCGACAAGGCGATCGCCAAGGATCCGGAGAATGAGGCGTTCAGGGAGCGGCGGGCGGTCATGGTGGAGGAGACAACCGCCAAGTAAGTGGTTCTGGTTCGGTTCTGGTTCTGAAATTGTCCCTGGCGCGGTCGTTGCCGCGCCGGGGACATGACCACCAACACCCCCGGCTGGCAACCGCCCCACTGCCCCAACCCCGACTGCCTTTTCCACCAACAGGTTAGCCCCGCCTGGCGCTACAAGCGCAAGGGCTACTTCACCCGCCGCTGCGCCCCCAGGCGTATCCAGCGGTTCACATGCCTCAGCTGCGGCCGCAACTTCAGCACACAGACCTTCTCCACCTCCTACTGGCAGAAGCGTCCCGATCTGATGTCCCGACTGTTCATGACGCTGGTCGGCTCGATGTGCAACCGCCAGTCCGCCAGGGCGGAGCATGTCGCCGCTTCCACCGTCCAGCGCCAGGCCTCACGCCTCGGCCGCCACTGCCTGCTGTTCCACGCCAGGCAGCTGCAGCAGATCGGTCCCACCCCCGAGATCGTCGTCGACGGCTTCGAGACCTTCGAGTGGAGCCAGTACTTCCCCTTCCACCACAACGTGGCCGTCGACCCCGGCGACAGGCTACTTCCTGTTCCATACCGACAGCCCTCTAAGGCGCAAGGGGCGCATGACAGAGCGGCAGAAACGGCGCCGGGCCGAACTCGAGTCTTCGCTGGGTCGGCCGGACCCGAAAGCCATCCGTCGGGGCATGGCCGAACTGCTGGACGTCGCGACGCGGGGTGCGGATCGCGTCGTGATCCGCAGCGACGATCATCCGGCTTATCCGAGAGCGATGGCACATCTGTCATGCGGGGTAGAGCACCGGATCACGCCGGGCAAGGAACATCGCGATCAGCACAACTCGCTGTGGGAGGTGAACCTGCTGGACCTGCTGATCCGCCACAGCACGGCGGCGCACAAGCGCGAGACGATCGCCTGGTCGAAGCGCCGGCAGGCGTCGGCGGAGAAGCTGGCGGTGTTGCAGGTGTGGCGCAACAACATCAAGCGGCGATGGGAGAACGGGGAAGCCGAGACGCCGGCGATGCTGCGGGGAGCTGCCGACCGCATCCTGACGGTTCGGGATGTCCTGGGCGAGCGGCTGTTCCGGACACGGATCGATCTGCCGGAGAGCTGGAGCCGGTACTACGAGGGCGGCGTGGAGACCGCGGCGCTGAAGGTGAACCGGCGGCACGAGCTGAAGTACGCGTTCTGAGGAAACGGCAGAGGCGAGGCCGCGGGGCCTCGCCTCTGCTAGGGACAATCTCGAAACCAGAACGAACTACTTCAGGAGCAGCATGCTCTTGGAGAAGGTCATCTCGTCCGAGCGCAGCCGGTACAAGTAGGTGCCGCTAGGCGCCTGCTGCCCGCTGTCAGTCCGTCCGTCCCAGGTGAGCGCGTGGTGGCGCGCCGGCAGGTTGCCCTGCACCAGACGCCGTACCAGCAGACCGCGCAGGTCGTAGATCTCCAGGGAGACCGCCGACGGGCGCGACAGATCGAAGGCGATCACCGTGGCCGGGTTGAAGGGGTTCGGGGCATTCTGGAAGAGCTGGGTGACGCGCGGCACGGCGTTGGCGTCGTGCTCGTCATCGCCCGGGTTCTCGATGCCGACCGAACTCGTGACCGTCAGGGTCACCGGCACCACGATCTGGGAGTGATCCGGATCGTTGGTGGAGATCACCACGTTGCCGGTGTAGACGCCGTCGAGAAGGACGGTCGCGTCGAAGGTGACCGTGATCTCCCCGCCGGCGGTGTGGCCGGGCAGGACGCCGCTCTCGGGAGCGATCGACAGCCAGGGGTCCGGCGGCGGCACGAAGCTGAACAGAACCGCCAGGCTGTTGTGCACGTAGGGCGCGTTGAACACGGTCTGCAGGCCGTCGGTACCGGTGGCGTTCTCGATGCCGATGGTCGCCGCGTTGAGCGTGCCGGTCATCGTCTTGTACTGGAAGACGATGGTGTTGTCGGCGCTCAGGATGGCCTGGAAGGTCTCGGCATCCGAGGAGCCGTAGCGCACGACCGCGTCCCACTCCACGATGAACCGCTGGTTGGCGACGTCGGCGTAGTAGTACACCGTGCCGGCGGTCAGCGAGTTCAGGTCGTCCCAGAACGGGGCGATCATGTTGTTGGGCTCGGCCGTGTTCGGGATGACGGAGTTGGTGTACGTCGTCACCGTCGAGGAGAACGACAGCCAGCCGTTCGAGCAGGCCCGGACGGCCGAGTAGTCGGTCCCGTAGAAGTTGAAGCTGAAGCCCAGGTTCAGCGGCGAGGACGTGATGTCGTCGCCGTCGGTCAGGGCCGTGCCGACGCCGTTGATCTCGACCCAGTTGTAGACCGGGCCGCCGAAGGCGTCGCTGTCGATCCAGGTGTAGCCGAAGCCGTCGGGGCCGCCGGAGCCCAGCAGCGGCGACGAACCCTCGCGGGTGTCGACGGCGCCCTTGGGCAGGTCGATGGCCTCGGGCTGCGCGGCCGCGTCGGTGCCGGCCAGATCCATGGTCGCCACGGCGGTCCAGGTCAGCTCGCCGTCGCCGTTGTTGTCCAGCGTGATGACCTGCTGGGCGATCCCCAGCGGGTTCAGGACCTGGGTCAGGCTGGCCGGCGACCAGGCCACCGACGGGTAGGCCGGGGGCGTGATCGTCGGGAAGACGACGAAGTCGACGAAGGCGCAGTCGGCGCCGGTGCTGACCGAGCTGTCCTTGTCGTACGTCCAGGTGAACGTGTGCGAGCCGGCCGACCGCGAAGGACCCGAGCGTCCAGGGCACGGTGCCGGACCACGAGCCCTGCTCGGCGCCGTCGATGGCGAAGTGCAGGTAGTCGTAGCTGGCCTCGGATTCCACCCGGTAGTAGAACTCGATGTTCCCCGCCGCGAGCACGTCCACCGTGACCTCGAGCACCGACGACTCGGAGTCGTTGATGTCGCCGCTGCGCACGCTGTGGGTGCCCTCGTAGGCGTCGGTCGTGGTGACGAACCAGTCGGCGTCGCCCGAGGTCTCCCACGGGAACACCGCGAGGCCGCCGCTCTCGAAGTTCTCGAAGATCAGGGCGGGCAGCGTGAAGTCCTGCTGCACGTCCGCCGTCAGGGCGATCGCGACCTGCGCGCTGCCCATGCCGTAGGCCTGGGCCAGCACGTTGTAGGTCGTCCCGACGGGCAGGGTCAGCTCGTAGTAGCCGGTGCCGTCGGTCGTGGCCGGGGTCACCGGAGTGCCCAGGGCGCGGACCGTGGCGCCGGCGACCGGCGCTGCCGAGTCGTCGAACACGTAGCCGTAGATCATGGCCGAGGGGGCCGGCGTCAGGACGAAGTCGGCCGTGGTCGTGACGTCCTCGACGACCGTCACCGGCTGCGAGCCGGGCAGGTAGCCGAAGGCCGAGTAGTCGAAGGTGTAGCTGCCCTGCTCCATCATCATGGAGTAGAAGCCCAGGGCGTTGGTGTTGGCCGCGCGCGGGGTGCCGACGACCTCGACCAGCGCGCCGGCGACGGGATCGCCGGTGACGCTGTTGGTCACGACGCCCTCGGCCGTGCCGTAGCCCTGCATGACCGCGAGCACCGCTTCGTACGCGTCGACGAAGCCGTGGCCGTAGGTGTTGTCCTCGCCCACGGTGCCCAGGTCGTTGGCGGTGTCCATCAGGATCTGCTTGATCGTGATGACGTCCAGGCCGGGGTTGGCCGCGCGCATCAGGGCGACGACGCCGGCGATGTGCGGGCCGGCCATGGAGGTGCCGCCCAGGTACTGGTAGCCGCCACCGGGCTCGGCGCTGTAGACGTTGTCGCCGGGAGCGCAGATCTCGGGCTTCATGGCGTAGGCGCCGCCGCAGCCCGAGGGCCCGCGGCTCGAGAAGCTGCTGATCGTGTAGGGCGGCGTGTCGATCGTCGAACCGACGCTGAAGCAGTTGTAGGGGCTGGCGGCGCGGTCGCCGGGGCTGCGCAGCGTGGTGGAGCCGGGGCCTTCGTTGCCGGCCGACCAGGTCAGCACGACGCCGGAGGCTTCGCAGTTGTCGATCGCGGCCCACCAGCGGCTGTCGCAGTCGACGTAGCCGGTGAAGTTCTCGTTGACGCCCCAGCTGTTCTGCACGACGTCGGGGACGTCGCCCAGGGTCAGGGGGTTGCCGTCGGGATCGGCCATGAACTCCAGCGAGGCGATGACGCCGTTGTCGAACGCGGCGCCGGTGCTGGAGTTGATGATGTTCGTGGCGATCCACTGCGCGCCGGGGGCCACGCCGATGGAGTCGTCGGCGGCCAGACCGGTGATGGTGCCCATGACGTGGGTGCCGTGGTAGTGGCGGTCGACGGGGAACGAGGGGTCGCCCAGGTTGGCGGCGTCCAGCCAGCACTCGGCGGCCGGAGCGAAGTTGCCGCGCCAGCGGGCCGACAGGGCGGGATGGGTCCCGTCAACGCCGGTGTCCAGCACGCCGACGACGGCGCCGGTGCCGTTGATGCCCAGCTCGCTCCACACGCGGCGGGCGCCGACGGCGACCACGCCCGGGCAGATGCCGATACCGTTGGTGTCCTTGTCGAAGCCCTTGGACACGGGTCCGCTGGCGGGCTCGATCAGCTCGATCTCGAGGTTGGGCTCGACGATCTCGACGTCGTCGCGCAGGGCGAGGGCGCGGGCGCCGTCGACCGTGGTGCGCACGACGACCGAGTTGACCAGCCAGTGGGACGTGTAGCCCTTGACCTCGCCGAGAGCCTTGCTCGCGGCCAAATCGGCCAGCAGGCGGCCCTGGGAGCGTTTCGAGACGTCCTGGAGGGAGCCCACGACGATGGCGTGGCGGTCCTCCATGGACGACTTGGCGTTGTGGAGCTGCCAATCGAGGGCAGCCACGTCGACCTGGTCCTGAAGGACGACCAGGACGGTGATCTCATCGCTCCCCTGCATGCTGCCGACGTACTTCTCGAAACCGCGGGAGACGTTCCCCGCGGCCGATACGCCGGCCAGCATGACGAGAGCCAGGGCTAGGACGAGAACTTTTCTCATGTTCGACCCCTTCTCTGGCAAAGCCAGGACTCGTGATAGAACAGAACGGAGCGCCCCGCCTCAAGGCGGTGCAATGTGCCTCGAGGCTACTCGCGAGGAGAATATTCTATCACAGATCCTGCTGATCAGACAATACCCTACTTCGCTCCCGAGATCTCATATTAATAAAGTCTGAATTTCGGTTAAACTCAACCCAGACAGCGGTTTGCATAAAAAACGGCCGGTCGAGCCTGAGCTCGACCGGCCTCGAGACAAGTCGGCGGGGGTTGAAGGGAGAAACCGACTTGCCGCGTGGTGGAAACGTTACACCGCAACGAGTTCGATTTCAATCCTTAACCTAGGGTAAATCCACCCCGCCGTACTCCTACTTCTTCTTGTACATATAGTAAGCGAGGGGGATCACCACGACCGTCAGCAGCGTGGAAACCATCGCCCCGAACACCAGCGACAGCGCCAGCCCCTGGAAGATCGGGTCGAACACCATGACCGACGAGGCGGTGATCACGGCGCCCGCCGTCAGGGCGATCGGCAGGAACCGCACGGCCCCGGACTCGATGACCGCCTCTTCCAGGCTCAGCCCCTGCTTCAGGCGCGACTCGATGAAATCGATGAGCAGAACGCTGTTGCGGACCATGATGCCCGCCAGCGCGATGAACCCGATCATCGAGGTGGCCGTGAAGAAGGCGCCGAAGATCAGGTGGCCGGGGATGATGCCCACCAGGGTCAGCGGGATCGGGATCATCATCAGGACCGGCACCACGAAGTTCTGGAACCAGCCCACGATCAGCAGGTAGATCAGCACCAGCACGATCGCGAAGGCCAGGCCCAGGTCGCGGAACACCTCGTAGGTGATGTGCCATTCCCCGTCCCACTTCAGGCTGGGCTGCTCGCTGTCGCCCGGCTGGGCCTTGAAGTGCTGCTTCAGCTCCGTGCCGTCGGGCAGGGGGATCTGCGCGACGCGCTCCTTCATGTCCAGGATCGCGTAGATCGGGGACTCCAGCTCGCCGGCCACGTCGGCGGTCACGTAGACCACCGGCTTGAGGTTGCGGCGGTGCAGGCTCGCAGGCAGCGTCGAAGTCTCGACACTCACGACGTCCGACAGCGGGATCAGCGCCCCGGCGTTCGAGTAGACGTAGAGATCGGTCAGCGACTCCAGGCTCGCCCGGTCCGCCTGCGGCAGGCGCAGGGTGATGGGAACGGCCTCGACCGCCTCCGGGATGTGGGCCAGCCCGGCGTCGAAGCCGCCCAGGGCCACCGCCAGCGTCTGCGCCACCTGGTCGGTGCCGACGCCGCGCACCGCGGCGCGCTCCTTGTCCACGACGAAGCGGTAGCGCGTCTGGTCGGCCTCGACGAACCAGTCGATGTCCACCACGCCGGGCGTCGTCTCGAAGATCTCCTTCACCTGCCGGGCCACGTCGACGCGGCTGGCCAGGTCGGGTCCGTAGACTTCGGCCACGAGCGTCGAGAGGACGGGCGGCCCCGGCGGCACCTCGGCGATCTTGACCGCGGCGCCGTGGCGCTTCGCGATTTCCTGGATCGGGCCGCGCACCCGCTTGGCGATGTCGTGGCTCTGCGCGTCGCGCTCGCCCTTGGGCAGCAGGTTCACCTGCAGGTCGGCCACCGTCGGGCCCTGCCGCAGGAAGTAGTGCCGCACCAGGCCGTTGAAGTTCACGGGGGCGGGCACGCCGGCGTAGAGCTGGTAGTCGGCCACCTCGGGCACGCCGGAGAGGTAGCCGCCGATCTCGCGCGCCACCTCGGTGGTGCGTTCGAGGGTCGTGCCCTCGGGCATGTCCACGATGACCTGGAACTCGCTCTTGTTGTCGAAGGGCAGCATCTTCACCTGGACGGTGCGCGTCACGAAGAGCAGCGACACCGCCACGGTCAGCAGGGCGACCGAGCCCAGCACCAGCAGCCGCTTGCGCCCGTCGGCGATCAGCGGGGCCATGACGCGGCTGTAGAGCTTGAAGATGCGCGTGTCGTGCAGGTGGTAGCCTGTCTTCTCGGCCGCGAACTCGGGGTCGTCGGCGAAGCCGCCGGTCGCGTCCAGGGCGTCCTGGTCCTTGTGGCCGAGCAGCCGGACGGCCAGCCAGGGCGCGACCACCAGCGCGATGAACAGCGAGAAGAGCATCGCCAGCGAGGCGCCCACCGGGATGGGGCGCATGTAGGGGCCCATCAGGCCGCGCACGAAGGCCATCGGCAGCACCGAGGCGATGACGGTGAACGTGGCCAGGATGGTCGGGTTGCCGACCTCGTCGATGGCCTGCAGGGCCGCCAGCAGGCTGCGGCGTCCGGCCATCTTGAAGTGCCGGTGGATGTTCTCGACGATGATGATGGCGTCGTCCACGACCAGGCCGGTCACCAGGATCAGCGCGAAGAGCGTCACGCGGTTGAGCGTGTAGTCGAGGATGTAGTAGGTGAACAGCGTCAGGCCGAAGGTCGTCGGGATGGTCAGGAAGATGATCAGCGCCCCGCGCCAGCCCATCGCCGGCAGCACGACGATCACCGCCAGCAGGATCGCCAGCAGCAGGCTGTTGATGAGCTCCTTCGCCTTGTGCTGCGCCGTCTCGCCGTAGTCGCGCGTCACGGTGAGGTTGACGTCGCCCGGGATCAGGCGGCCCCGCAGGCCCTCCACCTTGTCCAGCACGTGGGCCGCCACGCGGGTGGCGTCGCTGCCCTTGCGCTTGGAGATCGAGACGGTCACCGCCGGGTACTCCTCGCCCGCGGCGAAGCCGGCCCCGCCGGCCGCCAGCGTCGCGGCGCCGTGGCCGCCGTGCCCGCCCGCCGACGCGAAGCCCGGCCCCAGGCCGTGGAAGGCGTAGCTGTCCACGTCGGCCGGCCCGTCGGTGACCGTCGCCACGTCGCCCAGGCGCACCGGGCGCTCGCCGAACACGCCGACCACCAGGTCGGCCACGTCCTGCGCCGAGGTCAGGAAGGAGCCCGCCTCGACCGTGAACTGGCGGTCCAGGGCCGCGAAGGAGCCCGCCGGCAGGCTCCGGTTGGCCGACTGCAGGGCCGGCACCACCGACAGCGGGGTGACGTTGAAGGCGGCCATGCGCTGCGGGTCCAGGTCGACGCGGATGGCGCGCTTGCGGCCGCCCACCACGTCCACGACCGAGACGTTCTCGAGGTCCTGGACCTCGTTCTTCAGCTCGCCGGCGATCTGCCGCAGCTGGAAGTGGTCGTAGTCCCGGCTCCAGAGCGTGAGCGACATGATGGGCACGTCGTCGATGGAGCGGACCTTCACCAGCGGCGGCAGGGTGCCCGCCGGCATCTGGTCGAGGTTGCCGGCCAGCTTGTTGTAGACGCGCACCATGGCCTTTTCCATGTCGTGGCCGACCAGGAAGCGCGCCGTGACCAGGGCGAAGTTCGGGTAGCTGCTGGTGTAGACGTACTCGACGCCCTCGACCTCCCAGATCCGCTGCTCGAGGGGGCGGGCGAGGCGGCTCTCCACCTCGGCCGGGTCGGCGCCCGGCAGCATGACCATGATGTCGATCATCGGCACCACGATCTGGGGCTCCTCCTCGCGCGGCGTCAGCGAGAGCGAGAACAGGCCCAGCAGGAGCATCGCGACGATCAGCAGCGGCGTCAGCTTCGAGTTGATGAAGGCCTGCGCCAGCCGCGTGGCGGGACCGTAATTCCCGGGCTGGTGGGTCATGACCGCGTCACCACCCGGTCGCCCTCGGACAGGGGCGTCGCGCTGCCGGTGACGACCGTCTCGCCGCCCGACAGGCCGGACAGGACCTCGACCCGGCCGTCCCTCTCGTCGCCCAGGCGGACCCAGCGCAGGCGCGCGGTCCCGTCGTCGACGACGAGGAAGACACCCGTGAGCTGGCCGCGCGTCACGATCGCGGACCGGGGCACCAGGACGCCGCGGCGCTCGCCCGTGGGCAGGTCCACGCGGGCGAACATGCCGGGGCGCAGGCGGGGATCGGGGTTCTCCAGGTACAGCTCGACGTCGTAGGTGCGCGAGCCGGGGTTCGCGGACGGGATCACGCGGGCGATCGGGGCCGCGAACACGGCGCCGTCGAGCGAGGTCACCTCGATGCGCGCCGTGTCGCCGGCCGCGACCAGCGAGACGTCCCGCTCGCCCACGGCGGCGACCACCTTGAGACGGTCGAGCTGGTCCACGTACATCAGGGGCTGGCCCGGCGACGCCATGTCGCCCACCTCGACCATGCGGCGCGTCACCACGCCGGCGGCGGGAGCGACGATGTTCAGGTAGCCGAGGTGCACGCCGGCCTCGGACCGTGCGGCCTCGGCCTGGGCCAGACCGGCGCGGGCCCGCTCCAGCCCGGTGGTCACGTCGTCGAGCTGCTGCTTCGAGACGGCCTTGCGCTCGTACAGGTTCCGGAAGCGCGCGGCGGTCGCCTCGGCGTTGGCGACCACGGCCTCGGCCTCGCGGACGCCGGCCTCGGCCTGCTCGCGCCGGGCGCGCAGGTCCTTGTCGTCGATGCTCAGCAGCGCCTGCCCGGCGCGCACCGCGTCGCCCTCGCGCACGTGGATGCGGCTCACCCAGCCCATCATGCGCGTGCTGACGTGGGCGCGGACCGCCGGCTCGACGCTGGCGACGGCGCCGACGGTCACCGGCAGCGTCGCCAGGGCGGCGGGCGCGGTCTCGCAGGCGACTTCCTTCGCGGCGGCGTGCGTCGCGGGCTTCTCCTGGCCGCATCCGGCGAGGCCGGCGATCAGCAGGCCGGTCGCGGCCAGCAGCAGGGCGTTCTTCATGGCGTGGTTCCTCCGCAGGTTGTTCATTCCCGTTCCTCCCGGTCGGCGGCGGGGTCGATGGCCCCGGCGTAGATCGTCCTGGCCTCGCTGACGCGCAGGTCGTGGCGCGCGCGGACGAGGTCGCCCTCGGCCTGCGTGGCCATGGCCTGCACGTCCAGCAGGTCGACCATCGAGGCGAGGCCCTCACGGTACATCTCGTCGACGATGCGCAGGCTCTCCCGCGCGGAAACGACGGCGTCGGCGGCGACGTCGAGTTTTTCGGCGGCGGCGGCGGCCTCCCGGCGGGCCTGGTCCAGCTCGAGGCCCGCCTGGCGCTGCGCGGAGTCGGCCAGGTGCGCGGCCGCGCGGCTCTGCGCGCGGGCCTTGCGCAGGGCCCCGACGTCCTCGAGGCCGGAGAAGACGTCCCAGGTGGCGTAGACGCCGAACGTCCAGCTGTCGGCCTCGTCGCCGAACAGCTCGTCGCGGTGGAACCAGTTCTTCTCGGCCTGCAGGTTCAGGTGCGGCAGCATGGCGCCGCGGGCCACCTTGGCCATGTGGGCGGCGGCGGCGGCCTGCTCGCGGGCGGCCAGGACGTCGGCGCGCGCGGCGGCGTTCCCGGCGCCGTCGGACCCGGTCGCGCCGGATCGGCGGCGGCCGGGTCGCCGGCCGGGGCGAGGGGCAGGGGTGTCCGCGGCGGTCAGCATGCGGATGTGGTCGCCCGCCGTCGCGGCCAGGTTGCGCACTTCGATCAGGCGCTGGCGCAGGCCGTCGCGGTGGACCTTCGCCTGCAGCAGGTCGGCCTCGGTGGCCATCTCGTTGTCGACCATGGCCTGGGCCTGCGCGACGTGCCCGTCGGCCGAGGCGAGCGCGGCCAGCAGCACCGTCTCGTAGGCCTTGGCCAGCACGAGCCCCTCGTACGCCTGCACGGCGTGGAAGCGCACCGTCTCGGCGGCGCGGGCGTGCTCGTGGCGGGCGGCGCCGGCCATCGCGTCGGCGGCCTTCTTGCCGTAGAGCCCCATGCCGGCGTTGAACACCGGCTGCTGCACGCGCACCTGCAGGATGTTGTTCTCGCCGATGCCCGGCTCGTTCAGGGTGTTGCCGGCCGGCGGCGCCGCGAAGTCGGCCATGGTCGCGCGCCGCTGGTTCAGCTTGAAGCCGAAGCCGTACAGCGCGTCGTCGGTGCGCAGCCGGTAGGCCCCGAGCGAGACGCGGGGCAGGAAGCCGCGCCAGGCGCCGAGGGCCTCGGCGTCCGCGGCGGCCCGCACCTCGCCGCCGGCGGCCAGCATCTCGTTGTGCCGCAGCGCCGCGGCGATCACCAGGTCGCGTTCGACGAGCAGGGTGTCGTTGCGCACGACGCCGAGCTCCTCCAGGCCCGTGCCGGCGGCGGCGGGGCCCGCCAGGGGCGCCAGCAGGACCAGCAGGCCGCCGAGGGCGGCGAGCCGGGCGCCTGTTCTGATGTCGGGGTTCAGCATGGTTCTCCCTCTGCGGACGATCGTGGGACTAGCGGGCGCCCGCATCGCGGGCCTCCGGGACGCCGGCCTTCTTGAGCATCGTGATCAGCGGACACCAGTCCGTGAAGGCCGACTGGAGCAGGTTCAGGCCCACGAAGGCCGTGAACCAGAGCCACTTGGGGCTGACGAAGTGGGCGAGGGCCAGGCTCAGCAGCACGAAGGCGCCGGCGACCAGCCTCAGGATCCGGTGGAGCGTCATGGTCGAAGCCTCCCGTGTCGAGGACCATATACAATCAACTGCGAATACTATTATATATTAGAATAAGAGACTGTCAAGCCCCGAAACCAGAAATTTGCCCCGTCCGGGGAACGGGCCTATCCTGCAGCAAATCCGGGCCTCAGGCCGAGGTCGGGTTCGAACCGCTCGGGAGGATCGCATGTCCCCCTCATCGGACGAGAGGACGCTGCTGGTCGCCGGGCCGCGCGGGTTCTGCGCCGGCGTCGAGCGGGCGATCGCCATCGTGGAGCAGATGCTGCCGCTTGTCGAGGGTCCGCTGCACGTGCGCAAGGAGATCGTCCACAACCGGGCGGTGGTCGACGATTTCGTGCGCCGGGGCGTGGTCTTCGTCGAGGAGCTGGACGAGGTGCCGGCCGGCGGCACCGTGGTCTTCAGCGCCCACGGCGTCTCGCCCGCGGTGCGCGACGACGCCGCCCGGCGGGGCCTGCGCGTCGTGGACGCCACCTGCCCCCTGGTCACCAAGGTCCACCGCCAGGTCCAGCGCCACGCCGGCCGCGGCCGCCACATCCTGCTGATCGGCCACGCCGGGCACGACGAGGTGGTCGGCACGATGGGGGAGGCGCCCGACGCCATCACCCTGGTCACCTCGGCCCGCGAGGCCGAGACGGTGGCGCTGCCGGAAGACCGCGACCTCTACTACGTGACCCAGACGACCCTGAGCGTGGACGAGACCCGCGGCATCGTCGAGGTCCTCCAGCGCCGGCGGCCGGACCTGCGCGGCCCCGCCCACAGCGACATCTGCTACGCCACCCAGAACCGGCAGGACGCCGTGAAGGCGCTGCTGGCCGACGGCATCCAGCGTCTGCTGGTGGTGGGTTCGGCCAACAGCAGCAACTCCCTGCGCCTGGGCGAGGTGGCGCGCCTGGCCGGCGTGCCGGCCGATCTCGTCGGCGGCGCCCACGACCTGCCCCGCGCCGAGCTGGCGGCCCTGAACCTGGTCGGGCTGACCGCCGGCGCCTCGGCCCCCGAGTACCTGGTCCAGGACATCGTGCGCTATTTCGAGGAGGAGGGCTGGGCGGTCCGTTCCCGCATCGTGTTGGAAGAACACGTGAAATTCGATCTCCCGCCCGAATTGTCAGGAAACGGGATCCTTTAAGTAGACATATATGCAGTTATGCAGTACTTTGACTTTGACAGCCGCAGATAAGGTCGTTAATTTATCGGCAACTTCGCGCCGGGGCTCCTTCGACGGGCCGGCCGGCGGCGCAGGTCGCGATGACATCGACGACGATGGCAACCCCAAGGGGACCGACGTGGACAAGAAGCTCTACGAGATGCAGGCCGAACTCTGCAAGACGCTCTCGAACCCGAAGCGCCTCGAGATCCTGGACATCCTGAAGGAGGCGGGCGAGATCTGCGTCAACGAGCTGGCCGAGCGCCTCGAGATCCCCAAGGCCAACACCTCGCAGCACCTCGCCGTGCTGCGCCAGGCCGGCGTCGTCAACACGCGCAAGGACGGCATCAACGTCTACTACAGCCTGCGCTCGCAGAAGATCACCGAAGCCTGCTCCCTGACCCGCACGATCCTCGTCGAGCGTCTCGAGGACCAGGTGGGCCTGACCAACCTGATCCGCGAGCAGGACTAGCCCGTGACCGCCCTGCTCGCCGCCCTGGCCGGCCTGCTCGTCGGCGCGATCGCGGCCCGCCTGCTCGGCCGCGCCCGCGAGGCCACCCTGCTGGAGAAGGCCGCGCGCCTCGCCGACGAACTGGCCCGGCGCGACCGCGACGGCGGCGCGCAGCGCGACGCCTTCCTGGCCGTCGCCGCCGACGCGCTGCGCCTGAACAACGAGAGCTTCCTGCAGCTGGCCCGCCCGGAGCTGGAGAAGGTCGTGGCCCGGGCCTCCGGCGAGCTGGCCCAGCGCCAGCAGGCCGTCGAGAGCCTGGTCAAGCCGATCGGCGACACGCTCGCCAGGGTGACCCTCGAGATCACCCAGCTGGAGAAGCAGCGGGCGATGACGCACGCCGATCTCGTGCGGCTCATCGGCACCGTCAACGACGACCAGCGCGCCCTGAAGTCCGAGACCTCCAACCTCGTGCGGGCCCTGCGCCGGCCCGAGGTGCGCGGGCGCTGGGGCGAGCTGCAGCTGCGCAAGGTCGTCGAGATGGCGGGCATGCTGGACTACGTGGATTTCGTGGAGCAGGCCTCGGTCGAGGGCGAGGACGGGCGGCTGCGCCCCGACATGATCGTGCGCCTGCCCGGCGGCCAGCAGGTCGTGGTCGACGCCAAGGCGCCGCTGGACGCCTACCTCGCGGCCGTCGAGGCCGAGGACGAGGGCCGCCGCCGCGCGCTGCTGGACGATCACGCCCGTCACATCCAGGACCACATGCGCAAGCTCGGGCTCAAGAACTACTGGAGCCAGTTCGCACCCTCGCCCGAGTTCGTCGTGATGTTCCTGCCGGGGGAGAACATCTTCGGCCAGGCCCTGGCGCAGGACCCGTCGCTGATCGAGAAGGGCGTCAACGAGAAGGTCATCCCCGCCTCGCCCACCACGCTGATCGCGCTGCTGCGCGCCGTGGCCTACGGCTGGAACCAGCAGAAGCTGACCGAGAGCGCGCTCGAGATCAGCGTGCTGGGCCGCGACCTCTACGGGCGCCTGCGCACGATGGCCGAGCACCTCGCGAAGCACGGCCAGCACCTCGACCGGTCGGTCGACAGCTACAACAAGTTCCTGGGCTCGCTCGAGCGCAACGTCCTGCCGCAGGCCCGCCGCTTCGAGCAGCTCGGCGCCGCCGTCGGCGAGGGACTGCCCGAGATCCCGCCCATCGAAAAGGCCCTGCGCCTGCCGCAGGCGCCGGAACTGGCGGCTCCACTCGCCGAAGACGTCGCTGATTGACCCGTTCCCGGACGTGGAAAACCCCGGCCCGGCGCGCGCCGGGCCGGGGTTTTCGATGCCGCCCCGAACCTACTGGATGATCTGCATGATCTCCAGCGACTGGTTCGTCTCCTCGGCGTACTTGTCCTGCAGCCGCAGCGCCTGCTCGAGCGTGAGGTTCAGCTCGCTCAGCGCCCAGGGATCGACGTCGGCGGCCGCGAGGCTCGCCGGTGCGCCCATGCCGAGCATGTAGGAGAGATGGTCCGACACGTTCACCAGGGCCACCAGGCCCGGGTAGGAGCTGCCGGAGTTCAGGCTGTGGTGGCAGTGGACGGACTCGACCAGGTTCGCCGGGAAGTTCCAGCTGCGCAGCACCGCCTTGGCCACGTTGGTGTGGTCGACGCTGAGCAGTTCGGACTCGGCGGCGATCCAGCTCTGGCCGTTGTTCAGCGCGTGGTTGCAGACCTCGTCGAAGTCCTCCGTGAAGTACTTCTTCATGATCAGCTTGCCGATGTCGTGCAGCAGGCCGCCGGTGAACGTCTCCTCCTGCTGCTTGATGCCGGTCTCCTGTCCCAGGATCTTGCAGATCGTGGCGGTGCAGAGGCTGTGCTTCCAGAAGTCCTCGATCGGGAAGCGGCTGTCCTCCTCCATGCCGGCGACGTAGTCGAAGACGCTGATGGCCAGCGCCGCGTTGCGCACCGTGCGGAAGCCGAGGATCACCATCGCGCGGCTGATGGTGTTGATCTCCTGCTTGTAGCCGTAGAAGGCCGAGTTGACCAGCTTCAGGATCTTGGTGGTCAGCGCCTGGTCGCGCGAGACGATTTCGGCGAGCTGCGGCACCGAGACCTGGGGATTGCTCATCTTGCTGAAGAGCTGCTGGTAGACGATGGGCAGGGTGGGGACTTCCTTCACGACCAGCTTGAGGTCGCGCGGATGGATGGTCTTCAGGGACAAGGTCGCGGTCGACAAGTGAGGCTCCTCCTCGATCATCCCGGATCCCTCCCGGCGCGCACCCCGGTCCCCTCGATCACCTCACCGGGTCCGCGCCGCCAAGTCCGGATGTGGGGGAGCTATCGGCCTGCCGCGACCCGCCTTGAGCGGAAAGGCGCACCTTTGATCAATTTACCGGAAGAAAACAGGAGGAGAACCGGGGCCTAGGGGCAGGACGTCGCCGACGACGGCGGCGCAGAGGGCCCCGTGGGCCAGGGCGGTCGTCCGGGCCTCCTCGCAGCGCTCCGGCGGGACGGCGAAGAGCAGGCCCCCGGAGGTCTGGGGGTCGTTGACCAGGCCGATCACGTCCTCGCCCAGCGAGGGGGCGTAGCCGACGCGCCCGGCGCCGAAGGCGCGGTTGGAGCGGGTGCCGCCGCAGGTGAAGCCGCGGCCGCAGAGGCCGACCGCGTCGGGCAGCAGGGGGAGCGCGGCGGTGTCCAGGCACAGCTGCACGCCGGCGCCCAGCGCCATCTCGGCGGCGTGCCCCGCCAGCCCGAACCCCGTCACGTCGGTGCAGGCGCGCACCCCGCAGGCGTGCAGGAACGCGCCGCAGCGGTTCAGGGCGGTCATCGCGCCCACCAGGGCCGCGTAGTCGGGGCCCGTCTCGGGGAGCAGGCCCTTCTTCAGGGCCGCCGCCAGCGCGCCGGTGCCCAGCGGCTTGGTCAGCACCAGCAGGTCGCCGGGGCGCGCGGCGCTGTTGCGCAGGATGCGTCCCGGATGCACGACCCCGGTCACCGCGAGCCCGAACTTCACCTCGTCGTCGCGCACGGTGTGCCCGCCGCCGACCACGACGCCCGCCTCGCGGCAGACCGCGGCGGCGCCGGCGAAGATCTCGCCCATGACCTCCGGCGGCAGCGCCTTCTCCGGGAAGCCGCAGAGGTTCAGCGCGACCAGGGGGGTGCCGCCCATCGCGTAGACGTCGCTCAGGGAGTTGGCGGCGGCCGCCGCGCCGAAGGCGCGCGGGTCGTCCAGCACCGGGGTGATGAAGTCGGCCGTGGCGACCAGGGCCTGCTCGTCGGTCAGCGCGTAGACGGCGGCATCGTCCGACGTCTCGTAGCCGACCAGCAGCTCCGGACGCCGGGTGTCGGGGAGTTTCGCGAGGATCGCCTCGAGGCCCTCCGGGCCGAGCTTGGCGGCTCAGCCGGCGCTCTTGGCGAAACGGGTCAGGTAGACCTTCTCCCCGGGCAGCACGTTCACCTCCCCGTCAGAAGTTGAAGGCGTCCATGAACTGGAACACCGCGTCGTCGTGTTCGGGCACCGCGAGCTCGAAGCGGAACTGGTGGTCCGAGATGTTGATGTGCGCGCCGCCGCCCCAGGTGGCCCGGGGGTGGCGCCCGCCGCCTTCGAACCAGTCCGTGCCGAGGTCGCCGAACGCGTGCAGGCCCACGCCGATGACGCGCCCGTCGCCGGAGATCGTCATCAGGAACAGCGGCCAGCGGTACTCGGCGCTCAGCAGGAAGCCCTCGTCGCCCACCAGGCTGGCGTAGCCGTAGCCGCGCAGGGTCTCGGGGCCGCCCCACCAGAGCAGGTCCTCGGGCGGGACCCGCCCCTCGGCGCGCCGGCCCCAGCCGCGCAGCGCCAGCACGTGGTCCCAGGGCAGCGGCAGGAAGCTGCGCAGGTCGCCCGTCAGCAGGGTGTAGTCGTCGAACCCGTCGCCCAGGACGCGCTCGGCGATCAGCCGGTGGTAGTGGCCGCGCGTGGGGTACCAGGGCTGGTTGCGGCTGTCGAAGCCCAGGGTGCCGCGCAGGGTGGCGCGGCGGCGGACGGTGGCCGGCCAGGGGTCGGGCAGCTCGCCGATCGCGCTCTCCTGCTCGAAGCCGCCGGCGGACAGCTCCGCCTGCGCGAACAGGGGGCGGCGGTAGTCCCAGCGCAGCCGGCTCCCGAGCTGCCAGCGTTCGAAATCCGTGTCGCGGTGGACGAAATCGGCGCTCTCCCAGCCGGCGTCCAGGCCGCAGGACAGGCCGTCCACGCCGAAGAGCCAGGGGTGCGTCCACTCGGCGTCGTAGCCGTGCCGCGCGTACCAGGTGGCCGCCAGCGAGAGCCGCTCGCCCCGCCCCCGGAAATTGATGTCGTAGATGCGGGCGCCGAGCAGCACGTCCCAGCGGCGGTCGTAGTCGATGATCGGGTAGTAGCGCAGCGTCGCGTCCTCCTCGACGACCACGGTCACCGGGACGACGTCGCCGCCCTCGTCGTCGTAGACGAGGTCCACGTAGGCGAACCAGCCCGTGTCCTCGAGGTGTTCCCAGGCCCGGTCCAGGACCGCGAAGTCGAAGGGGTCGCCCTCGGCGAAGCCGAGCTCGTTCAGGATGAGCGACGACTGCGTGGAGGTGTTGCCCTCCACCGCGATCGGCCCGAACACGGGCGCGTCCTGGGCGCGCGGGGCCGCGGCGGTCCCGAGCAGGACGAGCGCCACGCAGAGGGCCGCGGCGAGGCGCGGCGGGCAGGTCGGCGGGGAAATCTGGGACGGCATCCGTGCTCCCGCTCCGTCGGGGTCCATACAGGCGGCGCCGGGGCCGGCGCCGCGGGTGTGACGGCGCCCAACGTAGCACGGGAACCGGGGCCGGAGCAAGGCGACCGCGTACGCGCCGCCTCCGGTCAGGGGCGGGCGAGAGGCGCGGCGTGGAAGAAAGTGTCGGCCGCCGCGCCGTCGGGCGACGGGTGCAGGGCCGCGCAGGCCAACCCGTAGCGGGCGAGCCCGGGCGCGAGGTCGCAGGGCTGCAGGCCGGCCAGCACGTCCCGCAGAGCCCGGCTCCCGTCGGCCCCGTCGCGGTTCGCCAGGCGCAGCGCGGCGACGGTCGGCACCAGGTGGGCCAGGGCCGCGCGGCAGAGGACCGCGCCGGGCTCGTCGCCGTCGCGCAGCACGGTCCGCTGCAGCAGCAGGGGGTCGACGACCAGGACGTCGAAGCGGCCGGCGGCCAGGGCCACCAGCGGCGAGGGATCGCGGCGCCCCGGCAGCGGGATCGCGCCGCGCCAGGGGATGCGGATGACCCGGTCGTCGTGGATCAGCGTGAGCCGGCCGTTGCCCGGCAGGGCGTCGGTGCGGCCGTCGGCGATGCGCAGCACGTGGCGGCCCTCGAGGTAGACGGCGAGCACCTCGCCGCGGCGGCACATCAGCACGGTCTCGCCGCGCCCGACCGTCAGCTCGAGCCCGCGCCCGGCGGCGAAGCCCAGGTCGAACGGCCCCTCGATGGCCTCGCCCCCGACGGCCTTGCCCCCGACGGCATCGCCCCCGCCGTCGTCGCCGACGGGGCGCGCCGACCAGGCGATCGGCCGCGCGCGCGCGTCGCCGGTCTCCCAGGCGGCGCGCGGGTCCAGGGGATGCCCGTCGCCGAACGTCATGGCCGTCAGTCCTTGCGCCGGCCGGTGAAGGGGTTCAACCCGATCTCGGACTCCCAGCCCAGGCCGAGGCGCCGGTTGCGTTCCTCGGAGGCCTCGGCGAAGGCCTCCAGGAGCCCGCCCAGGCGCTACGCCTCCTGCGTGAAGTCGTCGCCGGTGAGCGACGGCTTCAGCAGCGCGTGCACGCCGCGCCAGACCTGTTCGAGCAGCAGCACCAGCCGGCCGTCGATCTCGCCCAGCTCGCCGACGGTGCGTTCCAGCGGCCGCGCCAGGCGGATCGCGCCGCGCCGGTTCAGGTGCGTGATGAGCGCGCCGAGGTCCTCGGCCGTCTCCTCGAGGATCTCGTGCTGCTGCGGCCCCAGCGCGCGGCCCCGCATCTCCACCGCCACGAGCAGCCGGCCCGCCAGGGCCTGCAGCAGCTGCGCCAGGCAGAGCCGGAAATCGCGCTCGCCGATCATCGCCGCCTGCGGCCGCAGGTAGGTCTCGTAGCGCGGCAGGGCGAGCAGGAGCTTCGCCATCTGGAACGGGTTGGCGGTCGCGGCCTGGGCCATGGCTGGTCTCCGGGTTCGGGGCGCGCGGGGACGACGGTGCATCGACCGTGTCATCGGCCGCGGCGCGGGCGACTTGACCGCAGGTGGGGGGGGAGTTAAAGGGCGACGACGGGATTGCTCAGCAGGCCGACGCCCTCGACCGCGACGTCGACGACGTCGCCGGGGCGCAGGAAGCGGGGGGGATCGCGGTACACGCCGACGCCGCCGGGGGTGCCGGTGGTGATGATGTCGCCCGGCAGCAGCGTCATGTGGAGGCTGGCGAAGCGGATCAGCTCGTCGATGGGGAAGATGAGCTGGTCGGTGTTGCTGCGCTGGACGACCTCGCCGTTCAGGGTGCCGGTGATGCCGAGCCCGTCGGCCAGGTAAGGCAGCTCGTCGGGGGTGACGAGCCAGGGGCCGCACGGCCCGCCGGTGTCGATGCTCTTGCCGCGGAAGAACTGCTTGTCGGCCTGCTGGGCCTCGCGGTCCGAGACGTCGTTGAAGCACATGTAGCCCGCGATGTGCGCGGGCGCGTCGGCGCGGGAGATGCGCCGGCCGGCGCGGCCGATCACCACGGCGAGCTCGGCCTCGGCGTCGACCTGGGTCAGGTCGGGGTCCAGCAGGATCGGTCCGTGGTCGGACTGCAGGCAGGTCGTGGCCTTGCTGAAGAGCATCGGGCGCGGCGGCGGCGCCTTGCGCTGCTCCTCGGCGTGGTCGCGGTAGTTCAGGCCCACGGCGATGATCTTCGACGGCGAGGGGATCGGCGGCAGCAGCGGGTACTTCGTGCGCGAGAACAGGGGCACGCCGTCGATGACGTCGCTGGGGTTGCGCCAGCGGTCCGCGAGCGAGCGCACCTCGGACATGCGCGCGAACAGCGCGTTCCAGGAGCGCGGCAGGGAGCGGTCCGCGGCCACCAGGTCGAGGCAGACCTTGTCGGTCAGGGCCACGCCCGGCCGGGGCCCGTCCGGATGCTTGAAGCTGATCAGTCGCATGATGGGGGTATTATACGAGACGGCCGGGACGATGTCCCGGCCAATCTCGCACGCCGGCGTCCTTGCCGGTCGGGGTCACTTCACTTCGATCCGCCGGGGCATGGCCTGGGAGTGCTTGGCCAGGGTGATCGACAGCACGCCGGCCTGCAATTCGGCCTGGATCCCCTCGGGATCGATCTGGCGCACCAGGTCGAAGGAGCGCCGGTAGCTGATGGCGCCGGTCTGCTCGCGGCGCACGGCCCGGTAGCCCTCCTCGTTCTTCAGCTCGCGCCGGGCCTTGACCGTCAGCGAGTCGTTCTCGATCTCGATCTCGAGGTCCTGGCGGTTGACCCCGGGCAGGTCCATGCGGATGATGTAGTCCTTGTCGCCCTCGAAGACCTCGGTGCGCGGGGCGGTCCACAGCTCGGGATCGGTCCCGGAGTAGGCGGTCGCGGGAGCGAAGAAGGTGTCCAGCAGGGTCGCGAGGTTCATGGGCATCAGGTTGGTCGTCATGGTCCATCCTCCTGTTTGTGGGTCGGTCCTATCGGTGGCCGCTACGGCGGCTGTTCACGCGGTTCCGCAGTCCGAATCAAAGGCCGTGCCCGATGGTTGCGACTGCGGATGACTGGCGGCAATGCCTTGACAACATTCAGGATACGTGATTGGATGGGAACTCGACCACCGGCGGCGTGTTGCTGAACCGTCCGCACACATGACATCATGACAGGAATGACGGGGGCGACCCGACCGGAATGACATGACAATCTGGCATAACCTCCGGCCGATTCAGGCCTCGTCGCGATGCTGTGCGGCTTGCTCCGTGATCAGCGGCGGTGTGGCCGCCGGCGCGGACCTTCCGTTGCGCGTCGGCGAGGTCCGGCTGCACGTCGAGGAGATCTTCGCGTCGTCGGAGCTCGCCGGCTCCCACGGCTTCATGCACGCGACGCGCCGCCTGGTCAACGCCCTGCACGTCGACACCCGCGAGGCGGTCCTGCGGCGCGAGTTCCTGTTCGCGGAAGGCGATATCCTGGATGCCGCCCGGCTGCAGGAGACCGAGCGCAACCTGCGCGCGCTGGGTTTCCTGACCAACGTCGCGGTGGTGCCCGTCGACACGCTGCCGGACGGGGGCCTCGTGCTGGAGGTGCGCGCCCAGGAGACCTGGTCGCTGACCACGGCCGCCAGCTACGCCCACTCCCCGGTGAAGGACCGCTGGTCGGCGGAGCTGTCGGACCAGAACTTCCTGGGCTACGGCGTCGAACTGATCGCGTCGCTCGGCGCGGACGAGGACCGCTCCTTCCGCCGCTTGAGCTACCAGAACCGGCGCGTGCTCGGCTCGCCCTACCAGTGCCGCTTCGACTACACCGACCTGAGCGACGGGCGCACGCGCAACGTCGTCTTCGCCCGCCCCTACCTGGCCGAGGAATCGCCGTGGGCCCTGCAGGCCGGCGCCTGGGACCGCACCTTCACGCCGCGCTTCTACGTGTCGCCCGCGGGAGCGGCCGGCACCGGCGGCGAGCGGAGCCTCTACGCGAGCCTGCCGCTGCGCGAGCGGGGGCTGCAGGTCTGGGCCGGCCGGCGCGTCCACCGCGGCCCCGGCCGGATCTGGCGGCTGGGGCTGGGCCTGTGGTCCGACGACAACCGCTTCGCGGTGCCCGACGCGGTCGCGCTCTCGGACGGCCGGACGGTCGGCGGGGACGTCCTGCGCGCGGCGGCGGGCCCCGCGCTGACGCGCAGCAGCGGCCGCCGCGTCCAGCCCCTGCTGGTCGTGGAAACGCTGGGCCGGCGCTGGGCCACCGAGCGCTTCGTGATGAGCTACGGCGCGCAGGAGGACCTGAACCTCGACCCCCTGCTGCGGCTGAGCGCGGGACCGGTGCTGTCGGCCCTCGGCAGCGATCGCGAACGGTTCATGGCCGAGTGGCGGGCCGTGGACTGGTCCCGCCTCGGCCCGGGGATGCTGCTGCTGCGGCACACCGGCCAGATCAGCCTCGGCAGCCGCGACAACCGCGCGCTGGGGGTCGGCCTGGAGGCGGGCTGGATCGCGCACGCGGACGAGGTGAACCTCTCGCGCGCCTGGCTCGAGGGCGCCTACGGTTCCCGCCTGCTCGGCCCCGAGGCCTTCGCGCTGGGGTTGACACGCGGGCTGCGCACGCTGGACTATGACGGCATGGTCGGCGACCGGCTCGTGCGCTGGAACCTGGAGCAGACCCGGCTGTTGCCGGGCGAGCTGCTCGGGCTGTACAAGCTCGGCGTCGCGGTCTTCCAGTCCGGCGGCGCCGCGTGGTGGAACGACGAGGCGCGCGGTCTCGGACGCGCCCGCCACGAGACGGGCGTGGGGCTGCGCTTCGGGCCGACGCGCTCGGCGCGGGCCGATGTGGCCCGCCTCGACCTCACCTGGCCCTGGTCGGGGGGCGGCCCCCAGGTGACGGCCGTCACCAGCGGCTACTTCTAGGCGACAACCGAACGGAATCCGATGCGCGCGTCCCGCTACGTGGCCAAGAACGCCCTGCTGATGACCGTGGGGCTGTTCGCCGGGCGCATCCTGGCGTTCCTGATCTTCCGGCGCATGACCGGCACGGTCGGCGTCGAGGGCATGGGCGTCTGGGGCCTGTCGGTCGACCTCACCTCGATCATCCTGACCATCTCGACCTTCGGCCTCACCACGCTCATCACGCGCGAGATCATCAAGGACCACGCCGCCACCTGGCCCATCTTCTGGGCCGCCTTCCGCATCCGGCTGCTGCTGGGCTTCGCCACCTACGCGCTGCTGGCGGCCTACGTGTTCGCCACCGGCTACGACGGCGCGACGCGGGCAGCGGTCATGCTGATGGCCGTGGGCGTGCTGCTGGAGTCGACCAGCCTGGCCTGCGACTCCGTGCTGCAGGCCCACGAGAAGGTCGAGTACTCGACCTGGAGCCAGCTCGTCTCGGCGGCGGTCTACTTCGGCCTGGCGTGGTGGTGGCTCGACGCCGGCTTCGGCGTCATGGGCGTCGTCTGGGCCAACGTCGTCAGCCGCGCCGCGCGCCTGGTGATCGTGCTGCCGCTGATGGTCCGGGTCGCCGGCTCGTGGCGCGGCGCGGCCTCGGCGCGCCGGGTCGGCCTGCGCTGGATGCTGCGCCTGGGCCTGCCGCTGTTCATGGCCACGACCTTCGGCATCATCTCCTACAAGATCGACACCGTGATCATCATGGAGATGCTGGGCAAGCACGACGCCGGCGTCTACACGATCGGCCACCGGCCGCTGGACCTGCTCTTGATCGTGCCCTACCTCTTCGCCGCGGCGCTGTTCCCCTCGCTGATGCGCTACCGCGAGCAGGAGCGCGACGGCGAGACCGGGCACGTGGAGCGCATGGGCGAGCGCGCGCTGCGCTACCAGCACCTGGTGGTGTTCCCGCTGACCCTGTTCTGCACGCTGGCGGCGGCGCCGCTGATCCGCCTGGCGACCTCCGGCGACGCCGACCTGTCGGCCTCGGTGACGGTGTTCCGCGTCGCCATCTGGGGCGTGCCGGTGCAGGCGGCCAGCATCGTCTTCAACCGCCTGCTGATGACCGCGGGGCAGGAGCGCACCTTCATGCGCATCGCGCTGGCCTCGATGACCACCAACATCGGGCTCAACCTCCTGGTCGTCCCGGTGCTGGGCAGCCCGGGCGCGGCGGCGGTCACGGTGCTGAGCCTCGGCGTCGGCCTCGTCATGCACCGCGTCTACCTGCGGCGCGCGGGCATCGTCATGCCCGTGCGGCGCGCCCTGGTGGACGGCTCGGCGGCCATGCTGCTGGCCTGGGCCGCGGCGGTGCTGCTCGGCAAGCTGGTGGCGCCGGGGTGGGGCGTGAGCTGGTTCGCGCTGCCGACGATCGGGATCTGGCCGTTCGCGGCGATGACGGCGCTGACGGGGGTGCTCTACGTGGTGGCGCTGGTGGGACTGCGGGTGGTGGGGCGGGGGGATCTGGAGTTGGTGGTGGGGTTGTTGCCGGGGAGGCGGTGAGCGCGGCGGTCGCCGCGCTCAGGGTGCGGACTCTCGCCTGATCCAGATCTCGTGCGCGCCGACCACGGCGAACGGCTCGAACGCCGCCCTCAGATACTCCTCCACGATCGGCAACCTCTCCCGGCTCGTGATCCCGTCGATGGCGTACCCCGTGCTGTCGTCCGCGTACAGCACCAGCTTGACCGGCCGCCGCTGCAGGTCCCGCACGATCTCCTGCTGGTAGAACGGCGGCATCGCGAACCACACCACCGGGAAGCGGCAGGGGCAGGGCCGGTCCAGGTGGTAGTACCAGACCGCCTCCGAGGTCATCGTGAAGAAGTCGTCGCCCGGGGCGAGGTTGGCCTTCAGGAAGTCGATCGCCTCGGCGACCTCCGGCGTCACCAGTTCGCGGTCCGGCTGGCGGAACGGGAAGTTGCGCGCCAGCAGGTCGCGGTGGTGGATCTTCCAGGCGCCGGCCAACGCGAAGACCACGATGATCGTCGCCAGAACGATGTGCGCCGACCGGCGTTGCAGCAGCCCGCGCAACGGTCCGCCGACCAGCAGGTGGAGCGACAGCAGGTAGGTGGGCGCAGAGGCGTACACGACGTGCTCGGGGTCGGAGCGGCCGAGCGCGCTGCGGTAGAACAGCACCGACAGCACGAGCAGCAGGATGGCCGGGAGCCGCGCCGCGGCGTGGTCTAGGACGGCCCGCAGGCGCCCGCCGTCCGCCGGTACTGCCGCGCGCAGCAGCCCGAACAACACGACGAAGGCGTTGAACGCCGTGACGGCCACCGGGATCAGGTAGTCACGCTCGGTGAACGGGTAGACCTTGCCGTCCATCAGCTCCTTGTACTGCGGCATCTTCACGAAGACGAAGTCGGCGAAGGCCGCGAACTGCCACTGCAGGGCCGCGCCCAATAGCAACACGCCCGCCAGGCCGCCGGCCGCACCGGCGAGCGCCAGGCGCCCCGCCGCCTTCCGGCCGGCAGCCATGTGCAGCAGCAGTGGCGCGACGAGCAGCAGCGCCGCGGTCAGGAAGAAGCCGCGGTCGACCGAGTAGGCGAACGCGCCCACGGCGGTGAAGGCGGCCAGGGCCGCGAACGCCGCCGCACCGCCGGCGCCCGTCGCCTCCTCGACCCGCAGCCGTCGCCACAGCTCCAGCATCAGCAGTAGGAACGCGAACGACACCACGTCGCGCGGCGGGATCGCCAGCTGACCCGCGACGTGCAGGAAGACGGTTTCGGTCAGCAGGATCACCAACAGGAAGGCGGCGTGCGCGTGCGCGAGCCGTCGCCCGCCCAGCCGCCACAGCAGCGCGAACAGCAGCAGGTAGCTCGCCACCTTGGTCAGCGACTCCAGCGTCCGCGCCGCGCCGATCGAGCGGCCGAACAGCGCGAAGGCGGTCGCCGAGCGCAGCGGGTCCTGCCAGACGCCGTGCACGAAGATCGTGTCGCGGTAGGGGGCCTGGCCGGCGAGGTGGCAGGTCGCGGCGCCCAGCGTCTCGCCCTCGTGGAAGGCGTCGATCTGCCGGTTGCCCGCGTGGTAGGTCGTGACGCAGATCGCCATGATCGTGACGTAGAGCAGCGACAGCACGACGACCCAGGCCGCGGGGCGGCGGCGCGCGGTCTCCGGCGGGAGCGCAGCCGGCTTCGTCGTCGCGGCGAAGAGCAGGCGCCGCAGCGGCGTCGCGGCCGCCAGCAGCAGCAGCAGCGACGGGCCCGCCACGACGAGCAGGTACTTCAGGAGGTTGTTCGCGGGGTTGTAGCGCAGCGCGGCCAGCAGTCCGGTCACGTCCCAGGGGTTGCGCCAGGGCAGCTGCACGTACCGTTCGGCCACCGCCAGCCCGAGCAGCAGGCCCGCGGCGGCGAGCGCCGCGATCAGGGCCGCGCGCAGCAGGGAGCGGACCTCAGGAGCGCTTCTCCTCATGGTACTCCCCTTCGACGTTCACGTCCCAGATGGCGGTCTTGTCGGTGGCGCCGGACGCGATGGCGTCGACGGCCGCCATCGCGGTCAGCATCGAGTGGTCCTGGTTGTTGTAGCGGTGCATGCCGTTGCGGCCGATCAGGAAGAGGTTCGCCAGCGTGTCCGTGTAGTCGCGGATCTCCCGGAAGCGGTCGTAGGTGCCGAAGTAGGCCGGGTAGGTCTTGGGCATGCGGATCACGACGCGGTCGCGCACGTCGGCGGGATCGATGACGCCGATCTGCGCCAGTTCGGCGACGGCGAAGTCGGCGAACGAGGCGTCGTCCATGCTCCAGAGATCGTCGCCCTCGTTGCAGAAGTACTCCAGGCCGAGCCAGGCCTTGGTCGGGTCGGCCACCAGGTAGGGGCTCCAGTTGTTGAAGACCTGGAGCCGGCCGAGGCGCACGTCGGGCTCCTGGATGTAGATCCAGTTGTCGGGGATCAGACCGTCGGGCGTCGGCCGCGACGTCTGGTTGCGGATCAGCAGCCGGTCGAGCAGGAGGCCCACGGTGATGAAGTCGCGGTAGCGCAGGCCGGCGGCGACCTCGCGCACGTTGGCGGGCACGTCGCCGCCCAGGCCGGCCACCAGTTCCTGCACGGGCATCGTCGAGATCACGTAGTCCGCTGCGTGCGCGGTGGTGCGGCCGCTCGCCGCCTCCTCGATCCGCACCGCGGTCACGCGCCCGTCCGCGACGTCCATCCCGACGCAGCGGCAGCCGTGGTGGATCTCGCCGCCGCGCGCGACGACGCGGCGCGCCACCTCTTCCCACATCTGTCCGGGTCCGAACTTCGGGTAGAGGAAGCGCTCGATGAGGCTGGTCTCGACGCCCTTCTGCCGCACCGAGCCGTCGCGGCCGAAGATCCCGCGCGCCGCGTGGAGCAGGGCGCCGGTGATCGACAGACCCTTGATGCGCTGGGCGCCCCACTCGGGCCGGATCTGGCGGCAGGGCACGCCCCAGACCTTCTCGGTGTAGTCGCGGAAGAACGTGGCGTAGAGCTGCCGCCCGAAGCGGTTGATGAAGAAGTCCTCCAGGGAGCGCTCCGGGCGCACGGGGAACAGGCGGGCGCGGGCGTAGCCGAACCCGATGCGCAGCATCCGCGGCAGGCCCAGGTTGCGGACGGTCTGCAGCGACAGGGTGACCGGGTAGTCGAAGAACCGGCGCAGGTAGAAGATCCGCGACAGGCGGGAGCGCACGAGCATGACCGCGTCGGTGGTCGCGGGGTCCGGCGCCGGCGTGCCCTGCTGGGGCAGGATGCGCAGCCACCAGTCCATGACCCGGTCGGACTTGGAGAAGAAGCGGTGGCCGCCGATGTCGATGCGGTTGCCGGCGTGCACCACGGTGCGCGAGAGGCCGCCGAGGGCGTCGCTCGCCTCAAAGACGACGGGCACGACGTCGGTCCGCTCGAGCAGTTCCAGGGCGGCGGTCAGGCCGGCGGGGCCGGCCCCGATGATGACGGCGCGTTTCATGTCCCGCGCATCTGCTGGAAGAGGGCGCGCCGGCGGGCGCTGAAGTTCCAGAACAGGACCAGCACCGCGGCCACGCACTTCGAGGCGAGGTAGTGCAGGC
The DNA here is from genome assembly GCA_016706845.1 of bacterium. Lineage (GTDB taxonomy): Bacteria > Krumholzibacteriota > Krumholzibacteriia > LZORAL124-64-63 > LZORAL124-64-63 > PNOJ01. The sequence goes on from JADJIV010000032.1 coordinate 48,144, forward strand.
CCAGCGTCTCGGTGCACTGCCAGACGACCAGCTCGTTGAGGCCGAGGCCGACCAGTCCGATGAGCCCGAACACGGCGAACTCGGCCCAGCGGTTCGCCAGCCGGCGGGTCGCGAACACCCAGCGCACGCTCAGGGCGTAGTTGGTGGCCAGGCCCAGCAGGAAGGCCAGGGCCGCGGCGGCCAGGTAGTGGGCGCCGGCGATCTCTTTGAGGGCGTACAGCGAGCCGAAGTCCACGACGAAGGCCGCGCCGCCCACGATCCCGTAGCGGAAGAACTGGACCTGCGCGTGGTCGGTGGCCCCGCGGACGAGGCCGGTCGTCGACATCATCGTCGTTCCATCCGCGTGGCTGGGGACGGCCTGGGGCGCGCAGGGGCGCCGGGGGAGGGCATCGAGGCGACATGATAGACCGGCCGGCGGGCGCTGTCGATCACTTCACGGGCGCCGGCCCGGTCCGCGACTGGCCGTCGGGCGCGACCTGGTTTTTCATGTGCTGGATGTGACGACTGCGGCCATCCGGAAGCGGAGGGGACGATGAGCGTACCGTTCGAAATCACGGGCACCGACCACCTGGGCTTCGTCGTGGGCAACGCCCGCCAGGCGGCGGTCTACTACCAGGAACGCTTCGGCTTCGCGCCCGTCGCCTACAGGGGGCTCGAGACCGGCAGCCGCGACGCCTCGGCCTGGGTGCTGCGCCAGGGGAAGATCACCCTGGTCCTCGAGTCGCCCCTGAAGCCCGACCACCACCACAACACCCACCTGGCGCGCCACGGCGACGCGGTGCAGGACATCGCCTTCCTGGTGGACGACGCGCGCAAGGCCTGGGAGTGGACGACCGGGCACGGCGCCAGGTCGGTGCGCGGGCCGGAGGTGCGCGAGGACGCGCACGGCCGGGTCCTGCTGGCGACGATCGCCACCTACGGCGACACGACCCACACCTTCGTCCAGCGCGACGGCTACCGCGGCGTCTTCCTGCCGGGCTACGAGCCGGTCGCCCCGACGCAGCCGGTCGAGGGGGCGGGGCTCGAGTTCGTCGACCACATCGTGGGCAACCAGGGCGACCGCGAGATGGAGCGGGTGGCCCGCTGGTACGAGGAGGTCTTCGGCTTCCACCGCATCTGGACCGTCGACGACAAGGACGTGTCCACCGCCCACTCGGCCCTGCGCAGCATCGTGGTCGCCAGCGCGAACGAGCGCATCAAGATGCCGATCAACGAACCCGCCGACGGTCTCAAGCGCTCCCAGATCCAGGAGTACGTGGACGCCAACTTCGGCCCCGGCGTCCAGCACGCGGCCCTGTACACCCGGGACATCATCTCCACCGTCGAGCGGCTGCGCCGCCACGGCGTGGAGTTCCTGGAGATCCCCGACGCCTACTACGAGACGCTGCTGGACCGCGTCGGGCCCATCGACGAGGATGTCGAGGTGCTGCGGCGCCACGGGATCCTGGTGGACCGCGACGACAGCGGCTACCTGCTGCAGCTGTTCACGCGGCCCCTGCAGGACCGGCCCACGCTCTTCTTCGAGATCATCCAGCGCAAGGGCGCGCGCAGCTTCGGCAAGGGCAACTTCAAGGCCCTGTTCGAGTCCATCGAGCGCGAGCAGGCGCGGCGCGGGAACCTGTAACCGGGAACGGAACGCCCCATGAAGCTCTGCTCCTACGCCCGCCGCGACGGCGACTTCCCGCGGCTGGGCCTGGTCCGGCCGGACCGGGACGGGTCGCACGAGGTGGTCGACGTGGTCGCCGCCGCCTCGGTCCTGAACCGCGAGGGCGGCGCGCGCGACTGGACCGGCGTGCCGGCGACCATGCCGGAGGCGCTGGACGGCTGGGACCGCTGCGAGCCCCTGCTGCGCACGCTCGTCCAGGCGGCCCGCGGCCTGAGCGCGACGTCGCGCGCGACGGCGACCGTCCCGCGGTCCTGGCGCTCGACGGTGTGCGGCTGCTGCCGCCGGTGCCGCGGCCGCCCTCGTTCCGCGACTTCTACGCCTTCGAGCAGCACGTGCGCACCGCGCGCGGCCACCGCGGCCTGGAGATGGTCGCGGAGTGGTACGAGTTCCCCGTCTTCTACTTCTCGAACGCGGCCGCGATGGTGGGCCACGGCGCGGCGGTCGCGATGCCGCCGGACACCGCCGAGCTGGACTTCGAGCTGGAGATCGCCGCGGTGATCGGGCGCGGGGGCCGCGACCTGGACCCGGCCGACGCCGAGTCGGCGATCGCCGGCTACTGCGTGCTGAACGACTGGTCCGCCCGCGACCTGCAGCGGGCCGAGATGAAGGTGGGCCTGGGGCCCGCCAAGGGGAAGGACTTCGCCACGGGCCTCGGGCCGTGGCTCGTGACCCCGGACGAGCTCGCGGACCGGCGCGCCGGCAAGGGCTACGACCTGGCGATGGTCGCGCGGCGCAACGGCGCCGAGATCTCGCGCGGCAACTGGCGCGACCTGCACTGGTCGTTCGGGGAGATGCTGGCGCGCGCCTCGCGCGGCGTCGACCTGCACCCCGGCGACGTCATCGGTTCGGGGACCGTGGGCACGGGCTGCATCCTGGAGCTGCGGCCCGAGCGCGCCGGCGGCTGGCTGCGGCCGGGCGACGTGCTCGAACTGGAGGTCGAGGGGCTGGGCGTCCTGGCCGCGACCGTGGCGCGCGCCGCGGGGGAGGAGTGAGATGCCGTACTACGTCGAGCGGGGCGAGATCCCCGGCAAGCGCCACATCCAGCACCGCATCGGCGACCGGCTGACCTACGAGGAGCTGATCAGCCGCGAGGGCTTCTCCGACGTCGCGAGCAACGCCTACCACCTGCGCCCGCCGACCGCCGTGCGCAGCGTGGGCGCGTCGCGGCCGCTGCCGCTGACGGCCGCCGCCGACGAGCCGCACCGCCACCGCCACGTGTTCACGTCGCGGCTGCCGGCCGGCGGCTGCCCGGTGTTCGGCCGGCGCGTGCTGGCCTTCAACGACGACCTCGTGGTGGCGACCTGCGAGCCCGAGACCGCGCAGCCGGCCTTCTACCGCAACGCCCTGGCCGACGAGCTGGTCTTCGTCCACCACGGCGCGGGCACCCTCGAGAGCATGTACGGCGACCTGGACTTCGGCCCCGGCGACTACCTGGTCGTGCCGCGCGGCACGACGCACCGCCTGCGCTGCGAGCCGGGCCGCGTCAAGCTGTTCGTGGTCGAGACGCGCGGGCCGGTGCAGGTGCCGCGCCACTTCCGCAGCGACCACGGGCAGATCATGGAGCACGCCCCCTACTGCGAGCGCGACCTGCGGGCGCCCCGCTGGCGCGATCCCGTCGACGAGCCCGGCGACTACCCGGTGCTGGTGAAGCTGCGCGACCGCGTCCAGGAGACGGTGCTGGCGCACCACCCCTTCGACCTGGTCGGCTGGGACGGCTTCTGCTACCCGTGGGCCTTCAGCATCCACGACTTCATGCCCGTGGTCGGCAAGGTCCACCTGCCGCCGCCGGTGCACGTGACCTTCACGGCGCCCGGCCTGGTGGTCTGCTCGTTCGTGCCGCGCCTGTTCGACTTCCACCCCGAGGCCGTGCCCATCCCGTACGCGCACAGCAACGTCGACAGCGACGAGATCCTCTACTACGTCGAGGGCAACTTCATGAGCCGCCGCGGGATCGAGACCGAGTCGCTGACGCTGCACCCCATGGGCTACCCGCACGGGCCGCAGCCGGGCCTCATCGAGAAGGCGCTGGGCGCGAAGGAGACCGGCGAGCTCGCGGTGATGGTCGACACCTTCGCGCCGCTGCGCGTGGGGCTCGACGCCGTGGCGGCCGACGACCCCGCCTACCCCCTGAGCTGGCTGGAGGGCGCATGATCATCGATCCCGCGGACGCTGGACCTGCGGGGCGCCTACAAGCTGCTGATCGGCTCGATCCTGCCGCGCCCGATCGCCTGGGTGTCGACCGTCGACGCCGACGGCCGGCCCAACCTGGCGCCGTTCTCGTTCTTCACCGGGGTGGCCGCCGCGCCGCCGGTGGTCTGCTTCGCGCCCATGCGGCGGTTCGCCGACGGCGCCGAGAAGGACACCCTGCGCAACGTGCGCGCCACCGGCGAGTTCGTGGTCAACATCGTGGACGAGGACACCGTGGCGCAGGCCAACGAGACCGCGCGGGAGTTCGCCCCCGGGGTGAGCGAGTTCGCCGAGGCCGGCCTCACGCCCGTTCCCTGCGAGGCGGTGCGGGCCCCGCGCGTGGCCGAGTCGCCGGTGAGCCTGGAGTGCCGCCTGCTGCAGATCGTGGAGGTGGGCGCCGACGGGGCGGGGGGCGGCGCGCTGGTCCTGGGCGAGGTGCTGCGCTTCCACGTGCGCGACGACCTGCTCCACGACGGCCGCATCGACACCGGCGCGCTGCGCCCGGTGGGCCGCCTGGCCGGCAGCGAGTACACGACGCTCGGGCGGCGGTTCGAGCTGGAACGGAAATCACGCCACGGCCCTCATGACGGAGGGGACCCGCGCCCGGGTCCCCTCCCCCTTGTCCCGGCCGGCCGCTACTGGATGTACTTGCTCGTCAGCTGCATCAGCACCGCGCCGTGCGTCATCTTGACCTCGCCGACGCCGACCGTGAACCAGTGGTCGGCGGGTGTGCCGCCGAGCTCGGGCGTGCCGCGCAGGTGGATGCAATCGTAGGTGCCGTCGGGCACCGTGACGCTCTCGCCCGTCGCGATCACTTCCCAGTTCACGACCGCGCCCTGCCCCGACGTGCTCCACTCGTCGCCGACGGAGCAGGGGTACTTGCACCAGAGGTCCGGCGTGAGCAGGCCCCCGAAGAGCTCGTCGCCGTAGAAGTAGAGCCCGCCGGTGTCGTTGCGCAGGTAGATGAAATAGTACTCGAAGATGTCGCTGCCGGAGTACTGGACCACCGTGACGTCGACGCCCCCCACCTGCTGCTCCGCGCCCGCGGTGAGGGTGACCGTCTCCGGGTCCCCGCCGAACTCGTACTCGTAGGTCCAGGAGTTGTCCTGGTTGAGCGGCCAGACGACACCGCCGCCCTCTTCGACGTAGGTCCCGGTGAAGGTCAACGTCCCGCCCGTCGCCAGGGTCTGCGTCGCGTTGGCCGCGGCGGCCGCACGCGCCCCAGGTCGCGTGTGGGCGGGCCGGGAGCGTGAGGTCGCCCGGCCCGACGGTCGCCCGGCCCGTGATCTCCAGGGCGTCGAGGCTGTCGGGCTCGGGGCACGTGATCGTCCCCGCCTGGCCACGTAGGCCGGGAAGGTGATCGCGCCGTCGTCGGTCAGGCGTGGCGGGCGGGGCTGGGCGTCGTCCAGCCCGCCACCGCGCCCCAGGTCAGCGTGTAGTCGCCGGCGGCCAGGTCCTCGAGCGTCTCGTCCCCGTTGCCGGAGTCGCTGAAGACGCCCGGTCCCGAGAGCTGCCAGGGCGCGTTGATGCTGTTGGGCTCCGGGTTGATGATGATGGCGTTGGTCTGCGGATCGCCCGGCCCGTCGTCGTCGCTGCAGCCGATGCAGGCCGCGACGCCGAGCGCCAGGATCAGCAACAACTTGGTGCTCCGATTCGGTGTCTCCCTCCAGGTTTGCAAACCGACGGCATGGCGCGCCGCCCGTGTCGGGGGGCCGGGGGATCCGGGCGCATGATGTTAAAATTTATCGAACCCCCGCACATGCTACCGCCCCGCGCCGCCGAACAAGGGGTCGCCCGGAATGACCGTGAATCCAGGATACAGGACTGTCGCAATCGTCTATTTTGGCGGGTATACTGGCGGCGATTCGACGACTTCCATGCCGCGGGGATGCCGATGCTGAACGATCCGTCGCTGTCCGAACTCATCGCCGCCGCCCGGCGGCCGACGTCCCGCGATGCCGCGGCTGCGGACGGGGACACCGTGGCGTCCTGCTCGCGCACGGCTCCGCTGCGCATCCCGGACGCGACTGGCTCGTGTACGTCGACGAGCACGGCGGCCGCACGGTCCTGAGCTACGGCGAGGCGGGCGCGCGGGTCGCGGCCCTGGCGGCGCTCCTGGCCGGGCTCGGCGTGGGCCGCGGCGATCGCGTGGCGACCCTGGCCCACAACCATCCCGACACCGTCCTGCAGTACCTCGCCGCCTGGTCTTTGGGCGCTTGCATCGTGCCGCTGAACGCGGGGGAGGACGCCGCGCGGCTCGCCTTCATCCTGGCCGACGCGCGGGTGAAGCTGCTCTTCACGCGCGCCGAGTACCTGGACCGCGTCGCGCCGCTGCGCGCCGGGCTGCCGGATCTGCGCGATGTGGTCCTGGCCGGCGACCGCCGGCAGGGCTACGCGCACGTCGACGATGCCGCCCTCGTGCCGGGCGCCGCGCCCGCGATCCCGGACGCGGACGACGAGGCTCTGATCGTCTACACCAGCGGCACGACCGGCCGGCCCAAGGGCGTCGTGCTGACCCACGGCAACCTGCTGGTCGACGCGCGGCAGATCGCCGCCTGGCACGGGCTGGGCCCGGGCGACCGCCTGATGTGCGTGCTGCCCATCCACCACGTCAACGGCATCGTCGTGACGCTGGTGACGCCGCTGGTCTGCGGCGGCGCGGTGGTGCTCTGCCGCAAGTTCCGGACGGAAGCCTTCTTCCCGCTGCTGGCGCGCGAGCGCGTGCGGGTCGTCAGCGTCGTGCCCACGCTGCTGGCCTTCCTGCTGCAGGGCGCGGACAAGGGGACCGCCGCGACCGGCGGCCTGGACCTCTCCGGCTTCCGGCACCTGATCTGCGGCGCGGGGCCGCTGACCTGCGAGCTGGCCCTGCGCTTCGAGGCCCGCTTCGGCCTGCGCATCGTCCACGGCTACGGCCTGAGCGAGACGACCTGCTACGCCTGCTTCCTGCCGGTCGACCTGCCGGCCGACGAGCACCGCGCGTGGCTGGGCGACCACGGGTTCCCCTCGATCGGCACGCCGCTCTCCGCCAACGAGATGGCGATCCACGACCCCGCCGGCGCCGCCCTGCCCGCCGGCGAGCGCGGCGAGATCGTGATCCGCGGCGCGACCGTCATGGCCGGCTACTTCGGCGCCGACGCGGCCAACCGCCAGGCCTTCGCCCACGGCTGGTTCCGCAGCGGCGACGAGGGCTTCTGGCTGCCCGCTCGCGACGGCCGCCCCTACTTCTTCATCACCGGCCGGCTGAAGGAACTGATCATCCGCGGCGGCGTCAACGTCTCGCCCCTGGAGGTCGACGAGGTCCTGATGAGCGTGCCGGGCGTGCAGGCGGGCATCGCGGTGGGCTTCGCGCACGACGTCTACGGGGAAGAGGTGGGCGCCTACGT
>JADJIV010000033.1:0-37846 GCA_016706845.1 bacterium
CTCGACGCCGAGCTCAACCGCTACCTGGCCGCCGACCAGCGCCTCGGCAGCGCCGCCGAGGACCCGAAGCCCGCCCTGCGCCTGACCATAGCCAGCGTCCTGCTGTTCGCGCTGGAGCGGCCGCGGCTCGCGCTGGACGCCTACCTCGAAGTGGCGGCGGCGCCCGACAGCACCGCCGCCGTGCGCGAATTTCTACAGCGCACCGCCCTGGTCTACCGCGACCACCTCGGCCTGCCGGATTCCGCGGCGGTGCATCTTGGCGCGCCTGCAGGGCGAGTTCCCGGGTCCCCCCAGGCCTTCGTCCTGCGCGAGGGCAGGCAGGGCGATCTCTACACCTACCTGACCGGGCTCCGAGGCGCGGCGGCGCGAGATCTGGAACTGGCCGCCGGCACGTCGCCGGACGCCGGTCCCGGCGCCGTGGAGGCGACAGGCCCGGGAGGCGAGCGGCCCGCGCCGCCGCCGGCCGCGGGAGGGCGCCGGTCGCACTGGCGCGACCGGAAACTGCAGGCGCGCGGCTGAGGGGAAGCCGGGCCCGGTCCAGGAGGACGCGACGTGAACCCGACCGCCGACGCGACCGCACCGCCCGCCCGCCGCCTGCGCGGGACTGATCGCCGATGAGGCCGCGGTCTCTTCGTCCATGCGCCGGCTCGACCTCGAACTGGAAGGAACCCGTCGCCTTCCAGCCCGGCCAGTTCTGCGTAGCCAGCCTCGCGGGCAGACGGAGCTGGTCTTCGGCCGCCCGCCTACCCTGCCTGGCGGCCTCAGGACGCCTCTCCCTGCTCTACAAGGTCGTCGGCCGCGGCTGCGCCTCCCGCCTGCGCGATGCCGGCGCCAGCGCACCGGTCACCTGCCTGACGCCCTGGGCCGGCCGTTCCCCGCGCCGGACGAGCGGCCTCACCTGCTGCTCGCGGGCGGGGTGGGCCTGCCGCCGCTGATCGCCTGGGCGGAGCGCTGGGGCCGCCCGCGGGATCTGCGCTGCGCCGGCGGCCGCGACGGCGACGACCTGCCCCGCGGGCTGCTGGGGCCCGACTGGCGCCTCAGCGCGGACCGGCCCGCCGGGGAGCCGGGCGGTCGGGCGGTCTTCGCCGGGAACGTGGTGGAACTGGCGCGCTCGCTGCTGCCCGCCGGGTCGCCGGCCCACGTGGTGCTGGCCTGCGGCCCGCTGCCCCTGCTGCGGGCGGCCCGGACTGGCCGACGAGCGGGGCCAGGACCTGCCTGGTCTCTCGGTGGAGGGCGCATGGGCTGCGGCACGGCGTGGTACCGGGGCTGCGTGGTCCCTCACGCCGGCGACGACGGCTACGCCACGGCTTACGGAGACGGGCCGGTCTTCGACGCCCCGCGCACTGGACTGGGCGGTTCGGCGGGAGGGCGCGGCGTGACGGAAGCTGCCGGACTGGCTCGCCTTCGATCCCCGCGGGCCCTGAGGCTCGCCCCCGCACCTTCCCCGGCCGGATCTGGACGGCGTCGGGCTGCTTCGGCTACGGCCTCGACGGCGCCGATCTCGGCGCCGCCGGGGGCGGCTCGCCCTTCGACGGCCTCGGCGCCGTGGTCACCAAGACGGTCACGCCGCAGGCGCGCCGCGGCAACCCGCCGCCGCGGCTGTGGGAGACCGCGCACGGCGCGCTGAATTCCATCGGTCTGGAGAACGTCGGCCTCGCGAGGTTTGCGGACGAGATCGTGCCGGTCCTGGAGGCGCGCGGGGTGCCCTTCGTGGCCAGCCTCGCGGCCACCCGGCCCGAGGAGTTCGGGGACCTGGCCCGCCGCCTGGCCGCCGCGGCCCGCCGGGGCGGCGCACTGGCACGTCGGCGAACTGACCTGGCTGCCCGAACGTGGCCGAGGGCGGGGTCGACTTCGGCCGCGATCCCGCGACGGTGGAGCGCTGCGTCGCCGCGGCCCGCGAGCACCTGGCGGGGCGCGCCCTGCTGGCCAAGCTCACGCCCAACGTCGGCAGCATCGCCCGGCTCGCGTCGGCGGCGGCGCGCGGCAGGCGCCTGAGGTGACCGCCATCAACACCCCTGATCGGCATGGACGGGGACCTGCGCACGGGCCAGCCGGTCCTGCCGCGCCGCCGCGTTCTGGCATCCCGCGCTGCTGCCGGTGGCGCTGGCCCGCGTCGACGAGATCGTGCAGGAGACGGGGCTGCCCGTGGTGGGCGTCGGCGGGGTCGCGACCCTCGAAGATGCGCTGAAGTTCTTCGCGGTGGGGGCGGTGGCCGTGCAGGTCGGCACGGCCCAGATGAGCGATCCCTTCGCCGCCGCGGCGGTGGCCGCGGCGCTGGCGGCGGCCGGCTAGTAGTCGTCCCTCGGCACGGCGTAGTCGTCGTCGTAGGGATCGTCCCCGCCATCCTTGAAGTCCTCGTCGAGGTCTTCCGGCAGGTTCTCCTCGCGGATGCCGTCCGGGACGGGCGGCGTCTCCTTGCCCTCCTCGAGCTCCACCGGCAAACCGTCGGGGAAGTCGGCTTCCAGCAGGTCGATCAGCGAGGCCGTGTTGAGCAGGAGCTGCTCGGCCAGCCGCACGCCCAGCGCCGCCGCCTCGGCCGAGGGGCCGCGCAGCACCGACTGGTTCATCGAGCTGCCGTGCAGGGAGCCCACGGCCCCGGTGACGATCAGGCTGTCCTCGCCGGCCTGGGCCAGCACGCCGAGCGGGCAGTCCTGGTCCGAGCAGATGCGCTCGCGGAAGGCGAGTTCGGCCGTCATCTCCGCGCGCGACTGCGGGGAGTCCACGGCCGCCGCCATGCCGAGCACCTCGCCGTCGCCGGCCCTGGCCACGATGGCGATGAGGCCCTGGCCGGCCCCGGGCAGGGTCATCTCCGGGAAGAAGATCTCCGTCACGATGTCCTGGACGCCCAGGCGCTCGGCGATGGCCGCGGGCAGGACCAGGCAGTCGACGGCCTCGTCCTGGAGGTACGCGTCCAGCGCCTCGACGGCGCCGCCGTAGAGGAGCTTCGGCTTCAGCTGCGGCCAGAGCTGGGTGATCTGGGCCATCGAGCGGCGGGACAGGACGCCGACGCGCGTGCCGTCCTCGAGGTCGTCCGCGATGCAGCCGCCCTTGTGCAGCAGGGCGTCGAAGGGCGTGTTGCGCTCGGGCACCGCGGCGACCACCAGGCCCGGCGGCAGGGGCCGGACGATGTCCTCCGCAGCGATGTCCAGCAGCTGGAACTCCCCGGCCAGCAGGCGCGACAGCAGCATCTCGATCTCCGCCGCCGAGTGGGCGCAGTACAACTCCGACGCGCTCTGCCGGTTGGTGCGGGGGTCCGAGACGGTGACCATGTCGAAGATGGCCTTGGGGTGCGCCGCGCGCAGCCGCTCGATGACCAGCAGGGTCTGGGCGCGGTTGAGGCGTCCGTCGAGGGTGCCCAGGGTGTAGGTGCCGCTGCTCATCGCTCGTACGCTCCCGTGGTCGCGGTCCGCGCCCTGTCAGGCCGTCCCGGCGAGGTGATCCCGCACCAGTTCCCCGATCCGCCGGGCGTCCCGCTCGGGCAGCGCCTGGTGGATCGGCAGCGCCAGCACGTCGCGTCCCGCCGCCTCGGCGTGCGCCAGGTCGCCGTGGACCCGGCAGTGCTCGGCCAGCTCGTGGCGATGCAGCGGCGGGTCGTAGTAGACGCCGAAGTCGACGCCCGCTTCCCGCAGGCGGGCCTCCAGTCTGGCACGATCCGGGACACGAATCCAGTACTGATGATGGGTGACGCGCAGCCCGGAGCCCGGCCGGGGCGTGGCCAGCCGGTGGGCCTCGGGGACGAGCTCGTTGTAGATGGCGGCGGCCCGGTCGCGGTCGGCCTGCTCGTCGGCGAAGCGGGCCAGGCGGACGCGGATCGCCAGGGCCTGGATCTCGTCGAGGCGGCTGTTCCAGCCCGCGTGCAGGCGTCCGCCGACGCGGACCGTCTCGTGGCCGCGCAGGCGGCGCAGCGGGGCGGCGTCGGCGGCGTCGCGGCAGAGGATCATGCCGCCGTCGCCGATGCCGGGCAGGTTCTTGGTCGGGTAGAAGCTGAGGCAGGCCGTGCGGCCGAGGGAGCCGCACGGGCGGCCGCGGTAGAGGGAGCCGAAGGCCTGGCACATGTCTTCCACGATGTCCAGGTCGTGGCGGGCCGCCGTCAGCTCGAGGGGCTCCATCTCGCAGGGCATGCCGAAAATGTGCACCGGCAGCAGCACGCGGGTGCGCGCGGTGACGGCGTCGGCGGCGAGTCGGGGTCCAGGTTGAGCGTGCGCGGGTCGATGTCGACGAAGACCGGCGTGCCGCCGAGGCGGATGATCGCCTCGATCGTGGCCACGAAGGTGTAGGGGGTGGTCACGACCTCCACCCCGGGCCCGACCCCCGCGACCTGCAGCGCCATGTAGAGGGCGGCCGACCCGGAGGCGACGCCGACCGCGTCGGCGGCCCCGCAGGCCGCCGCCATCTCGGCTTCCAGGGCGTGCACCTCGCGGCCCAGGATGTACTGCCCGGTCGTCAGCAGGCGCTCGACCCCGTCCAGGATCTCCTGCTTGCAGGGCAGCATGGGCGTCACCAGGTCGTAGCGGTCGACGCGCCGACCTTCGTTCTCGTGCATGGAGTCCTTCCCTTTCCGCCCGCGGCGGCTCCCGCGGCGCGGCTAGGCGCGCGGGCGCCCGAAGCAGCGGTAGGCGAAGCCGTGTTCGCCCAGCAGGGCGCTGTTGTAGACGTTGCGGCAATCGAGGAAGCGGCGCCCGCGCACGGCTTCGCCGAGCCGCGCCAGGTCGAGCTGCCGGTACTCGTTCCACTCGGTGACCAGCAGGACGAGGTCGGCGCCGGCCGCGGCGTCGTACGGGCCTTCGCAGTAGCGCAGCGCGGGGTGGAGGGCCCGGAAGTTGTCCATGGCCACCGGGTCGTGTACGCGCAGCGAGGCGCCCGCGTCCTGCAGGGCGGCGACCAGCGCCCGGCTCGGCGCGTCGCGGATGTCGTCGGTGTTCGGCTTGAAGCTCAGCCCCAGCAGGGCCACGACCGCGCCCTTCAGGTCGGGCAGCAGCTCGCGGGCCTTCGCCATGGCGATGCCGGGCAGGCGGTCGTTCACGCCGATCGCCGCGCGCACGATGCTCATGTCCGTGCCGGCCTGCTCGGCGATGTGCACGATCGCGTTGGTGTCCTTGGGCAGGCACGAGCCGCCGAAGCCCAGGCCGGCGTGCAGGAACTTCGGGCCGATGCGCTTGTCCAGGCCCATGGCCTTGGCCACCAGCGAGACGTCGGCGCCCACGCGGTCGGCCAGCGCGGAGATCTCGTTGATGTAGGAGATCTTCACCGCCAGGAAGGCGTTGCTGGCGTACTTGATCAGCTCCGCGGACTCGATGTCGCAGTTGAGGATCGGGGTCTCCAGCAGGTAGAGCGGGCGGTAGATCTCGCGCATGACCTTCTCGCCGTGGGCCGACTCGGTGCCGACCACCACGCGGTCGGGGCGCATGAAGTCCTCGATGCTCGACCCCTCGCGCAGGAACTCGGGGTTGCTGGCCAGCTCGAAGTCCACCGGCCGCGGCTGGGACTCCAGGATGGCCGCCTTGACCTTGCGGGAGGTGCCCACCGGCACGGTGCTCTTGGTGACGATGACGCACGGGCGGGTCATGAGCTGCCCGATCTCGCGCGCGACGTTCAGCACGTAGGTCAGGTCGGCCTCGCCGCCGTCGGACATGGGCGTCTGCACGGCGATGAAGATGACGTCCGTCTTGCCCATCGCCTCGGCCAGCGAGGTGGTGAAGAAGAGGCGGTTCCCCGCGACGTTCTTGGCGACCAGGCGGTCGAGGCCCGGTTCGTAGATCGGCATGACCCCGCGGTGGAGGTCGGCGATGCGCTCGGCGTTGATGTCGACGCACCAGACCTCGTGCCCGAAGTCGGCCAGGCAGGCTCCCGAGACGAGGCCCACGTATCCGGTCCCGATCATGCAGATGCGGCTCATCGCTGCTCCCTCGTCCCCTGCCGCAGGTCGCGCAGGGCGGTTTCCAGGTCCCTTATCGGCGCCCCTCCCGTGGCGGCGCGCTCTGCGGCGGCGTCGGCCCCGGAACGGGCAGGATCGGCGGATCGCGGGTGGTCCGGTCCGGGCACGGTCGTCAAGTTCCGATGCCCGGCTGGAGATGTCCAGCGCGTTTTCGGGGCGCGGCCGCCGTTCGGGCTCAGCCGTTGGCCAGGCGCAGCCATTCCTTGTAGAGGCAGCGGTCCGCGACGACGACCAGTCCCGCGGCGACCGCCTTGCGGGACGCCTCGGGGTGCGTCACGCCCTCCTGCAGCCACACCGCGCGCGCCGGCGGCGATCGCCGCGTCCACGATGGCGGGGACGGCTTCGCTGCGGCGGAACACGTCGACCACGTCGATCGGGCCCGGCACGTCGGACAGCGCCGGGTAGACCGGGACGCCGAGCACCTCCCGCAGCTGGGGGTTGACGCCGGCGACCTCGATGCCCTGGCCGATCAGGAAGCGGGCGATGCCGTGGCTGGCCCGTTCCGGGTTCTCGGAGATGCCCACCACGGCCACCCGGCGCATCCCGAGCAGGAGCGCGCGGACCGCCGCGTCGTCGGGCGTGGGGTCGAAATCGTCGTTGCGGTTGGCGTCCATCGCCGCTCCTTCGCGCCTGCGGGGATCCGTGGGGGAGGTCCGGACCCCGCAGAGTGTACGGGTGGCCGTCCCCGGTGTCCACTCCGGGCCGGCGGCGGATTTCGATTTCCCGACCGCACCGCGGTTGCTATCTTCGCGGCGGCGTCGAGAATCCCGACCCGCGAGGACGGCCATGAACCCCGTGCTGACATCCGTGCTGCTGCTGGCGGCCCTGGCCATGTTCGCGAACACCATCGCGGACCGCTACTGGCTGCTGAGGGCCGCCGCGGCCGACGACCGCCGGGACCGCCCCGGCGAGCGGCTGCGTCGCCTGTTCGCCATCGGCTTCGGCCAGCGCCGCCTGCTCTACGAGCGGGGGGCCGGCTGGATGCACGTGGGGATCTTCGCGGGCTTCCTGGTGGTCTCCCTGCGCACAGTCGCGCTGTGCGGCCGCGGCTTCGCCCCGGACTTCCACCTGCCGGGCTTCGGCGGGCCGCTCGGCCAGGGCTACGCGGCGCTGAAGGACGTGTTCGAGGTGGTCGTGCTGGCGGCGGTCGGGTTCGCCGCCTGGCGCCGGCTGGTGCTGCGGCCCGGGCGCCTGCACCTCAGCGCCGAGGGCGTGCTGATCCTCGCTTGGATCGCCGCCTTGATGGTCACCGACCTGCTCGGCGACGCGGCCCTGTTCGCCCTGCGGCCGGATCACCCGGAGGCCGGCTGGTCCTTCGTCGGCACGGCGCTGTCGGGGCTGTTCGCGGGCCTCCCGGCGCCGGAGGTCCGGGCCTGGCTGGCCGTGATGTACTGGTCGCACCTGGTGATGGTGCTGGCGTTCCTGAACTTCCTGCCCTACGGCAAGCACTTCCACGTGCTGACCGCCCTGCCCAACGTGTTCACGATGAAGCTGGGCCCGCCGGCCGCGCCCGCCCGCCTGGATTTCGAGGGGCGCGAGGTCTTCGGCGTCGGCAAGCTGGAGGACTACTCCTGGCGGCGCCTGCTGGACATGTACACCTGCACCGAGTGCGGCCGCTGCACGGTTCACTGCCCGACGGCCACCACCGGCAAGCCGCTGCGCCCGCGGGAGCTGATCACCGACCAGCGCGACCACCTGCTGGCCGTCGCCGACGGCCTGCGCCGGGTGGGCAAGCTGAAGCACCAGGGGCGCGCCGAGGAGGCCGCCGCCGCGTCGGCCGCGCTCGCGCGGCCCGCGCTCGCCGGCGTCGTGATCCCCGACGACGTGCTCTGGGGCTGCACCACCTGCGGCTACTGCCAGACGGTCTGCCCGGTCGCCATCGAGCACGTCGACCACGTCGTGGACCTGCGCCGCCACCGCATGATGATGGAGTCGGCGATGCCGCCGGAGTTCCAGGCGGCGCTGCGCGGGCTGGAGAACAACTCGAACCCCTGGAACGTCGGGGCCGCCGCCCGCGAGGACTGGATCGGCGAGCTGCCGGTGCCGCGCCTGCGCGACAAGGGCCGCGCCGAGTACCTGCTCTTCGTGGGCTGCGCCGGTTGCTGCGGCGACCCGGCCCGCCGCGCCGGCCACGAGTACCTCTTCCAGGCGCAGGCGCAGCGCAACATCGAGACCTTCACCCGCTACGAGGTCGGCGCCGTGGTGACGGCCTGCCCGCACTGCTTCAACATGATCCGCAACGAGTACCCGCAGTTCGACTGGTCCGCCTCGCGGGTGCTGCACCACTCCGAGCTGCTGCAGGATCTCGTGGCGCAGGGGCGGCTGCGGCTGCGGGCGGGGAGCGGCGCGCGGGTGACCTACCACGACTCCTGCTACCTCGGCCGGCACAACGGCGTCTACGACGCGCCCCGCGACCTCGTCGACGCCCTCGGCCTCGAGCGCGTGGAGATGGCCCGCAGCCGCCGCGACGGTTTCTGCTGCGGCGCCGGCGGCGCCCGGATGTTCATGGAGGAGTCCCTGGGCACGCGCATCAACCAGAACCGGGTCGACGAGGCCGCCGGCACCGGGGCCGCGGAGGTCTGCACCGCCTGCCCGTTCTGCCTGACCATGATCGGCGACGGCATCAAGGAGACCGGGCGCGAGGAGACCCTGCGCGCCCTGGACCTGGCCGAGCTGATCGAGCGCCAGCTCGACGAGGGGGCGCCGCGGCCGCGGTGACCGTGTCGGCGCTTGCCAAACAGGAGTCGTGAGGTAAGATATCGGCGCCGCCGCCGGCTCCGGCCGGCCGCGCGGCGCCGGACGTTCCCGAGCGATGGAGGCGACGATGTCCGTCTACGAGCCCGTGCGCACCACCCCCGAGCTGGACCGCCTCTGGCGGCGCGGCGCCGAGTTCTTCGGTTCGCGCGTGCCCATCATGTGCGGCGCCATGACCTGGATCTCCGACCCGCACCTCGTCGCGACGTTCAGCAACCTGGGCGGCTTCGCCTCGCTGGCCGGCGGCAACATGCCCCCGGAGCTCTTCGCGGCCTCGATCGACGCCACCCGCGCCCTGACCGACCGGCCGTTCGGCGCCAACATCATCGTCATCGCGCCCAACTACCGCGCCCACCTGGACATCTGCTGCGAGAAGAGGCTCAGCCACATCTTCTTCGCCGGCTCGATCCCGCGCCAGAGCGAGGTCGAACAGGCCCGCGCCAGCGGCGCGAAGGTGATCTGCTTCGCCTCGGCGGGCTCCATCGCCGAGCGCATGATCGGCTACGGGGCCGACGCCCTCATCCTGGAGGGCAGCGAGGCGGGCGGGCACATCGGCCACGTCTCGACCACGGTGCTGCTGCAGGAGGTCCTGTTCCCGTACGCGGAGCGGCTCCCGATCTTCGTCGCCGGCGGCATCGCGGACGGCCGCATGGTCGGGCATCTCTGCCTCATGGGCGCCGCCGGCGCCCAGCTCGGCACGCGCTTCGTCGTCGCCGACGAGTGCCTCGCGCACCCGGCGTTCAAGCAGGCCTTCCTCAAGGCCCGCTCCCGCGAGGCGATCGCCACGCCCCAGTACTCGTCGAAGCTGCCGGTGGTCGCCGTGCGCGCCCTGAACAACGGGGCGATGCAGCGCTTCGGCGAGCTGCAGCTCGACCTGCTGCGCAAGGTGGAGGCGGGGGAGATCAACCGCCAGGACGCCCAGTTCGAGGTCGAGAAGTACTGGGTCGGCTCGCTGCGGGAGGGGGCGGTGGCCGGCGACGTCGACCGGGGCTCGCTCATGGCCGGGCAGTCGGTCGGCCTGGTGACCCGCACCCAGCCCCTGCGCGAGATCCTCCAGCAGCTGGTGGACGAGGCCCATGCGGCCGTCGCGGGCGCCCGCGGCCGTCTGGAGGCCTGAAAGGGCCCCGCGGGAGGCGCATCCCCGCTTGACGCTGGCGTCGGCCGGGCCCTACATTAGACGGGGCGCGCGACGTCCATCCGTCGCGTTCGGCCCCGCTTCCGCTCACTCCACCCCTCCGAGGTCGACGATGCTCCAGCAGCGACACCTGTTCCTCGCCTGCGCCGCCCTCGCCGCCGCCGTGGCCTTCGGCAGCGGCTGCGGCGAGGACGACGGCGGCTCGACCGCCGCGCCCCCGACCTCCGGCACCGTGGTCGTCACGCCCGGGCCGACGACCCTGGACATCTCCTGGACCCTGCGCGGCCCCGGCGGCTTCAACGAAAGCGGCGCGGGCGCCCGCACGTTCGCCTGGCAGTCGCTGGGCAACTACACGTTGACCGGGACGCCGGTCGCCGGCTGGGTCCGCCCGTCGCCGTCGACGGTCACCCAGAAGCTCGAGGCCGGCGGCCGCGTGGAGTTCACCGGCCTGTACCGCGAGAACCTGCCGAGCACGATCGTCATCGACGTCGAGCCCGACGACGCCGCAGCGACCTGGGTCCTGAACGGCCCCGACGGCTACCGGCACCCCGGCTCCGGCGACCTGACGCTGGAAGGGCTCGATTCGGGCGTCTACACGCTGACCTGGGGCGATCGCAGCGGCTACTGGCTGCCCGTCGCCAACCCCCAGACCAACGAGGTCTTCGGCGGCGCCACGACCTTTACGGGCGCCTACCGGCAGGACCTGCCGGCGCCCGCGGGTTTCCGCTTCGTCCCCGACGGGGTGTTCACCATGGGCAGCCCCGAGGACGAGTGGGGCCGCCCGGTCGACGAGACCGAGCACCAGGTGCTGCTGACCGGGGGCATCTTCGTCGCCAGGAGCGAAGTGACCCGCTCGGCGTACCTGACGCAGCTGAACTGGGCCTACCACCAGAACCACTGCGGCATCGAGGTCGTGGTCGACGACGATGTCGTGGTCTACCACGTCCGCGACAACCTCGACGGTTCCTCGACCGAGCTGCTCACCCTCAGCGCCACCTCGCTGATCTTCGCCGCCGACGCCGACTCCTTCCAGCTCCCGCCCGGGGATGTCGCGAACTATCCCATCGGCGGCGTGAACTGGTACGGCGCGGCGGCCTACTGCGACTGGCGCAACCTGCGCCTGGGGCTCCCCCGCGCCTACGACCACGCCACCTGGACGCTCGCCGCCGGCAGCCATCTCGCCACCGCGGGCTACCGCCTGCCCACCGAGGCCGAGTGGGAGTACCTGTGCCGCGCGGGCTCGGCCATGGCCTTCACCAACGGGCCGCTGCTGAACCCGGAGTGCGTCGACCCGAACCTCGATCTGGTCGGCTGGAGCTGCATGCCCGTGGCCATGCGCGTGGAGCAGAAGCTGCCCAGCGCCTGGGGCCTCTTCGACATGCACGGCAACTTGGCCGAATGGTGCCAGGACGTCTCGGCGCCCTACGCCGACGGGGACGCGACCGACCCCCCTGTTCATGGGCGCCGGATCGCAGCGCATCGTCCGTGGCGGCAGCTACACGAGTTCGGTCCACGAGTGCCGCAGCGCCCGCCGCACCGCCCTGGCCCCCGCCGCGGGGGTCGCCGGCGTCGGCCTGCGGCCGGTGCGCAGCGCGACCGCCGGCTGACCCGACGTCGATCTGACGAACGATGAGGGGCTCCGCCCGTGCGGAGCCCCTTCCCGTTGCGGTCTGCGGCCGCGCCGCCGGCGGTCCGGGCTCAGTCGAGGGCCGCGATCGCGTCGCGCAGCGCGGGCACGACCTCGAAGAGGTCGGCGGCGATGCCGTAGTCGGCGGCCTTGAAGATCGGGGCGTTGGGATCCTTGTTGATCGCCACGATGCACTTCGACGAGCTCATGCCCGCGAGGTGCTGGATCGCGCCGCTGATGCCCACCGCCACGTAGAGCTTCGGGCTGACGGTCTTGCCGGTCTGCCCCACCTGGTGGGAGTGGGGCACCCAACCGGCGTCGACGATGGCGCGGCTGGCGCCCGCCGCGGCGCCCATGGCCGCCGCCAGCGTCTCGATCAGCTGGTAGTTGGCGGCTTCCTTGAGGCCGCGGCCGCCGGACACGATGACCTCGGCCTCGGTCAGCTCGATCTTCTTCTCCGCCGACGTGAGCGTCTCGACGATCGCGGCGTGGGGCGCGAAGCCGCCCAGGCCGGGGTCGAAGCTCTCGGCCGGCGCTTCCGCGCCGTCTCCCGCGAAGAGGGGGAAGGCGTTCGGCCGCACGCCGGCCACCGCGACCGGAGCCTCGACCGCCACCTCGGCGTAGCACTTGCCGGCGAAGATCGGGCGGCGCAGCCGGAACCCGCCGTCGAAGTCCAGGCCGACGCAGTCGCTCACGCAGGCGGCGTCCAGCCGCGCCGCCAGGCGGGGCGCGAAGTCCTTGCCCGTCGCGGTCGCGCCCACCAGCAGCAGGTCGGGGCGGCGGGCCGCGACGAAGGCGGCCAGGGCCCGCGTCCAGGTCTCGGCGTCGTAGCGGGCGAAGGCGTCGCCGGAGGCGGTGAAGACGCGGTGGGCGCCGTGGCGGCCGGCCTCGGCGGCGCCAGCGGCGTCCCCCAGCACGACGGCCCAGACCTCGCCGCCCGTCCGGTCGACGAGGCGGCGCGCCTCGGCCGTCATCTGCCAGGCGACCTTCTTGGCGGCTCCCCCGCTCTGCTCGATGTACACGGCGATGTTCGGCATGTCGGGTCTCCCGTCAGATGACCTTGGCTTCGTCGCGCAGCAGGCGCGCCAGTTCCCGGGCGGCGGCGGCGGGATAGTCGGCGGCCACCATCCGGCACGCGGCGCGCGGCGGGGGCGGGGAGTACGTCGTGATCCGGGTGCGGGCCGCGGGGATCTCGAGGCCCAGGTCGGCGCAGGTCAGGGTCTCCTGCGGCTTCATCCCGGCCTTCATGATGTTCGGCAGGCTCGGCAGGCGCGGCTCGTTCCAGGCCCTTCTGGCAGGTGACCACCGCGGGCAGCGAGCCCCGCACGACCGCGGCGCCGCCCTCGACCTCGCAGGTGGCGGTGAAGACGCCCTCGCCCAGCTCCAGCTTCGTCACCACGGTCGCCTGCGAGCAGTCGAGCAGTTCGGCGAGCATCGGCCCCACCTGGGCGCTGTCGTCGTCGATGGCCTGCTTGCCGGTCAGGATCAGGTCGTAGGCGCCGCGCCGCAGCACCGCGGCGAGCACCTTCGCCGTCTGCAGCGGCTCGGCGTTCTCCAGCGCGGGCTCGTTGACCCGGATCGCGCGGTCGCAGCCCACCGCGAGGCAGTCCTTCTTCAGGGTCTCGACGGCGCGGTCCGGCCCGATCGTCACGGCGGTGATCTCGCAGCCGGCGCCCAGGCGCTCCTTGATGCGCACCGCCTCCTCGACCGCGAAGGCGTCGTAGGGGTTCAGCACGCGGGTGAAACCGGAGCGGTCGAGCTCCGGCCCCGGCGCGGCCAGGGTGATCCTCGTCTCGGAATCGGGGACCTGCTTCACGCAGACGGCGATCTTCATGGGGCCTCCAGGCTCTCGTGCATCGTCGGCCGCCGTTCGTGGCGACGGGCCCGCGGGGCGGGCCCGGGAATGATAGGCAGCGGTCGCGGAGGCGTCAAACCCCCGGTGCCCGCGGCGGCCGGCCCTCCAGGACGCGGCCGCCGGCCTGGTCGGCCCGCTTCAGCAGCAGCGCGAAGACGAACCCCACGACGCCCAGCCCCGCGAACATCAGCATGCTGGCGCTGTAGCCGTGCGTGGCGTCGCGCAGCCTCCCGTTCAGGAAGGGGAAGAGCGCCAGGCCGATGTTCTGGATCGCGGTGCAGAGGCCGAAGGCGGTGCCCGTGTGCTCGGCCTTGACCACCAGCGGGATCGCCGGCCACATGGCCGCCGGCACCAGCACGAAGGCGGCGCCCAGCACCATCATCGGCAGCACCGGGTAGATGTCGGTCAGCCCGAGCAGCAGGTAGGCCGGGATCATCAGGACCGAACCCACCAGCATCATCGTCGCGCGCTTCCCCACGCGGTCGACCAGCAGGCCGGCGAAAGGCGCGCAGATCATCGAGGCGAAGATGATGATCGAGGACAGACCGCCGGCGGTCTGGAACATGTGCAGGAAGCTGCTGAAGACGTTGGCCAGGAACCCGCCGGTCGCCTCGGCCACCCGCGGCACGCCCCACTTGTCGACGAAGAAGTCGGTGCTCAGGGCCGTGAAGGGGAACACCGCGGAGTAGAAGGTCAGGCAGAGCAGCGTCACGTACCAGAAGCTGGGGCTGAGCTTCAGGATGTGCGCGAGGGTGATCTTGTCCTCGGCGCCGGTCTCCTGCAGGTCGGGCAGGTAGCGCTCGCCGCGGCGGTCCAGGATCACGTACACGATGTTGCCCAGCAGCGAGACGCAGCAGAAGATCGCCGCCGCGACCAGGCCGGCCCGGTAGCCGCCGAAGGTCTGGGCGATCAGCTCGCCGGTGTTGAAGGCGAACAGCGTGCCCAGGCGCGAGACCGTCAGCGAGATGCCGAAGGCCAGGGCGATCTCCTTGTTGCGGAACCAGCGGGCGAGGATGGCGCTCTGCGCCACGACCAGCGGCTCGGCGCCGGCCCCGAAGATGAAGCGGCCGACGAAGACCATCGGGATCGACTTGGCCGAGGCCACCACCAGCGCGCCGCACAGCACCAGGATCGAGAAGATCATGCTCGAGCGGCGCGTGCCCAGCCGGTCGATCAGGAAGCCGCTGCCGAACACCGCCAGGATCGCCGCCACGCTGTAGGCGGTGTAGAAGCCGCCGATGGTGCTGCGCGAAGCCCCCAGATCCTCCACCAGCGAGGGCGCCAGGGCGCCGATGATGTCGTAGGCGAAGTAGCTGCCGAAGGTCAGCAGGCTGGCGAAGGCCAGCACGAGCAGGCGGTACGGCCGACCGGCGGGATGGAAGCGTCCTGGACCTTCCGCGGGCCTGAAGTCGAGCATGGCGTCTCTCCTGACGTGAGCGGTCCGCCGCCGTGGCGGAACCGCCCCCATGAGAACCCGCGCGGGCGGATCCGTCAACGCCGGAGAGCGCCCGGCGCCCTCCCGGGTCGCGGCTGGCATTCCCGCCGGCCGGCTCCTATGATGGTCGCGGCGCGGCCCGCGGGCCCCGCCGCGGACGACCTTCCCGGGAGAGGACCATGAACGAACGAACCTGCGACCTCGTCGTGATCGGCGCCGGGCCGGGCGGCTACGTGGCCGCCGCGCGCGGCGCCCGGCTCGGGCTGCGCACCGTCCTGGTGGAGAAGGACGAGCGCCTCGGCGGCACCTGCCTGCTGCGCGGCTGCATCCCCACCAAGGCCCTGCTGCAGTCGGCGCGCACCTGGGAGCTGTGCCGCAAGGGGGCCAAGACCTTCGGCGTGGAAGTGCCCGCCGCCGCCTTCGACTGGGGCCGGATCCAGAAGCGCAAGGAGGCGGTCGTGCGCAAGGGTGCGCTCGGCGTCGCCGCGCTGCTGGACGGGGCCGGGGTCGAGGTCGTGCGCGGTCGCGGGCGCCTCGACGGACCCGGACGCGTCATCGTGGAGCGGCCCGGCGAACCCGCGTCCTGCCTGCTGGCGCCGAAGATCGTCGTCGCCACCGGTTCGGCGGCGAGCGCCGTGCCCGGCGTGCAGCCCGACGGCGAACGGATCCTGACCAGCGACCACCTGCTCGAGATCCCGGCCGTGCCGCCGTCGCTGATCGTGCTGGGCGCCGGCGCGGTCGGCGTCGAGTTCGCCGACGTCGCGGCCGCCTTCGGCGCCGAGGTGACGCTGGTGGAGATGCTGCCCCGGGTCCTGCCCCTGGAGGACGCGGACTGCTCCCGCGAGATCGAGCAGGCGCTGGCCCGCCGCAAGATCGGCGTGTTCTGCGGACACCGCGCGGTGCGGGTCGCGCGTGCGGGGGACCTGGTGGAGGTCGAGCTGAAGGACCTCGCGACAGGCGCCGCGGTGATGCGCTCGGCGACGCACCTGCTGCTGGCGGTGGGCCGACGCCCGGTCACCGAGGGGCTCGGCCTGGCCGAGGCCGGCGCCGTCGTCGACCGCCGCGGCTTCGTGCAGACCGACGCCTTCCAGCAGACCGCGGCCCCCGGCGTCTACGCCATCGGCGACGTCACGCTGGCGCCCCAGCTGGCCCACACCGCCAGCGCCCAGGCCCTGGTCGCCGCCGGCCACGCCGCCGGCCTGGCGGTGACACCCGTCGATCTCGACCTGATCCCCTCCTGCACCTACTGCTCGCCCGAAGTCGCCTCCGTCGGCCTGACGGAGGAGGAGGCGCGGGCCCGGGGACACGAGGTCCGCGTGGGGCGCTTCCCGATGGCCGCCCTCGGCAAAGCCTCGATCCTCAACGAGCTGCACGGTTTCGTGAAGGTGGTGGCCGAGGAAGCCGGCGACCGGGTCCTCGGCGTGCACATGGTCGGCCCCCATGCCACGGACCTGATCGCCGCCGCCGTCACCGCCCTGGGCTTCGGCGGCGGGCTGGCGACCTGGAGCCGGGTCGTGCACCCTCATCCCACCCTCAGCGAGGGCCTCCAGGAGGCGCTGCTGGACGTGCAGGGGATGTCGGCCCACGGCTGAGGGCGAGGCCGGTCTGGCGCTCCCAGCAGGACCGTGAGGGGTCGCAGGGCCGTGTGAGCACCCTGGCGTTTTCTCGTTGCGGATTGCTGCGCCCTCTTATATATTCCTGTATCGTTATTTAGCGATTATATCCTAGGCAGGGGGAAGCGGTGGCGACCCAGTTCCAGCATCCGGCCGCTTTCTATCAGGCCGTCGGTGACCCGACGCGCCTGCGGCTGCTGCGGTTGCTCGGACGGGGCGAACTGACGGTCCAGGACATGGTGCAGATCCTGGGCTTGAGCCAGCCCGGCGTGTCGAAGCACCTGGCCGTCCTGCGCGAAGCCGGCTGGTTGAGCCACCGCAAGGACGGCACCTGGGGCTGGTACGGTCTGGCCGACCGCTCCGCCCTGGGCGACGACGAGGGGCTGCGGGACGCCGTGCTCGCCTCGGCGGCGCGCGTGCCCGAGGCCGCCGGCGACGACGAGGCGCTGCGGCGGGTGCTGGCCGACCGCGACCGCCGCACCGGGGAGTTCTTCGCGGGGATCGCCGGCGCCTGGGACCAGATCCGCCCCGCCTTCGAGGCGCCCGACATCCAGGCCGGCGCCGTGGCGGCGCTGGTGCCGCCCGGGTTGGCGGTCCTGGACATCGGCACCGGCACCGGCGCGATGCTGCCGCTGCTCACGGGCGCGGGCGCGGCGGTCACCGCCGTGGACACCAGCGAGGCGATGCTCGAGCGGGCCCGCCTGCTCTGCGGCCGCGAGGGGATCGCCGGCGTCGAGTTCCGCCGCGCCGACATCCAGGACCTGCCCTTCGCCGACGGATCGTTCGACGCCGCGTACTGCTCGATGGTGCTGCACCATGTCGCGCGCCCCGAGCGGGCCGTGAGCGAGATGGCCCGCGTCGTGCGCGGCGGCGGCAAGGTCGTGATCGCGGCCTTCACCCGCCACAACCTGCAGTGGATGCGCGAGGAGCTGGCCCACCAGTGGCTCGGCTTCTCCCGCGAAGAGGTGCAGTCCCTCTTCGCGCGCCACGGCCTGGTCCCGCGCCGCTACCTCGTGCGCCGGCCGGCGCAGATCGACCTGGCGCGGGTCTCCCTGCCGCCCGGCCTGCAGGACCGCGGCGCGGTCTGGCCCGACGTGTTCCTGGCCGTGGGGGAGAAGCCCCCCGCCGCGGCCGCCCCATCCGTGACCGACGACGCGGGATCCGACCCGCGCTGACCCGCAAGAGGAGGACGAAGATGACGAGCAAGCACGCAGACGCGGCCCGCAGCAAGGTGGCCGACCCCGGCCTGGCCGAGCGCGGGCGCAGCAAGATCGACTGGGCCGAGAGCCGGATGCCGGTGCTGATGGCCCTGCGCGAGGAGCACTCCCGGCTGCAGTCCCTCAAGGGCATGCGCATCGCCGGTTGCCTGCACGTGACCAAGGAGACGGCCGTCCTGATCGAGACGCTGAGCGCCGCGGGCGCCGAGATCTCGTGGAGCGGCTGCAACCCCCTGTCCACGCAGGACGACGTGGCCGCCGCGCTGGCCGCCGCCGGCGTCTCGATCTACGCCTGGCACGGGATGAACGTCGAGGAGTTCTACTGGTGCATCGACCGCACCCTCGACTTCAAGCCCACCCTCACGCTCGACGACGGCGCCGACCTCATCTTCTCGGTCCACAACCGCCACCCGAACCTGATCGCGGGCATCGTCGGCGGCACCGAGGAGACCACCACCGGCATCCACCGCCTGCGCGCGATGGCCGCCGACGGCGCGCTGAAGTACCCGGTCGTGGCGGTCAACGACGCCGAGACCAAGTGGGACTTCGACAACGTCTACGGCACCGGCCAGTCCAGCCTCGACGGCATCATCCGCGCGACCAGCGTGCTGCTGGCCGGCAAGAACTTCGTGGTCGCCGGCTACGGCCACTGCGGCAAGGGCTGCGCGATGCGCGCGGCCGGCTTCGGCGCCAGCGTGATCGCCACGGAGATCAAGGCCACCGCCGCCCTGAAGGCGACCCTCGACGGCCACCGGGTCATGACCATGGACGAGGCGGCCGCCGTCGGCGACATCTTCATCACCGCGACCGGCATGAAGGACGTCATCGTCAAGCGGCACTTCGAGGTCATGCGCGACGGCGCCATCGTCTGCAACACCGGCCACTACGACTGCGAGATCAACATCGACGACCTCGCCGCGCTGTCGACCGGCAAGCGCGAGATCCGCGCCAACTGCGAGGAGTACACCCTGCGCGACGGCCGCCGCATCTACCTGCTGGCCCAGGGCCGCCTGGTCAACCTGGCCGCCGCCGAGGGCCACCCCAGCGAGGTCATGGACATGTCGTTCGCCAACCAGTTCCTGAGCATGGTCCGGCTGGCGCGCGAGGGCCGCGACCTCGCCGCCGACGTCCACGACATCCCCGAGACGCAGGACCAGTACATCGCCGGCATCAAGCTGCACACCATGGGCATGTCTCTGGACAAGCTCACCGAGGAGCAGATCCTCTACGCCGACGACTACTCTGCGGGCACCTGAGCCCGGGCGCGTCCGCCGCACGAAAGGCCGGCTCCCCGAGGGGGCCGGCCTGCTCGTATCCGGGAAGCGGGGCGCGGGTCAGATCCCGATCACCAGCCCCAGCGAGAGATTCCAGAAGTGGGTGTTCGTCCAGTAGTAGCTGTCGTTGAAGGGCGACTGCAGGCCCTCCCACTTGATCTCGTCGCCGGTCAGCACGTAGCCCCAGAGCAGCTGCAGGTCGAGGTTCGCCCGCGAGTTCAACCGGTACTCGGTGCCGAGGCCGGCGCCGAAGCCGAAATCCTGCCCCTCGATGGCCTGGTCCTGGTAGGTCACGACGTCGCTGCCGCGCCCGTCCTCGTGCAGGGCCCAGTCGAAGTAGAGGAAGCTGGTCCTCATGTACGGGTTGAAGCGCGACCCGGGCGTCAGCTTGTTGCCCAGGTAGGCGGTGATGCTCAGGAAGCCGCCGTCGAGCCGCAGGTAGTTGTCCGGCGAGATGGGGTCGCCGTCGACGAACCGGTCGTTGATCGCGTCCATCTCGCCCGGCTTGCTGTCGCTCAACCCGAACCCTCCGCGCATGCCGCCGACCGAGACGGCCAGCCCGTCCAGGACGTACACGCGCAGGTCGCCCATGACGCCCGTCCCCGCCGTCGTCAGGTCGTTGATGTCGGCGACCTTCTCCTTGAGGATGTGCAGGGGGAGCAGTTGGACGAAGGACGCCGAGGCGGCCAGTAACGAGGGATGCCGCAGCCTGGCGGCGGCCGGGACCTGCACGCTGTCGGCTCCGGCCGCGACGGCGGCCTGGTCCTGGGCAAGAAACAGGCGAGGGGCGCCAAGCCCAGGAGCAACACCGACAGGGCCACGCCGGCCAGGGGCCGGGACGGGCTCGGGAGCGAACGCATGCTTGCGCTCCTTTCGGGGCGGTGGGGGCTGTTGCTGCGCATGGAAGATACTGCTTCCCCCCCGTGATGTCCAGGTTGTGCCAGCGAGATTGTGTCCCGGTCCGAAAGAAGCCGGTTTCGTCGCGTGCACTTGCTGGTCAGCGTGCCCGCTTGAGTTTGTGGCGGCGGTTGACCCGGAATTCCCTGGTCACGACCGTCCGGTCGTAGTACTTCCCCCACCTCGGCGGCAGGTCGATCCGTGAGCGGAATAGCCTCTCCGCCAGAACTCCCTTCGCTGAGAGTGGCTCGGCTTCGATCCCCTTGAGCATCGCCGGCGTATCGGGCGGTCCCTTTTCCCGCCTGCGCTTGATGTAATTGCGCCAGACGACCAGGATGGCCAGCCGCTCGGCCGAGCCTTGCCTCCGCTTCGGCCAGCTGATCGTCTCACGCCGATGGCCGGCCTGGCTGTGACGCACGAGCAGATCCAGGAGGTTCGCTTCAAACAGGGGATTCCGCGCCGTCCGCCTTCTCTTCGCGGATGTGATCATGTGGTCGATGCAGCACGGGACCTCCCGCATGGCATACGGGTAAGTTCGATGATCGTCGCTGCGGACGGTCGCCACGGTGCTGTCCCGCAGCGCGACCTCCAGCATTTCCTGCACGTCTCTGCGAACATTGCCGGGTTCCGGCGTACCGAGCCGCGACTCGAGCTGACGCCGGCGGGATTTCTGGTACTCGGTCATCCTGCCTTTGCGACGCAACTCACTGTCGGTGAAATACCGGACGAACGAAGTGTCCGCTTCGACGGCCAGATGGTGGTGGAAAGGATGGTACTGGCTGAATTCGAAACTCTCGAATCCATCGATGACGAGATCGCCCGCCAGGGGTGCTGCGGCAAGTCTCTGCGCATGAAACAGCAGGCAGTGGCGGCCCAGGCGAGCCAGCTGGTTGTCGATGGTCGCTGGGGCGGCCTGGAGATCGCGGGCGATCTGACGGTTGGCCATGGCGCCGACCGTCTTCATGAACAGGTTTGGGAGGATCTCGGGTCGTTTCAGCCAGTAGGTGGTATCGAACGTCTGTCGACTGAAGGAGACGCGGCAATCCAGGCACAGGTACCGTTGGATACGGTGGGGTGCACACCGTCGGGTGTAGAAGCCCAGGCGCTTGAAACGCCACTGACGTTGCAAGGTATTATGATATTTGCAGTTGGGGTTCGGACAGTGAGGAGGCGCCCAAGCCGGGTGATGCGGATTCATGCCGCGGACCGGCACATCCCATGCCGGACACATTTTCCCGGGCACAACCTACGGGTTGCCTTCGGGTTGGTTACGGGGTATCATCATTCGCTGAAGGCCTAGCCTGTCAGCACAGGGTCGGTGCGGTCCCACGCAGCTTGACTCGTGGCTGCGGAGCGGCCGGCATCAGTGCCTGGGGAAATGAGTCGCCCTTCAGGCCTGGAGACCATCGCCCGCATCGGCGCTTTCTATCCTGGGCCGGGTCCCAAAGGGGTCCCCGGCCCAGGGTGCTATTACCCCCGGGGGCGGACGGGAGCAGCGAGATGAACACGGACGTGACCGACCGGACGACCCGACAGCTCCTGCACGCGCTGCCCAAGACCGACCTCCACGTCCACCTCGACGGTTCCCTGCGGCCGGCGACGATCCGCGAGCTGGCGGCCCGCTACGGGCTGCCCTTCGCCTTCCGCGACGACGACGACGTGCGCGCGGTCTGCGAGGTCGGCGAGCAGTGCGAGAGCCTCGAGGACTATCTCAAGGTCTTCGACATCACGCTCCAGATGATGCAGCAGCCCGGCGACATCGAGCGGATCGCCTTCGAGCTGGCCGAGGACGCGCACCGCGAGAACATCCGCTACATGGAAGTGCGCTACTCGCCGATGCTGCACACGGTGCGGGGGTTGACCCTGGACGAGATCGTCGCCGCGGTGCAGCGCGGGCTGGACCGGGCGCACCGGCGCTACGGCATCGTCACCGGGCAGATCATCTGCGGGATCCGGCACATCTCGCCGGCGTCGTCGGTGGAGCTGGCGGAGCTGGCGGTGCGCTGGAAGGGGCGGGGCGTGGTGGCCTTCGACTTGGCGGGCGCCGAGAAGGATTTCCCCGCCAAGGACCACCTGCAGGCCTTCTACGTGGTGCTCAACCGCAACCTGCCGGTCACCGTGCACGCGGGCGAGGCGTTCGGGCCCGCGAGCATCCACCAGGCCATCCACTACTGCGGCGCCAACCGGATCGGGCACGGCACCAACCTGGCCGCCGACCCCGACCTGATGCAGTGGGTCAACGACCGGCGCATCGCGGTCGAGGTGTGCCTGGCGAGCAACATGCAGACGCGGGCGATCGCCCGCTGGTCGGACCACCCCATCAAGCGCTTCCTGGACGAGGGGCTGCGGGTCACGCTCAACACGGACAACCGGCTGGTGTCGGGCACCACGATGACCCACGAGCTGGAGCTGGCCGTGGCCCACTACGCCCTGAGCGTGGAGCAGGTCACCAAGATCCTGCTCGACGGCTTCAAGAGCGCGTTCCTGCCCCTGGCCGACAAGGCCCGCCTGATCAACCGCGTGCTCGGGGAGTTCGAGGCCCTGGGCGTGCAGCCGGGCGGCGTGCTCGATCGCCGCTGGCGCGCCCAGTTCTGAGGGGCGGGCGCGGCTACCGGCCGGCGTAGAGACCGAGCAGCACCGCCGCGTCGATCAGGGCCCACAGCACCAGCGCCGTGTACATGCGGGCCTCGTGCTGGCGGGTCGTCAGCTGCCGCGCCCGCCGCCGCCACGCCGCCGCCGCCACGCACCACGCCGCCAGCGCCAGGCCCAGGACCAGCTGCGGGACCGCCCGGGGAACGGGGTGGGCGAGCAGCAGCGCGGCGGCGCCGACGGCCAACAGCAGGGCCAGGTCCAGCGATCGCGCCGCGCCCAGGGCGGTGGCCAGGGTGCGGTCGCCGCGGGCGCGGTCGGGCGCGATCTGGTAGAGCTGGGTCATCGGGTAGAACGAGCCGAACAGCAGGGCGAACCCGCCCGCCAGCAGCCAGCCCGCGCCGTCAGGCCAGGCGTCCGGCCGCCCGGCCGCGGCCTGGCCGGCCAGCAGCCCGCCAGCGTGGTCCCCCTCCGTGCCCCACCGCGTTCACCGCGAGATCCAGGCCCGGCACGCCCTTCCAGCGCGTCGCCGGGTGCGAGTAGGCCACCGACAGCAGCGTGCAGGCGGCGGTCACCGCCGCGAAGCGCGGCGACACCAGCGGCGCGGGGAGCAGGCCCGCGGCCATCAGCAGCAGGGCGAACGCCGCCAGCCGGGGCGGCGGCGGCGGCGGGGCGCGCAGGTAGGCGATGTCGTCCACGTCGCGGTCGTGGGCGCTGTTGTAGGCCAGCGTCCCGCCGTTGAGGCAGAGGACCCAGGCCAGCCACGCCCAGGGCAGGACGTCGGGTCGCGCCAGCGCCGCCGTCCCCGGCAGCGCCCCCCGCGCGGCGATCGCACCGCCCAGCGTCGGGTCGGCGAGCAGGCCGACCGCGAGCTGCGCGGTCAGGATGGGCCACTGGCGGGGACGCAGGAACAGCAGGTAGTCGAAGGGGGGGCCCAGCAGCCTACGCCCGATCCGCCGCGCGCTCGTCATGCTCCGCCCCCCTCGGCGCCGTCGCCAGGCGCAGCTGCGCCGCGAACCAGGCGGGATCGAAGGTGGCGTTGACGCACATGCGCTCCATGCCGGTCAGGGGCGCCAGCAGGGCGGGGATTTCCGGGACGCTGCGCAGGGCCTTGATCAGGCGGTCGTCGCAGGCGGTGGCGATGATCAGGTCGGGGCGGCGCTCGCGGGCCAGGGCGAAGGCGACGTGGCTGCGGAAGGCGACCAGTGCCTCGACTTGGAACCGGTCGGCGACCCGCGCCAGTTCGCCCAGGTCGCAGCGGTCGCAGCCGAGGCAGGTCGCCAGCGAGCCGCCGTCGTCGATCTTGCAGCAGCCCCGCCGGACGCACCGCGGCAGGATGAGCAGCACCGTCGCGGCGCCGTGGGCCGCGAGGCGGCGCTCCACGCGGCGGTTGTTGGCGGCCACGAGCCGGCGGATCAGGGGCTCGTCCGAGCGGCCGGCCCTGGCCAGCAGGGCGCGGGCCGCCGCCACGGCCAGCACGTAGGCGCGGTGCCGCCAGGGCGAGCGGTAGGGGGGGCGGCGGGGGCTCATCGCGGGCTCCCGGCGGCCAGCCAGGCCCGGCGCAGGTGGAAGGCCAGGACGCCGAAGCTCACGGCGACGTTCAGCGACTTCTTGGCGCCCGCCATCGGGATCTCCACGCAGGCGTCGACCGCCGCCAGGGTCGCGGGGCCGACGCCCTGGACCTCGTGGCCGACGACGAAGCAGACGGGGAAGCGGTAGGGGAACTCCTCGAAGGGCGCCGCCCCCGGCGCCTGCTCCAGGGCCACGACCTGGATGCCGCGCGCCCTCAGGTCGGCGACGGCGGCGGCCGGGTCCTGGCGGTAGTCCCAGGGGACGGTCTCGGTGGCGCCGAGCGCCGTCTTCTCGATGTCGGCGCGGGGAGGGGTGGCGGTCATTCCGCACAGGAACAGGCCGCCGAGGTTGGCGGCGTCGGCGGTGCGGAACATCGAACCGACGTTGCCGGCGCTGCGGATGCCGTCGAGCAGGGCCGTGACCGGCATCCGGTCCCGGCCGGCCAGGGCGGCGCGGTCGAGCCGGTCGGCGGGGCGGGCGAAGGGGTCGTCGCGCTGGCTCATGGGGTCCCCGGGGGCCGTGGGTGCATCCGGGCCGCCCGGCGGCCCGCTGCCGGGCATGATGCGGAAGAAAGGCCTTTCTGGCAACAGCGGGTTAAACCGCGGCCTTCGGCGGCCGATAGCACCGTCGAGGGAGCGCCGGAAGCGAAGGCACACGGAACCATCATCAGGACCAGTGCGGCCCTCCCATGAAGCGCAAAACCGTCACGCTGTGCATGATCGCCAAGGACGAAGAAGCGACCATCGGCCAGACCATCAAGTCGGCGCTGGCGGTGGTCGACGAGATCGTCGTCGGCGACACGGGTTCGTCCGACAACACGCGCCTGATCGCCGAGGGCTACGGAGCCCGCGTGGTCGACGTGCCGTGGGACGACGACTTCGCCGCCGCGCGCAACGCCGTGCTGGCCGAGGCGCGCTGCGATTGGATCCTGGTGCTGGACGCCGACGAGCGCCTGCAGCCGGTGCGGCCGGTCGAGCTGCAGCGCCTGCTGGCGGAGCCGGACGCCGCCGGCTACCGCGTGGCGATCCTCGCCGGCGGCCAGGAGCGCGGCGACGATGCGGCGACGCAGGTGCGGCTGTTCCGCAACCATCCCTACGTCCGCTACTGCTACCCGGTCCACGAGACGATCGAGATCGCCCTGGAGAACTGGGCGACGGCCCGCGGGTTCGGCATCAGGAGCTCGCAGCTGGCGCTGATCCACGACGGCGGGGCCGAACGGGCCGCGAACCGCGGCGAGCGCAACCGCCGCCTGCTGCGCGAGGCCTCCCGGGAGTACCCCTACGAGCCCTACTTCGCCTACTGCCTGGCGACCGAGACGCTCACGCGCCTCGAGGACGAGGTGCTGCCGGTGGCGGGGCTGGGCAAGACGGTGCGCCAGCTGCAGCGGGCGTGGGAAACGGTGCGCGGGATGCCGCCGGCCGCCGCCGCCGCGCTCGCCTACGGGCCGGACCTCGCGGGCCTGCTCGGCGCGGCGCTGATCGCGCGCCTGGAGACGGCCGCCGCGCTGGACGTCGTGCGCGACGCGCTGGAGATGTACCCCGACCGCCCCGAGCTGCGGTTCCGCCGCGCCGTGGCCGCGGTGCGCCACCTGGCGCGCCGCGACGACGCGGGGCTCACGCTGGTCGCGGCCTCCAGCCTGCGCAAGCTCGCGATCCGGGACCTCGAGGCCTGCCTGGCCTCGGCCGGTTCCGCGCCGGACGCGGATGAGCGCTGGCGCGAACTGTACCCGTGGCGTTACCTTGGCCTGCTGGACCTGCTCGACGGGAACCCTGACGCGGCGGAGCGCCGCTTCGACCGGGCCCTGGACCTGGCCCCGCTCTACTCCCACGCCTGGCTCGGCAAGGCCGAGTGCGACCGGCTGCGGGGGGAGGGCCGGCGCGCCCTGGGCTACTACCTGCGGGCGGTCACCACCGACGAGCGGAACCTGTCGGCCTGGCTCAGGGGCGGGCAGGTGCTGGAGGAGCTGGGTTTCCGCGACAACGCCAAGAGCTGGCGCGCGAAGATCGAGACCCTCTTCCCCGAGTTCGTCGGCCTGCGCGACGCGAGCGACTGGCTGGACGAGATGCTCCCGCGCCGCCTGCAGACCACCTAGGCGCCCCGGAGAAGCGATGACCCACCTCCACGACCCGGCCAGTCCGCCTGCCGACGGCCTGCGCGGCGACCCGCCGCCGCGGCACCTGCGCGTCCACACGCACCGCAACCTGCGCCTGGCCTCGATCGCGGCCATCGGCTTCGACATGGACCACACGCTGGCCCTCTACGACCCCCACGTCTTCGAGCAGCTCTGCTTCGAGATGGCCGTCGCGCTGCTCGTCGAGGCCAAGGGCTACCCCGAGAACCTGCGCGAGGTGGCCTACGACCGCACCGCCGTCACCCGCGGCCTGATCGTCGACCGCCGCCTGGGCAACCTGGTGAAGGTGGACGCCTACGGCTACGTGGCGCGCGTCCGCCACGGCGGGAGGCTGCTGTCGAAGGTCGAGCGGCGCGAGGCGTACAAGCGGGGCCGCATCCGGCTGAGCCCGAACCGCTACCGCGTCGTCGACACGCTCTTCGACCTGCCGGAGGGCTCGCTCTACTCGGCGCTGGTGGCCCTGAAGGACGGGCAGCCCGGGCTGCTGCGCCCGAGCTACAAGACGCTGTTCGACGACATCCGCGACGCCATCGACACCATCCACCGCGACGGCTCGCTGAAGCGCCGCATCATGGCCGACCTGCCCCGCTACTTCGTGCGCGACCCCCTGCTGGCGCCGACGCTGCGCCGCTTCCGCGAGGCGGGCAAGAAGCTGTTCCTGCTCACCAACTCCGAGCCCGACTACACCGGCGCGGTCATGGACTACATCCTCGGCGGGGAGGGCGCCGACTGGGACGAGTTCTTCGACCTGGTCGTCTGCACCGCGCGCAAGCCGGGCTTCTTCCTGCCCAAGGGCAAGGGGGAGCGCGTCCCGGCCGACACGGTGCCGCACCTGCCGAACCGCCGCGGGCACTGCTTCACCGGGGGCGATGCGTTCTACCTGGAGTCCAAGCTCGGCGCGATCGGCGACGCGATCCTCTACTTCGGCGACCACACCTACGGCGACATCCTGCGCAGCAAGAAGTCGGTCGGCTGGCGCACCGCCATGATCGTGCCGGAGGTGGAGGAGGAGATCCTCGCCGCGGAACCGCTGCGCGGGACGCTGGCCGACCTCGAGGAGATCGAGGACTCGCTGGAGGACCTGGGCCTGGAGCGCGACCACCTGCTGTCGCTGCCCGACCACGACCCCCTGGTCGTGCAGGAGTTGCAGGACCGCATCCAGGCCAGCCTGGGGCGGCGGGCCCAGCTGCAGAAGCGGATCGCCGCCGCCTACAATCCCTGGTGGGGCTCGATCTTCCGCGAGGGGCGGGCGGCCAGCCGCTTCGGCGCCCAGATCCGCGACGTCGCCTGCGTCTACACCAGCCGCGTCAGCAACCTGTCGCGCTACCCGGTGCAGAAGTTCTTCTCGAGCACGGGCGAGCGGATGCCGCACGAGTGACGCGGGCCGCCGCTACTTCCAGTGTTCGCTCAGGAACTGATCGACCTCGGGGATGCCCCCCTGGTACACGAGGTACCCGTTGTAGGGCTCCCGCTCGGTGATGTCGCGAGCGATCGGCGTCAGCATGATCCGGGCGACCTCGGCGGGGTCCTGCGTCTGGCCCAGCGCCCAGCCCAGCTTCATGTAGGCCACCTCGGCAGCATGTTGGCCGCGGGCACGACGCCCAGTTCCATGATCTCGCGCCCGGTCTCGTACACGTACATCTGCACGAAGCCCCAGAGCGTCTGCACGGTCATGAACATCGAGACGCCCGCCTTGTGCGCCCGCTCCAGCGCGGGGTACAGGGGGCGGTTGACGTGGCCCAGGCCCGTGCCCGCGATGATGATCCCCTTGTAGCCGTGGTCGACCAGGCTGTCGATGATGTCCGGCTTCATGCCCGGGTAGTAGTACACCAGCGAGACCCGGTCGTCGAAGACGGCCTTGACCGTGACGTCGCGGTCGGCTCGGCGGCGGCGGTAGTCGTTGCGGAACGGCGTGACGCCGTCCTGGTCGACCTTGCCCAGGGGGATGTCGCTCAGGGTGCGGAAGGTGGAGCGGTACGACGAGTGCATCTTGCGCACGCGGGTGCCCTGGTGCAGCAGGCCGTACTGGTCGCTGGTGGGGCCGAACATGCAGACCATGACCTCGGCGAGGTCGCTGGTCGCGGCCGTGCGCGTGGCGTTCATGAGGTTGATGGCGGCGTCGGAGCTGGGGCGGTCGCTGGAGCGCTGGCTGCCGACCATGACGATCGGCACCGGCGAGCCCTGGACCATGAAGGAGAGGATGGCCGCGGTGTGGTGCATGGTGTCGGTGCCGTGCCCCACCACGATGCCGTCGACGCCGGCGGCGATCTCGCGCCCGATGGCCTCGGCCAGGCCGATCCACTGCTCGGGCCCCATGTTCTCGCTGAACACGCCGTAGAGCTTCTCGGTCTCCAGGTTGCAGACGTCCGCCAGTTCGGGCACCGAGCCGTACAGCTCGCCGGGCGAGAAGGCGGGGATCACGGCGCCGGTGCGGTAGTCCAGGCGCGAGGCGATGGTGCCGCCGGTGCCCAGCAGCTTGACGCGGGGCTTGCCCTCGGAGTAGGGGAAGGCCTTCTCCGGGATCTTGTAGTTGGCGACCTTGCGCCCGTGGACCGTGATCTCCTGCATGCCCCCGACGTGCAGGCCGATGTTGTAGCCGGTCGACATCTTCAGCACGACGTGCTCGGGGTCGGCCATCTCGTTGCGCGGCAGGATCAGGCCGCGGAACTCGCCCCGGTCGGTGCGGATCGTGACGTCGCTCCACACCAGCGCGTCGTGCTTCTTCAGCACGGCCAGCGCCGGGTCGCGGTAGCCCTTGTAGTCCTCGTTGCCGTTCCCGCTCACGACGTCGCCTCCTCGAGCCAGGCGGCCGCCTGGCGTCCCGACACCCGGCCGCGCAGGGCGGGCATCACCCGGCCCATGATCGCGCGCCGCCGCGGCCCGTCCGCCTCCGGCAGGCCGGACGGCGGCGCGGCGGCCGCCTCGGCCCAGGCCGCGTCGAAGGCCGCGCGGGCCTCGCGCGGCGGCAGCGCGGCGGCGGGATCGCCGTCCGACCACCAGATCGCTTCGGGCAGGACGCGCCCCCGCGCGCAGCCCGTCCAGGGCGCGCTCCCACCAGGCGCCCGCCGCGGGCACGCTCGACGGCCGCGGCAGGTCGCGGTCCAGCAGCAGCGAGGCGAGCCCGGTCGCGGACAGGGGGCCGTCGCCGAGGCGGGGGTGCAGGTGGGCGTAGAGGTCGTAGGCCGGGTGCCGGGCCAGCCGGTCGGCCAGGTCCTCGCCCACGCCGTCGCGGCGCAGCCGCTCGCGGCGCTCCCAGGGCGGCGGCGGCAGGTCGGCGGCGAGGCGCGCGAGGCGGTCCGCGGCCAGCACGACCGGGGGCAGGTCGGTGTCCGGGTACATGCGGCTGGGGCCGGGCAGCACGCGCTCGAAGCCCGTGGTGTCGTCGGGCAGGGCCTGGCGGGTCTCCTCGGGCACGCCCTCGCAGGCCTCGCGCGCGCGCAGCAGGATCTCGCCCGCCGCGGTGCGGGCGTCGCGCTCGTCGCCCCAGACCACCATGATGGGCGTGTCGCGCCCGACGCCGCAGGCGCGCTCGATGCGGCCCCACTCCGCCGACGAGAGCGTGGAGATCTCGCTCGTCGAGCAGATGACGTTCGGCAGCGTGTCGATGCAGGCGACCACGCGCACGCGGTCCGAGAACTCCTTCAGGAAGCGGGTGTGGGGCTGGGTCGGGGTGGAGACGAGCCCCTCGAAGCCGGGCAGGGGCACGGCCATGACGCGCGCGCCGCCCGCGACGGCCTCGCGCAGGTAGCTCCCCTCGGCGCCCTGGACGATCGAGGTCACGTCGCGCGAGGCGTCCGGCAGCGAGGCCGCGGTCACGCCGCGCTCGCGCAGGACGTCGCGGATGGCCAGCAGGCTGCGCTGGCGCAGGGCCTCGTTGTGCACCAGCCGCGGGATGCGCTTGATGCTCGGGACGCCCTTGATCTCGACGCGCGACCCGCCGCGGATGCTGACGTTCACGTCCTGTCGCGCCGCGCCGACGCCCGTGCGCACCAGGCCGCTGGCGCGCGCCAGGCGGCGCAGCTCGTCGCAGACGGCGGCGACGTCCCAGGGGGTGTGCATGTCCGGATCGGTGACGGTCTCGATCAGGGGCATGCCGAGCCGGTCGGTGCGGTAGACGCGGGAATGGCCGCGGTCGCTGACCTCGCGGCAGGAGTCCTCCTCGATGGACAGCTGGCGGATCCCGATGCGCCGCCCGCGGTAGGGGACCGCGCCCTGGACGCCGATGATCGCCGTGCGCTGGAAGCCCGTCGGGATGCTGCCGTCGAGGCTGCTTGCGGGCGAGGTTGGATCGTCGACCACCTGCAGGCCGAGCATCAAAGGAGACCCGCACCGCGATGTCGAGCGCCTCGGGGTTCATCTCGAAGGGCGGGGCGTCGTCCATCTCGTAGGTGCAGACCGTCTCGTCGTTCAGCTGGTAGGTGATGTTCTTGCGGGTCTTGAACTCCATCAGCGCGGTGCCGTCGTAGTCCCCCATCTCGCTGAGGGTCGGGCGCATGTGGCGCAGGATCTCCGCGTGGTGTTCGCCGGTGTAGCGGCCGGCGGGGCAGCGGCAGAAGAGCTTCTTCGAGGTCAGCAGCTGCTGGGTGCACCTCGAGCCCGGACATCAGGCCGAGCGAACGGTACTCGTCCTCGCCCCAGGCTCCCAGGACGGGCAGCGGGGCGCCCTGCAGGGGATCGTAGCGGGAGACGTCGTTCATGGGCGTCCTGTGCGGCTGGAGTGGAGGGAACGGGCGGCGCGGGACCAATATAGGGGGCGCGCTACGGGGGGCCAACGTTGTTTTCCCGTCGACAGGCGGGTTGTGAAATCTCGTCAACCAGTATCTTGACGGGCATCCGGCGGCGGGAGTAGATTGGTCCTGTCAAAGACCTAACAAGAACGCTCGTGATCCGATCGGCGCCGCGCTGCGGCCGGCGAAGGGAGATCCAGGTGAGGGTCGTCAACACCAAGGGCAAGAAGTTCCGCGTTCCCGACGCCACCATCCTGCGTCTGCCGCTGTACCTGGATAAGCTCATCCTGCTGCAGCAGGCGGGCGTCAAGGAAGTCTCGTCGCGGCAGCTCGCGACCTCCCTGGACATCAAGGCCAGCCAGCTGCGGCACGATTTCCACTACTTCGGGGGCTTCAGCAAGCCGGGCCGCCCCTACCAGGTCGACAAGCTGGTGCCGGCCCTCGAGGAGATCATCGGGGTCGACGTGCCGGTGCCCATGATCATCGTGGGAGCCGGCCACCTCGGTCAGGGCCTGGCCAACTACCGCAACTTCGAGCGCCTGGGTTTCCCGCTGCGCGGGATCTTCGACGTGGACCCGAAGCTCGTCGGTCTGGAGATCCGCGGCGTGCCGATCCGGCCGCTGTCCGAGATGCCCGCCTACGTGCAGGAGAACGGCATCCGGGTCGGCGTGCTGACCGTGCCGGTGGGGTGGCCCAGGACGTCGCCAACCAGATGGTCGCCGCCGGCGTGGTCGGCATCTGGAACCTCACGCCGACCGACATCCGCACCCCGCCGCAGGTCATCGTGCGCAACGAGCGGCTGGCGGTGGGTCTGATGTGCCTGAGCTTCAAGGCCAAGCGGGTCGGCCAGGCCGAAGAGCTGAAGCAGGACTGACCCGCAGGTCACCAGCGGATCAGGTTGGCGCCCCAGGTGAAGCCCGAGCCGAACGCCACCAGCACGAGCAGGTCGCCGCGTTCGAGCCGGCCCTCCCGTGCAGCCTCGCTCAGCGCGATGGGGATCGACGCCGCCGTCGTGTTGCCGTAGCGGTGGATGTTGCTGAAGACCTGCTCCGCGGACAGGTCGAAGCGCTTGGTCACCGCCTCGGTGATGCGCAGGTTGGCCTGGTGGGGGATGACCAGCTTGACGTCCCGCTTCGCGACCCCCCGCCAGACGCCTTCGCACCTCCTGGATCGCCTCGCAGAAGCGCCGCACCGCGTGCGTGTAGACGGCCCGGCCGTTCATGTGCGGGAAGTGGCGGCCCTCGGCGATCTGCGCGGCTGTGATGCGGCCCGGCTGGCTGCCCGACGGCAGCTCGCACCACAGCTCGCGGGCGAACTCGCCCTGGCTGTGCAGGACGCTGGCCAGCACGTCGCCCGGCCCCTCGCCCGCCTGCAGCACGACGGCGCCGGCCCCGTCGCCGAACAGCACGGCGATGTCGCGGCCGCGGTCGGAGATGTCCAGCGAGGTGGAGTGGATCTCCGTGCCGACGACCAGCACGGTGCGCGCGAGCCCCGCCTTGATGTGGGCCGCGGCCGTGGCCAGGCCGTAGACGAAGCCGGTGCACTGGTTGCGGATGTCCAGGGCGCCGACCGTCCGCGCGCCCAGCGCGTGCTGCAGCAGGACGCCGTTGCCCGGGAAGAAGCAGTCGGGGTTGAGGGTCGCGCAGATGATCAGGTCGAGATCCCCGGCCGCGAGGCCCGCGTCCTGCAGCGCCATGCGCGCGGCGCCGGCGGCGAGGTCGTCGAGCGTCGTGCCGGGGGTGAGCCAGCGGCGCTCGCGGGTCCGGTGCGCTCGACGATCCACTCGTCGCTGGTGTCACATCCACCACTGCCGAGGTCGTGGTTGGTCACGACGCGCTCGGGCACGCAGTGCCCCGTCCCGATCACCTTCGCACAGGTCACGTCCTGCCTCCCGGTTCAGCGGCTCGTGATCTTGAGGTCGCGGCCCAGGGCCGCCGCATGCGCGGCGGCCCAGGCCCCGGCTTCGGCCTCGGAACGGAACCAGGCCACGCGGACCCGCGTCAGCGAAGCGCCGCCGGCCGTTCTGACGGTTTCGGTCTCGATGCGGTGGCCGGCCTTGCGCAGCCGGGTCACCAGTTCTTCGGCGTTGGCCGGCTGGCCGAAGGCGCCCAGCTGGATCGCCCAAGCGCCCGAGGCGCCCGGGGGCACGATCGCCGTGCCGGCCGGCGTCGGCGCGGTCTCGACCGCGGCCTCCCCGTCGCCGGCGGATCTCTGCGCGGTCGCGGCCGCCGGCGGGTCTCGCCGACGCCGCACCGGACGCCGCCGCCGCGGTCGCCGCCGCCCGGCCGCCGGGGCTCTCCGGCACCACCTCGGGGGCTTCCTGCGCCAGGTCCACGTCGCCGCTGACGGGCCGGGCGGGATCGTAGGGGAGCCCCGGGGAGTCGGGCGTCACGACTGACGTCTGCTCGCCCACCGGCGGCGGCAGTTCGAAGCCGCCGCGCGGCCAGAAGATGAACACCAGGATCGCCACCAGGGCGACCCCCACGGCGGCCAGGATCCCGCGGCCGCTGCGGCCGCCGCGCCTGCGCACGCCGACCACCGTCGCCGGCGCGCGCCAGGCGTCGTCGCCGTCCGGCTCGTCTCCGGCCGGGGCGTTCCCGGGCGGTGCGTCGGGTGCGGGCGCCCAGGCGCCGCGCGAGATCTTCGATCCAGTCCTCGGCCCGGTTGAGGCTCCAGGTCGCCGTCGTCCTCGTCGTCGTCGCGGCGCCGGTCGTCGAACATCGCGCGTCCTCCGGTCTAGTGGGATGCAGCCCGGGCGCGAGTATAGGCGGGCCCGGGCCGGTCGCACAAGCGCGGAACCGCCGCCCACCCCGGCCGACGCGCGCTTGCGCCGCCGCCGCGTGCCGCCTATGATCGCCAAGGGAGGACCGCATGAGCCGTCAGCAGAGCCGACGTCGCCGGGCCGAGGCCTTCATCTTCGACCTCGACGGCACGCTCGTCGACTCGGGACGCGATCTCGCCGTCTCGGCCAACTTCGTGCGCGCCCGCTTCGGGCTGCCGGAACTCCCGGAACCGGTCGTCGTCTCCTTCGTGGGCGACGGCGTGGGCAAGCTCGTCGAGCGCGCGCTGGCCGACCTGGGGGGACCGTCGGCCGCCGAGCGCGTCGCCGAGGGCCTGGGCGTCTTCATGGACCACCACGACCGCCACTGCCTCGACCACAGCCGCCTGTACCCGGGCGTGCTGGAGACGCTGCGCAGGTTCGCCGACTTCCCGCTGATGGTGG
The DNA here is from genome assembly GCA_016706845.1 of bacterium. Lineage (GTDB taxonomy): Bacteria > Krumholzibacteriota > Krumholzibacteriia > LZORAL124-64-63 > LZORAL124-64-63 > PNOJ01. The sequence goes on from JADJIV010000033.1 coordinate 33,985, forward strand.
CCACGAACAAGTCCCGCCGCTTCGCCGTGAAGGTGCTGGCGGGACTGCACGTCGACGGGGCCTTCCGCCGGGTGGTGTGCGGCGACGACGTCGCCCGCCGCAAGCCCGACCCCGAGCCGCTGGCGCTCTGCCTGCAGGGGCTGGGCGTCGACCCCCGCGACGTGGCCATGGTCGGGGACGGGACCAACGACGTCCTGGCGGCCCGCGCCCTGGGCTGCACCGCCGTCGGCTGCGCCTTCGGCCTCACCGCGCGCGACCGCCTGCTCGCCGCCGGCCCCGACCTCGTGCTGGAGTCCTTCGCCGACACTCGCCGGGCGCCCTCCCGTCCGCCGCCGCCCGGAAGGCCAGCCCGCCTGCCGTCCGCCCGCGCTCTCGCCCTGGCCGCTCCACGACCTGCTCGCGCGCGCCGTCGCCGAGCTGGACGCCCGCGGCGCGATCTTCGACCTCCCGGCCGGCAAGTGGCACCGGCCCGTCGACGGCGTCGACCTCGCCGACACGGTCGGCGGCCACGCCGTCGGCACGCCGCTGGGCCCGGCCGCCGGGCCGCACACGCAGCTGGCGCAGAACCTGGCCCTGAGCTGGCTGGCCGGGGCGCGCACCCTCGAACTCAAGACCGTCCAAGTCCTCGACGAGATGGAGATCCCGCGCCCCTGCATCGACGTGGCCGCCGAGGGCTACAACGTCGAATGGAGCCAGGAGCTGCGCCTGGATGAGTCCCTGCGCGGTACGCCAAAAACCACGCTGTTGATCGCGGTGCTGCGCGCCTGGGAGCCGGTGCGCGCGGTGGTCGGGGAGCCCGGCGGCCACGTCTTCGAGCTGTCGTGCGGCTACGACCTGGCCGGCGTGCGCAGCGCGCCGATGGCCGCGTTCCTGGACCGCCTCGGCGACGCGGGCCACCTGATGACCCGCCACGGCCTGGACGTCACGGTGAAGCTGAACCCCACGCTGCTGGGCGCCGACGCGGTGGCGGCGATCCTGCACGACCGGCTCGGCTACCGCGACGCGGCCCTGGTGCCGCAGGCCTTCGCCGAGGACCTGGTCATGGACCGCGCCCTGGAACTCGTCGGCGGCCTGGCGGATTTCGCGCGCGCGCAGGGCCGCCGCTTCGGCATCAAGCTGACCAACACCCTGGTGGTCGCCAACGCGCGTGGCCGCCTGCCGGGCGAGAGCGCGCCTACCTCTCGGGGGCGCCGCTGCACGTGCTGGCCGCCACCCTGCTGGCCGAACTCGACGCCCGCCTGCCCGGCCGCCTGGCGCTGGCCGGCCGGCCCGGGGGCGAGGTGCCGGTCTCGTTCTCGGCGGGGATCGAGCGGGGCAACGCGGCCGAGGCCGTGGCGCTCGGCCTGGCGCCGGTGACCGTCTGCAGCGACCTGCTGAAGCCCGGCGGCTACGGCCGCCTGTCCGGGATGCTGCGCCGGCTGGCCGACGAGATGCGCGCCGCCGGCTGCGCCGACCTGGCGTCCTGGCGAGGGCGCGGGCCGCGACCGGCGGCTTCCCCTCGGCCGCGGCCGCCTACGCCGCGCGCCTGGCCGCCCCCGACGGCGCGGCGCCCTACGCCGCGGCCGCGGTGCGCGCGCCGCTGAAGAGCACCGGCCGCAAGCTGGACCTGTTCGACTGCACGAGCTGCCACCTCTGCGTGACGGTCTGCCCGAACGACGCGATGATCCGCCTGGCCCGTCCCGACGGGTGCGAGGACCGCCTGGCCAAGCGCTGGCAGTACCTGTGCCTGGCCGACCTGTGCAACGACTGCGGCAACTGCGCGACCTTCTGCCCCGACGACGGGGCGCCCCACCGGGAGAAGCCCCGCCTGCACCTGGCGGGCGGGGGGGCCGCGCCGGCCGAATCCGATTATCGTGTCGCGCGCGCCGGCGGGGCCTGGACCGCGGCCGGCGCGCGCGAATCCGCGCTGGTCGCCGCCCTGCTGCGCGACCTGCCGCTGCCGGCCGAGGACCCGGAACCCGAGGATGCGTCATGACCGCACGTCCGCCCCTGTTCACGCCGTTCCGCCGCGACGAGGAGACCATCCGGATCGCGCCTGCGCTCGCCCGCGACGGCGGCCTGCTCGCCTGGGCCCGCGACTTCCAGCTGGGCACGGCCGGCTACCGCGACCTGCTCGACCCCGCCGACCTGCACAGCACCGAGGTCCCGTTCAACAGCCTGAACGTGTCGGTGATGCTGGCCGCCCGCGCCCAGCTGGCGCTCGAGGAGGGGCTGGCCCACCTCCACGTGGGCGGCGAGGTGCGGCCGCACACGCAGGAGTTCATCGACCTGGCGGCCCGCCTCTACGCCGCCTGCGGGATCTGCGTCCACCTGCGCCCCGAGGGGGTGCGCACCACGCCGATCTGGCTGTCGTCCTTCAGGGGTGAACTACGGGGAGCTAGGACGGGGCGAGAACTCCACGCCTCGCACTGCCAGAGCTCAGAGGCGGCTGGAAGCCGATGGACGAATCGAGGCATGCAGCTGCTGGAGATGGCGGGCCGCATCGCCGACCGCGTGCGCCTGCTGGCCGAGCGGGCGGCCGAGGAGGGCCTCGAGATCCCGCTCGCGGCCGCGGACGACCCGCTGATCGTGCGCGACTTCGATCCCGTCGCCGCGTACGCGGACGCGCTGCGGGCCATCGTGCCGGCGGAGATGCTGGACGGGATCGCCGCGGCCGCCGCGCGCGGCTTCCGCACGGCGATCTGCACCGAGGGCGGCAGCATGGGCGCCGCCGCGCGCCGGGTGTTCGCCGAGCTGGGCGTGGGCGTCGACGGCGACGGGCCCGTCTTCTTCACCCACGAGCAGGAGTCGAGCGACTACCACGGCATCGGGATCCTGGACGGCGTGAACCACGGCGTCGACCCCGGCAAGTGGCAGGTCTACAAGCACGTCGGCGCGCAGGCGCTGCTGCGGGAACGGCGCGCCGACCTGGTGTTCATCTGGGACCCCGACGGCGACCGCTTCAACATGGTGACCGCGGCGCCCGCCGCCTGGCCGACCGCGCCCGCGGGGCTCGAGGTCGACCCGCTCGACGACGCGCGCGTGCTGGTCTTCTTCAAGCCGAACCAGATCTACTTCATGCTCGCCGCGGCGCGCCTCGAGGCCCTGCACGCCGCCGGAACCCTCGGCGACGACGACTGGATCGTGGCGACGAGCTGGCCGACCAGCCGCAGCATCGGCGAGCTGGCCGAGGCGTTCAACCGGCGCCACGGCACGCGGCTGAGCACCTTCCGCGTCCCGGTCGGCTTCAAGTACTTCGGGAGCCTGGTCGCCGACCTGGAGGACCAGGTGCTCGAGTCCGACCCCGACAGATCCCGGCCTGACCACCCACGCCGTGGACGCGACCGGGACCGAAGACGGTGTTCGGCCCCGCCCCCGGCTGCTGATCATGGCCGAGGAGGCGGCGGCGCCGCGCTGGGCCCCAGCGACTGGATGCTGTCGCGCGACGGGGGCGCGCGACCCTGGCGATCAAGAGGACGCCATGCAGGTCGGGCTGGTCGCCCCTGGGCCTCGGGGCGCGCCTGTTCGCCGCGGGGACAGCTTCGCCGCCTTCTACCTGGACCGTCTCGACGCCTACGGCATCGTGCACCGCTTCTACGAGCGGCGCGACGTGACCCTGTTCGACGAGTCGCTGCGCGGCGCGGCCCGCGAGGAGGCGCGCGCCGCGGGCAACCGCCGCAAGGCGGCCGTGGTGGCCGGCTTCGCGGCGCTGGAGGGGCTGCCGCCGGCCGAGGTGGCCGCCGCCCTGCGCCGGCGCCTGCCGGCGGGCTGCGAGCTGCCGCCGGTCGTGCGCTGCTTCCGCGCCGGCGACGGCACGCTGATCGAGTTCGAGGGCTGCTGGTTCGAGCTGCGGGCCAGCACCGACGCTGTGCTGCGCTACTAC
>JADJIV010000034.1:0-46379 GCA_016706845.1 bacterium
GGGGCACCATGCGGCTCGTCGACGGCTTTGCCACCTTCAAGCCCATCGTCATCAATCTCAAAGCCAGCATCCGCGCCCGCTCCGACGCCAAGTCGACGATCGAATTCCGCGCGAGCCCCCAGCCCGACGCCCACGGTGTCTGGTCCGACCTCCAGGTCGCCATCGACGACATCAATGCCGAACAGCGCAACCAACGCCTCGCACTTTCTTTCCGCTTCCCCCCAGGGCGAGTGGCGCACGACCCCGGCCAACGGCGTTCAACAACGCGATGTCTGGACCTGGGGACCATCCAAGCACGCGCTGACCTCCCATCACGTCCAACAGCCAAGCCACAACCGGAATCCGATTTTCGGTCGCTTCCGAGTTATCTACCACCACCCCCAGCGTGATGAACTCACCGTGCTTGCGCTCTCCGGACCCGATCTCATCCAGACCGGCACACTCACCCGACTGGAGGGTCTTGATCTTCGCTTCGACATGATTCTATTTTACGACCAAGAACAGATTGCGTGGGCGGCCGAACCCAGACGAACGATCTCATCCATCTGGACATTCGACACCTCAACCAGCTACACCATCCACTGGATCGAAGATCAGGGACAACCAGTCGACCCCTCCGTGACCGGTTGGGCCTATACCAAGCACGATGATGTCACTCCCCTCCCGCAGAACGCCGCTGAACCGCCGGAACACATCACGCACCTCGATATCTTCCTTCCCTTCCTGGAGACCGAGTGGAAGACCGATGCCACGCGCACCAGTCTCGCATGGATCCCCTACAACGAAGCGATATTGATGCGCACCATCGACACGCGCACCAACGAACCCGTCGCCGAGACGATATTCTATCCTCATCCGCACAACGGGATCATCCACACCCTCACCATCCACGAGTCCGGAGCTATCGACGAAGGAACTGCCAGCGCCGACGGCGAAGCGATCCAGATCTACGCGGAGCGAGCCGACGACGCCGCCACGACGCGCATCGAACAACGCATCGAGCGCTTCGGCGCCGAGGGCATTCGACTTCAGACGTGGTCGATCAACGGCGCCGAGCGCACCCGCATTGCCGATACGACACACCGGGCCGCAACCGACTGATCAGCTGCGATCTCGCAGCCTCGAACTGGGCAGGAACCCGTTGCGCAATGGCACTGCGCCGCCCGGCGCGGGAACAGGATCCGCCTGACCTGCGCGGGGCTTGCAAGCACACGACGTGCAGATCGGAGTTGCGCCGGCGCATTTCTGTAGTCATGGGCTCCCCAAGCGTGTAGCCTGACGATGGGAGTGGTACGATCACCCGTGGCAGGTCATTGCCGCAGCAGTCCGCAACGGAAGGCGCAGGTCTTGAGCGAGAGGATCTTCATCGGCACCGACAGTGGCGCCACCACCACCAAGTTCTGCGCGGTCTACGAGAACGGCGAGACGGTCTCCACGCGGGTGCTCCAACGACCCACGAATGCGCAGGATGGCCGCGAGGCGGTCATCAGCGGCTGGATCGCGGGCATTGGCGAATTTCTCGCGCAGAATGATCTGCGGTGGACGCAGGTTCACGGCGCGGGGTTGGCGATTCCGGGGCCCTACGAGCGCTACGGCGTTTGGGGGAAGTCGCCCAACCTCCCCGCGCATTTCTGCGGCTGGGATGTGCATCAGGATTTCAGCGCGGCGCTGGCCGAACCGATCGGCCGCCATGTCCCGCTGTCGGTCGGCAATGACGGCAATTACGGCCGCGTGGCCGAGGCCCAGCTGGCGCGCGGCGAGACCCGCGCCTCGGTGGCGATGCTCTCGCCCGGCTCCGGCTCCGGGGCGGCGTTCGTCGGCGCCGATGGTCTCTGCCTCGATGGCGACACGCTGGCCGGCATGGAAGCCGGCCACATGCCAGTGCCACTGCAACTGCTGGGCCTGACCGGCAAACCCCTCGCCTGCGGCTGCGGCCGCGATTGGGGCTGCGTGGAGGCGTACACCACCATTTCCGGCCTTGGACAATTGCTGGCGATTTTCAGCCAGCGCTACCCGGATCATGAGCTCGCCAGGTCTGATGTCTCCCTCAAGGAACAGGTGCTTTCGCTCCGCAGCCGCGCGCAGGAGGGTGATGCGCTGGCGCTGGAGATCTTCGATTTCCAGGCCCAGGTCATGGGCATTCACGTCGCCAATCTGGTCATGGCCCTGGATCCGGGCATCTTCATTATCGGCGGCGGGTTGATGGATCACGAGGCCACGACGCCGGAGTTCCGGGAGCGATACCTGAATCTCATCGAGCAGGCGGCCCGGCCTTATCTCTGGCCGCAACAGCGCGAGACGCTGAAGATCGTGCCGGCGGCACTGGGCGAGCTTTCCCAGGCCATCGGCGCGGCCTTGGTGGCGCTGTATCGCAGCCGGACGATGGCCTGATCTTTCCCGCACGGGACTGTCCCTACTCAAAACCACATATGGCCATGATGACAGCGCCGAAATAGGCATCGGTCAACTCTGCAATGGAATCAACCCGCCAGAGGTGCCTCGATGCCGGCCTACTCATCGATATATTAATGAATGATTGGCCTAGATGGGCAATGAGAGCAACAAGTAGACACACCGGCTCACAAATCGATTACGATCCGAATCCAGTATCTCGACTAGGCTGCCGCGCGGTAGTACCGACTGTGTAGGCCCCCGACCATCGCCCGCCGCTTGACAGTCCCGAGATCCCGATCCTCGACTGCACGCCCATCGGGCGTGTCCTTGTGCAGGCGGAGATGCGTGCGCGATCCATGGTAGTATTCGAGGTAGCCCCGCAGGTCTCGTCGCGCGTGCCCCTGGCTCAGTGGAATCAAATGGTCGAAGCACTCCCTCTTGAGCGTCTCCACGACACGCTCGCAGTAACCGTTATGCCTTGGAGATCTCGGACTGATCACCAACTGTTCGATCCCCTGGGTCTCGATGGCCTGATGGACCTCGAATCCGTAGCTCCCGTCGCGATCTCGCACCAGGAACCGGGGAGCCGTGTCGAAAGGAAAGGCCAGGCGTAACTGCGCCGCCGTCCATGCGGCCGTCGGATGCCGCGTGACATTGAGGTGCACGATCCGCCGCCGCTCCAGCGAGAGCACGACGAACACGTGCAGCGTCTTGAACATGACGGTCGGCACGGTCAAGAAGTCGACCGCGACGGTCTCGCCGAGATGGTTCGTCAGGAACGTCTTCCAGTCCTTGGTCGGCCGCCCTCGCCGTTTGATCATGTAGCGGGCGACGGTCGCCTCGCTCACCTCGAAGCCCAGCATCCGCACCTCGCCATGGATGCGCGGCGCGCCCGGAAACTGGTCAGCAGGGCGCGGAAGATGAGTCTCAGCATGATGGGCGATTATCGGTCAGCCAGCATAACCCATTAATAATAAATGGATTGGGATCACGAACCGGGACAGGCATGAATGGGATCATTGGTGGCTGTCCACGATCAAGTGGGAATTGGCCGCCATGCGTGACGAGGGACTGGTGCTGCTGGATGGCCGGGGGCGGGGCGCGCGGTGGAGGCGGGTGCCGTGACGCGATATCTTACGTCGCCGGTTCGCTGAAGTGATAGAATCGTGACGTATCGGAAGTAAGTTCCGCAGGAATTCGTCGAGGCGCCTGATCCGCTGTGCTTGCCCACACGATATCCCGGGGAGGATCACCCATGATCACGCGAAGGCTTATCGTCACATCCATGATCACCGCGTTTCTGTCGACAGTACCCTGCCCCGCACTGGCCGCCGCCCCCGACTGGCAGCCGGTCGGCGGGGATGACGCCATTGCGACGGGATTGGTCAGTCCTTCTCATCTCTGGCGACAGGTGTTCCTGACGACACCGGAAGGTTACCGCACCTACAACTGGATCGATGATGCCTGGGCCAGCTTCGAAGAGCCTGGCGTTCCAGGGCGGGAAATGACGGCCGTGACGGGTGTGCCGCGCCTTCAGCAGCGTCTGCTGACGGGCCGATTCGGCGCCGATGGGCACGGACGCATCGAGATCGGATCCGGGCCGTCGGCAGGATCGACGGTCCACACGAGCCGCGCCGGCGCCGTGACCGCTCTGCTGGCGACGGGCTACTTCACCCCGCTGCTGTTGGCCTGCACGCGGGCGAGCGCGCAGATTCCCGGCGAGTTCCTGGCCAGCGCCGACACCGGCGCTACCTGGCAAGAGTTCACCGGCCATGGCCACCACGACGTCACCGATCTCTACGCCGGGTGGACCAACGAGATCTACGTCGCCGGCGACGCCGGCGTCATGCTGACGAGAGACGGCGGCTCCACCTGGCAACCCCGCAACACCGGGCTGCCCGCGGGTACGGTCCGGAGACTCTGGACGGACGGTCCCGCGATCGCCGTACCGGGCGTGCTGGAGACGGACGTGATCGGTCAGGGGCAGCTCATCGCCGCCATGGACGACGGCGTCTACTACACGCTGACCGATTCCGTGGCCTGGCAACTGGTCCTGGCCGAGGCTGAACCTCGCCAGATCGTCTACCAGTCCCACCCCTACGGCGGGCCGGGATCCGTCCTCGTCGTCACGGCCGACGGGCGCTTGCTGGAAGCTCTCGTCGACGAGTGGCAGTGGACCGATCTGACGGGCAATGCTACCGGCGGCGGCGTGGTTGGCGTGGTTTCGATCTATCCCGAACTCTGTGTGGCGACGCAGAACGGGGGCCTGTTCCGGGCTCAGCACTTTCTCCACGGGTCCGACGTGCCTGCGCTGGACGACCGGCACCGGTTGGCCGCCGCGCCCAATCCCTTCAATGGTGGAACCGTCGTGAGCTTCGAGGCGCCGCGCTCCCTGCCTGCCCGGCTCTCGATCCATGACCTGCGCGGACGGCTCGTCGCCACTCTCCTGGATGACGTGGTGGATGTGGGCGCGGTGTCGCGGACCTGGGATCCGCGTGATCTGGCGAGCGGAGTCTATGTGGCGCGGCTGGAACTGGACGGCGTCGTGTCGACGCGACGGCTGATGCTCTTGAAGTGAGCTGTCCCAAGGGGACAGGTCAACAACGTCCTTGATGACAGGTGTGCACACAGTGCCGCAGCGAGTGATGAGCAGAAGGATTTATCCATGACTATTTGTACGATGCCGGCAGGCCGCTTGAGGTCGTGTTGGTGTGTCTTGTTTACGATCCTGTCCATCACTTTCCTCGCCACTATTCCAGAAGTCGGTTGGGCGCAGGGTGAGATCCTGGGCTGGGGCAGTATGGTCGTTGTGGGGCAGGATGAGCTGTCTGGGCTGATCGCCGTATCAGGCGGTGGCTCTCACAGCCTCGGCCTGAAAGCAGACGGGTCGGTTGTCGCGTGGGGCGAGAACTCGTACCATCAGTGTCTCAGTCTCGTGCCTCTGCCGAATACCGGTTTCACTTCCGTCGCAGCCGGAGGCACTCACAGTCTTGGCCTTAAGGATGACGGATCCATTGTCGCGTGGGGAAGTATGATGAGTGGCCAGTGTGCCGTACCCTTGCCAAACACCGGCTTCACTGCAGTGGCGGCGGGTGCAAGTCACAGTATGGGGCTTAAGACAGACGGATCCATCGTTGCGTGGGGAGATAATGGGGACGGCCAGTGTACCGTGCCCGCCGACAATGATAGTTTCAAGGCGGTGGCTGCTGGTGAGAGGCATAGCATCGGCTTGAAATTCGATGGGTCTGTCGTCGTCTGGGGAGACGACGAGTATGACCAGTGTCAAGTACCGACGCCAAACAGCGGGTTCACCGCCGTTGTTGCGGGCGCACATCACTGCCTGGGCTTGAAAATCGACGGATCCGTCGTCGCGTGGGGAGACAATCAGTACGGCCAGTGCGACGTACCAGAGCAGTTGCTGAATATTTCTGCCGTAGCGGCGGGCTGTATCATAGTCAGGCATTAAATACCCAGGGAACCATTGTTGTGTGGGGCAGAAACATCTGGAATCAGTGCGACGTGCCAGCGCCCAACACCGGATTCATGGGACTTGCGGCGGGACGGGGGCACAGCCTTGGTTTGAAGCAAGGCGGGAACCTCGTTGCCTGGGGCCAAAATTACTCCAGTCAATGTAATGTCCCCCCACAAAATGCCGACTTCATAGATGTGGTCGCAGGCTACCAATACAGTCTTGGTCTCACCCGCGATGGTGCCATCCCTGTAGGATGGGGAGACAATGTCAGCGGTCAGTGCGATGTGCCGCTGCCGAATAGCGGGTTCATAGCTGCAGCAGCGGGAGGAAATGGTTATCCTGGCTCTCACAGCCTGGGCTTGAGGACTGACGGCTCTGTCATCGCCTGGGGCTACAATGCATCCGGTCAGTGCAACGTGCCTGATCCCAATTTCGGGTTCATCGCAATAGCGGCTGGCAACAATGGGAATCCTGCTTCCCATAGCCTGGGTCTGAAGAATGACGGATCGGTTGTCGCGTGGGGTGCGAACGAGTACGGCCAGTGCAGCATACCCGCGCCGAACACTGGTTTCGCCGCTGTTGCTGCCGGTGCACGCCACAGCTTGGGCCTGAAGGCCGATGGTTCCATCATTGCATGGGGAGCCAATACTGAAGGCCAGTGTGATGTGCCCGCTCCTAATTCGGATTTCACGGCTATCGCGGCCACCGCCTATCACAGCCTGGGCTTGAAGAGCGACGGGTCCATTGTCGCGTGGGGATCGGGGCAGGGCAGCCCCCCACTGCCGAATACTGGGTTCATTGGGATGGCGGCAGGTGGTGATCGCAGCCTGGGGTTGAAGGCGGACGGATCTATTGTCACGTGGGGGTTGGCGCCGGGTAGTCCGCCCTCTCCGAACACGGGATTCTCAGCTGTGGCGGCGGGTAGGTATCACGGTCTGGGTCTGAAGAGTTCGACAACTACCGCTGTCATGGAATCGGAGTCGGATGCGTTGCATCTGGGACCGGTTCTCCCTAATCCATTCAATCCGGCCACGACGATCGGGTATGAGGTGTCTGTTGCCTGCGAGGTCCAGTTGAGGGTCTTCGATCTCCGAGGTCGCATGGTACGAACTCTGATCGACAAAACAGTTGGACCTGGGCACCACACGGTGCGCTGGAACGGGATGGCAGATGATGGTGCTAGGGTTGCCTCAGGCGTGTACTTCTGCCAGATGGTTGCGGGATCGTTCCGCGAGACGCGGCGAATGACACTAATAGAGTGAAGCCTGGAATCGGTCGCATACTCATCGGAATCACTCGATCATGGGAATGAATCGCCATGAATTATGCCGTCTACCGCAAGGTCCTGCTCATGGTCAGCGAACTGCATGTGCGCGGATACCAGAGGTTGAGGATCTCTCCAGGAGTGTCGCCGACCGGGTTTCACTGGCGATGCAACATCACTCCTGCCAGCAACATACTCAGCAGTCACGGCGCCATCCTGGCCGAAGCGAGCGATCTCGTGGCGTGCTATTCGAGCGCATCCGAGGCGTCCTATTTCAACTGGAAGGACGCGGCTCACCTGACCCCGAGTCGGATGGCTGTCCTGTTCATGGAGCGGTATTCCTCCCTTGTTCGTGCGGGCCACGGGTCGGATTGGCTGTATGCCGGCTGGTACCAGGAGATGTTGGGCATCACCTACCCGGACCTGTTCCCGATCGCGTATGATGACGATGGAGATATGGAAGACTGTCTTGGCGCAATCGGCGGCCGGGAGGGCGTGACGATTCCCTTGCCGCCGCCTGGGGAGTACGTCTCTACTTCGGATGGATGATGATCGAACCGCGCGTGGATCAGGTGTGCCCCCACCCGCCGAACCCGTGACTAGAACGAACGGAGCAGACGCCATGCGAGCTTGGACAGCCATCCTGCCGATCGTGGTTCTCCTTGCCGCCGCCATTGCGGCGCCGGTTATGGCCGATACCAGGAACGTCCCTGAAGACTACGCGACGATCACCGCGGCTCTGGCTGTCGCCGTGGCGGGCGACGAGGTCGTCGTGGCCGCGGGCACTACCGGAGTGCGACCTGACGCTTCCGTCGGGCGTGGTACTGCGCGGCGCGACCGGTAATCCGGCCGAAGTCATCATCGACGGCGGCAGGGCCGGGCGCTGCGTGTACGGCGCCGGCCTCGACGCCGCCACCCGGATCGAAGCGCTGACGCTCGCCGGTGGCCTGCCCGCCGTGGGCGCGACACCTGACGGTGATTTCGGTGCCGGGCTGTACGTGGATGGCGGGGCGCTCTCGGTGATGAACTGCATCTTCACGGGTAACGAGAGCGCCGTCGGCGGCGGGGCCTACGTCAAGGGTACGGGGGTGCCCACGTTCGTCGGCTGTGTCTTCGACCGCAACGAAGCCACCGAGACGGCCGGGTTGCTCCTGCGCGGCACCTGCAACCCTATCGTGCGGGACTGCGTGTTCCGCAACGGCTGGCGCACCATGGTCGGCGGCGGCCTGAGCTGGGTCGGCTCGGGACATGCGCAGGTCGAAAACTGCAGGTTCGAAGACAACACCGTGTGGGAGACGGGCGGCGGCGTGGAGGTCATCGGCTCGAACGCCCAGGCGACCCTCCGCGACTGCGTGATCAGCGGCAACTCCGCCGGGATCGGCGGCGCCGGGCTGTGGGTCAGCAACTGGGGGCGTGTCGTTCTCGAGCGCTGCAGCATCGAAGAGAACAGCGCGGACGAGACTGGCGCCGGCGTCTTTCTGAACGGCGGCTTCCTCAACGCCGTCGAGTCCACGATCCTGAACAACGTCGCCCCGGACATGGCCGACGGCATCGTCACGACGAGTTCCGCGGCAACCCTGGACTGCTGCGTATTCGCGCCAGAAGCCTGGGGAGGCGACGGCACGCTGACTGTGATCGACGACGACTGCGGCGTCGCCGGTGAAACCACCGGTTGGGGCGACGTCAAGGCGATGTTCAGAAACTAGCTGAGGGAGTGACGGGCGGTGGAGATTCGGTGCCCATGACCACCTGGATCAAACGCCTGCTGCTCGGGCTGGGCGTCCTCGTCGCCGCAGCGGCGACGGTGGCCGCCCTGCAGCTCGGCCCTTACTGGCGGCGGGTCGAGGCCGTACCGGCCGATCCGGGCGCCGGATTCCACGCCGACTACTTCCTCTATCTTTCGCCCCTGGCCCTGGACCTGGCCCGTGCCGGACAGCCAGTCGTCCTGCTGGTGCAGCCCAACAACTCCGGCAGGACCTCCGACGACCCGGCGGTGCACCGCAAGGACGCCTGGTGGACCGGCTTCGGCCGCCACGGCCTGGCCGACGATCTGGGCACGGCCCTGCTGGTGCCGGCGTTCGTGCGGCCGGCTACGGACTGGCACATCTACACCCACGCCCTGGACCGTGACGTGCTGACCACGGCGCGGCCGGACCTGGCGCGGATCGACCTTCAGCTGATCGCCATGATCGACGACGCCCGGGCGCGTCTCGCGGCCCGGGGGTTGCCCGCCGACAGCACCGTGCTGATCCAGGGTTTTTCGGCCAGCGGGATGTTCGCCAACCGGTTCACGGCCCTGCACCCGCGGCGGGTCAAGGCGGTGGCGGCCGGCTCGCCAGGCGGCTGGCCCATTGCCCCGGTGAGGGAACTCGCCGGCGAATCGCTGCCCTATCCCGCGGGCGTCGCGGATCTGGAGGCCCTGGTCGGCGCGCCCTTCGACCATGAAGCCTGGCGCTCGGTGCCGCAGCTGCTGGTACTGGGCGACCTGGACGACAACGACAGCCTCGACTTCACCGATGGCTGGGAGCCGGACGCCGCCCGACAGATCGACCGCCTCTGCGGAGACACGCCGCTGGCGCGGTGGGACGATTCCGAGCGCCTGTACCGCGAAGCCGGGGCCGACACGCGCTTCCTGCTGGTGGCCGGGGTCGGTCACGATCGTCGGGCACTGCAGCAGCACTCTACCGAGTTCTTCCGGCGCGTGCTCGGAGATCGGTGATCATTTCTCGGGATCCACGTGGGATCGCGTCTCTTACCCCGACATCCATTCTGGTGTACATCAAGGTAAGAACGCTGGAGGTTGCTCATCCCACGTCTGATCGCCACGACAATGCTGCTGCTCGCTCTCGTCGGCTGCGCCGACCCCTACCGCGACCACTTCGTCAGCACCCTCGAGTGCTGGCCGAGCGGAGAGGCCTCACACCTGCTGCCGCCCGCGGGGCCGGTCGAGATCGTCACCTCGCAGGACATGCGCGAGGACGCCGTGCGTGATGGAGAACGGCTATTTGCTGCTGGGCCGTTCACGGTTCTCGTGCAGTTCCGTCGATCCTGGCGGCGCGCGCAAGCAGGCTGAGGAAATCGGGGCTGCGGTGGTCCTGGTGGCCACGAAGTACGCCGACAGCTTCACCGAGACGGTGCCGATGACCGAATACATCCCGCCGCGCGAGGAGACCTAGACCGAGAGCGGCTACGTCCAGGTGAGCCCCGACTCCGGTTACTGGTATGACCGCGAAATGACCCGCACCATCGCCGGCGAGTACCAGACCGCCTATGTGCCGCAGACCGTCGATTACTACGAGTATGCCGCCACGTACTGGGCGAAGTCCAAGCCTCCCGTTTTCGGCGTGCTGGCGCGCGCCGTGATCAACAGCTTCGCCGGGGAGGTGGTCCACGACCGCAACCTGTTCTTCGAACTGGTGTCCGCGACTCAGGGTCGGAATGTGACGGTGGAATTGATGCGCCGCGGCGAGCCGCGCACCGTGACGGTGCAGCTGCGCCGCGACGGGTAGGCCATGTCGAGGAACTCCGCTCGTCTGTCCATGTCGATCTGTTACGATCGTCACCGCGCCAGTATGATGGTTGATATCCCCGGCCGCTAGTACCGATAACTCGCCGCCAGTCCCGTGGGTGCCGGCATCCGTTCCGACGGCACAACGACCACCGTGCCGCCCTTGCCGAGCACCAGTTCAGCCAAGTCGTCCAGCATGTCATCGGCCTCCGGGGTCTGCAAATCGCAAGATCGGACGGCGCCCGTGGTTCGGTCGATCACGCCCGGAATGATCCGGTCGGCCTCGAGCAGGAGCGTTCCCACGCGGCCGGCGACCGCCGCCTGGGCGACCTCTGAGAGAATGGCCGAGCCGCTCTGCCTCGCCGCCGCAGTCCGGTAGCTCTCTCCGAGCTCGTCCAGCCGCGCCAGATAGTACGGCTCCAGGACACCCCACGCCTGCTGCCGCAGGCTGTCGGTCGACAACGCCCGCGGATTGCTGTTGGTCCCCTCGGGCTGGAGCAGCTGGTTCTGTGAGACGCGCCGGAACAGCGCCTGGTGTTCGGGAAGCGCCGCGAGCAAGACGGGCAGCCCCGACGGCCCGGAGAACTGCGTCGTGAACGCGCGGTCCACGGCCCGGAAGTACTTCTCAGTTTCGATGTCGTCCCGGTTCTCGTCATGCCCGTGCATGATCTTGGGGCTGCCGACCCCGCCGCTCGAGCCGGCTACCGAGGCTCGGGGCTCGCCCCGCTCGGCCATCGCCACCTGTTCCAGGCGCGAGGGGAACTCGTCGTTCACCGGTTCCTCGTCCAGCGCGTACCGGTTCCCCGCGAAAACCACGGCACTGTCCCTGGTCAGGGCCAATACCTGGAAACGGTCCGCCGATTGCAAGTACCGCAACAGGGGTTTGATGTGGAAGCTGTTGGCGACGATTGCCAGCTCCGGAAATGTTCGCTGGATCTGGATGATCTCCAGGACGTCGGAATTGAGCAGGACCGCCAGACCGTCGCGCGTATGATTCCAGAAGTGCCGGTTCGAGGCCAGTTCCCGCAGCGGTTCCAGTCGCTTCTCGACGTCCCGCTGCTCGGAGTGCCGTAGCAGTGATTCCTCGACCGTCCGTATCAGGTTCCTGAACCGGATCGGATCCTGCTGGTTTTCGGGATGATGACGGTGTGTCGGCTGATAGATCGAGATACACGGGGGGTCGTGGGCGGCCATCAGGGAGGATAATTTGTCCGTCGTCAGTTGATACATGGGATCTCCTTTTGGGGGGCGCCAATATACTGTAGTCCAAGCATTCGCTGTCCGCTCCCGAAGTTCGGCGGATGTGGCCGGTTGACGGTGCAGGGCGATGACGTCATGATGTGCACATGACCCGCTCGGTCTCCCATGTTCGCCAGGAGGTATCATCGATCGTGCCGTTGGCCACCATCACAATCGCCGACAACACCCTGATGCAATGGGGAATGGCGTTTATCCTGGCCGCCGGCGTGTCCGTTGCGCTGCGCCTGATCCAGGCCGCGGCCCTGAAACGCCTGGCGGCGCTGGCCGCCGGCACCACCAACATCATCGACGATGCGCTGGTCGACGCGATAAGGGCCACCAAGGGGCTGACCTCCTGTTGGCCGGCCTGGTGGCCGGGGCGCAACTACTGGAACTGCCGCCGGTCGCCAGCCGGATCCTGGGCCCGGGGCCCTGCTCGTGATCGTGCAATGCGGATTTTGGGGCATGGCGCTCGCCATCGGCTGGCTGCACCGCTACCGCGACCAGAAGCTTGAAGCCGATCGCGGCGCCACGACGTCCATCGGCGCGCGCGTGTTCCTGGCCCGGCTGATCATCGGCTCGCTGACGATCTTGATTGTGCTGGACAATGTCGGCATCGACGTCACCGCACTGATCGCGGGCCTCGGCATCGGCGGCATTGCCGTGGCCCTGGCCCTCCAGAGCATCCTGGGCGACCTGTTCGCGTCGTTGTCCATCGTCCTGGACAAGCCGTTCGTGGTCGGCGATTTCCTGATCATCGGCGAGCATATGGGCGCGGTCGAGAACGTGGGGTTGAAGACGACGCGCATTCGCAGCCTGTCGGGCGAACAGCTCGTTTTCTCCAACAGTGACCTGCTCGGCAGCCGCATCCGGAATTACGGGAGGATGCTGGAGCGCCGCGTCGTGTTCAACCTGGGCGTCACCTATGACACGCCCCTGGAGAAACTGAAGAGTATCCCCGACATGATCCGCGAGGCCATCGCCGAACACCCGCAAACGCGCTTCGACCGCAGCCATTTCGCCAGTTACGGGGACTTCGCGCTGCAGTTCGAGTCCGTGTACTACGTGCTGGCCCCCGAATACAACGTGTATATGGACATCCACCAGGCCATCAACCTGAGATTGCGCGAACGATTCGATGCCGAGGGCATCGCGTTCGCCTTCCCGACCCAGACGTTGTTCGTGCAGGAAACGTCGAAGTAGCTCTGCAGATTCGTCGTGCGTCCCTCGAGCGAGGGCTTTCGTCGGCGATCATGACGATGCCGGGCGGCGGAGGTCTGGCCCCCGCCGCCCCCCGGGTCATCCGGGCACGGCTACTTGGTGATCAGCCCCAGCATCTTGCCCTTGTCGACGTTCTGCACCCACTCCGTCACGGCCGCTTCAGGCCCTTCCAGCTCGACCACGATGGTGCGGACGGCCGTCTTGGTGTCCGAGGATCCGTTCAGCGTCTCGCCGAGGTTGACCAGGGAAACCTTCTGGGTGTCGGCGAGCGCCTTCGGATCGAAGGCCAGCAGGACCTGCGCGTTGGCATTCTCGGTGCCCGTGCGCAGGGCGATCGCGCCGGGGGTCTCCCACAGGACGCCTTCCGGATCGATCTCCTGATGGGGGTTGTGATTCAGGTAGACCCTGACCTTGATCTTCGACATCTCGGTGCCCATGGCCGCACCCATGTTCTGCTGGAGCTCCATGGAGAGACGCTGCATCTCGGCGTAGTCGCCCTTGGCCTGGGCCGCCATGATCCTGGTCTGGTACTCCTGGCCGAGCTGCTCGCCGCTCATACCGTTGGTGTACTCGAGATCCGCTCCGGTCTGCGTCAGGTAGAAGACCTTCTTGGACTTGTCGTAACCCATGGAGGTCGGCAGATCGTAGTCCTCCGTGGCCATGGCATAGCCGGCCGGCGGCGCGCCCAGCGCCTCGATCACGGACTTCACGGCGGTCTTGAGCGCGAGGGCTTCGTTGCGCGAAACGGGATCGTCGTCGCCGCCGTCGGCCAGCACCCATCCGGGCAGGGCGAACAGGAGCAGGACGACGCAGGTCAGTGTTTTTCTCATCGGTTTCTCCTTTTGCTGGTCACCTCGGCCGCCAACCGGCGTGAGAGACGAACGACATGGCCGAGCCGAATGTCGAGGATGGTGCATCCGGCTCCCGGTCCTGTCCAGCAGCAACGTCGCGGGCGCGTCAGGCCTTGAATCCCATCAGGTCGGGATCATACAAGATCAACGGAACAGGCTCTTGATCTCGCCCCAGGTCGCGTCCTGGGCGGGCGTCGCGCTGTCCGCGGCGTAGACATCGTCGATCCAGGTATCCTGGATCTGGCCGCCTTCGGCCAGCCAACGCACGGACTTGAACGGCGTCGTGGAGATCACGCCGACGAAACCGGACTGGTTGGGGGCCAGCGCGACGGTGAAACTGGCCATGACCGACAGGTCAGCTGCCAGGACCTCGAGGATCGGCGGACCGTAGCTGTTGGAGGCCGCGGTGAACCCGATCACCGTGCCGAGGCCGCTCGAGAACGAAATGTAGATGTTCTCGTTCCCGTTGCCGGCCAGGGCGCGCGACGAAGGGGGCGGATTCGAGTCCGTGCTGAAAGCCGGCAGGATGAAGAGGTTCGACGGGACGGCGTCGAAGTGCAGGCTGCCCGAGCCGAAGGCGGCCGTCGGGCCCACGGCGTTGGCCTCGAAGTCGGCGTGCAGGATGGCGCCGCTGGCGGTGAGGAAGGCCGCCTCGTCGCTGTAGTAGGTGACGGCAGCGCCGGCGACCGACGCCGTGGCGAGCGTGATGAGCAAGGAACCGATCAACCTGGACGCGTACGTGCGGGGATGTTGTTTGAACATGAGCGTCTGCTTTCTGCTGGGATGTGGAGCCTACCGACGAAAGACGACAAAAATCATATCATATCTGCCGAACCGTTGTCTGAATGCAGTTCAAGAATCGATAGAATCTGTCTTGCTGATTTTCGAATGTATAAATGTAATCTAATACAATTAATATACATACATTCGGAAGTGGTCAGCGCCTTCACCCACTGGAGCGACCTGCGCGCCAGCGCGTTGGCGCCCACCGGTACGGTGACTATCCGGACCGAGAACGCCCAGGGCCCCGGCTATGACTCGCGGTGGCCCGCGATCGACGTGAGCTCGAGGCGAAACAGACCTTCCTGACGGTCGGCGATGATCAGCCCGAAGGTCGTGATGGTGGCCGGATCGAGTGGGGGGTGGCCCGCCACCAGGCGCCCGCGAATGAGCGGCTGAAAGCCCGAGAATGAAAGCTTGATGTCGAGCCAGGCGCCGGGGGCTGTCCTGAAGTCGGCCTGGTAGTTGACGCCGTCGGAAGCCTCCGAGGTGCGCAAGCGCAGCCCGTAGCGCTTGCCGTCGCCGCGGACGCTGACCGTGAGTCCGTCGAAACCAGACAGGTCGTAGTGGCCCTTGGCCGTCCGGACGGAGGCAAAGCCGCCGCCGTGTTCGAGTGAGACCACGCCCTTGAAGACCCCCAGTCCGTCTTCCGCCGTCATCGCCGCTCGAGATGCCACCCATCACGGGGTCGCTGATGTTGTGCCACGCTGCCGCGTCGGCCCCGAACGCGAAGATGACCGTGGGCTCCATCGATAAGCTGGCGCACCTCCGCCGTCGTCGGCCGCGGGTCAAGCTCGCAGGCTCTGTCCGCGCACCTCCCGGTGAGGCGCGGTCGGTTCTTCGCGAACCACCGATAGCCGAGATCGAGCACCTGTGCGAGGCCGGGCAAGCGTGTCAGCGCGACGAGCGACCCGAAGCCGATCGCCGTGTAAAGGCGCCGGAACACCTCAACTCCCTCGACGATGGTGCCGTCGGGCAGGCGGGCGTGGATGCGGTCCATCAAAGCCTCCCACGCCACGCCGACCGAGGCCGGAGCGAATCCCTCGGCCGCGATGTCGACGAAGCGGATGCGCTTGCGCTTGTCGAGCCGGCGGAGCAACCGCACCTCCCGCGTGCACAGCGGGCAGTCGCCGTCATAGAAGACCTCGATGTCGAAGTCGGTCATGGTTCACCGCCGGGGTGTGGTTCCTCAGTATCTGATCTGTTCAGCCATATTAACAGCTAGCGCCTGTTCGTGTCTTTGGACATGGCAGACTCCGACGATGTGACAACCCGGATTCAGGTTCCCTGCGCCTCCGTTCGCTGGGTTGACAGTATCGCCGAGCAGGCTTTTCTTGACCAGATCACACGTATGATCAAGGAGCTGATACCGCACTCAAGCAGGGAGTGGCCAGGATGCGAATCGAAAAAGACAAGGTCGACGTTCAGCTCGAGATCCCGGGCGCCGTGATCCGTCAGCGCAGGAACTTCGGCGACGCCGGCGGCTTCGGCACGATGAGCGGCGAGTACTTCACCCTTGCGCAGGGTGTCGACACCACCCCGCTCTTTCTGGGGCTCGAAGGGAACCTCTGCCAGTGTCCCCACTGGGGCTTCGTCCTGCGTGGGCAGATCACCACGACCGACGCGAACGGCGTGTCGGAGACGGTCTGGGCGAACGACCTGTTCTACTGGCCGCCCGGACACAACGTGAAGGTCGATGCCGACGCGGAGATCATCATGTTCAGTCCCCAGCGCGAGCACACGCATGTCATCAACCACATGATCGGGAAACTGAAGGGTTGAGTCGGCCGAGGCGACCTCGACTCCGGTTGCTCGGCGTTCCTGACATATCCTAAGAGGAGTCTGATCTCATGTCGCACGTCACCTTGCTTGCCGGCGCCCTGACCCTGATCGCCTCCCTTGCCGCCGCTGGGGGCACCGTCGAGGTCTGGGGCGACAGGGTCATCCCGCCGCCGGCCGACCTGACGGGGTTCGTCGAAGTCGTCTCCAACGGCGAACACAACGCCGGTCTGCGGGCCGACGGCTCGGTGTTCTGCTGGGGCGCCAACCAGATCGGCGAGTGTGCCGTACCGGACGACCTGCCCCCGTGTGTTGATCTGGCCACCGGTTTCAACCGCACCATGGCCGTGACCACCGGTGGCGCCATCGTCTCCTGGGGCTGGGACGAATTCGGCGGCGCTCCGCCGCCGGACAATACCGACTTCGTCGCTGTCGCCGTCGGCACCTACTACAGCCTCGGACTGAAGAACGACGGCACGATCGTCGCCTGGGGATTCAGCTACTTCGGCGGCGACCAGGTGCCCACCCCCAACGCCGATTGGGTCGACATCGCCGTCTTCGACGAGCAGAGCGTGGGCCTGAAGAGCGACGGCACCGTCCACCTGTGGGGTGAGATCGAACTCGCCGCGTCCGAGCCCGACACCGTCTTCGTGAAGATCGCCGCGGGCTACGCCCAGGCGTTGGCGCTCACCGAGCACGGCAGCATCGTCCACTTCGGCTACGACTACAACGGTTCGGCCGCCGTCCCTGAGCCCAACACCGGCTTCATCGACCTTGCCGTCGGCGATGGCCAGGCCCTCGGCCTCAGGAGCGACGGCAGCATCGTGGGCTGGGGGTGGAACCACCACGGCCAGGCCGAACCGGCGCTGCCCAACAGCGGCTACCAGGCGGTGGCTTGCGGTTACTTCCACAGCCTCGGCCTGCGCGACGATGGCAGCGTGGAAGCCTTCGGGAGCAACAGGTTGGGTGAGTGCGGCCTACGGCCGCCGCTCACCGACCCGGTGGCGGTCTCCATGCGCAACAACCACGGCGTGGCGCTGGACGCCGACGGCACCATCGCCACCTGGGGCGAGATCGATGCTGCGCCAGAGTCCGCGGTGCCCTACACCGCTGTGGTCGCCGCGTACCTAGGCGCCGCCGCCCTGAAGGCGGACGGCACCCTGGTGACCTGGGGGGACTGGGGCGGCTCCCATTACGCTGAGATCGTGCCCAACTCGGGATTCGTTTCCGTGTCGGCCGGTTTCCACCATGTGGCGCTCCTGCGGGACGACGGCTCCGTCGCCACCTGGGGCGGCGGCCCGACCAGCGTGCACGCCGTGCCGGAGCCCAACTCGGGCTTCGTGGCGGTGTCCGCCGGTCCCGACTATACCGTCGCGCTGCGTGGTGACGGCACCGTCGTCGCCTGGGGCGTGGACAATGGAACCGGAGTCCTCGACGTACCGCCGCCGGACCCCTCCTTCGTCAATGTCCAGGCCTTCGCCGGATTCGGCATCGCCTTGCGCGACGACGGCACCGCCGCCTGCTGGGGCATTCGCTTCACCATCCCTCCCGAGGACAACCACGATCTGGTGGCCATCGACGCCATGTTCTTCTCCACCGTGGCCGGATTGCGGAGCGACGGTTCTCTGGTGATCTGGACCGACAACCCGAACCACGCGCTGATTCCCGGGCCCAACGAGGGCTTCACCGCCGTCAGCGCGGGCAGCGACGGGGTGGTCGCCATCCGCGGCGGCGGCGCGACCGCCGTGCCGTTGCCGTTGCCCGACCGTCCCGCGACCGGCCTCGTGATCGCAGCGAGCCCCAACCCCTTCAATCCCCGCGTGGCCATCACCGTCAGCAGCCGGCGCGCGGCGACGGTCAGCCTCGAGGTGCTCGACGTTCGCGGCCGCCACGTGCGCACGCTGTGGCGCGGCCAGCTCGCCGCCGACGCCGCTCACACCGCATCCTGGGATGGCCTGGACGTCCAGGGACGAGCCATGCCCTCGGGCGTCTATCTGGTGGAGGCCCGGGCGCCCGGCGAGGTCTGGGCAGTGGATAAGATCATGCTGCTGCGATAAGTCGAGCCGTACGACCGTATGTATTTTCTCTATTGATCACGCTGGGCTGATCCCATCGCAGGCCGGATTGCAGGTCGCCATTCGTCTGGCGTAGCCCTATGGTGGCATGGGTGCTTCGTCGTGTCCTGTTCTCAAGAGGCGGGCGCCCCTCCCGGTCCGACGACGCGCCCAAGCAGGAGGGATGAACATGCGCACCCACGGATCCGGGGAGTTCCTCATCCTCGTGGCGGGCATCATCCTGCTGGCGCCGGGCGCGGCCTTGGCCCAGCCGCGGGGTTACGAGAACCACCAGGTGGTCAGGATCGAGATCGCCGGCGCAGCGCAGCTCCAAGCGCTGAGAGATCTCGATGCCGCCAGCCGGGAGTTCGAAATCTGGTCCGAGTCGTTGCAGATCGGCGTCGTCGAAGCCCGCGTCTCGCCCGAACTGAAGCGGGAGCTGGTCGCCGGCGGGTTCGCGTACACCGTCCTGATCGACGACCTGCAGGCCCGGATCGACGAGATGTACGCCGACCAGGGGCAGGGATTCTTCGACGAGTATCGCACCTACGAAGAGCATCTCGCCCTGATGTACGACCTGGCCGCCCGCTATCCGTTGCTGGCCAGTACGGTCGATCTGGGCCCTTCGGTGCAGGGGCGCGCGCTGATGGCCCTGCGGATCACCGGTCCCGGCGCGAGCAAGGTCGGCTTGCTCTACCACGGCGCCCAGCACGGCAACGAGCAGGCCGGCGCCATGCTGGTCGCCGGCGTGGCCGAGCATCTGCTCGCGAACTACGCGACGGATCCGCAGGTCCGGTCCCTGGTGGACAACGCCGAGTGGTACCTGCTGCCGATCATGAATCCCGACGGGTACGCGGTGTACGGGCGGTACAACGCGCACGGCTTCGATTTGAACCGCAACTGGGGCACCCCCGGGAGCGGGCCTCATCCCTTCTCCGAGCCGGAAACCGCGGCCTTGCGGGATTTCTTCCTGACCCATCCGAACGTTCGCCTGCATCTGGACGTGCACGGATACGATCCCTGGTTCGGGTGGCCCTGGGCCCACACATCCGAAACCTGCCCTGATTACTGTGCTTTCCATGCGGCAGGAGATGCGGTCCGCACCCTGATCGCTGCGGCAGGCGGCGCGCCCTACGCCATCGGCGCGATCGCCGAGATCACCTACCCCGTGACCGGCAGCTCCGTGGACTACAGCTACGGCGATCTTCACCAGTGGGCCTACGCCCTCGAACTGGCGAGCCCCGCCATCCCGGACATCTACGACCACTACGTCTCGTCCCTGCTGTTCCTCGCATCCTGGGTCAGCGACTGCAACGGCAACGGGATCCCCGATCTCGAGGAGATCGCCGGCGGCGGCGTGCCGGATGCCAACGACAACGGGATCCCCGACGCGTGTGACATCGCGACCGGCCATTTCGTCGACGTGCCGTCCGGGCTCGCCATCCGGCTGGCACTGCACGAATCCCGTCCCAACCCTTTCAACCCCCGCACGACCATCGCTTTCGATCTGCCGCAGGACATGGCTGTGGACCTGAGCATCTATGACGTCCGGGGCGCCTGCGTCTGCACCCTGGTCGACGCGGAGTTGCCCCCTGGCAGCCACCAGGCGGTCTGGGACGGCCGCGATGCGGCGGGGCGGGGGATGGCATCGGGGAGTTACTTCGCCCGGCTGGAGGCGGGGGGGAAGGTCGAGACGGTGCGGATGTGCCTGGTGCGGTAGAGATATTTCCTCAGCCTGGCCTTGACATACATAGAAGAACAATGTATAATGCTGCCATGTATTAGAATCCTGACCCTCCCCTACGCGAGATGTGAAGCCATGGAGATCAGCAAGGACCTGATGGCCGCCTCCTCGACCCCGATCGTCCTGGCGATCCTGGCCGAGGACGACAGCTACGGCTACGCCATCATCAAGCGGGTCCGGGAGCTGTCCGCGGGCCGCATGGAGTGGACGGACGGCATGCTGTACCCCGTCCTGCACCGGCTCGAGCGGCTCGGCCACGTCGAAGCGCGGTGGGAGGTGGCCGACAGCGGCCGCCGCCGCAAGTACTACCGGATCACCGCCGGCGGCCGCGCCCAGCTCGCGCAGGAGCGCGACCAGTGGCAGGCGGTGGACGCGACGCTGCGGGGCCTCTGGTCGATCCTCCCGCTGGCCGCTGCGGCCGGCAACCCGGCGCCGACGGCGCCGTTTCCCCAGGGAGCCTGAGAGATGACGCATCCCGATCACGCACGATCGCTCGAGGACCAGATCGGCCAGTGGCGCAGCTACCTGCGTCGCCGCCAGGCGATCCACGCCGTCGACGTGGCGGAGCTGGAGGACCACCTGCGCGAGCAGGTCGCGGGCCTGGTCGAGGCGGGGCTCGCCGCCGACGAGGCGTTCCTGGTGGCGGTCAAGCGCATGGGCAACCTCGACGCCCTCTCGCGGGAGTTCGCGCGCGAGCACTCGGACCGTCTCTGGAAGCAGCTCGTCCTGGACCCCGGCGATCCCGCAGAACCGCGCGGCAGCGCCCGCAGGGAGGCCGCTGTCGCCTTCGGCCTCGCGGTCGCGGCGGCGGTGGCCATCAAGGCGCCGGCGCTCTTCGGGTGAGCCTCTTCGTGCTGCCCCTGCTGGCCGGCTACTTCGTCTGGAAACGGCGGCCCGGCGCCGGGACCCTCCGCCGGTTGGCCGCGGCGTTCGTCGCGGCGGGCGTGTTCGCCAACCTCTACCCGTTCGCTCCGGGCGGCTCCGTCGAGATCCTCTCCGCGCTGCACCTGCCCATCGCGCTCTGGCTGGCCGTGGGCGTCGCGTACGCGGGCGGCCGGTGGGGGCAGGCGACCGGCCGCATGGACTTCATCCGCTTCTCGGGCGAGCTGTTCATCTACTACGTGCTGATCGCGCTCGGCGGCGGCGTCCTCACGGGTTTCATGATGATGATCTTCCAGGCCATCGGCGTCGACGCCGAGCCTTTCCTGCAGTCGTGGCTGGTGCCGTGCGGGGCCGCGGGGGCCGTCTTGATCGCCGCCTGGCTGGTGGAGGCCAAGCAGAGCGTGATCGAGAACATGGCGCCGGTGCTGACGCGCCTGTTCACGCCCCTGTTCGCGGCCCTGCTGGTCGTGTTCCTGGCGACCCAGCTGTGGACCGGGCGCGGGGTCGACATCCGGCGCGACGTGCTCATCGCCTTCGATCTGCTGCTGGTGGTGGTCCTGGGCCTGCTGCTCTACTCCGTGTCCGCCCGCGACCACCGGGCGCCCCCCGGCGTCTTCGACGTGCTGCAGGTGGTGCTGCTGGTCGGCGCGCTGCTGGCCGACGCGCTGGCGCTGGGGGCGATCGCGTCGCGCATCTCCGAGTTCGGCTTCAGCCCCAACCGCGTGGCCGCGCTGGGCGAGAACGTGATCCTGCTGGTCAACCTCGCCTGGTCGGCGGTGCTCTACGTGAGGTTCCTGCGCGGGCGCAGCCCGTTCGCCCGCCTCGAACGCTGGCAGACGGACTACCTGCCGGTCTATGCCGCGTGGGCGGCCATCGTCGTGGTCATCTTCCCGCCGCTGTTCAGGTACGTCTGACGGACGTCTCCGGATCGTGCGGCAGCGGCACGATCGTCCGGCTCATGCTATGTTGGGTGCGTGCGAGGGGCGGGTGGGACCGGGCAGATCGTCATACCACCAGGGAGATGTCATGGGAGAGCCGGCGATCGGTGGCCGCAGGGGGCTGCCGAGGCGGAGGTGGGCGGTCTACGCGGCAGCATCCCTGGCTGCGGTGGCCCTCGTCTCCACTCTGGTCGTCCTGTTGTTCGGTAAGTCGATCCTCGACGGCCCCGGCAAACGGATGCTCGAACGGGCATACGGCCGCGCACACGCCGGTTCTGAGCTGCGGATCGGCGGACTGGAGTATTCGCCCGACGCCGACCGCCTCGTCGCCACCTCCGTCACGCTGGAATCTCCCGACACGAAACTCGCAATCGAACGGCTCACGCTGACCGGCGTGCGGTGGGAGACGCTCCTGCGGCGCGCCTGGTCTCCCGCGGCTCTGCTGGCCAGGACCGATCTCGACGCGACGCGGATCGATGTGGAGTTCCACCGCTCGCGGTACGGGATCGCGTGTGAGCGATTGCGCACGTCGGCCCGGGATTCGGTCCTGCTCGCCGAGACGTTCGAGTTGCGGACGCTGGCCGGCGACGAGGATTTCTTCTCCGCGCGGGATTTCCGCCGGACTCGCTATCTCCTGGTTGTGCCCGAGTTCAGGGTGCTGGGCCTGGCGTACGACGAGATGCTGCGCGGCCGGTCCAACCGGGCCAGGTCGGTCCGCTTCTCCCGCCCCGTTTTCGACGCCTACGTCAACCGCGACAAGCCTTCGGACCCCGGCCGCCCGCCACGACGCATGGTGCACGAGATGCTGGCTGCGCTGCCGCAGCCGCTGCAGGTCGACAGTATCGCGGTCGTCGACGGCGCCGTGAGCTACCGCGATCGGGTGATCGCCGGCGACACGCCCGGCGTGCTGTCCTTCGCGAACGTCGGTTTGTCCGTCGCGGGTCTCGCCAACCGCACCGGTGACGGCGACACCATCCGGCTCGGGGCTCAGGGCGCCCTCATGGGCGCGGGCGTGCTGAAGATCAGGATGTCGATGCCGGTCGCCGAGCCGGACTTCTTGCTCAGCTACAGCGGATCGCTCGGCGCGATGGACGCAACCTGCCTCAACGAGTACCTGGACGTGTCGGTGCGGACCAGGCTCAACTCCTGCCAGGTCGACGACGTCGCCTTCGCCATCGAGGTCGTCGACGGCCGGGCCGAGGGTAGCATGACGGCGTCCTACCGGAATCTGGAGATCGCCCGGCTCGACGAGCAGACCGGCGAATCGGGAGGCTTGAAGAACAGCGTCGTCTCGTTCCTGGCGAACGTGTTCAAGATCCGCAGCGACAACACCGCGGACGCCCAGGGCGCGATGAAGGTGGGCAAGGTGGGGTACTCCAGGAAATCCGACGACAGTTTCTACTACTTCATCTGGCGCGCCCTGAAAACCGGTATCCTGGATGTCGTCTGCTATTGATCCGCGGCGGGCGCCTCCGCCCGCCGCGTAGGTCCGGTCCGCGAACACCGCTGCGATCCTCGACCTAGGAATGCTGTCACCGATATCGCCGAGGTTCGATTGCTTGCAGCCCATTCCCGGTCGAATCAGAGCACTCATCCATGATCGAAGACCGCTGCGGGTCGTCGTGGCCTGACGACCTGTTCATCGCAAGGAACGCGCCAGGGGCCGGTGCGGCTGCAACCGCATATGGGTGAGTCGGATAGGAAAATCCGGGACGGGATGCGGGGCTCGCGGTGCCATCAATATGAGGGGGCGCCCCTCGAAACCAGCAGAATCGCTTTCAGCGCTCAGGTCCGGAATCTTCTCGCGATTCGTCGTTGCGACGCAATACGCGGGCCAGACGGCACATATCCTCGACGGCCAGGATCTTGTCGACCATCGGCAGACTGCGGAAATACCGCTACTGGAATCGTTTCGAACTCACCCAGTCGCACTGCCAGTCCTCGGCGCCCTCGGCGATTTTCCAGCTTTCATGGGTCATCTTGGATCAGCCTCAATTGGCAGTGGACCCCCCTGCTCGCCGAGGGCGCCCATGATCGCGACGAAGCTGCGCAGTTCCATACTGACTTCCTTGGCCGCCGATCAGAAGGATAGCCTCCCGCCGCGATCGCCGCCGCCGCGATGCGGTCGTGCAGCTTCGCCCGCGGCGCGGGGTCGTGCTTGGTCAGCCGCCGCAGGCCCGCCAGCATCGTGCGCAGTTCGTCGCCGGCCAGCGTGTTGGCCAGCGCGCGGCGGCCGAGCACGGTGGCGCGCTCCATGGCGTCGCTGACGCACAGCGTCGTCAGGTCCGCCATGACGGCGACACCGGCGTCGCCGGCGCCGTTGCGCGCCGCCTGCTTCTGGGTGCGCAGCAGCGCGCTCTCGCAGGCGTAGGCCGCGATGACCAGGTCGGCGCAGTCGGCCAGCACCTCCTGCTGGTCCTTCAGCTTGTCGCCGAAGGTGCGGGCGGCGATGCCCAGGGCCGCCAGCGCCGTCTTCTTGAGGTTGGCGACCAGCTTGGTCTCCTGCTCCAGGAAGCCGGGCTCGCCGGGAGCGGCGAACTCCGGCACGCCCATGAGTTCCTCGGCGACCTTCTGGGCGGCCTGCAGCAGGGGCAGCTCGCCCTTGAGCGCCTTGCGCAGCAGCAGGCCCGGCACCAGCAGCCGGTTGATCTCGTTGGTGCCCTCGAAGATGCGGTTGATGCGCTCGTCGCGGTACAGGCGCTCGAGGCCGTACTCCTGGCAGTAGCCGTAGCCGCCCAGCATCTGGACGCCCTCCTCGGCGGCCAGGGCCATGGCCTCGGTGGCGTAGATCTTGATCATCGAGCACTCGATGCTGAACTCCTCGACCTTCAGGATCGACTTGAGGTCGTAGTCCGGGGCGCCCTTGTCCAGGGTGGCGATGGCGCGGTCCAGCAGGCCGGCGGTGCGGTAGACCATCGACTCGGCGGCGAAGGCGGCGGCGACGACGTCGCCGATCTTGGCGCGGATCAGGCCGAAGGAGCTGATCGGCGCGCCGAACTGCTCGCGCTGCGTGGTGTAGGGGACCGACCACTCCAGGGCCAGCTTGCAGCCGCCGACGCTGCTGGCGCCCAGCTTGAAGCGCCCCACGTTCAGGATGTTGAAGGCGATGTGGTGGCCTTTGCCGATCTCGCCCAGCACGTTGGCGGCCGGCACCGGGCAGTCCTCCAGGATGACCTGGCAGGTGCTGCTGCCCTTGATGCCCATCTTCTTCTCCTCGGCGCCGATGACCACGCCGCCGAAGGACTTCTCCACGATGAATCCGGTGAACTTGTCGCCGTCGATCTTGGCGAAGACGATGAAGAGGTCGGCGAAGCCGGCGTTGCTGATGTACTGCTTGACCCCGTTGAGCAGGTAGTGCGTGCCGGCGGAGTTCAAGGTCGCGGTGGTGCGCGCCGCCAGGGCGTCGCTGCCGCTGCCGGGCTCGGTCAGGGCGTAGGCGGTCAACAGCTCGCCGGTGGCCAGACGCGGCAGGTACTGCGCCTTCTGCGCCTCGGTGCCGAAGTAGACGATCGGCAGCGTGCCGATGCCCGCCTGGGCGCCGTGCTGCACCGCGAAGCTGCCGCTGCGCGAGATCAGCTCGCTGATGATCATGACCGTGGCCTTGTCGGCGCCCATGCCGCCGAAGCGCTCCGGCACGTCGACCGCCAGCAGGCCCATCGCGCCGGCCTCCTTCAGCAGCGGGCCGCCCAGCGCGGTGTCGCCCTGGTATTCGATCTGCTCGCGGCGGGGCTCGATCTTCTGCTGGATGAAATCGCGGGCCGCCTGCGCGATCATGCGCTGGTTCTCGTCGAAGTCCTCGGGGGTGAAGACCTCGGCGGGCGCGGCCGCCCGCAGCAGGAACTCGCCGCCGGTGGGGTACGTCTGCTGGCTCATGCTGCCTCCCGCCCGTCGGCGTCGCTTCTAGAGGGCTTCGAAGATGCCGGCCGCGCCCATGCCCGTGCCGACGCACATCGTGACCATGGCGTACTTGCCGCCGCGGCGGCGCAGCTCGTGCAGCGCGGTGGCGGTGAGCTTGGCGCCCGTGCAGCCCAGGGGGTGGCCCAGGGCGATGGCGCCGCCGTTGGGGTTGATCCGGTCGTCGTCCGCCGACAGCTTCAGCCGCTTCAGCACGCTGAGGCTCTGGGCGGCGAAGGCCTCGTTCAGCTCGATCACGTCCATGTCGGTCAGCGACAGTTCGGCCTGGGCCAGGGCCTTCGGCACGGCGGCCACCGGCCCGATGCCCATGATCTCGGGCGGCACTCCGGCCACGGCATAGGTCACGAACCGCGCCAGAGGGCGCAGGCCCAGGCCTTCGCAAATCTCCGGGGTGGTCAGCAGGACCGCCGCGGCGCCGTCGCTCATCTGGCTGGAGTTGCCGGCGGTCACCGTGCCGCCGGCCTTGAAGGCCGGCTTCAGCTTCGCCAGGGCTTCCGCGGTGGTGTCGGCGCGCGGCCCCTCGTCGATCTCCAGCACGGTCTCGTGCACGACCGGCTTGCCGCCGGGCCCCGGCTGCGACGAGCGCACGGCGACCGGCACGATCTCGTCGCGGAAGCGGCCGGCGGCGGCCGCCGCCAGCGCCCTGCGGTGGCTGGCCACGGCGAACGCGTCCTGGGCCTCGCGCGTGATCCCGTCCTGTTCGGCCAGCCGCTCGGCGGTCAGGCCCATGTTCAGGTAGGTCTGCGGGGCCGACGCCACCAGGCCGGGGTTCGGCAGGTAGCGCAACCCGCCCATCGGGATCAGCGACATCGACTCGACGCCGCCGGCGATCACCAGGTCGACCTGGCCGCAGGCGACCTTCAGGGCGCCGAGGTTGATCGTCTCGAGGCCCGAGGAGCAGAAGCGGTTGACGGTCATGCCCGGCACCACGTCCGGCAGGCCGGCCAGCAGCGCGATGTTGCGGCCCACGTTCATGCCCTGCTCGCCCTCGGGCATGGCGCAGCCGACGATCACGTCGCCGATGCGCTCGGCGTCCAGGGCCGCGGCCCGTTCCAGCAGCCCGCGGACGACCGCGGCGCCCAGGTCGTCGGGCCGCGTCTGGGCGAACGAGCCCTTGCCCGCCTTGCCGGTGGGGGTCCTGAGCGCCAGCGCGACGACGACTTCTCTCATGGCGGTCCTTTCGACCGGCGCGGATCGCGCCACGGCATCTCAGTTGCGCAGCGGCTTGCCGGACTTCAGCAGGCTCTGCATGCGCTCGAGCGTCTTGCGCTCGCCGCACAGCTTCAGGAAGCACTCGCGCTCCAGGTCCAGCAGGTGCGCGTGGGAGACGGTCGTCGGTCCGGGCACGTCCCCGCCGCAGAGGATCCGCGCCAGGCAGCCGCCGATCTTGCGGTCGTGCTCCGAGGCGTAGCCCGCCTCGACCATGTTGTAGAGCACCGACTCGCAGAGCGCGACGCCGGCCCGCCCCATCACGGGAATCGCCGGGTCGGGCGTCTGCGGCGCGTAGCCGCGGTCGGCCAGCGCGAGCGCCAGCTGCTTGGCGTCGGCGATCTGCAGGTCGCGGTTCATGCTCCAGGTGTCCGCGGCGCGGAAGTAGCCGAACTCGCGGGCCTCCTCGGCGCTGGTGGCGACCTTGGCCGTGCCGATGGTCTCGAAGGTGGCGCGCAGCGCGGGGTACAGGTCGGTCGCGTCGGCGAAGCGCTCGCGGTTGCGCCGGTACAGGCGCACGCAGCCGCCGCCGGCCGGCACCACGCCGGCGCCGAACTCGACCAGGCCGATGTAGGTCTCGGCCGCGGCCCGCACCAGGTCGCCGGCCAGGGTCACCTCGCAGCCGCCGCCCAGGGCCAGCCCGTGCGGGGCGGTCACCACCGGCACGCCGCAGAAGGCGAGGCGGTCGGTCATGCCCTGGAAGGCGCGCACGATCAGGTCGATGTCGTCCCAATTGCCCTCGGCGGCCTCCATCAAGAGCAGCGCCAGGTTGGCGCCGGCCGAGAAGTGCTCGCCCTGGTTGGCCACGACCAGGGCGCGGCCGTTCAGCTCGGCCTCGCGGCAGGCCGTCATCGCCATCTGGATCTGGTCCTGGCCCAGGGCATTCATCTTGGCGTGGAATTCCAGGCAGAAGACGCCGTCGCCCAGGTCCAGCAGCGAGGCGCCGGGGTTGCGGCGGATCTCGCGGTGGCCGCGCCGCAGCAGCTCGAAGTCGAAGGCGCGGGCGTGGACCGGCACCGGGGCGAAGGCGCCCGGCGCCGCGGTGGGCGACTCCCGGCCGCCGTCGCGCTCGCGGTAGAGGGACTCGGCGCCGCTCGCGTACAGGGCGTCGATCCAGGCGGGCAGGGGCAGCCCGTCGGCGCGCAGCCGCTCGGTCGTCGCGCGGAACCCCAGCAGGTCCCAGGTCTCGAACGGCCCGAGGTCCCAGTTGAAGCCCCAGCGGATGGCCCGGTCCACGGCCGAGACGTCGTCGCAGATCTCGCCCACCCGCATCGCGGAGTAGGAGAGGGTCGGCGCCAGCATCGCCCACAGGACCTGCCCGGCGCGGCCCTGGCCCAGCACCAGGAAGCGCAGCCGCTCGGCGAGGTCGTCCATGGTCTTGGCCCGCTCGATCTCCGGGAACGCCGCCTTGCGCTTCTCGCGGTACTCGAAGGTGCCGAGGTCCAGCGTCAGGATGGTCTTCTCGCCCTCGCCCTTGACCATGCGGTAGAAGCCGCCGCCGGTCTTGCGGCCCAGCAGCCCCTTCGCGACCATCGTGCGCAGGAAATCCGGCGGCGCGAAGACGTCGCGGGCCTCGTCGGCCGTCGCGGCGGCGTGGACGTTCTCGGCGACGTGCAGGAAGGTGTCCAGCCCGACCAGGTCCGCGAGCTGGAAGGTGGCGGTCTTGGGGCGGCCCACCGCGGGGCCGGTCAGGGCGTCGACCTCCTCGACGGTCAGGCCCATCTCGACCATGACCCGGAACGTGGTCATCATGGCGTGCACGCCGATGCGGTTGGCCACGAAGTTGGGCGTGTCCCGCGCCAGCACGATCCCCTTGCCCAGGCGCACCTCGCAGAAGGCGGCCACGTCCGCGAGCGTCGCGGGGTCGGTATGCGGCCCGGGAACCAGCTCCATGAGCTTCATGTAGCGCGGCGGGTTGAAGAAGTGCGTGCCCAGGAAGCGCGGCCGCACCGCCTCGGGCAGCCCGTCGGACATCGCGGCCAGGGACAGGCCCGAGGTGTTGCTGGTCAGCCAGGCGTCGGGCTTGAGGTGGGGCGCGGCGGCGGCGAGCACCTTCAGCTTGATGCCCAGGTCTTCCTTGACGACCTCGACGACCCAGTCCGCGTCCTTGAGGCGCGCCAGGTCGTCCTCGAAGTTGCCGGTCTCGATGAGCTTCAGGCGGTCGCGCGTGAACAGGGGGGAGGGCTTCGACTTGGCCATGGCCGCCACCGCCCCGTCGACCAGGGCGTTGCGCTCCTTGCGGCCGGCGCCCGCGGGCAGCCCGGGGGGCACGATGTCCAGCACCAGCGCCGGCACCCCGGCGTTGGCGAAGTGGGCCGCGATCGCGCTGCCCATGACGCCCGAGCCCAGGATCGCCACCTTCGACACCTGTTTCATGCTGTCTCCCGTTTCGTGCCGCCAGCCGCGACCGGTTGCAGGACGAATCCGCCCGCAGCGTAGGCCTGTCGCCGGGACCTGTCAATCGGGGCTGCGCCGATTCCCGTTGTCTCCCGCGCCGGGGCAGGGTAACATGGCTGTCCGCGGTCAGCCTGAAGAACTTAGCTGAAACCGGACTCCGAAATGCGCGGCAAACTCTCCTCAATCCCCGTTGCTGTCATTGCTGGTCGTCGCGACACTGCTGGCCGGCTGCGGCCGCGGCGGTGACGGCCAGGCCGTGACCGTCGCGTCGTCCAAGCTGCTCGTGATCGGGATCGATTCCGCCGACTGGAGTCTGCTCGACCCCATGATCGCCGAAGGGCGCCTGCCCCGGCTCGCCGCCTTGCGCGCGCAGTCCGCCTCGGGGCGGATGAAGACCTTCGTACCGCTGGAGAAGTCGCCGCTGCTGTGGGCCAGCATCTGCACCGGGGTCGGGCCCGAGGTGCACGGCGTCGCCTCCTTCCTGAAGGAGAGCGACCGCAAGTCGCCCACCGGGAGCGCGTGGTACGCGCCCGCGATCTGGGACATGATCGGCGCCGCGGGTCAGAGCACGGCCGTCATCGGCATGTGGACCACGTACCCGGCCCGGCCCATCGACGGCGTCATGGTCAGCGACTACCTGCCCTACGGCCGCGAGCGCAGCGTGCCGCTGGCCCGGCTGGTGTACCCCGATTCGCTGAGCGCGCGCGTCGTCGCCTGCCGCGTGAATCCCGACTCGCTGCAGGCGCGCGACCTGGCGCGGTTCCTGCCGCCCGGCGCCGACGTCGCGGCGCTCGAGGCCGCCTACCCGCGGGAGATGCGCAACCTGCGGGAGTTCTGGGCCGCCGACCTCGGCTACCTGAACGTGGCCCGGATGCTGAAGGACGTCGCGGACTTCGACCTGTTCTTCTTCTACCTGCGCGGCCCGGACATGATGAGCCATTCCTTCTACCATTACCTGAAGGACGACCCGGCCTCGCCGCGCAACGACCCGCAGGAGCTGGCGGTCTTCGGCGACATCGTGCGCCGCTACTACGACTGGGTCGACGAGGCGGTCGGCGAGGTCCTGTCGTGGTTCCCGGCCGATCGGCCGGCCGTGATCCTGTCGGACCACGGCTTCCACGGCCCGCGGACGAGCGGCCGCGGCACGGTCGAGCACAGCGAGTGGGGCATCTTCATGGTGCGCAGCCCCCTGCACCAGGCCGGACTGAGCTTCGACCGCCTCGAGCTGCTGGACGTCTGCCCCACGTTCCTGTCGCTGCTGGGACTGCCTGCGGCCAAGGACATGCCGGGCGTGATCTCGACGGGCGGCCTGACCGAAGCCGGTCGCCGCCACGTCAAGCGGCTGGAGAAGCACCGCGTCCCCTCCTACATGGAACTGCGCCCCGTCGAGGGCGCCGGCGTCGGGGACGACCCCGCCGTGGGCGAGGAGATCCGCAAGCAGTTGCGTTCGCTGGGCTACATCAACTAGTCGCGATCGGAAGTCCACCCCCATGACGAAACCGGCCCCGAGGGTTGGGATCCTGTTGAAGGCCGTGGGCGGCGCTCCTGCCGCTGCTGCTCGCTTCCTGCGCCGTGGGAGACCCCGTCCGAAGACATCCTGCACGAGGTCGGCGCCGTCGAGGGCTACGTCCTGGTCGGTGGGCAGGGCGTCCCCCTGACTGTTTCCGCCCGCCTGCTGCGTCCCGGAAGGCGACTGGACGTCGAACACGGTGCGGGCGGAGACTCGATCGGATTCGACGGGGTGGTACCGCCTGGAAATGCCGGTCGGCCGATATCTCCTGTTTCTGCACTCGTCCGGGTCGGGCAACAGCCAGGCAGATACCGTGCAGATCGAGCCCGTCGTCCTGCGGCATGATCTGCGGCGAGGCCAGGCGATGGTCCGGCTCCGGATGCCGCTGGAGTGGGAGGGGCTTTATTGTGATCTGAGGCTCGACAACGTTACGAACAACTACTACGGCAGGGACGGGGACGGCATCGAGGATGGGTGGGCGGAATTCGTGATGCCCGCCCTGGAGCCCGGTGCCTACGTCATGGAATTCACTCCGCCCAACTCGTACGATAGCATTTACCTCCCGGGCACGCTGGACGCGGCGGAGGCCGACACCCTGGTCGTCGGACTGGATGCCGTCGCCGGCTACGAGAGGACTTCACGGGGACCTACATCACCATTTCCGGTCGGGTGACGGGCAGCTGGCAGGTGGAGCCTGCCCTTCCTGGCGCGTGGCCGCCCACGCGACGGAATCGCTGGAGGTCGCCGCCGACATTTGCGACGGCGAGGGCCGTTTCCAGCTGATCCAGCTCGCGCCCCTCGATGTCAGGTTGCGGTTTTCCTGCAATGGGTTGTCCCGTTGGCACGGGGGTGTGTCGTTCGGGACGGCCGAGCAGTTCGCTCTCCAGGCTGGCGACCGCATCACCGGGGTCGATGTCGTCGAGAGCGGGATCGAGATCCGGCTCGATGGTCCCGGTGATCTGGAGCAGCGTGAGGTCAGGATCCGGATCTGCGACGAGACGGGCAGTGTCCTGGCTTCAACCGAATCGACGCACAACCCGATCCTGATCGGCAACCTGCTTCCGGGCCGCATCCTGCTGCAGTTGGACGGGGTCTGCAACGAACAGACCTGGGCTGGTCAGTGGTTCGACGGCGCCGTTTCGCCGGCCGGCGCTACGCCCATCGATCTCGTCGCAGGCGAACGTCGCCGCATCGATGTCGTCCTGGCCCCCGGCGGGCTCATCGCAGGCGTGGTGCTGCAAGCGGGCGGTTCGGCTCCTGCGTCGGTCCACGTCGCGGTCTGCAGCGACAGCGGCGCCCCGCTGTGCTCCTGGCCGTCCTACTCCTACGACGGCGAATTCCTTTTCAACGGACTCGCCGACGGTGATTACCTGCTCAAAGTCGATCTCGGCGGTGGCGGTGCCTGGTGGTATCCGGGAACGTATGAGATCGATCATGCGGCCGCGATCGGGATCGTCGATCACGGCGCCGTGACGGGATTGTCCTGGACGCTGCCGGCATCAACTGCAGGAGCACGGCGATGACCCGTCAGACCCGGCACGGCCGCGCGCTGCTGACCCTGGCGGTTCCCCTGTTGCTGGGACTCGGCTGCGCCGAGTTCGGCGATCCCGATTGGTCCGCAGTTCGGGCCGGCCGCATCGAGGGTCGCGTCACGACCGGAGAGTTGCCCGTCGAAGCCACGATCGAGTTGGATCGGGTAAACGACGGCTCGGAACTTTTTTACCTCTCGTTCGATGTCGACGACGATGGCCGCTACGGAGCGGACGTACCGGCTGGCGACTACGTCGTGTACCTGCGACCGGACAGGACCAACAGGACGATCGGGTTCGCCGAACCGGAGCCGGTCTACGAGGACGCGCGCCCCGACACGCTCCTGGTCGACGCGTCGAACTCGCCGGTCAGGGTCGACTTCCCGCTCGGCAGACTGGACCTGGATCTGTCCTTTCCCGCCAGTATGGAAGGGTACAGTGCGTACGTCGAAATCTGTCGGCCCGTAACCGACGGGAGCGGGGATCTGCCGACCCGCATCGCGCTCCTGCACGACAACATCGAAAACGGGCGGATATCGTTCCAGACGCTCTCCCTGCTGCCGGGCGAATACACGATTGCCTTCAGGGCCGAAGATCTCCAGGCCGGGTACGATGCGTATGCCTGCGAAGAGGTCTGGCTGCCCGGGACCCGCGACCCCCTCATGGCGGAGAAGTTCGTCGTGCACGCGGATTCCCTGTCCCGGATCGATCGCCTGGCCGCGATCGAGCCCCTGCGAATCGAGGGACGCGTTACCGGCGCCTGGCTGGATTTCGGGATTTCTGAGCGGCCGTTGCTGTCGGTGGTGGATCTGGACTCGATGCTGCTGATCGACCAGCTGTGGCTCGATGCCGAAGGAGGCTTCAGCATCGACCTGCTCCTGCCGGCCGAGTTCAAGTTGCTGTCCAGGCATAGTTACGGCATGGGGCAGTGGTTCGGCGGACCGGGCTTCGCGGACGCCGACCGATCTGCTCAACTTCGACCGCGTCAATTTGTCGAGCTCGCACCAGGCCGGCATTCCGAACCTGTGTCCCGGCGAATATCTGCTCCGGATCGAGCCCGATGACCATGGGTACGCCACCTGGCTGCCCCAGTGGTTCGACCGCGCGGAGACCGCCGGCGGAGCCCGGCCGATCCTGATCACGGAACCTGGCGAGATCATCACGCTCGACCTGGTTTTCGATGAGGGCGGTGTGATCGCCGGGCGCCTGGAGCTGCCGACGCCGTCGACAGAATACTATTACGTCCTCCTGTATCCGGAGGATCTGAGCGGGGAATGGGCGCGGCGCAGCCTCGGCGCCCTCGATCGGACATTTACGTTCGTGGGCGTGCCCGACGGCCGCTACAAGGTGGGGGCGGTGTCCGCGGTCCTCTATCAGGACGCGACGTCGCAGCCGCCCCCCGGCACCGTCTGGCACCCGTCCACTCAGGACTGGGGCTCCGCGGATATCATCGAGATCATCGACGCCTCGACCGTGTCGGGCGTGGACATCGTCATACCGGGCGCGTAGCGCCCGTCGCCCACCCTGGTTCTCCCGGTGCGGCCTCCGTGATCCGCGCGGCCCGGCCGCCGTCGTCCTTGGCCTGCGAGGAGGCGTGATGAGACGCACGACGATCCTGACGACGATCTCGGTCCTGGCGGTGCTGACCGCGCTGTGGTGGCTGCAGGGCTGCGGCGGCGACGATCCCTCCGGACCCGGTCCCGACCCGGAGCCCCAGCCCGTGCCGACCTCCCAGCTGGCGGGCACGGTCGCGCCTCCGGCGGGCTGGACCGGCGACCCCGCCTCCCTGCGGGTGGTCAACGGCCTGGCCGCGACGGCCTGCGACGCCGCCGGCGCCTTCTCCCTGAAAGTGCACACCGGACTCGACCAGCTGGCCCTGGTCCAGGGACCCGACGGCGCGACGGTGCTCATGGGCTGGTTCGGCGACGGCTCCACGTCGCTTTCGCTGCGTTCGACCGCCGAAGTACTCGCCTGGCTGTCGCTCGGCTCCTGGATGGTCCCCGGCGACGGCGCCGAGGCGATCCGCGCCCTGCTGGCCGATCCCGCCGTGGACCTCTCGGGCGTGGAGGCGGCCTGGGCGGCGATGCTGGCGGCCACTCCCGGCGGGCTCGCAGTCCCGGACCAGGGTCTGCACGACGCCCTGCTCGCCCTGACGTCTTCCCTGGTGCCCGAACCCGGGAAGGGCGTGATCATCGCGCCCGGCGCGCAGCAGAGCGGCGTCGAGGTGCTCAACGAGGGCGGGATCAACCGCATCACCATCAAGAACAGCTACCGCCGCCGCGCGGCGGGCTTCGTGATGGAGTTGGGCTGGCGCGACACCAACGATGTCGAGCACGAGCTGCCCGACCCGCTCGTGGTCCACGAGCTGGAAGTGCCGCCGGTGGCCGCCTTCGGCGGCACGATCAACACCATCGTCGGCGCCCTCACGGGCGGCTTCGCCTACGCGCCCGAGTCGCTGGACCCGATCCTGCTGGAGACGCGCGGCGACGCGAAGCGCACCTACTACCGGGTCGACGTGCTCGGCATGGGCCTCGAGGAGCCCGACGACCCGGAACTCTACACGTCCTACGAGCTCGCCCAGGGCGAGTGGATGACGATGAAGTGCCTGGTGATGGACTACTTCATCCCGATGTTCCTGAACACCGCCGGCGCCGCGGGCACGTACGCCGACAACGTCTTCGGCGACGACATCCCCGGCCAGGTGAACGACTTCGTCGGCCTGGTCACCGGCGCCCTGCCCAACTTCCACGCGCTGGCGACTGAGGGGCAGTTCTGGCCCGCGCTGCTGGAGCTGTGGAACGCCGCGCTGACCAACGGCACGCTGCAGGGCTGGGTGCGCGACTTCATCGCCGACGGCCTGCAGGGGGCCCGCTTCACGGCCGACGAGTCGGCCGAGGTGATGGACGGCGTCGAGCGGGCCTTCTTCCTGATCGGCATCGCGGACATCGTCGGCAACCTGGCCGACAACACGATCACCGGCTACCAATTCGGCCTCTGCAAGAAGGCCGAGAGCTGGGACGTGACGGTCACCAGCCCCCTGATCCACGTCGAGCCGCGCGGCGCGCGCATCATGGTGCACGGCACGCAGCTGCTGACCCTGGTCGTCGACGACGACACCGGCGGCAACCCCGAAGGCTGGGCCTACGCCTACCGCTGGCGCTGCCCCGGCGCGCGCGGCACGCTCGTCAACCCCCAGGCGCCGACGGACACGAGCAACGACTTCTTCACCAGCAGCGCCTTCGTCCAGTACGTGGCCGACGACGGCAGCGAGGGTCTCGAGACGGTCACCTGCGAGCTGTACGTCACGCTCGGCGGCGAGCGGACCTTGGTGCGCGCGGCGACCAGCACGCTGGAGGTCGTGCGCCGCCACATCGTGCTGCCGGACACGGTCTTCTCCTGTCCGCGCGGCCAGTTCCGCCTGTCGCCGACCCTCGACCCGCCCTTCACGGGCGACGGCACGCTGCTCTGGCACTGGCGCGGCGGCGGCGCCAACGGCACGCTGCGCGGGCCCGGCAACGTCAGCCCGCCGTGGACCTCGGCCACGCCGTGGGCCGATTTCCTGGTCGACAACGACGGCGGCAACGACCTGGTCACCTGCGTGGCGCGCCTCGACCTCGGCGGGGGCGTCGTCTCGCCGGTGGACTCGGTCGACGTCGTCATCCGCACGCCGGTGCTGCCGCAGATCGCGGGACAGACATACTGCGTCGAGTCTTCCGGCGGCGTGGACCCCAACTGCTGGGCGGGATACCGGATCTCGGTGCGCTGGACGGCGGTGCCGGGCATCACCCGCTACCGCGTCCAGGGTTCGGGCTTCAACGATCCGTGGTACTACGGGACGTCGTTCGACACGACCGTCCTGGAGGGGAGCTGCGAGCACGAGGACGGCGACCTGCTGCTGGGGCTGACCTGGGGCAGCGGCAGTACGGATTGCGGCGTGCACCCCGAGTCCGTGAGCTGCGGCGCGAACATCTGGCGGTTCGCGGGTGCCGTCTGGGTGGTCACGCCGGTCTGCCCATGAGGGACCGGATCGCATCGTGATCGGATCGACCGGGGCGCGGTCCATGGGGACCGCGCCCTGATTAGGAAGGGTCCGGGGGGGGGGGGGGGCCGGGGGGGGCTGGGGGGGGGCCCCCGGCCCCGGGGGGCCCCGGGGGGGGGGGGGGGCCCGGGGGGGCGGGGGGGCCGGGGGGGGGGGGGGGGGGGGGGCCCGGGGGGGGCCCGCGCCCCCCGCCGGGCGGGGGGGGGCCCGCGGGGGGGGCGGGCGCCCCGGGGGGGGGCCGCCCGGGGGGGCGGGGGGGGGGGGGCGGCGGGGGGGGGCGGGGGGCGGGCGGGGCGGCGGGGGGCGGCGGGGGCCCCCGGGGCCCGCGGGGGGGCCCGGGGGGGGGCCCCGGGGGGCGGGCCCCCCCGGGGGCGGGGCCGCCCGCGGGGCGGGGGGGGGCGGCCCCCCGGGGGGCGGGGGGCCGCGGGGGCGCGGGGGGGGGCGGGCGCCGGGTGTCGTGACCACGTTCACCGCCCTGCTGCGCGGCATCAACGTCGGCCGCGCCAAGCGCATCGCCATGGCGGACCTGCGCCGCCTGTTCGCGGACCTCGGCTACGCCGACGTCCGTACGCTGCTCAACAGCGGCAACGTCGTCTTCGCGGCGAAGAGCCCGGACGCCGCCGGGCACGCGCGCGCCATCCAGCCGGCGATCGAACGCGGATTCGGCTTCACGGTGCCGGTGATCGTGGTGACCGCGGCGGACCTGTCGGCCATCCTGCTGGAGAACCCCCTGCGCGACGTGGCAGACGACCCCGCGCGGCACCTGGTGGCGTTCGTGCAGGACCCCACAGCCCTGGACGCGGCGAAACCGTTGCTGGCGCGATCCTGGTCGCCCGAGGCCTTCGCCCTCGGGAAGCGGGCGGCCTACCTGTGGTGCGCGGACGGCGTGGCAGACAGCGAGATCGTCAAGGCGTTCACGCGCCTAACGGGGGAGACCGCCACGACCCGCAACCGGACCACCGCGGCGAAAATCCAGGCGACCATCGGCGGCGACGCCCGGCCCGCCTGATATAAACGCGACCGAATCCACCGACGTTACAGGCGATCGCGGCAGCGCGCGCGTGGTTGCCCTACCTGAGCCGCGCTGCTAATCTGACACCATGATACCGCGACAACGAAGGAGGTGAATGATGGCGGAAGAACTGAAAGCGGGATGTGCTCGTCCGACCGGAGGACTGGTCGGGCAGCCGGAACCATCGCCCTCGGAACCGACATCGATCACGAAGAAGGAGGAGAGAGCCATGATCCAGGTCGGCAAGCCAGCCCCTGATTTCGTCGCTCCTGCGTACCACAAGGGCGCGTTCACGAACGTGAAGCTGTC
Source organism: bacterium (assembly GCA_016706845.1). Lineage (GTDB taxonomy): Bacteria > Krumholzibacteriota > Krumholzibacteriia > LZORAL124-64-63 > LZORAL124-64-63 > PNOJ01. The sequence continues at coordinate 38,047 of JADJIV010000034.1, forward strand.
GGACCAGCTCGGCAAGTGGGTGGTCCTGTGTTTCTACCCGGGTGATTTCACCTTCGTCTGAGCGACCGAAATATCGGCGGTCGCCGATCATTATCCCGAATTCGTCAAGCTGGGCGTCGAGGTCCTGTCGATGAGCGTCGACAGCGTCTTCGTGCACAAGATGTGGAACGACCACGAGATCTCGAAGATGGTCAAGGGCGGCGTGCCCTACCCCATGCTGTCCGACGGCGGCGGCAAGGTGGGCACGGCCTACGGCGTCTACGGCGAGGATGCGGGCGTGGAGAACCGCGGCCGGTTCATCATCGACCCCGACGGCGTGATCCAGGGCTACGAGGTGCTCACCCCTCCGGTCGGCCGGCACGTGGGGGAGACCCTGCGCCAGATCCAGGCCTTCCAGCTGGTTCGGGCCAGCAAGGGCACGGAGGCGACGCCGTCGGGCTGGAAGCCCGGGCGCATGACCCTCAAGCCGGGTCCGGATCTCGTCGGCAAGGTGTGGGAAGTGTGGAAGACCGACATGGCGTCGGACTGACGATCGGAGTTGCCCGCGTCAGCGGGTCGTGCCAGCATGGACGCGCCCGGTGGAAGCTGATGCTCCCGCCGGGCGCGTCCCAGAGGCGCGGGCCCGGGGCCGGGGGGGCGCCGGGCCGAACGGCCCGCCCCCCGCCGCCCGCCGCCGCCCCCCCCCGGGGCGGCCCGGCGGGCGGGCCGGCCGGGCCCGCGGGGGGGGGTCCTGGCAGGTGGTGCATCCCCGGCGTCCTAAGGCGCCGGCTGCACGCCCGCCAGGCGGGGGGGAGGGGGGATCCTTCAGACCGGGGCCCGGCAACAAGGGGCCGGCGCGCGGCGGCCCACGGCCTCCCGGCGCGGGGGGGCGCCGGGAGCCCCCGGGGGCGGGGCGGCGGGGCGGGGGGGGGGGGGGGGGGCGCGGGGGGGGGGGGGGGCGCGGGGGGGGGGGGGCCGGGGGGCGGGGGGGGGGGGGGGGGGGGGGGGGGGGGGGGGGCGGGGGGCGGGGGGGTTTTGGGGTTTGGGGGGGGGGGGGGGGGGGGGGGGGGGGGCCGGCCCCGGGGGGGGGGGGGGGGGGGGGGGGGGGGGGCCGCCCCGGGGGGGGGGGGGGGGGGGGGGGGGGGGGGGGGGGGGGGGGGGGGGGGGGGGGGGGGGGGGGGGGGGGGGGGGGGGGGGGGGGGGGGGGGGGGGGGGGGGGGGGGGGGGGGGGGGGGGGGGGGGGGGGGGTGACCAGCGCCACGACCTTGTCGTGCGGCCCGATCAGCCCCTGCGCGCGGGCCTGCAGCAGACCGGCGAAGCCCGCCGCCCCCGAAGGCTCGGCCCAGACTCCGGCGAGGCGGGCCATCAGGCGGATGGCCTCGCGGATCGCCTCGTCCTCGACGGCGAGGAAACCGCCGCCGGTGCGCGCGACGTACTTCCACGCCTTCAGCCGGTTGCGGGGCACGCCCACGCTGATCGAGTCGGCGATGGTCGCGGGCGTGACCGGCGCGACGGCCGCCAGCACCTCGCGCGGCGCGAGCGTGGCGGCCCGCGCCCCGGCTTCCCGCCAGGCGGTGAACAGGGGCGCGGCGCCCGCCGCCTGCACCCCGAACACGGCCGGCACGCGGTCCAGCCGGCCGACCTCCGCCAGCTCGTGGAAGGCCTTGGCGGTCGACGACACGATGCAGCCGTCGCCCGTCGGCACGAACACGGCGTCGGGCGCCCGGAAATCCAGGGCGTGGGCGATCTCCAGGGCGCAGGTCTTCTTGCCCTCGACCAGCAGCGGGTTGTAGGCGCAGTTGCGGGAGTACCAGCCGTGCTCCCGCGTCTCCCGGACGGACAGGTCGAAGGCCTCGTCGTAGGTGCCGTCGATGCGGCGGACCTCGGCGCCGTGCAACTCGAGCTGCGCCAGCTTGGCCCGGGGCGCGGCGGCCGGCACGAAGATCGTCGTGCGCACGCCCGCGCGCGCCGCCAGCACCGCGAGGCTGGCCGCGGCGTTGCCCGTCGAGGCGGCGGCCACGTGCGCCACGCCCAGGCGGGCGCCGTCGGCCATCGCCATGGCCGTGGCGCGGTCCTTCAGGCTGGCCGACGGCAGCGCGGTGTCGTCCTTCAGCAGCAGGTGGGGGAGGCCGAGATGCGCGCGCAGGCGGTGCGGGGCGTGCAGCGGCGTGTCGCCGAGCGACCAGCAGGCGTGGGGCGCCTCGGGGCGCAGCGGCAGCAGGGCCGCGTAGCGCCAGAGGTCGGGCCGGCCCCGCGCGGGGAAGGGGTCGCCGTCGGGCAGGCCGGCGCGGATCGCCGCGTAGTCGTAGGTCGCGTCGAGGATGCCCTCGTCGCCGCAGGCGGCGCAGACGAAGCCGCGGTGGTCCGTCGGGTGCGCCTTGCCGCACAGCCCGCAGGCGTACCCCGTCCAGTGCGGATTGGTCCCGACCTGCGGCAGCTGCATCGCGCGCCCCCGGCTTCTACATGGTGAGGGCCATGATGGCCTTGGCCGTGTGCAGGCGGTTTTCGGCCTGGTCCCAGACCACCGACTGCGGGCCGTCGATCACCGCGTCGGTGACCTCCTGGCCGCGCGTGGCCGGCAGCGGGTGCATGTAGATCGCATCGGTCGCGGCCAGCTTCATGCGGCGCTCGTCGCAGATCCAGCCGGGGTACTTCTCGATGTGCTGGACGGCGGCCGCGCGGTCGGGCTCGTGCACCAGGCAGCCCCAGCTCTTGGGGTACACCACGTGGGCGCCCTCGAAGCCCGCGTCCATGTCGTCGACCATCTCGAACTTGCCGCCGCTGCGCTTCGCGTTCGCGCGGGCGCGCTCGATGATCTCGGGCATCAGCTTGAACTCGGGCGGGTGGGCCAGCGTCACGTCGAGGCCCATGCGCGTCATGATCAGGATCTCGGACTGGGGCACCGAGATCGGCCGCACGTAGCTCGGGGCGTAGGTCCAGCTCACGACGATCTTGCGGCCCCGCGTCTCGCCGCGGAACTTCTCGCGCACGGTCATGATGTCGGCCGCGGCCTGGCAGGGGTGGTAGACGTCGCACTGCAGGTTGATCAGCGGCACGCGCGAGATCCCCGCGATCTGGCGCATGAACTTGTTGCCCACGCCGAAGTCGCAGTTGCGGATGGCGATGCCGTGGCCCATGCGGCCCAGCACGCGCGCGGTGTCCATGACCGTCTCGCCGTGGCTCAGCTGCAGCTTGTCCGGGGTCAGCACGTGGCAGTGCCCGCCGAGCTGCGTCATGCCCGCTTCCATGGAGTTGCGGGTGCGCGTGCTCTGCTCGAAGAACAGCGCGAACAGGGTGCGGTCGCGCAGCAGCGCGTGCGGCTCGTCGCGGTAGAACTTGCGCTTGAGGTCCCCGGCGGTCGCGAGCATGAGCTCCAGCTCGTCGTCGGCCCAGTCCTCGGTGTCGATGAAATGCTTGCCCTGCAGGATCTTGCTCATTTCGCACCTCGGTCGCTGTTCAGGAAGGATTGCGGGAAAGCCGTGTAGAAGGCGCAGGCCCGCACCACGTCGTCCACCGGGACGTACTCGTTGGGGGCGTGGGCCAGGGCCTCCTGGCCCGGCCCGAAGCCGACGCAGGGCACCCCGTGCAGGCCGTTGATGGCCACGCCGTTGGTGCTGAAGGTCCAGCGCGACACCTCGGGCGGCGCGCCGAACACGCCCTGGTGCGCGGCGACGCCGGCGCGGACCGCGGGGTGGTCCTGCGGCATCAGCCAGGTCGGGTAGTACTTCTCCATGGGGTAGACCAGGCCGGTCCAGGCGGGGACCTCGTAGGTCAGCATCCAGACCTCGGCCTCGACGCCGGCTCCGGCCAGGGCGTCGCGCACCTCCTGCAGCGCCCCGTCGCGGGTCTCGCCCGCGGTCAGGCGGCGGTCGATGTGCAGTTCGGCCTTGTCGGGCACCGCGCAGAGGCTGGGCGACAGGCTCTGGAACATGCTGACGGTGCAGGTGCCCTTGCCCAGGAAGTCGTCCCGGCCGAGCCGCTCGTTCAGCGCCTCGATCGCCGCGCAGGCGGGGGCCAGCTTGTAGACGGCGTTCACGCCGCGCTCCGGCGCCGAGCCGTGGCACGACACGCCGCGCGAGGTGACCCGGATCTCCATGCGCCCGCGCTGGCCGCGGGTCAGCGTCAGACCGGTGGGTTCGGTCGAGACCACGACTTCGGGCCGCAGCACCCGCTCCTGCAGGATGTAGTGCCAGCAGAGGCCGTCGCAGTCCTCTTCCATGACCGAGCCGACCATCCACACCTGGCAGCCCTCGAGCAGCCCGAGGTCCTTCATCAGCTTGCCTGCGTAGACCATGCCGGCCATGCCGGCCTTCTGGTCGACCGCCCCGCGGCCGTAGACGCGGCCGTTCTCCAGCTTGCCCGTGAAGGGGTCACAGCGCCACTGCGCGGGGTCGCTCACGTCGACGGTGTCGAGGTGGGCGTCGAACGCCACCACGCGCGGGCCGTCGCCGATGCGCCCGAGTACGTTGCCGAGGCCGTCGATGCGCACCTCGTCGAAGCCGACGCTCTTCATCTCCGCGGCGACGCGGCGCACGACGCGCTCCTCCTGCCCGGACAGGCTCGGGATGGCGACGATGTCGCGCAGGAAGGCGATCATGGGCGCTTCGAGGGCGCGGGCGGCGGTGTGGATGTCCTGCTGTGTCATCGCGGCTCCGGATAGGCCCCGGCCGGGCGCGCGGGGGCGTCCGGCCGGGATCGCGGATCAAAGGTTGGCCATGCGGTCCCAGATGCGCTGGGCGGCGGCGCGGCAGGCCTTGCCGTCGTAGGGCGCCGGGTCGCCGCGGCGGTAGCGCGGCGCGCCGTCGACCCAGACTTCCTGGATCAGGCGGGGCTGCATGCCGAACAGCAGCAGGCCGAGCCAGTTGCCCCGGTGCAGCGGCTGCTTCTGGTCCTCGCAGCCGATCAGGAAGTCCGCGGGCGCGCCCGCGTCCAGCGAGCCGAAGGGCTCGCCGAAGATCTCGCGGGCCAGCTGGTAGCCGCCGATCCAGAAGCGCTCGGCGCCGTGGAAGCCCAGCGGGCCGCGGCCGGTCTCGTTGCCGCGGTAGAACGTCGTGCGCAGCTCGCCGAACATGTTGCCGTCGAGGCCGTCGGTGCCCAGGCAGCTGCGCGGCGGGAAGCGGTCCACCGGCGCGCGGCCGACGCCGTTGTTCATGTTCGAGCGGCCGTTGTGCACGAGCCAGGCGCCCTTCTCCTCGATCGTCTGCAGGTCCAGGGGCGTGAGGTCCACGCCGTGGGCCAGCAGGCTGCGCGGGCGGATCAGTCCGTGCCGGTCCAGCCGCTCCAGGGGGTCCGGCCAGCCGCGGTCCTTGCAGATCTCGCGGTCGGTCGAGCCTTCGGCCAGGTGCATGTGCACGCCGGTGTCGAACTCGGTGCAGAGCGCCGCCAGGCTGTCGAGCGTGCCGTCCTCCAGCGTGAAGCCGGCGTGCGCGCCGACCAGGCCTTTGAACCAGGGAACGCCCTCGCCGGCCGCGGCGGTCTTCTGCAGGTAGCGGCGGGTCTCCTCGAGGCAGGTGTCGCGACTGCCGGGGCCGCCGCGGTCGGTGACCTCGTAGCAGAGGCACCCGCGCACGCCGGCGTCGCGCAGGCCCCGCTCCACCAGGTCGAGCGAACCGCCGACCGAGGTCAGGCTGCTGTGATGGTCGAAGATCAGCGTCGTGCCGCAGCGCAGGGCGTCCCAGGCGCCCGACACCGCGCTGATCCGGATGGCCTCGGGATCCAGCGCGCGGTCCAGCTTCCACCAGATCTCCGTCAGCACGTCCTGGAAACTGCGCGGGGTGTTCGTCGGCGGGGGCATGCCCGGCGCCAGCGTGGAGTAGAGGTGGTGGTGGGCGTTGATCAGGCCCGGCATGACCGTGCGGCCTTCCAGGTCGCGCACCTCCTCGCCCTCGCGCGGCGCGAGCCCGCGCCCGCGTTCGACGATGCGGCCGCCCGCGATGCGCAGGTCGGCGATCTCGACGCGCGGGTCGGGCGCCGCGTTCATCTGCGGCGGCAGGTAGTCCAGCACGTTCGCGTTGGTCAGCAGCGCCCCGGGGGCGCCTTTTCGGCTCTGCTTCAAGTCCTGGCCTCCGGTGCGGGGCGCGTTGGCGACTCCGTGGACGGTACCGGTTTAGGATCATCCCCGGCCCCTGAATCTGCAAGCAAAAACGCCCGGGAGAGGGCCTCCCGGGCGTTCGGCGGGGCCGGCGGCCGGATCAGGCGTCCGGCAGCAGGTCCTCGAGCTTCTTGAAGATCTGGTCGATCTTGAACTCGCGGATCACCCAGATCTTCCTGTCCCGCGAGGTCATGCAGAAGCGGCCCTCCTGCGCGCCGCCCTCGGCCGGCCGCGCGTCGCCGACGCGCAGCTCGAAGGTCGAACCGTCGGCCAGCGCCACCTCGACGCGGCGCTCGGCCTTCCACAGGCCGTACTTCTCCATCCCGACCCCGGGGTCGGCGACGTCGGCGGCCTGGATCGAGGCCAGCGCGTTCATGACGCCGTCGACCTTCGTCTTGGCCAGGGCGCGGCGCGAGGGCGAGGTCAGCGTCCACTCCCAGTCCTGGGGCGGCGGCGCGGAGCCGTCGCCGGGACCGGCGGCCGTCAGGACCTTCTCCATGACGAGGGTCTTGTCCCCCTGGTGCAGGGCGATCCGGCGGATGCCGGCGGCGTCGGTCTTGAACACCGACAGGTCCAGGAAGTGGCGCGACTCCGGCTTCGCCTCGGGCGACCACAGGCCCAGCTTGCCCCGCACCTCGGTGCGGGTCAGGTAGACCGCGTGGCTGGACGGGGCGCGCACGAAGACGCCCGAGCCGTCGTCGGCGCGCTCGCCCAGCAGCAGCGCGCAGACCGGCTGCCAGTCCTTGCCGAACAGGGTCACCTTCACGGGAGCGGACTGCGGGCCCAGGCTGTAGTCGTCCAGGATCGCGGCCTCGTCGGAGCGGAATTCGCCCTGCAGGCTGTCCACGGCCGCCAGCAGCTCCTGCAGCTTGCGGGTGTCGGCGGGGTGGTCCCAGGCTGTGCGGGCGACCCCAGCCCTCGCCCAACCGTTCCAGGACGACCGCCAGCGAGTCGTCGCCGGCACCGACGGTGACGCGGTTGATGTCCGCCGGATCGAAGTCCGCCGCCACCACGGTGGCGGTGGCCGGCGACGACACGGCGCGCCGGTGCAGCACCCGCTGGACGATGCTGACGGCCAGCAGCGCCACGACCGCGAGGCCCAGGATCAGCAGGGGGCGGTTGCGGTTCATCGCGCCGCCTCCTTCCGGCGCTTGGCGGCGCGCAGCAGGCCGAAGACCGCCAGGGCGGCGGGCACCAGCACGGCGGCGAACAGGCGGTAGAAGAGCTTCTCGCCGTCGTCGACCGGCCGGATCACGCGCTGGGTCAGGGCCTTCGAGCGGATCGAGATCATCTCCTCGCCGTGGGTCAGCGCGTCGACGGCGTTGAGCAGCAGCAGGGCGTTCTGCCCGGCCTGCAGGCCCATGTCGTCGAACATCTTGGCGCAGCCGATCACCGCGACGCGGGCCGCCGCCCGCCGGCGGCATGCCCGCGGGATCCGCCGTCGCGGGCCAGGCCGGCGTGGGCCGTCCCTCGAAGGCGTCGGGGAAGCTGCCCTCGAGCAGCACCGCCAGGGGCAGCCGCGGCTCGATCTGCTTGCCCTCGGGCGAGAACAGGCTGCCGGGGAGCATCCCGTCGGTGAACGGCGCGCGCCAGGCGCGCTCGCTGCCGGTGAACAGCACCGTCGTGGTCAGGCCGTTGGCGCGATCTTCGCCGTGTCCAGGTCCAGGGCGCTGCCCCACAGGTAGAGCAGGTTCGCGATGCGGTTGCTCAGGGGCGAGTCCTGGTTCATCTGCGCCTCGGTGACCTTGACCTGCACCGGCAGGCGCACCGGCTCGTTGGTCTGGAAGCGCATGCCGCCGATGTTCTGGGTGCGGGGCACGGCCAGGGTCTCGTGGCTGGCGTCCAGCAGGTGACGCGCATCCACGGCGACGCCGAAGGCGTCGAGCACGGATTCCAGGCCGCTGGTCTGGGCGGCGCCGCTGATGGTGAAACCGCCGCGCGCGCCGGGCTGGTAGCCGTAGGTGTGCAGTTGCACGGCGATCAGCGTGTTGGTGCCGTTGCTGATGGCCCGGTTGATCTCGAAGGCCTGCCGCTCGTCGAAGCCCGACGGGTTGAGCACCAGCAGCGCGTCGGCGTCCGCGGGGAGGCGCGAGTCCGCCGTCAGCGACACGCGCTCCACCTGGTAGTGCTCCTGCTGGAGGTACTGGGCGATCGACGTGTAGACGTCCACGGGCTCGGGCGGCTGCATGCCGCGCTGCAGGTACTGCATGGCGACCTGCGGGTCGATCTCCTGCAGCGGCGCGACCAGGGCCACCTTGGGGTC
>JADJIV010000035.1:0-30152 GCA_016706845.1 bacterium
GGCCGCGCAGGCCGCCGAACCCGGCCCTTGGGAGGAACTGCTGGACCTGCACGCCTGCGACCGCGACGCCGGCTGGGACCTCTGGCGCGCCCGCGCGGACGCGATCGGCCGCGACCCGCTGACGCTGCCGTCCCAGCCTGCCCGCTGGGCGCGGTGGCTCGTGGCCGCCGGCGACGACGCGCTCGCGGCCAACCAGCTCGAACGGTTGTCCGTGCCGACCGAAGTCAGGGCCGGGCTCGGCGCCTGGCTGCTGGCGGGAGCCGAACTGCGCCGCCATTTCCAGGCCCACCCGACGCCGCCCGCCGACGAGGAGCTGCAGGACTGGTGGCTCCAGGGCCGCCTGCGCCTGGCCGGCTTCTCGGCCGAGGAGGCGGAGCGCTTGTCGGCGCTGCCGGGTCTGACCCGGCCAACCGCGCCGGCCTGTTGCTGGCGCGCCGGCGACCGCCGGGCCGGGGAGGGGCTCTGGGGAGCGGCCCTCGCCGACTTCCGCACGGCGCTGCTGCTGGCGGAACGATCCCGGGAAATTCGCGGTCCTGAACCGGGTGCGCGGCGAGATCGATCGCGCGCGGTCGCTGGCTGACCAGCAGGAACGGCCCGACATCCGCCGGGAACTGGATGCACTGTGGAGCCCGCCGGCCGTTCGCGAAACCGAGGGCCCGCGCGTCGCGGCCGCCCGCGCGAAGGTGAGACGCGGAGACGCGCCGGACCTCGTCGAGCGCGGCCAGCCGGATTTCCCTGCACGCGCCCGCGGCGTCGAGGCGGCCGTCTGGCGCGTCTGGGCCCGGCAGGGGCGCAGCCTGGCCCAGGCCCGCCTCGCGGAGCCCGCGGCGGCCGGCTACGACTCCTGCTCGGGGTCGTCGCGGCGGCCGGGCGCCTCTCGGAACAGCGGCGCGCCGCGGCATGGCCTGCGGCGCCGTGCTCGCCCCCTGCCGGCTGCGGTGAGCGTGTCGGCCGCTGGCTGCGCGGCGGCGGCGGCGGCGGCGGCGTGTCCGACCCTGCCGCCCTCGGAACCTTCCCCCCGTGCCCGCCTGGTGGAGGCCCACGCCGACGACCTGGTGCGGCACGCCCTCTACGGCGCGGCCCTGCTCGCCGGCGACGATCGGGGACGCATGGCCGCCGGCACCCGGACGCCGCGCGGCATGCTGAGCGAGGACGAGCGCCTGCTGCTGGTCTTCCCCGTGCCGACCCAGACCGCGGTCGCCGCCCAGCTGGCCGGCGGCGCCGAGCCCCGGCTGGCCCTGGCCGTGGCGCGCAACGAATCGCTCTTCGACCCCGCGGTGCGCTCGCACGCCGGCGCCCTGGGCTACATGCAGATCATGCCGTTCCACTACCGCGACGGGGCCCGCCGCGACGGCGACGTGGACTGGCGGCGCAGCGCGACGTCGCTGGAGAAGGGGCGGGCCCTGCTGAACGAGAACACGCGCCGCTACCGCGGCGACCCCTACCGGACCCTGGCGGCCTACAACGCCGGGCCGGCCGCCGTGGGTCGCTGGTCGGGCCAACTGGGCCGCCGTTCCGGCCGGAAAGCGTTCCTGGAATGGATCGGCTATGCCGAGACGCGCCAGTACGTGGAGAAGGTTTTAATTGACCGCGAGGTCTACGACTGGATACTTAACGACGCTGCCGGCGCGCTCGGTGCCGGTGTCGTCCTGGACTGACCCGAGACCGGCGCGCCCCTATGGCATTAAATAACAAAGAGTTGCCGAATTCGGCCTCGACCCGGACCTGGCGCGACAGCGTGGAGTGGGGCCGCAAGGCCATCCACGTCAGCTCTACGGCGCTGGCCGTCTGGGTCCTGTCGGTGCCGGATCCGTGGGACCACGGCCGGCCTGGCGGTAGCGACGCTGTTCGTGATGGCCGTGGACCTCTTCCGCTTGCGGATGAAGCGCTGGGCCCTTTGGTTCTACCGGAAATTCCCGCTGATCTTCCGCCGCGACGAGCGCCACGACCTGTCCGGCGCCTCGGTGATGATGATCGGCGCGACGCTGTCCTCGTTCCTGTTCCCGCCGGCGCCCGCCGCCGCCGGCATCCTCTGCCTGGCCTGGGGCGACTCGGCGGCGGCGGTGGTGGGCCAGGCGGTCTCGTTCCGTCGGCGCCAGCTCGGGCTCGAGCGCGACGACGGCACGCGCGCCCCGGTGGTGATCCGGCGCCGGGGCAAGACCTGGGTCGGGACCTTCGCCTGCTTCGCGGCCTCGACCCTGATGACCGCCCTGGTGCTGCGCGGCGAACCCGCCTTCGCCCTGGCGACGGGCGTCGTCGCCGCGGCGATGGAGCGCTGGACGCCGGGCCGCTGGGACAACCTGACGATCCCGCTCGCGTCGGCGGCGGTGATCCAGTTCTGCCACACCTGGCTGCGCTGACCGGCGCGCCGAACCGAAAGAAAGACCCGCGATGATCACGTCGATGATGCAGAAGCTGTTCGGCAAGAAGTCGCAGCGCGATTTCAAGCGCCTGCAGCCGTTACTCGAGGAAGTGAAGCGGGCCCGGGCCCCCTTCGCCGCGCTGGACGACGACGCCCTGCGCGCCAAGACCGAGGAATTCCGCCGCCGCCACGCCGACGGCGAGAGCCTCGACGACCTGCTGCCCGAGGCCTACGGCCTGGTCTGGGAAGCCTGCCGCCGCCTGGCCGAGCGCCGGACGGCTGGCCGGTCTGGGACCGCACCGTGGCCTGGGACATGATTCCGTACGACGTGCAGTTGATCGGCGGCGGCGTGCTGCATGAAGGCAAGATCGCGGAAATGGCCACCGGCGAAGGCAAGACCCTGGTCGCGGTGATGCCGCTGTACCTCAACGCCCTGCCCGGCAAGGGCGCCCACCTGGTGACGGTCAACGACTACCTGGCCCGCCGCGACGCCGAGTGGATGGGCGGCGTGCTGCGCTTCCTGGGCCTGCGCATCGGCTTCATCGTCAACAACATGACGCCCGACGAGCGCCGCGAGGCCTACAACTGCGACGTCACCTACGGCACGAACAACGAGTTCGGCTTCGACTACCTGCGCGACAACATGTCCGTGCGCCGGGAGCACCTCGTCCAGCGCGGCTTCCACTTCGGCATCGTCGACGAGGTCGACTCCGTCCTGATCGACGAGGCGCGCACGCCGCTGATCATCTCCGGCGCCGTCGACAAGTCGACCCACCGCTTCGAGCTGCAGCCGCGCGTCGAGAAGCTCTTCCGCCGCCAGAACCGCCTGATCAACGACTGGCTCGGCGAGGCCGAGCGCATCCTGCGCGACGTGAACGAGGACGGCGACCCCGTCGCCGTGGACCAGGACACCGGGGTGCTGCTGCTGCGCATCTCCCGCGGGGCGCCCAAGAACAAGCGCTTCCGCCGGCTGGCCCAGCTGCCCGGGGTGCTGGACGCGGTCAAGCGCACCGAAGAGAACTACATGCGCGACAAGGCCATGTGGGAGGCGGACGAGCCGCTCTACTACGTGGTCGAGGAGAAGCACCACGGGGTCGACCTGACCGAGAAGGGCCGCGTCGTGCTGTCCGAGGACGAGCCGGACTTCTTCGTGCTGCCCGACCTCGCCCTGCGCGTCGGCGAGGTCCAGCAGGACGAGGCGCTGGACCGAGGCGGCGAAGGCCGCCGCATCGCGGAGGTGGAGCGGCCGCCGTCAAGAACGAGCAGAGCGGGGGCGCCGCGGGCGGGCCCGGGGCGCGCGGCGCGCGGGCGCGCGCCGGCGCCCGCGCCGCCCGCCCGCGCCGACCGTCACCAACGTCGACCAGATGCTGCGGGCCTACACCCTACGAGAAGGACAACGAGTACGTCATCCAGGACGGCAAGATCCTGATCGTCGACGAGTTCACCGGGCGCCTGATGCCGGGGCGCCGCTTCAGCGAGGGCCTGCACCAGGCGCTGGAGGCCAAGGAGGGGGTCAAGGTCGAGAAGGAGACCCAGACCCTGGCCACCGTCACCCTGCAGAACTACTTCCGCATGTACGAGAAGCTGGCCGGCATGACCGGCACGGCGGTGACCGAGGAGGCGGAGTTCGGCGAGATCTACAAGCTGGAAGTGGTGGAGATCCCCACCAACGAGCCGGTGCGCCGCGCCGACCAGGACGACATCATCTTCCGCACCAAGAAGGAGAAGTTCAACGCCATCGTCGACGAGGTCGCGCGCCTGCACGAGGCCGGGCTGCCGGTGCTGGTCGGCACCACCACCGTCGAGGTCAGCGAGTTCCTGAGCCGGCTGCTGAAACGCCGCGGCATCAACCACAACGTCCTGAACGCGAAGCACCACAAGAGCGAGGCCGAGATCGTGTCCGAGGCCGGCCGCCGCGGCGCGGTGACCATCGCCACGAACATGGCCGGGCGCGGCACCGACATCAAGATCGACCTGCGCGAGCTGATGCAGCTGGCCCCGGACGCGCCCTTCGACAAGACGACGGCGACGGTCGCCGGCGAGCCCGCCGGCCTGCACATCATCGGCACCGAGCGCCACGAGAGCCGCCGCATCGACCGCCAGCTGCGCGGCCGCGCCGGGCGCCAGGGCGACCCCGGGTCCTCCATCTTCTACCTGTCCCTCGAGGACGACCTGATGCGGCTGTTCAACTCCGACCAGCTCATCAAGATCATGGACCGGCTCGGCGTCAAGGAGGGGCGAGGTCATCACCCACCCGATGGTGACCCGCGCCATCGAGAAGGCCGCCCAGCGCGTCGAGGGCCACAACTTCGGCATCCGCAAGCACCTGATCGAGTACGACGACGTCGTCAACAAGCAGCGCGAGGTCATCTACTCGCTGCGGCGCGAGATCCTGCTGGGCGAGGACATCTCCGAGATCATGCGCGACGACATCGCCGCGGTGGTCGAGGCCCTGCTGGCCGAGCACACCGACCCCGAGCGCGCCAACGACGACTGGAACTTCGACGAGCTGGAGCGCGAGTTCCAGTCGCTCTTCCTGACGCCGCTGCCGGTGCCGCGCGGGGACCGCCTGACCGTCGGGCACACGGCGCTGGGCGAGGACATGCTCGAGGCGGCCCTGGCCCGCTACGCCGACAAGGAGCTGCGCCTGACGCCCGAGGTCACCCGCCAGCTCGAGCGCTACGTCAAGCTGCAGGTCATCGACGAGCACTGGAAGGACCACCTCAACCAGCTCGTGATGCTGCGCAGCGGCATCGGCCTGCGCTCCTACGGCCAGCGCGACCCCCTGGTCGAGTACAAGGGCGAGTCCTACAAGATGTTCCAGGAGCTGATGGCCAACATCGAGCGCGACTCGGTGCGGCTGTTCTACCGCGCCGAACTGGTGACCGGCCCGGCGCCGCCGCCCGGCCCGAGCCGTCGCGCCTGCAGGCGCGGCACGACGAGGTCGGCTACCTGGCTCGGCGGGCGCGGGCCCGGCGGGCGTGCCGGTCGACGCCGCCGTCGGCGCGCCGGCCCCCGGCGCCGCCGCCGGCTCCGAGCGCCCCGTGCAGCGGCAGGAGCCGCGGATCTCGCGCAACGATCCCTGCCCCTGCGGCAGCGGCAAGAAGTACAAGAAGTGTTGCGGCCGGCTCGACGAACGGGCGACGTGAGGAGACCTGAGTGAAGCTGATCATCGTCGAGTCCCCGGCCAAGGCCAGGACCATCGAGAAGTTCCTGGGCGAAGGCTACGCGGTGGCGGCCAGCTACGGCCACATCCGCGACCTGCCCGGCACCGCGGCCGAGATCCCCGCGTCGTGCCGCGACAAGCCCTGGGCGCGCCTGGGCGTGGACATCGACGACGGCTACCGGCCCGTCTACGTCGTCTCCGGCGAGAACGGCAAGCACGTCGCGCAGCTCAAGAAGCTGCTCAAGGGCGCCGACGAGCTGCTGCTGGCCACGGACGAGGACCGCGAGGGCGAGGCCATCAGCTGGCACGTGCTGGACGTCCTGCAGCCGTCGATCCCGGTGCGCCGGATCGCCTTCCACGAGATCACGCGGCACGCCATCCACGAGGCCCTGGCCCACCCGCGCGACCTGCACCTCGACCTGGTCCAGGCGCAGGAGAGCCGCCGCATCCTGGATCGCCTCTTCGGCTACACGCTGTCGCCGGTGCTCTGGAAGCGCGTGCGCACCAAGCTCAGCGCGGGCCGCGTGCAGATCGCCGCCCTGCGCCTGCTCGTCGAACTGGAGGAGGCCCGCCTGCGCTTCCGCAGCGCCGAGTACTGGGATCTCGAGGCGACCCTCGTGCCTGCCTCCGGCGAGCCCTTCGCGGCGCGCCTCACCACGATCGACGGGCAGCGCCTGGCCGGGAGCAAGGATTTCGACCCCGACACCGGCCAGCTCAAGCTGCCCCGCAACCGCCAGGGCGACGGCGGCGCCCGCGGCGTGCTGCAGCTCGACGGCGACATGGCCCGGGACCTGGCCGCCGGCGCGGCCGAGGCGCTGCCCTGGCGGGTGGGGAACATCGAGCGCAAGGAGTCGCGGCGACGGCCGAAGCCGCCGCTGACCACCTCGACGCTGCAACAGGCGGCCAGCAGCCAGCTGGGCTTCACGCCGCGGCGCACGATGCAGATCGCCCAGAAGCTCTACGAAGGCGTGGACCTCGGCGCCGGCGAGCGCGAGGCCTGATCACCTACATGCACCGACTCGCTGACGCTCAGCGAGGAGGCCCTGCGCGGCGCCGCCGAGCTGATCCGCACCGCCTACGGCCCGGACTACACGCAGGGACCGCGCCGCTACAAGACGTCGGCGAAGTCGGCCCAGGAGGCCCACGAAGCCATCCGGCCCACCGACCTGCGGCGCCGGCCCGAGGACGTCTCGCGCTGGCTGGACAAGGAGGAGCGCGCCCTCTACGACCTGATCTGGCGCCGCACCCTGGCCAGCCAGATGACCGACGCCGTGGTGGACAGCACCGCCGTGGACCTGGCCGCCAAGGCCGCCGGCAGCAGCCTGATGCTGCGGGCCAACGGTTCGGTGGTGCGCTTCCCCGGCTTCCTGAAGGTCAGCGGCAAGGAGGACCAGGACACCCTGCTGCCCCAGCTCGAGACGGGCCAGTTCCTGGGACGGAACGGCGACGCCGCGGTCCTGCGCGCGCTCACGCCGACGCAGCACGTGACGACCCCGCCGGCGCGCTTCACCGCGTCGCTCATCAAGCGGCTGGAAGAGGAGGGGATCGGCCGGCCGTCGACCTACGCGCCCACCATCTCCACCATCGAGCAGCGCGAGTACGCGGTGAAGCGCAAGGGCGCCCTGGTGCCCACCTTCATCGGCATGGCGGTCATCCACCTGCTGCGCAAGCACTTCGACCACTACATCGACCTGAAGTTCACGGCCCGCATGGAGCAGGAGCTCGACGGCATCGCGACCGGCGAAGTGGACCGCGTCGCTTTCCTGGACGCGTTCTACCGCGGCAGCGCGAAGGAAGGGCACGGCCTGGTGCGCGACGTCGACGAGCAGCTGCCGCTGATCGACTACCCGGCCATCGACATCGGCGCCGACCCGGCGACCGGCGAGGCGCTCCAGGTGCGCATCGGCCGCACCTACGTCTACGTCCAGGCCGGCAGCGGCGAGACCGCCCGCCGCGCCACGCTGCCCGTGGACCTGCTCATCGACGAGCTGACTCCCGCCAAGGCCGCCGACCTGCTGGCCGCACGCGAGCGGGCCGAGGAACCCATCGGCCTGGATCCGGACAGCGGGCTGAACATCTACGTGCGCACCGGTCCGTTCGGCCCCTACCTCCAGCTGGGTGAAGTCGTCGAGGACGGGCCCAAGCCCAAGCGGGTGAGCCTCGGTCGCGACGCCGATCCCGCTGCCGTCGACCTGCAGGCGGCGCTGCGGCTGCTCTCGCTGCCGCGGGTGATCGGCGTCTGCCCGGAAACGGGCAAGCCCGTGCACGCGGGACTGGGCCGCTTCGGCCCCTACGTCGAGCGGGCGCGCGTCTTCGCGAGCGTCGAGAGCACCGAGGTGCTGTTCACCATCACGCTCGCCGAGGCGCTCCAGCGGATCCAGAACAAGAACCGCAAGCCGGTCCTCAAGGGAGATCGGCGACCACCCCGAGAGCGGCGCTCCGCTGCAGGTCATCCAGGGCCGCTACGGCCCCTACGTCAGCGACGGCAAGCACCACGCCACGCTGCGCGATGGCGAGGACCCGCTGGCCGTGACCCTGGAGCAGGCCGTGGTCCTGATCGCCGCCGCCGCGGCGAAGAAGGGCCGGCGGCCGGCGGGGCGGGCCAAGAAGGTGACGGCGAAGAAGACGACGGCCAAAAAGGCGACGACCAAGAAAGCGACGACCAAGAAAGCGGCGGTCAAGAAGACGGCGGCAACCAAGACGCCGACCAAGAAAGCACCGGCCAAGAAGGCGACGGTCAAGAAGACGACGGTCAAGAAAGCCCCGACCGCCAAACCCGGCCGATGACGCCGGCCGCGGTCCACGTGGTCGGCGGCGGCCTGGCCGGCTGCGAGGCGGCGCTCCAGCTGGCCCGCCTCGGCGTGCCCTGCACGCTGCACGAGATGCGCCCGGTCCGCACCACGCCCGCCCACCGCACCGCCGGCCTGGCGGAGATCGTCTGCTCCAACTCCCTCAAGAGCACCGAACCCGCGACCGCCTCGGGCCTGCTCAAGGCCGAGCTGGACCTGGCGGGCTGCCGCCTGCTGCGGGCCGCCCGCGAGACCGCGGTGCCCGCAGGCGCGGCCCTGGCCGTCGACCGCGAGCGCTTCAGCGCCGCCGTCGCCGCGCTCGTCGCCGCCGAACCCCTGATCACACTCCGCCGCGACGAGGTGGCGGACTTCGACGACGACCCCGCCGCACGCTGGCTCGTCGCGACCGGCCCGCTGACCTCGCCGGACCTGCACGCGGCCCTCGCGCGGCGCACGGGCGGCGCGGGCCTGCACTTCTTCGACGCGGTCGCTCCCTCGGTGAGCCTGGAGTCCCTGGACTGCAGCCGCCTGTACCGCGCCGCCCGCTACGACAAGGGCGAAGCGGACTACTGGAACGCCCCGCTGGACCGCGAGGAATACCGGGCCTTCTGCGCGGCCCTGGTCGCGGCCGAACGCACCGAGGTCCACGATTTCGAGAAGTCCCTGCTGTTCGACGGCTGCCAGCCGGTGGAGGAGATCGCCGACTCCGGTCCCGAGACGCTCGCCCACGGCCCGCTGCGCCCGGTGGGCCTGCGGGACCCGCGGACGGGGCAGCGGGCGTACGCCGTGGTGCAGCTGCGGCAGGAGAACGCCGCGGGCACCATCTTCGGGCTGGTGGGATTCCAGACCCGCCTGAAGCAGGGCGAGCAGCGGCGCGTGTTCCGCCTGATCCCCGGCCTGGAGCGGGCCGAGTTCGTCCGCTACGGCCAGCTGCACCGCAACTTCTACCTCGACGCGCCGCGAGTCCTGGACGCCCGCTTCGCCCTGCGGGCCGACGCGCGCCTGCGCTGCGCCGGACAGATCACGGGCGTCGAGGGCTACGTCGAGTCGATCGCCTCGGGGCTGACCACGGCCTGGCGCCTGGCGGCCGAGCTGCGCGCGGTCGATCTGCCGGACTGGCCCGCGGAGACGTTGCTCGGCGCGCTGCTGGACGGCTTCCTGCGCGACGGCACGAGCCGCCGCTTCAGCCCGATGAACGCCAACTTCGGCCTGCTCCCGGCGATGCCCGACGCCGCCCGCGGCCGCCGCGGGAAGCAGGAGCGCAAGGAGGCCCTGGCCGCCCGCTCGCTCGCCGCCCTGCGCGCCCTCCTCGCCGGCGCCGGCCCTTCCGCCCTGCTGGCGCCGTAGCCCGCGGCCCTGCTTGCCGCCCCGTCGGGCCGATGGTAGATTCGCGGGGGAGGTGACCATGGACCGCGTGCTGGAATTCCGCCGACATCTGGCGGCCGAGAAGGGGAGCAGCCCGCGGACCGTGTCCGCCTACGGCCGCGATCTGGACGGCTTCGTCGCCGACGCGCGCGCCGCCGGCCACCTGCCGGACGATCCCGCCGACGCGGACTGGCGCCGCCTCTTCGCCGATCTCCCCGCCCTGCGCGACCACCTGGCCCTGATGCGCCGGCGCGGCCGCAGCAAATCCACCATCGCCCGGCACCTGGCGGCGATCCGCGGCTTCGCCCGCTACCTGCACCTCGACGGGGTCCTGCCGGCGCTGCCGCCGGCCCTGTCGGCGGGCAACGCCTCGGCGGGCCGGGAGCGGCGGCTGCCGCGCGACCTCTCCGAGGAACTCGTCGAAGCCCTGCTGGCCCTGCCGGACGCTGACGACGCCGCGGGGCCGCCGCGACCGGGCGATCCTGGAAGCCGTCTACGGCCTGGGCCTGCGTCTCGCGGAGGTCGTCGGCCTGGACCTGGGCGACCTGGACCTGCCCGGCGAGCGCGTCCGCGTGCGGGGCAAGGGTGCCAAGGAACGGCTGCAGCCCCTGCTGGGCGCCACCGCGACGGCGCTGGTGACGCACCTCGAGGGCGTCCTGGACGCGGAGACGCTGCTGGCGCTGCGCGACGGCACGCTGCGCGGAACCGGCCGCACGCAACCGGTGTTCGCCGGCCGTCGGGGCCGGCGGATCGCCCACCGCACGGTGCAGGCGATGGTCGCGCGCCACGCCGGCGAGCTGGCGGGCCTGCGCGGCGTCTCGCCCCACACGCTGCGGCACTCCTTCGCGACCCACCTGCTGGACGGCGGCGCCGGCATCCGGGTGGTCCAGGAGCTGCTCGGGCACGAGCACCTGGCCACGACGCAGATCTACACCCACCTCTCCCGGGCCCGGCTGCGGGAGGAGTTCCGGAAAGCCCACCCGCGTTCCGACTGACGGGGCCCGGCGGGGGAGCGACCAGGATGGAGTCGACGATGAAACGACGCAGCACGACGGTGCTGGCGGTGCTGCGCGACGGCGCCGCCGCCATCGCCAGCGACGGCCAGGTGACGCTCGGCGCCACGGTCGTCAAGCACGGCGCGGTCAAGGTGCGCCGCCTGCTGGGCGGCAAGGTGCTGGTGGGCTTCGCCGGCGGCGCCGCCGACGCGCTGACGCTCTTCGAGGCCATCGAGGGCCACCTCGAGCGCTCGCGCGGCAACCTGCGCCGCGCCGCCGTGGAGATGGCCCGCCAGTGGCGCAGCGACCGGGTGCTGCGGCGGCTGGAGGCCATGCTGATCTGCA
Organism: bacterium; assembly: GCA_016706845.1. Lineage (GTDB taxonomy): Bacteria > Krumholzibacteriota > Krumholzibacteriia > LZORAL124-64-63 > LZORAL124-64-63 > PNOJ01. The sequence goes on from JADJIV010000035.1 coordinate 11,023, forward strand.
CCGACGGCCGCGACCTCTACACGATCTCCGGCAACGGCGACGTCATCGAGGGCGAAGAGGGCTGCGCCGCCGTCGGCTCCGGCGCGCCGTACGCCCTGGCGGCGGCCCGGGCCCTGCTGCGCCACACCGCGCTGCCGGCGGCCGAGATCTGCCGCGAGTCGCTGCGCGTGGCCGGCGAGATCTGCATCTACACCAACGACCAGGTCACCCTGCTGGAACTCGGCGGGGGGAGGACGAAGCGTGACCCTGCAGTTCGCCGGCGAGGCGGCCACCTGGTCCTGCCGGGCCATCGTCGCGCAGCTCGACCGCCACATCATCGGCCAGGACCGCGCCAAGCGCGCGGTGGCGATCGCCCTGCGCAACCGCTGGCGCCGGCTGCGCCTGCCGCCCGAGGCGGCCGCCGAGATCGTCCCCAACAACATCATCATGATCGGCCCGACCGGCGTGGGGAAGACCGAGATCGCGCGGCGGCTCTCGCAGATGGCGGGCCTGCCGTTCCTGAAGGTCGAGGCCACCAAGTTCACCGAGAAGGGCTACGTGGGCCGGGACGTGGACTCGATGATCCGCGACCTCGTGGAGGTCGGCATCGCGCTGCTGCGCCGGCGCAAGGAGAACGAGCTGCGCGCCGACCTCGAGGCGTCCGTCGAGGAGAAGCTCATCGACCTGCTGTTCCCGCCCCTGGCCGCCGGCGGCGACCCCGAGCGCGAGCAGCGCTGGCACCGGTCGCGCGAGAAGATCCGCCAGCAGGTCCGCGAGCGGGTCCTGGAGGAGCGCGACGTCACGGTCACCACCAGCTCCCAGCGCGTGCCGCTGGCCAACATCTTCACCGCGGCGGGGGAGGAGATGGACGCCTCGTTCGCCGACGGCCTCGGCTCGCTCTTCCCCAAGAAGACCAAGGAGAGCGTGATGACCGTGGCGCAGGCGCGCAAGGTGCTCTCCGACCAGGAACTCGACCACCGGATCGACCAGGAGCGGCTGGCGCAGGAAGCCCTGGAGCTGGTGGAGCAGGGCGGCATCGTCTTCATCGACGAGATCGACAAGATCGCCTCCAGCGGGCGCGGCGGGCACGGCCCCGACGTCAGCCGCGAGGGCGTGCAGCGCGACCTGCTGCCGGTCGTCGAGGGCGCCACCGTGAGCACGAAGTACGGGCCGGTGCGGACCGACCACATCCTGTTCATCGCCGCGGGCGCCTTCCACATGAGCAAGCCCAGCGACCTGATCCCGGAGCTGCAGGGGCGCTTCCCGATCCGGGTCGAGCTCGACCACCTGGCGGAGGAGCACTACCTGCGGATCCTCAAGGAGCCCGACAACTCGCTGCTGAAGCAGTACGAGGCGCTGCTGGCGACCGACGGCGTCACGGTGTCCTTCACCGACGAGGCCGTGGCGCGCCTGGCCGGGCTCGCCATGGAGCTGAACCGCCGCCTGGAGAACATCGGCGCGCGCCGGCTGCAGACCATCATGGCGCAGCTGCTCGACGAACTGCTGTTCGACGCGCCGGAGTCCGCGTCCGGCCCGGTGACGATCGACGGCGACTACGTGGAGCGGCGCCTGGCCGATCTGGTGCGCGACGAGGACCTGAGCCGCTACATCCTGTAACCAAACACGCGAGCGCGCCGGCGCGGCCGGCCGCGAGGAGGCACGATGAGTCTCGGACAGAAGGACTTCCTCTCGATCCCCCAGCACACCCCGCAGGACCTGCGGCGCATCCTGGACCTGGCGAAGCAGCAGAAGCCACTGGCCCGGCGCCACGAGCTGCCGCACTCGCATCCCAACCGCACCCTGGCCTGCGTCTTCGCCAAGCCCAGCCTCAGGACGCGCGTCAGCTTCGAGACGGCGATGATGCAGCTCGGCGGCAACTCCCTGTTCATCACCGACAAGGAGATCGGGATGGGCGTGCGCGAGTCCGTCTACGACGTCGCCAAGGTGATGAGCCGCTTCGTCGACGCGATCATGATCCGCTGGTTCGACCACGGCGAGGTCGTGGAGCTGGCCCGCCACGCCGACGTCCCGGTCATCAACGGCCTGACCGACCTGCTGCACCCCTGCCAGGTGATGGGGGACATCCTGACCGTCGAGGAGCACCTCGGGACCATCGAGAACAAGACCGTGGTCATGGTGGGCGACGGCAACAACCTCGCCAACAGCTGGATCAACGCTGCCCGGCGCTTCCCCTTCAACTTCGTGCTGGCCTGCCCGCCGGGCTACGAGCCGGACCAGGCGATCATGGACGCCGCGGAGCAGGACGGCGCCTCCTTCTGCATCACGAACGATCCCCGCGAGGCGGTCGAAGGCGCCCACGTGATCTACAGCGACGCCTTCTACAGCATGGGCCAGGAGGCGGAGGCCGTGAAGCGCCGCGCCGACTTCGCGCCCTACCAGATCACCGCCGACCTGCTGGCCGCCGCCGACCCCAAGCACATCGTGATGCACTGCCTGCCCGCCCACCGCGGCGAGGAGATCACCGACGAGGTGATGGACGGACCGCACTCGGTGGTCTTCGACGAGGCCGAGAACCGCCAGCACGCGCAGCGGGCCATCATCGCCCTGCTGATGGCCTGACGATGGCGCGCCGGCCGCACGCCGCCGCCGCGAGGGCGGGGAGCCTGCTCCCCGCCCTGCTGGCCTGCCTGGTCGCCGCCTGCGCCCAGGTGGAGCCGCCCAGCGGGGGCCCCGAGGACCGCACGCCGCCGGTCCTGCTCTCGGTGCGGCCGGATTCCGGCGCCGTGGGGCTGCGGGGCGTCGACCGCCTGGAGCTCACCTTCTCGGAGAAGGTCGACCCCCGGCCGGCCCAGCGCTTCCTGAAGCTCTACCCGCCGCTGGAGATCGCCAAGACGAAGTGGCACGGCCGCCGCCGCGCCGAGGTGCTGCTGCGCGACACCCTGCCGGCGGACGCGGTCGTGGTGGTGGAGATCCCGCGCGGCCTGCCCGACGCCCACCGGGTCGCCTCCGACCGTACGCGCCGCTACCCGGTCGCCACCGCCGGCAGCCTGCCGGGCGGCCGCCTCGCGGTGAAGGTGGTCCACCACGACGAACCGGCCCGCGACGCCGTGCTGGAGCTGTACCCCCTGGTGCCCGATTCCCTGCCGTGGAACCGGCGGGAGCTGGCGCGCCGCGCCGAGGCGGACACCGCGGGCCGCATCGAGGTGCCCTGGCTGGCGGCGCCGGGCGGGCCCTGGGTGGCCCGGCTCTTCCTGGACGAGAACCACGACCTGCGGCCGGGGGAGAACGAGGCGCAGCGCCTGCTGCCCGGCACCTTCGCCACGACCGCGGGCGCGCCGCTCGCGGACCTCGGCACGATCCGCCTCTTCGCCACCCGCGATCCGGGCAGCGTGCGGGGGTTCTACGCGGGCGCCGCCGATCCGGGCGCGGACCTGTTCGGCTGGGTCGCGAAGATCGCGGAGCAGGACACGGGCTTCGCGCCCGTCCACCCCGGCGGTGCGGCACCCACGCCGTCGCGGGTCGCGGTCGGCGACACCTCCGTCTGGGACCGGGCCGGTCCCGGCGCGGTCCGGGTCGTCCTGTTCGCGGACCTCGACGGCGACAGCCTGCTGAGCGCGCTGCCCGATTCCACGGCGCTCGCCGACAGCGTGACCTGGACCTGGGAGCCGTTCGTCGTGGCCGATTCGCTGACCGTGGAGCCCGGCCTGCCCCTGCCGGTCGCGCTGCCGGCGGTCCCGCCGCGCGGGATCCCCTGCCTGCCCGCGCCGCCCCCGCGCCCGGCGGCGCCCGCGGCCCCCGATTCCCTGGCCGCAGCACCCGCGGACACGACCGCGGCCGCCGCCGCGCCGGCACCCGCCTCCGGGGAGGAACCGTGACCCGACGACTGCCCTTCGTGAAGATGCACGGCGCCGGCAACGACTTCCTGATGGTCGCCGCCGAGGATCTCGATTCCGGCCGCCCGCTCGACCGCGAGCGCATCGCGTTCCTCTGCGACCGCCGCCGCGGCGTGGGCGCCGACGGGCTGATCGTGATCGGCCCGGCCGCCGGCGCCGATTTCGGGATGGTCTACTACAACAGCGACGGCGGCGAGGCCTCGATGTGCGGCAACGGCGCCCGCTGCGCGTTCGCCTTCGCCCGGGACCGCGGGCTCATCGATCGCGCGGGAACCTGCGCGTCGGCGAGCGGACCGCTGCGGGGCCGGTGCGACGCGGACGGCCTGGTCAGCGTGGACCTCACGCCGCCGCGCGGCCTGGCCCTGGCCGTCGCGGCCGCCGGCGCCCACCCCTTCGGCGAGCTGCACCGCGCCGACACGGGCGTGCCGCACCTGGTGGTGCCGGTCGACGACGTCGGCGACGTGGACGTGCGGCGCTGGGGAGCGGCGCTGCGGCACGACGCCGCCTTCGCCCCGGCCGGAACGAACGTCAACTTCGTCGCCCCCGCCGGCGACGCCTGGCGCATCCGCACCTACGAGCGGGGCGTGGAGGCCGAGACCCTGGCCTGCGGCACCGGCGCCTCGGCCACGGCCCTGGTGCTCTGGAAGCTGGGGCGCGCCGCGTCGCCGGTCGCCCTGTTGACAAGGGGCGGGGATCGGCTGACCATCTCGATCCTGCCGGACGGGGACACGGTGCGCCTGCGTCTGAGCGGTCCCGCCGTCACGGCGTTCCGCGGGGAGGTCGACGGGGATGTCTGAGAAGCGCTACCTGCCGCAGGGCGTCTACACGGCCCTGGTGACCCCCTTCCGCGACGGCGAGCTGGACAAGGCGGCCTGGGAGCGCCTGGTGGCGCGCCAGATCGAGGCCGGCGTGGCCGGTCTGGTGCCCGTCGGCTGCACCGGAGAGGCGGCGGCCCTGGACCGCGCCGAGCGGGAGTGGCTCGTGCGGGCCTGCGTCGCGGCCGCGAAGGGCCGCTGCGTCGTGGTCGCCGGCGCCGGCTCCAACGTCACGCGCACCACGATCGCGCAAACCCGCGACGCGGCCGCCTGGGGCGCCGACGCGGCCATGCTGATCTCGCCCTACTACAACAAGCCGCAGCAGCACGGGCTCGTCGCCCACTACGGCGCCGTGGCGCGCGCGGTGGATCTGCCCCTGGTCCTGTACAACGTGCCCGGCCGCACGGCGGTCAACATCCTGCCGGCGACCGTCCGCGCCCTCGCCGCGGAGCCGAACGTCGTGGCGGTCAAGGAGGCCAGCGGCGACCTGCGGCAGATCGCGGACGTGTGCGCGGTGCCGGACCTGCAGGTCTTCTCGGGCGACGACGGCCTGAATCTCGACGTCTACGCCCTCGGCGGCGCGGGCACGGTCTCGGTCGTCAGCAACCTGCTGCCGCGCACGCTCGTGCGCACCTGGGAGGCCTGGCGCGCGGGCGACGCGGCGTGTGCCCGCGACCTGGCCGAGCGCACGCGCCCGATCGTCGAGGCCTGCTTCCGGGAGACCAACCCCGTGCCGGTCAAGGAACTGCTTGCGCTGATGGGACTCTGCACCCACGACCTGCGGCTCCCGCTGGTCCCGGCCCTCCCGGAGAACCGGGCCTGGCTGCAGCAGGTCCACGAGGGACCGCTCGGCGAACTGCTGGCGCAGGAGGAAAGATGATCGACGTCAGCGTGCACGGGGCCGAGGGTCGCATGGGCCGCCTGGTGACCGATCTGATCGAGGGCGCCGAGGGGTTCGCCCTGGCCGCCCTGCTGACCGAGGTCGGCCACGGACAGCCGGTCGGCGCCTTCCACCCACGCCTGCCGCTGACCCCCCAGGACCGGCTCGCCGCGGTCCACCCCCGTGGCGGCGTGATCGTGGACTTCTCGCTGGCGCCGGCGTTGGACGGCCTGCTCGCGGGCGCGGCGGCGGTCGCGGCGCCCCTGGTGATCGGCACGACGGGACACGACGAAGAGCAGCTGCGCCGCCTGCGCGCCTACGCAAAGACGCACGCCGTGGTGCTGTCCAGCAACTTCAGCGTGGGGATCCCGACCATGAGGCTGCTGCTGGAGAAACTGGCCGAGGTGCTGCCGGAGGGCTTCATGCCGGCGCAGGTCGAGACGCACCACCGGCACAAGCAGGACCTGCCCAGCGGTACGGCGCGGGCGCTGGCCCGCACCTGGGAGGACCGCCGCGGCGCCGGCACCGTGCCCACCAGCAGCCTGCGCATCGGCGGCGTGACCGGCGAGCACACCTGGATCTTCAGCGACGACGAGGAGACGCTCGTCCTGACGCACCGGGCGCACTCGCGCCGGGCGTTCCTGCGCGGGCTGGTCCCGGCGGTGCGCTTCGCGGCGCAGGCCGCGCCGGGGCTGTTCACGATGGAGGACGTGCTCGAATCGGGGCGGCGCGGCGCGACGGCATAACGAAGGCGGGACCCCGTGACGGGGGTCCCGTGGATTCGTGGTCGGCGCTTGACGTATCCCTGTCTGGCTTACGCTACTTCGCGTAGAGGGCGGCCATGCGGGCCTTGAGGCGGGAAGCGCGCTGCTTCGGGATGACGCCCTTGCGGGCCTGGACATCCAGCATGCTGTAGATGGCGCTGAGGGCTTCGGGCGTCTTCTCGGCCGTCGGGGCCGCGGCGCGGAAGTTCTTCAGCTCGGTGCGCATCTCGCTGCGGTTCTGGCGGTTCACCAGGCGCTGGCGGGCGCTCGTCTTCATGCGCTTCTTACAACTCTTGTGATGCGGCAACGTCGGACCTCCTTCGGGGACAACCGTCAAAAACTAGCAGGGACCCTCGACGATGTCAAGTCTGGACCAGGAAAACGACGGCCGCGATCCCCTGCGGGACCGCCTGGCGGGCCTGCCGGACTCCCCGGGGGTGTACCTCCACAAGGATGTCCGGGGCAAGGTCCTGTACGTGGGCAAGGCCGTCCGGCTGTCGGCCCGGGTCCGCTCCTACTTCCAGGACACGGAAAAGGACCCCAAGACCGCCCAGTTGGTGCGGCTGATCGCGGACGTCGATTACATCGTTACCCGCAGCGAGACCGAGGCCCTGGTCCTCGAGGACCAGCTGATCAAGGAATACCGCCCCCGCTACAACATCCGCCTGAAGGACGACAAACGGTACCCCTACCTGCGCGTCACGCTGCAGGAGCCCTTCCCCAGGGTCGAGGTGGTGCGCCGCCTCGCCGACGACGGCTCCCGCTGCTTCGGTCCCTACACCAGCGTGCGGGCCATGCGCGAGACGCTGCAGCACGCCCTGCGGATCTTCCAGGTCCGCACCTGCGAGCTGGACCTGCCGCACCAGACCGTGCCCCGTCCCTGCCTGGACTGGCAGATCGGCCGCTGCAGCGCCCCCTGCGTCGGCTACGACAATGCGGCCTCGTACCGGCGCAAGGTCGAGGCCCTGGTCCGGTTCCTGGAGGGGGAGGACGCCTCCCTGGTCGCGGAACTGAAGGCCGAGATGGCCGACCACGCCGCCGCCCGCCGCTACGAAGAGGCGGCCCGCGTCCGCGACCGCCTGAAGGTGCTCGAGACGACGCTGGGCGCGCTCAGCCCCATCCACGGCCTGACCGGCGACCTCGACGCCTGCGGCATCGCCCGCGACGGGGCGCGGGCCTGCGGCGTGGTGCTGCGGATCCGCCGGGGCCGGGTGCTGACCAGCCACGAGTTCCACTTCGAGGACCGCCTCGACAGCGGGACGCCCGACTTCCTGGTGCAGCTGCTGCGCGAGTACTACCCGCGCGCCGGCGACCTGCCGCCGCTGGTGCTGCTCGCGCACGACGTCCCCGACCCGGAAGCCTGGCGGGAGCGCCTGTCGGGCCTGCGCGGGCGTCCGGTGAAGCTGCTGCGGCCGCGGCGCGGCCCCAAGCTGGAGGCCGTCGCCATGGCCACGGCCAACGCCCTGCACAAGATGGAGGCCCGCCGCCTGCAGGACCTGTCCTCGCCGCGCCGCGCCGCGCCGGAACGGACCGCGGCCCTGCAGGTGGCCCTCGGCCTGCGCACCCTGCCCGAGACGATCGAGTGCTTCGACATTTCCAACTTCCAGGGTCGTGAGACCGTCGCTTCGCTGGTCTACTTCCGCGGCGGCAGTCCGCTGAAGTCGCGCTACCGGCGCTTCCGCAGCCGGACCGTGGCGGGGATCGACGACTTCGCCTCGATGCGCGAGGTGCTCCTGCGCTATTACACCCGACTTCAGGAGAAGGGCCTGCCGCCGGCGGACCTGGTCCTGGTCGACGGCGGCGCCGGGCAGGTCGGCGCCGCCCGCTCCGCGCTCGACGAGCTGGGGCTGGCGGGGTGGAACTGATCGGGCTGGCCAAGCGCGAGGAACTCATCGTGCGCGAGCACGGTCTGCCGCCCCTGCGGCTGCCCCGCAACAGCGGGGCTCTGCAACTGCTGCAGCAGGTCCGCGACGAGGCGCACCGCTTCGCCATCACCTACCACCGCCTGCTGCGCGAGCAGCGCACCACCGGGTCGGTCCTGGATGCGGTGCCCGGCATCGGCCGCGTCAAGAAGCTGTCCCTGCTGCACCACTTCGCCTCGGTCGACGACATCCGGCGGGCGTCGGCGCAGCAGCTCTCGGAGGTGCGCGGCCTCGGGACGGCGGACGTCGAGCGGCTGCTCGCCTTCTTCGCCGCCGAAGGGAAGGGGGAGCCGTGAGCCGCGCCTGGGACGACGCCCTGGCCTCCTTCCTGTCCCACGCCTCGGCGGAGAAGGGCCTGGCCGCCGGCACGCTGGAGGCCTACGCCCGCGACCTCCAGGCCTGGCGCGCCTGGGCCTGCGAGCGCGAGCTGGCCGATCCGGCGCGCGCCGTCGCGGCCGACCTGCGGGCGTTCCTGCTGGACGCCGCCGACCGGCTCGGGCCCCGTTCCCGCGCCCGCCTGGTCTCGACCCTGCGCTCCTTCCACCGCTTCCTGGCGGCGGAGGGGCTGGCCGCCGGCGATCCCACCCTGCTGATCCTGGCGCCGAAGATCGGGCGCAAGCTCCCGGTCGTGCTCTCGGGCCCCCAGGTCCTGGCGCTGCTGGAGGCGCCGCCCGCGAACGAGCCCGCCGGCCTGCGCGACCGGGCCGTGCTGGAGATCCTTTACGGCTGCGGCCTGCGCGCCAGCGAGCTCTGCGGTCTCGACGTGACGGACCTCGACCGCCGCGACGCCTCGCTGCGGGTGCGGGGCAAGGGCAGCAAGGAGCGTCTGGTCCCCGTCGGCCGGCCCGCCCTCGCGGCCGTGGCCGCGTGGCTCGCCGGAGGCAGGCCGGCGATGCCGGGGCGCCGGCCCACGGCGGCCCTCTTCGTCAACGCGCGCGGCGGGCGCCTCTCGCGCGTCGCGGTCTGGGGTCTGGTCAAGCGCTGGGGGGCGGCCAGCGGCGCGCCCGAATCGCTCACCCCCCACGTGCTGCGCCACACCTACGCCACGCACCTGCTGGAGGGGGGCGCCGACCTGCGCGTCGTGCAGGAACTGCTCGGCCACGCCGCCATCACCACCACCGAGATCTACACCCACGTCGACCGGGCCTTCGTGGCCGAGGCCTACCGCAGCGCCCACCCGCGGGCGCGGCGGCGTCGGCTTTGACAGGCACCGCCGCCGATGGTACTGTAGCCCTTCGCTCGCCCGCACGCGGGCCGACCGGCCCGGCGGCAGCCGGGTCGCGAATCCGGACCACGCTCCCGAGGAACCCATCCGTGACCAAGAAGATCATCCTGAGCGGCAACCGTCCCACCGGGCGCCTGCACTGGGGCAACTACACCGGTGCGCTGGAGAACTGGATCCGCCTGCAGGACGAGTACGAGTGCTACTTCATGGTGGCCGACTGGCACGTCCTGACCACGGCCCTGGACAAGTCGCACGAGATCCGCGACAACTCCCGCGAGATGATCCTGGACTGGCTCGGCGCCGGGCTCGACCCGGACCGCTCGGTGCTGTTCGTGCAGTCCTCCATCAAGGAGCACGCCGAGCTGTACCTGGTGGCCTGCATGCTGATCTCCCTGGGCAGGCTGGAGCGCAACCCGACGTTCAAGGAGCAAGTTCGCGACCTCGACCTCGCCGGCGAAATCAGCTTCGGCCACCTGGGCTACCCCGTGCTGCAGGCCGCGGACATCCTCGCCTACCGCGCGCACGCCGTACCGGTGGGGGAGGACCAGCTGCCGCACCTCGAGCTCTGCCGCGAGATCGCGCGGCGCTTCAACCACCACTTCGGCGAACTCTTCCCGGAGCCCGAGGGCCTGGTCACGAAGTTCGGGCGCTTCCCGGGCACCGACGGGCGGCGCATGAGCAAGTCCCTGGGCAACGCGGTGGAGATCGCCGCCCCGCCCGAGGAGATCCGCGCCAAGCTCAAGACCGCGTTCACCGACCCGCAGCGCCTGCGCCGCAGCGATCCCGGCAACCCGGACGTCTGCGCCGTCTACACCTGGTACCAGAAGTTCCTGCCCGACGAGGCGGACCAGACGGCCGCCGAGTGCCGCAGCGCGGCGCGCGGCTGCGTCGACTGCAAGAAGCGCCTGGCCGACGGCGCGATCGCGTACTTCGCCCCCCTGCGCGAGCGGCGCGCCGGGTACGAGAGCCACCCGAACCGTGTCGCCGAGATCGTGGACGCCGGCTGCGCCCGCGCGCGCGCCGTCGCCGCGGAGACCCTGGCGCGCGTGCACGACGCCATGGGCGTCGGCTAGGAGGCCCCGTGCTGGACAACGCGCCCACGCCCGCCGTCCCGGACCCGCCCGCCGGCGCCCCCATCTCCTGGGAGCTGCCGCCGGAGCTGGAGTACTTCCATTCCAGCGAGGCGTACCGCGTCGACCTGCCGGACTTCAACGGCCCTCTGGATCTGCTGCTCTATCTGATCCAGAAGGACGAGATCGACATCTACGACATCCCCATCGCGCGGATCACCGAGCAGTTCCTGGCCTACCTGGAGATCATCCAGGCCCTCTCGCTCGACACCGCCGGGGACTTCCTGGTGATGGCCGCGACCCTGCTGCGCATCAAGGCCCGTCTGCTGCTGCCCACGCCGCCGCAGGACGAGGAGCTCGAGGAGGAGGACCCGCGCGCCGAACTCGTGCGCCGCCTGCTCGAGTACAAGCGCTACAAGGAGATGGCGGCGAGCCTGCAGTCCCTCGAACGCGACCGCAGCCAGCTGCACCTGCGCCAGCAGCGCTACCCCTTCCTGCGCGAGAACGCCGAGCCGCCGCAGCTGCGCCTGGGCATGTTCGAGCTGCTCAGCGCCCTGAGCGAGGTCTTCGACCGCGTCAGCAAGGAACTCGTCCACAACGTCGTGCGCGAGGTCTTCACGGTCGCGGACAAGGTGCGCCTGATCCGCCGCCGCCTGGCCGAGGAGCGGACCGTGCGCTTCGACGACCTGTTCCGCGACGACGCCATCAAGATGGAGGTCGTGGTGACCTTCATCGCCATCCTGGAGCTCGCCAAGCGCAACCTCGTGCGCATCGTGCAGACCGAGGTCAACGGCGCCATCTGGGTCCAGCCGGCGCCCGGAGTGGACTTCGGCGCCGACGGCGATCTCTGGGACGACCGGTCCATCGACACCGACAGCGACTCGGACAGCGACTCGGACATCGCCGCCCCCGGCGACGGCGCAACGACGACGGCGGGCGCGGAAACCGGCGCCGCGGAGGCCACCGCATGAGGCAGGATCTCGAGGCTCTCCTGTTCGCCACCGACACGCCGCTGGGCGTGGCCCGCCTCAAACCCCTGTTCCCCGGGGCCGAGGCGAAGGACTTCCGCGAGGCGGTCGACGCCCTCAACGCCGAGTACGAGCAGCAGGGGCGCGCCTTCGCCGTCGTGGAGTTCGGCGGCGGCTGGCAGCTGGCCTCGCGCCCCGAGTACGCCGGGCTGATCCAGCAGCTCTACCGCGGCCGGCGCTTCGTGCGCCTGTCGCAGGCGGCGCTGGAGGTCCTGGCGGTCATCGCCTACCGCCAGCCGGTCACGCGCATGGAGATCGAGGAGATCCGCGGCGTCCAGGTCAGCGGCGTGCTGGCGACCCTGGCCGAGCGCAACCTGATCACCGTGGCCGGCCGCAGCGACAGCGTCGGCAACCCCATCCTCTACGGCACGACCCGCGAGTTCCTCAACCACATGGGCATCAAGGGGCTGCACCAGCTGCCCCCGCTGCCGGAGCTCGCCGGCATCATCGGCGACCGCGAGGAGATCAAGCGCTTCGCGCAGCAGCTCGGCGAAGAGATCACCGACGAGGACTTCGAGACCGTGGCCATCCGCGGCGACGAGATCCTGGTGGTGGTGCCGGACGCCGGCGACGCGGCGACGGACGTCGCCGACGTCGGTCCGACGGCCGATGAACCCGGCGAAGTTGAAGCCGGCGAACCGGACATTGCCGAGGCCCATGACGCCTGACGACGACGCCCTGCGCCTGAACCGCTTCCTGGCCCGCGCGGGGTTCGGCTCGCGCCGTTCTGTCGAGACACTGATCACCGACGGCCGCGTGCGCATCGACGGCGAGGTCGCCGCCAGCCCGGGCTGCCGCGTCGCGCCGGGATCCAGCGTCACGGTCGACGGGAAGGTCGCGGCCTGGCCTTCCGCCTGGCGCGTGCTGGCCCACCACAAGACCCTCGGCGTCGTCACCAGCCTGCGCCAGCAGGGCCAGGCTCCCTGCCTCGCGGGCGTCGCCGCGGCCGCAGGTTTCGGCCCGGGGCTGATCCCCGTCGGCCGCCTTGACGCCGACACCACCGGCTTGCTCATTTGGACCGACGACGGCGACCTGGCGCAGGCGCTGCTGCGGCCGCGCCGCCAGGTCTGGAAGCGCTACGAGGTCCGGCTGGCCGCGGCCCTGCCGTCGTCGGCGCGGCCCCGCCTCACCGACGGCGGGATCATGCTCGACGGGCACCCCTGCCTGCCGGCCCGCCTGCACCCGCCGGGCCGCGACCCGCGCCGCTGGATCCTCGAGATCCAGGAGGGGCGCAACCGCCAGGTCCGCCGGATGTTCGGCGCCGTGGGGGCGACGGTCCTGGGCCTGCACCGCACGGCGATCGGGCCGGTGACCCTCGGGGACCTGGCGCCGGGGAAGTTTCGCGAACTGACGGTCGGGGAGATCGCGGCCCTGCGCGCCGCCGTCGACGGCGGGCCCTGAGCGGGCCGGTTACGCCACGCACGGACGAGGAGGAATTCATGGACTACACGCGCCTGTTCCGTCCCGGGATCCTCGCCACCCGCCCCTACACACCCGGCAAACCCATCAGCGAGGTCCAGCGCGAACTCGGCCTGGACAGCGTCATCAAGCTCGCCAGCAACAAGAACCCCGAGGGACCGCTGCCGTCGGTCGTCGCCGCGGTCCGCGAGGCCGCCGCGGAGCTGAACCGCTACCCCGACGCGGCCTGCCACGACCTCGGCCTGGCCCTGGGCGCGGAGCTCGGCCGCGACCCGTCCTGGCTGCTCTTCGGCAACGGCTGCAACGAGATCATCGACATGTTCATCCGGGCCCTGGTCTCCCCCGGGGAGAACGTGGTCTTCGCCCACCCCAGCTTCATCGTCTACCCGCTGACCTGCGCGGTCCATTTCGACTGCGGCCGTTCCGTGCCCCTGCGCGACGACCGGCACGACCTGCCGGCGATGGCGCGCGCCGTCGACGACGCGACCAAGCTGGTCATCGTCTGCAATCCCAACAACCCGACCGGGACCTACAACACGGCGGACGAATTCCGGGCCTTCCTGCGGGACATCCCGTCCGACGTCATCGTCATGGTGGACGAGGCCTACGTCGAGTTCGTCGTGGCGCCGGACTACCCGCGCACGACGGAACTGCTGGACGCCCACCCGAACCTGGTGATCAACCGGACCTTCTCGAAAATCCACTCGCTCGCCGGCTTGAGGGTGGGCTATGCTGTGGCCCATCCCGGGCTGATCGCCGAGCTGCACAAGACGCGCGAGCCGTTCAACGTCAACGCGCTGGCCCAGGTCGCGGCGATCGCGGCCCTGAGCGAGCGGGACGAGACCGCGGCCCGCGCCGCGCGCAACCGCGCCCGTCTGGAAGAACTCGCCGCGGGACTCGCGCAGCTCGGCTTTGCGGTCACGCCCTCGCAGGCGAACTTCCTGCTGGTGCGGGTTCCCGGCAACGCGACGATCATGACCCAGGAGCTGCTGCGCCGCGGGGTGATCGTGCGCCCGATGAACGCCTTCGGCCTGGGGGAGGGCGCCATCCGCATCAGCGTGGGCCTGCCCGACGAGAACCGGCGCTGCCTGGAGGCGCTCAAGGAGATCATCGCGTGAGTTCCGATCCGCAGCTGCAGCCCGACCCGCGCACCGCCGACGACCGCTACCCGCGCAGCGGCCGCGCGCCGGGCCAGGCCGCGACGCTGGTCCGCGTGGGCGCGGCCGTCTTCGGCGGCCCGCGTCTGGTCGTGGCCGCGGGACCGTGCGCCGTGGAACCGAGCGGGACGCTGCTGGCCACCGCCGCGGCCGTGCGCGACGCCGGCGCGACGATCCTGCGGGCGGGCGCCTACAAGCCGCGCACGTCCCCGTACGACTTCCAGGGCCTCGGGCGCGAAGGGCTGTCCCTGCTGGCCGAGGCCCGGGCTGCGACCGGCCTGCCCGTGGTCACCGAGGTCCTCGATCCGCGCGACGTCGAGGCCGTGGCCGCCGTCGCGGACATGCTGCAGATCGGCAGCCGCAGCGTGCAGAACGTGCCGCTGCTGCGCGAGGTCGGCCGCAGCGGCCGTCCGGTGCTGCTCAAGCGCGGCATGATGACCACGGTGCACGAGTGGCTCAGCGCCGCGGAATACGTCCTGTCGGCCGGCGGCCGCGACCTCGTGCTCTGCGAGCGCGGGATCCGCACCTTCGAGGACGCCACGCGCAACACCCTCGACCTGAACACCGTGGTGCTGCTGAAGCAGCGCACGCACCTGCCGGTGATCGTCGATCCCAGCCACGCCTGCGGCGACGCCGGCCTCGTCGCGGCACTCTGCCGCGCCGCGGTCGCGGCGGGCGCCGACGGCCTGCTCATCGAGGTCCACGTCGATCCCCGCTCGGCCCTGAGCGACGGCGCCCAGTCGCTGGACCCCGCCGCCTTCCGCGATACGATGGCGGCCTGCCGGGCCGTGGCCGCGGCCGTGGGCCGTGAAATCTGAGCCGGGGCGCGGCCCCGCTCCCCCGTTCCCGACACCTGCGTCCCGGAATCCTACGGGCCCGTGCCGTCGGACACCGTCGTGGCCATCGACGGCCCGGCCGGCTCCGGCAAGTCCACCACCGCCCGCGCCCTGGCCGACCGGCTCGGTCTGCTCTACGTCGATTCCGGCGCCATGTACCGCGCCCTGACCTGGGCCGCCGCCGCCGCCGGCGTGGACCCGGGCGACGAGCCCGCCTTGCTGCGCCTGCTCGACGCCGCTGACCTGTCCCTGCGGCCGGACCGCGGCGAGACCGCGGTTTTCTGGGACGGCCGCGACATCTCGGCCGCGGTGCGCACGCCCGAGGTCGAGGCCCTGGTCTCGGCCGTCTCGGCCCACGCTTCGGTCCGGGAACGCATGGTCGCCCGCCAACGCGCCATGGGGCGACGCCAGGGCGTGGTCATGGAGGGTCGGGACATCGGCACGGTGGTCTTCCCCCTGGCCTCGGCGAAGATCTACCTGGACGCCACGCTCGAAGCGCGCGCCGAGCGGCGTCTGCGTCAGCACCGGCGCCGCGGCCTGACCGTGGATCGGGGAGAGGTCCTGCGCGAGGTGGAGGCCCGCGACCGCCGCGACAGCGAGCGCGCCGCCAGCCCCCTGCGCATCCCGCCGGACGCGGTGGTCATCGACAACAGCACGCTGACGCTCGACGACCAGCTCGAGGCCACCGAGGCGGCGGTGCGCCGTCTCCTGGCCTGCCGGCGGCCGGCGGCCGGCTTCGCCGAGGGCGAACTGTCCAGCCGTTACCGGGTGGCCTACGCGATCTTCGGCTCCGTGGGGCGTTTCCACGGGCTGCGGGTCGTCGGCCGCGAGCACGCGGACCTGCACGGCTGCATCATGGCGCCCAACCACGTCAGCAACTGGGATCCGCCCATCCTGGGCGCGGCCTTCACCGGCAAGAACCACGTCCGCTCGATCGCCAAGGAAGAGCTGTTCCGCTTCCCGCTCTCGGCCATGATGTACCGCTTCCTCTACTCCATCCCCATCCGGCGCAACATCTACGACGCGACGGCCTTCGACCGGGCCGCCGACATCCTGGCCCGGGGCCAGAACCTCCTGTTCTTCCCGGAGGGGATGCGCCGCGTCTACGGGGAGCCCGGTCCGGTCCGCAACGGCCTGGGCCTGCTCATGCAGCGCACCGGGGCGCCGACCGTCCCGATCTACCTGCGCGGGACCCTGGCCCCCAGCCGGGCGGCGGCCCCGCGCCCCGCTGGAGGTCTCGTTCGCTCCGGCCATCAGGCTGCGCGCTGCCGGTGCTGGGGCGCCGGCTGGAACCGCGGGCGCTCAGCCGGGAGATCGGGCGGCTCTTCGAGGCGATCTACCGTGAGCTCCAGGAACGGTCCGCCGAGCGCCACCCCTTCACCGACTGGGAGCGCGAAGCCGCCGAACGGGTCCGCGCCGCCATCATGAGCAAGGAAACCCGCACCTTCCGCAGCCGTCGCCCCCTGTGACCCCCCGTCCGGGAGCGGGACGCCGCAACGAAGTCTTGCCAAAGCTGACCAATGCGTGTATATTCCGCGACATGCCCGGCCGATCGTCGGGTAAATCCGTCTTTTAGGAGGAACCACACAATGAGTCCCAACCCCAACTCGGGGGGTTCGTTTGCGCGCCATTCGAACTCTTCCGGATCCGATCGTCCCCTGCCGTCCCGCAAGTGGCGCGAGGAGCAGGATGACGACTACCCGGCCGCCCGGGTCCCGACCACGCCGAAGCTGACCACCGAATTCGACGCCTCGAGCATCGTCAACCGCGACTATGACGACGACGGCGACGCGGCCAACTTCGACATGCTGGCGCTGCTGAACCAGTACGAGCAGACGCTCAACGAGATCCAGGAGGGGCAGATCCTCCAGGGCACCGTGGTCGAGGTGCGCGAGAACGAGGTCCTGCTCAACATCGGCTTCAAGAGCGAGGGCGTCATCCCGATCGAGGAATTCGGCACCACGCAGATCAAGGTCGGCGACACCTTCGACGTGTTCCTCGAGCACCTCGAGGACCAGGACGGCCTGGTCGTGCTGTCGAAGGAGCGGGCGGACTTCCTGAAGGTTTGGGACAAGATCAAGCAGGCGCACGAGAACGGCGAGGTCGTCAAGGGCGTCGTGGACCGCCGCATCAAGGGCGGCCTCGTGGTGAAGCTGTGGGATGTCGACACGTTCCTGCCCGGCTCCCAGGTGGCCCTGCGTCAGGTGCCGGACCTGGACCAGCTGATCGGCAAGGAGATCGACTGCCAGATCATCAAGAAGAACAAGCGGCGCCGCAACGTCGTGGTCAGCCGCCGCATCGTGCTCGAGCGCGAGCGCGAGGAGAAGAAGAAGAACCTGATGTCCGAGCTCGACAAGGACCAGGTCCGCAAGGGCATCGTGAAGAACATCACGGATTTCGGCGCCTTCGTGGACCTCGGCGGCATCGACGGGCTCCTGCACATCACCGACCTGTCCTGGGGCCGCGTCAAGCACCCCAGCGAGGTCGTCAATATCGGTGACGAGATCCAGGTCAAGATCCTGGACTTCGACCGCGACCGCGAGCGCATCTCCCTGGGCCTCAAGCAGCTGCAGAACTACCCGTGGGAGAACGTCGAGGCCAAGTACCCGGAGAAGGCCATCGTCCAGGGCAAGGTCGTCTCGATCACCAACTACGGCGCCTTCGTGGAGCTGGAAGAGGGCATCGAGGGCCTGATCCACATCAGCGAGATGTCCTGGACCCGGCACATCAAGCACCCGAGCAAGATCCTGTCCATCGGCGACGACGTCGAGGTCATGGTCCTGAAGATCGACAAGGGCAACGAGAAGATCTCCCTCGGCCTGAAGCAGACCGAGCAGGACCCCTGGCTGTCGCTCAACGAGCGCTACCCGGTGGGCACGATCATCGAGGGCCGCGTGCGCAACCTGACCGACTTCGGCGCCTTCGTCGAGGTCGAAGAGGGCATCGACGGCCTGGTCCACATCTCCGACATGTCGTGGACCAAGCGGGTCCGCCACCCGAAGGAGATCGTGCGCAAGGGCGACCTGGTCCAGGTGCAGATCCTGGACATCGACGCCGACAAGCGCCGGATCAGCCTGGGCATCAAGCAGCTCCAGGACAACCCCTGGCCGACGCTCGCCGAGGACTACCCGGTGGGCCGCCAGGTCGAGGGCAAGGTCATCCGCATGCTGGACCACGGCATGGTGGTGGAGATCGGCAACGACATCGAAGGGTTCGTGCCGGTGGGCCACCTGGCCATCCCGAAGCTGGACAAGCCGCAGTTCTTCTTCCACGAGGAGGAGGCGCTGCCGATGCACGTCATCAAGATGGACGCCGAGAACCGGCGCATCGTCCTGTCGGTGGCCGAGTTCTACAAGGACCAGCCGCGCGACACCCTCGAGGCCTACATCGCGGCCCACCCGCGTCGTGACGACGTGGTGGAGACCGAGATCGACCCCGAGGGCGCCGACGAGTACGCCGACGCCGCCGTGGACATCCCGGCGTCGCCGATCGGCGATCTGGACGGCGTGGGCGAAGGCTCCTAGCCCGACCCGCACCGATCCGGCGCAGACGAGCGATGGGGGTGGCGCCGAGCCACCCTTCTCCCCATCCGGGCGGCCCGTGCGCTCCGGATCCGACCGAAGGAGCGACGAGGGACATGGACGGGCAGGACGGACGGCGTCGGCCCGTGCGTGTGGCCTTCCACACGCTCGGCTGCCGGCTCAACCGCTACGACACCGAAACGATGATGGCCCGCCTGTCCGGCGGCCCCACGCATGGTCTCGCCTGCGAGATCGTCGACTGGGACGCCGCTGCCGATGTCTACGTCCTGAACAGCTGCACCGTCACCGCCCGCGCCGACCAGAAGGCCCGCCAGACCCTGCGCGAGGCGCGCCGCCGCAACCCCGCGGCCAAGGTCGTGGTCACCGGCTGCTACGCCCAGGCCCAGCCCGCAGCCCTGTCCGCGCTCGCAGGCGTCGACGGCGTGTTCGGCGTCGGCGAGCGCGACGCCATCGCGGACTGGCTACCCCGTCTGCTGGCCGCCGAAGCCCCGCTGCTCGAGGTCGGCCGCCCCGAGCGCGCGGCGCCACCGCTCCGCACCCGGGCGCTCCCCGCAGGAGAGGTCCGCACCCGCGCCCACCTCAAGGTCCAGGACGGCTGCGACCTGCGCTGCGCCTTCTGCCTCGTCTGGCGCGCCTGGG
>JADJIV010000036.1:0-59384 GCA_016706845.1 bacterium
TGCGGACGCGATGACACAGCCACCCTAGGCGCGCCGGAAGCCGGCGACCGTGACTTAGTCACCAATACTTGTGATAACAGGAATTATTTGTCGCGGGGGGTGAGCCCGTCCGGTCGGCAGGGTCAGAGCGCGGCTTCCCGCAGGGCGGCCGGATCCTCGATGCGGATGCGTCCGCGTCCGAGCGACACCAGCCCGCGCTGCTCGAAGGACTTCAGCAGGCGGCTGACGACCTCGCGCGCGGTGCCGAGGTCGGCGGCCACCGTCTCGTGGGTGCACTCCAGGGCGGAGCCGGCGGCGCTGCCGCGTTCGACGAGGTAGGCGGCGAGGCGCCGGTCCATGCGCTGGAACGCCACTTCCTCGATGAGGGCCATCATGTCGCCGACCTTGTCGGCCAGGATTCCGAAGACGTACGCGCGCATCGCCTCGTGCTCGGCCATCCAGCGCAGGAAGAGGCTGCGCGGGTAGATGACGGCCTCGACCGCGGTCTCCGCCGCCGCAGCGGCCGGGCTGGGCCGGCCCGAGAGCAGGCACAGCACGTTGACGGTGCAGCACTCGCCGGGCCCCACGCCGTACAGCGTGATCTCGCGCCCGTTCTCGCCCGTCTTGTACACGCGCAGCACGCCGCTGCGCACCAGGGCGAAGGTCTCGACCGCCGCGTGCTCGCGCAGGTACATGTCGCCGGCGGCGAGGCGCGCCGTCCGTCCGTGTTCGCGCAGTTGGGACAGCAGGGCGGGCGGCAGCCCTTCGGGGAAGGGGAAGTCGGCGGGGACCTTCGCGGGTGTGCTCATCTCGTCTCCGTTCGCGGCGCCGCGCTCCCGCGTCACTCGTCGAAGAAATCCATGCGGTCGACCGGCAGGCACACCGTCGAGGCGATGTTGGAAAGGTGGCTGAAGATGCGCTTGTAGAAGCGCATCACCAGCACCAGGCAGACGGCGTCGCTGGTCTTCAGGTCGCTGCGCGTGATGTCCTTGATCGCGGCCTCGAGCGCCTTCTCCTCCACGCGCACCAGGTCGAGGATGCGCCGGGCCGCCTGCTCGTCGCTGCGGCTGAAGACGTCGGCGGTCTCGAGCATCAGGTCGCGCATGGGGTCGGCGAAGACCTTCAGCTTCGCCTTGTAGAGGCCGCGGTCGGCGGTCTCGGGCATCAGCTCGCGGGCGACGTCGTAGATGTTCTTGATGTAGTCGCCGATGCGCTCGGCGTCCTTCACCGCGTTCATGAAGATCAGGCCCGACGGGATGTCGCCGCTGCCCTGGCCCAGCGCCAGGTGCGTCACGACGCTGCGCCGCACCTCGCGCTCCAGGACGTTGACGCGCTTGTCGCGGTCGTACAGCTCGGCCTGCGCCGCGTCGTGGGGCAGGCCCTCGATCAGGACGCGGTAGACGAACTGGTTCATCGCCACGCACAGGTCCAGCATCTCGCCCACGCGGCCGGTGGTGGCCTGGCTCCAGTTGTCCTGGCGGAAGATCTCGCGGAAGCTGCGGAACACGTTCATCTCGTCACTCCTATCGGGAGCCGCCCAGGGCCTTGGAGATCACGATGAAGAGCAGGGGCATGGCGAAGAACACGCCCAGGACGTAGTACAGCGCCACCAGCCGGTTGCGGCACGAGGCCAGCGCCAGCAGGCGCGCCAGGCGGATGGGGATCCGGCGCAGCGCCGGCAGCGGGTAGAAGATCAGCGTGCCGGTCAGGTTGAACAGCAGGTGGACCAGGGCCACGGTCACGGCGGCGCCGTTGCCGGCCATCGAGGCCAGCAGGGCGGTTACGGTCGTGCCGATGTTGGCGCCCAGGGTCACGGCGTAAGCCGCCTCGAGCTGGACGATGCCGGCGCCGATCAGCGGCACCAGCAGGCTGGTGGTGATCGAGCTGCTCTGCACCATGACCGTCACGACCAGCCCCACCAGCATGCCCAGCAGGCCGTTGCGCTGCAGGTAGTCGTTGAAGACGCCCTCGGCGCGGGGCATCACGACGCGGCGCATCAGACGGGCCAGCAGGATCAGCGCGCCGAACAGCACCGCCAGCGAGATCGCCAGCAGCAGGACGGCGGCCGCCGTCCCGTGCATGTGCCAGCCGCCGATCAGCAGGTCGCGCAGCGCCGCGGCCGGCGGTTCGGTGATCGCCTTGACCGGCCCTTCGAATTCCACGCCCTGGGCGCCGACCAGGTGCATCGAGATCCAGGTGGCGGCGCGCTCCAGGTAGTGGGTGCCCTGCTCCAGGGGGAACAGCAGCAGGATGGTCAACAGGTTGAAGAAGTCGTGCATCGTGGCGCCGGCGAAGGCGCGCCGGAACTCGGCGCGCCGCCCCATCGCCCCCATCGCGACGATCGTGTTGGTGATGGTGGTGCCCATGTTGGCGCCCATGATGATGGGGATCGCACCGCGGACCGTCAGCGCGTCGGCGGCCACCATGCCGACGATGATCGAGGTGGTGCCCGACGAGCTCTGGACCACGGCCGTCGCCAGCAGCCCGATGAGCAGGCCGACGACCGGGTTGCTGGTGCCGGCGATCAGGGCCCGGCCGAAGTCGTCGCCGAAGGCCTTGAAGGCCGTGCCCAGCAGGGCGATGGCGAACAGGAAGACGTAGAGCAGCGCCAGCAGGGCGACGATCCGCAGCAGGGCTGCGACGGGCAGACCCCTTGCGGAGCGGTCCGTCGCCAGGGCGTCCCGGGAGGCGTGGGGCATGGTCTTCCTCGCGGGTGCGGTTGCGATCCAGCGGCATCGCCGCGGTCTCGCCGGGAGAGTAGCGTGCGGGGGAGCGCCCGTCAAAGCGCGATTCGTCGCGCCCGGCACGGCGCGGCACCCGGCATGGTCAGCCGCCCGGTCCTGCGCTACACTGCCTCGGAGTGGACGAACGTATTCCGGAGGTGCGAATGTGATCCGCAAGACGATCCTCGCCGCGCTGCTGTGCCTGGCGTGCGGCGCGCTCCTGGCCGCCGGCTGCGGCCCCAAGGCCGAGGCCGCCAGGTGCGCGGACTGCGGCATGTCCGTGGCCAAGGACCAGGCCACGCTGGTCGGCGGCAAGCTGTACTGCGGCCACTGCGCCGCCGCCCAGACCGCCAAGCCGGCCGGCGAGCAGCACGTCTGCGCCGCCTGCGGCATGACGATGGGCGTGGCGGACATGGTCCTGCAGGGCGACCGGTGGTATTGCAGCTGTTGCGTGCCGGCGAAGGCGGGCGCCGATTCGACGCCGCCGGCGGCCCCCGCCCGCTGAGCGCCCCGTCGCGCCCGGAACCGCTTTGCGGCCGGGGCGCCGAAGCGTTAACGTGGGGCGTCCGGACCGTTCCGGCAGCGCCGGCGCCTGACATCGAGGATCGCGGCCCGCCCTGCGGGGCGCCGCGCGGAGGACAGCGATGGCCATCCTGAAGGTCGCCCGGCTGGGCCATCCCGTCCTGCGCCGGGTCGCCGACCCGATCCCGCCGCAGGAGATCACGGGTCAGGAGATCCAGACCCTGATCCAGGACATGTTCGAGACCATGGACGAGTACAACGGGGTCGGCCTGGCCGCCCCGCAGGTGCACGTCTCGAAGCAGCTGGCCCTGGTCG
This sequence comes from bacterium, assembly GCA_016706845.1. Taxonomy (GTDB): domain Bacteria; phylum Krumholzibacteriota; class Krumholzibacteriia; order LZORAL124-64-63; family LZORAL124-64-63; genus PNOJ01. The sequence continues at coordinate 3,540 of JADJIV010000036.1, forward strand.
GCGGCGAGACCGACGACGACGGCACGCCGCTGGTGCGCGTGGTGATCAATCCCGAGATCACCCCGACGACCGACAAGCTGTACGGGATGTACGAGGGGTGCCTGAGCCTGCCCGGGATGCGCGGCTACGTCGAGCGGCCCGCGGCGGTGCACGTCCGCTACCTCGACGAGGACGGCGAGGTCGTCGAAGAGGACCTCGAGGGCTACCAGGCCGTGGTCATGCAGCACGAGTGCGACCACCTCCAGGGCCGCGTCTACATCGAGCGGATGAAGGACATCCGACGGCTGGCCTTCGAGGAGGAGGCCGACCGCTACCTGCCGGTGGACGTGATGAACGACGGCCGGGACGCCTGAGGAACAGGACGCCTGACGAAGGAGCGAGATGAGCGCCGATCTGCTGACCCGGGCCGTGGAGGCCTTCAACAACCGCCGCTACGTCGATTCGGTCGCGCTGACCGCCGAGGGGCTCAAGGGCGCCGTCGGCCGCGACGAGCTGTTCTGGATGGGCCTGCACGAGGCCGCCGTCGGCTTCGAGCTGGTCATGGCCAAGCAGCCGCGCAAGGGCGAGCAGAAGATGATCGAGGCCATGGAGAAGCTGCGACACTTCGGCTACCGCTACGGCAACATCGAGGTCACCAGCGTGCTGGCCGGCCTGCGTCGCGGCATCGAGGAGATCCGCAGCGTCGAGTCCGGCCAGAAGAAGATGTTCGACACGACCCTGCTGCCGCAGATCAAGCTGTCCGGGAGCGCCGACGAGCGCTGAGGTCCCGCCGCAGGCGACGCCGGGAGGCGCGATGATCCCCGATTCCCACCCCCTGGCCCCCGTCGCGCGCAAGATCGCCGCGGGCGCCCGCCTCGACGAGCGCGACGGCCTGCTGCTGGCCGCGAGCGACGACCTGCCGCTGCTGGGCTGGCTGGCCCATTCCGTCCGCGAGCGGAGGCACGGGCGCAAGGTCTTCTACAACATCAACCGGCACATCAACCCGACCAACGTCTGCTACGTCGGCTGCGAGCTGTGCGCCTACGCCGACGATCCGAACGCCCCGGGCACCTGGAGCTACAGCCCGCAGGAGTGCGTCGAGCTGGCCCGCCGCGACTTCATCCCCGGCACCAGCGAGTTCCACATCGTGGGCGGCCTGCACCCGCGCTGGAAGTTCCCCGTCTACCTGGACATCCTGCGCGCCCTGAAGCAGGCGTTCCCCGCCGTGCACCTGAAGGCCTTCACGATGGTGGAGATCGACTTCCTGGCGAAGATCGGCAAGCTGACCGTGCCCGAGACCATCGCCGCGCTGCGCGAGGCCGGCCTGGACAGCTGCCCCGGCGGCGGCGCCGAGATCTTCCACCCCGAGATCCACGACCGGATCGCCTCGAAGAAGATGTCGGGCGAGCGCTGGCTCGAAGTGGCGGCCCTGTGCCACGAGGCCGGCCTGAAGACCAACTGCACGATGCTCTTCGGCCACGTCGAGGAGCCGCGCCACTGGGTCCACCACCTGCTCATGCTGCGCGACCAGCAGGACCGCACCGGCGGCTTCCAGTGCTTCATCCCGCTGGCCTTCCACCCGGCGGGCACGAAGTTCGCGGACCTGCCCGGTCCCACGCTGATCCAGAAGCTCAAGGTCGTGGCCCTGTCGCGCCTGCTGCTGGACAACGTCCCCCACGTGAAGGCCTACTGGGTCATGCTCGGGCGCGAGGTCGCCCAGCTGGCGCTGCGCTGCGGCGCCGACGACCTCGACGGCACGATCTCGGACGAGCGCATCACCCTGGCCGCCGGCGGCACCGCCGGCACGGGCATGACCCGCGACGAGATCGAGGCCTTCATCCGCGGCGTCGGCCTCGAACCCGTCCTGCGCGACACCCTCTACAACGAGCTTGCCGCCGCCGGCTAAATCCCACTAATTCGATGGGTGATCGTCGGGCCGCGGCGTCGCTTGTCCCCGCCCGCCTCGCGGGCTAGGATGCGGGCTGAGCGGCCCCCTGCGTCCCCCTCGACGGGAAGGTTTCGTCATGTCCGACCCCCGCCCCGCCGGCCGCCCCGCGTCGTCCGCCCTGGGCCGCTGGTTCGCCAGCCGCGTGCCCTTCTTCTACGCCAACTGGATCACCACGCTGGGCAGCCTGCTGGCGATCGTCTCGGTCGCGCTGCTGTTGGGCGCGCTCGTGCTGAACGTCTACAACGTGCTGCTCGAGCGGCCGACCAGCCCCTACGTGGACATGGTCACCTTCATGCTGCTGCCGGCGATCCTGATCGGCGGCGTGGCGCTGATCCTGATCGGTGCGGCCGTCCAGCGGCGCCGCCGGGCCCGCGGCGAGGTGAAGACCGTCGCCATCGAGGTCGGCGGGCCCGAGTTCCTGCGCAAGGCCCTGCTGGTCGGGTTGCTGGCCGTGCTCGGGCTGATCATGTCGGCGAGCTTCGGCTACGAGGCCTACCACTACACCGAGTCGACCGAGTTCTGCATGAAGGTCTGCCACGTCGTGATGGAGCCCGAGGGGGTCGCCTACGAGCGCTCGCCCCACGCCAACGTGGCCTGCGTGAAGTGCCACATCGGCCCGGGCGCCGACTGGTTCGTCAAGGCCAAGCTGTCGGGCCTGCGCCAGGTGGTGGCCGTGATGCGCAACAGCTACCAGCGGCCGATCCCCGCGCCCGTGGAGAACCTGCGCCCCGCGCGCGAGACCTGCGAGGCCTGCCACTGGCCGGAGCAGTTCAACGGCTCGAAGCTCATGGTGCGCGAGCACGTCGAGACCGACCGCGACAACACGCCGAGCGTGACCTCGCTGGTGATCAAGGTCGGCGGCAACCCGCAGCCGGGCGTGCGCGCCACCGGCGTGCACTGGCACGTGGACCGCGGCAACGAGGTGCGCTACCGTGCCCTGGACGACAAGCGCAACGACATCGTCGAGGTGGTCCAGAAGACCCCCGACGGCGAGGTGCGCTACCTGCGCGACGGGGCCGACCCCGCGGACGCGGCCGGCGAGTGGCGCACCATGGACTGCATCGACTGCCACAACCGGCCGACCCACATCTACGAGGTCCCCGGCCGCGCCCTCGACCGCGCCTTCACCGACGGGCTGCTCGACCGGGGCGTGCCCTGGCTGCGCGAGGCGACGGAGCGGGCCCTGTTCGACGTGACCCCCGGCGGGGACACCGCCGGTCGCGTCGCCGCCTACCTCGACTCCCTCTACGCCGCGGACCACCCCGAGGACCTCGCCGCGATGCAGGCGCAGCGCGTCGCCGTCGCCGACGTCGTCGCCGCCATCCTCGCGCGCAACGTCTTCCCGCGCATGAACGTGACCTGGGGCACCTACCCCAGCAACCTCGGCCACGTCGACCTCCACGGCGAGATCGACGAGAGCGGCTGCTTCCGCTGCCACGACGACAACCACCTGAGCGAGGACGGCCGCGCCATCAGCCAGGACTGCGACGCCTGCCACTCGCTGCTGACCGAGCGCGAGACCGATCCGTCGGCCCTGCCCGACTTCGTGTCCTCGGTGCTGACGAGGCGTGAGTGACGTGAGCGGCGCCCCGACGTTCGACGACGTGCGCGCGGCCGCGGAGCGGCTGCGCGGCGTCGTCCACCGCACGCCGGTGGCCACCTGCCGCACGCTGGACGCGCTGGCCGGCCGCGAGCTGTTCTTCAAGTGCGAGCACCTGCAGCGCGTGGGCGCCTTCAAGTTCCGCGGCGCCTCGAACGCGGTCGCCCTGCTGTCCGACGCCGAGGCCGCCCGCGGCGTCGTCACCCACAGCAGCGGCAACCACGCCCAGGCCCTGGCCCTGGCCGCGCGCCGCCGCGGCATCCCCGCCCACATCGTGATGCCGACCGGCGCGCCCGCGGTCAAGCGCGCCGCGGTCGCCGGCTACGGCGCCGTCATCCACGAGTGCGCCCCGACCCTCGCCGCCCGCGAGCAGACCGCCGCGCGCGTCGTGGCGGAGACCGGCGGCGTCTTCGTCCATCCCTACAACGACCCGCGCATCATCGCCGGCCAGGGCACCGCCGCGCTGGAACTGCTCGAGGTCGTCCCCGACCTCGACGCCGTGTTCGCCCCGGTCGGCGGCGGCGGCCTGATGTCCGGCACCTGCCTCGCCGTGCGCGCGCGGCGCCCCGCGACCCTGCTCTTCGGCGCCGAGCCGCTGGGCGCCGACGACGCGGCGCGCTCGCTCGCCGCCGGCCGCCTCCTCCCGCAGACCGCTCCGCACACCGTCGCCGACGGCCTGCGCACGAGCCTCGGCGAACTCACCTGGCCCATCCTGCGCGACCACCTCGCGGGCATCGTCACCGTCGACGACGACGCCATCCTGCGCGCCCTGCGCCTGGCCTGGGAGCGCGCCAAGCTGCTGATCGAGCCCAGCTCGGCGGTGCCGCTGGCCGCGGTGCTGTCGGAGGAGTTCCGGGCGCGGCCGGGCCTGCGGCGGGTGGGGATCATCCTGTCGGGAGGCAACGTCGAGTTCGAGGCGCTGCTGCCGCTGCTGGCGGCGGCGAAGAGCTGAGCCGGCCGGATCGCGGCCGCCCCGCCGGGGGAGCGGCCGTCGCGGAAGGAAGCCACGTGGCAAGTTCGTCCCCGAATCGCGCGGCCGTCCTGCGGGGCGGCCGCCTCGGCCCGGTCGCCGTCCTGGCCGTCGCCGCCGTGCTCGTGTTCGGCGCGTACCACAAGGCCTGGGTCACCGACGACGCCTACATCACGTTCCGCGCCATCGAGAACCTGTTCGACGGCCACGGGCTGACCTGGAACGTCGGGGAGCGGGTGCAGGTCTTCACGCACCCGCTGTGGATGATGGCGATGTGCGGCGTCCGCGCCCTCACGGGCGGGTTCTTCCACGGCGCCGTCGCGCTGAACCTGGCGCTCACGCTGGCGACGGCCCTGCTGCTGGCGCTGCGGCTCGCCCGGTCGTGGCCCGCGGCCTGCGTCGGCCTGGGGCTGCTCGCCGCCTCGCGCGCGTTCACGGATTTCGCGACCTCCGGCCTGGAGAACGCGCTGCTGCACCTGCTGCTGGTGCTGCTGGTCTGGCTCGACGACGGGAGCCGCTCCCGCGCGGCCGTCGCCCGCTTCTCCCTGGTCGCCGCCCTCTGCCTGATGACGCGGCCCGACGCCCTGTTCCTGATCGCGCCGGCGTGGGCGCTCGTGCTGCTGCGCGCCGGGCTGCGGCGCGCGGCGCCGGCGCTGCTGGCCGGCCTGGCGCCGCTGGTGCTCTGGGAGCTGTTCGCGCTGGTCTACTACGGGTCCCTGCTGCCGAACTCGGTGCTGGCGAAGCTGAACCACGGCCTGCCGGCCGGGGCCATGATCGCCCAGGGCGGTCATTACCTCGCCAACTCGCTGCGCGGGGACCCCGTCACGCTGGTCGGCATCGCCGCGGCCACCGCCGCCGGGCTGATGACGCTGCGCGGCGTCCGGTTCCGGTCGCTCATGGCGGGGGAGACGGCGAGCGGTGCGCGGCCGGACGCGCCCTGGACCTGGGGCGCCGGCCTCGTCCTGATGCTGCTGTACGTCGTGGTGGTCGGCGGCGACTTCATGAGCGGCCGCTTCCTCACCGCGCCGCTGGCGGTGGCCGCCGCCGTCATCGTCACGCGGCCGCTGCCCGCCGCGTTCGCCCGCGCGGCCGGCGCGGCGCTGCTGGCGCTGTTCCTGCTGCCGTGGTCCTCGCCGCTGCGCGACCGCGATTACGGGGCGGAGTGGCACGCGGCGATCGACGCCGACGGCATCGCCGACGAGCGCTCCTACTACACCGAAATCGGCTCGCTGCGCGCCGCCCGCCACGCCGCGGCCTGGCCCGACCCGCGCTCGGCCCAGAACGCGGCCCGGTTCAAGCGGGAGTGGCCGGCGGACAACTTCGTGGACTACCTGCTGCAACTGGGCGTGCTGTCGCCCGAGGACCGCTGGCCGCCGGCCGCGGCGACGGACGAGGACGGCCGGCCCCTGCGCATGGTGGCGATCCGCGGCGCGGTCGGGTTCCTCGGCTACCACCTGGGCCCGAGCGTGCACGTCCTGGACTACCACGCCCTCGGCGACCCGCTGCTGGCCCGCCTGCCGGCCACGGTCCCCGACCCCATCCTGCGGGACCGCATCCCCCGGCTGGCGTCCCTGCCCTGGCGCATCGGACACTTCTACCGGCGGCCGCCGGTCGGGTACGTGCGCACCCTGGCCTGCGGTCGCAACGTCATCGCCGATCCGGACATCGCGCGCTACTACGACGTGATCCGGCGCCTCACGCGCGACCCCGTGTTCGACCGCGAGCGCCTCGCGACGCTGTGGAAGTTCCAGTTCGGCGGCTACGAGGAGCTGCGGCGGCGGGCGGCGGCGGCGTCCGCCCGGCGCTGATTCGGCTCCGCGCCGCAGCTGGTATCGGCAGGTCGATCGTTGCCGGCGCCAGCCCGGAGTAACGACCGGCATGGTATTTTCAAACGTATCCTCTGAATACCCATCGTCTTCGGATCCGGCATGGCCGCCGCGGGCGGCACGAAGCCCGTTCATCGGATCCGGTGAGGTCAGCGGAAGAAGTGTCTCGTCAACCGTTGTTGACGGATCCCGTGACGGGAAGGCGCCGTCGACGACAGTGGCGAGCGCGCCTTCTGTTCCCTCCTCGTCGTCGTCGTTCTTGTGGAGATCGGGTCAGGATCATGAACCAAGCGAAGCCGCCATCACCCTCCGGGTACGCCGAGCTTCTGTCGGAGCTCAAAGAGAGGATTCGGACCGCTCAAGTGCGCGCCGGGCTCGCCGTCAATCGCGAACTCGTGCTGCTCTATTGGCGGATCGGGCGGGACATTCTCGTCCGGCAGCGTGCTCAGGGGTGGGGGGCGGGAGTCGTCCGACGGCTGGCCGACGATCTGCGTCTTGAGTTCCCGGGACTTAAGGGCTTGAGCCGCACGAACCTCATGTATATGAAGAAGTTAGCCGAGGAGTGGCCCGACGAGGCAATCGTCCAACAACTTGTTGGACAGATTCCATGGGGCCACAATGTCCGTCTTCTCGACCGCGTGAAGGACCCGGACGAGCGCGAATGGTACATCCGCGCAACCATCGAGCATGGGTGGAGCCGTGCGATCCTGGACTATCAGATCGATAGCGATCTCTACCGGCGGCAGGGCCGCGGAGTGACGAACTTCGAGCGCACATTGCCGTCGACGCAGTCTGAACTCGCCCGACAGCTTCTCAAGGACCCCTACAATTTCGAATTCCTTGGTCTGGGAGAGGATGCCCGCGAGAAGGACGTCCACCGCGGGCTGCTCCGGCATCTGCGGGAATTCCTGATCGAACTCGGGGCCGGCTTCGCGTTCGTCGGCAGCGAGGTTCACCTGGAAGTCGGGAACGACGATTTCTACCTCGATCTGCTCTTCTACCATCTTCGACTCCGGTGCTATGTCGTCATCGAACTCAAGACGACGGATTTCAGGCCCGAGTACACCGGAAAGCTCAACTTCTATCTGTCGGCCGTCGACGATAACCTCCGACACCCGGACGATCGGCCAAGCCTCGGGCTCATCATCTGCCGAGAGGCCTCGTCGCGGAATACGCCTTGCGGGATATGGGCAAGCCGATGGGGATCGCCGGACACTGCTTGGGCCGGGGCCTGCCGGAACAGTTCGAGGGACAGTTGCCCTCGGTCGAAGAGCTGGAAGCCGAGCTGGTAAGTACTCTCGATCATGGTGTCGAGGAAGAATAGACGACTCCGCGCATGATGCCCTCTACTCCGGCTTGAACAACCCCGCCGCATCCGACCCCAGCAGCCCCGCCCGGTACGACCGCTCGTCCACCGGCGTCAGCCGCCCGTGCATCGCCGGGGTGATCAGCATGACCCGCCGCACCTGCTCGGTGCGCTCGGCGATCCGCTCGAGGTGCTCGTCGCTGACGGTCCAGCGCAGCCGGTCGAAGGGCGCGAGGCTCAGCGGCCCGGTGTAGCCGACCAGCGTGCGCTCGCGGGCGAGGTTGTAGTAGGGCTCGAAGTAGGACATCGCCAGCTCGCGCACGCTCGCGTAAACCGGCTCGCGGTAGCGCAGCCCGCTGAAGTTGGACTGGGCGACCGCGCCCCAGCGGCCGTCGGCCTTGAACAGCGCGAGCAGGTGTTCGTCGTCGCGGCCGTCGGACAGCAGGTCCAGGATGCGCGGCGGGTGGCCCAGCCGGCGCAGCGCCGCCGCGCCGAACAGGGCGCCGTCGAAGCAGTGGGCGCGGCGTTCGCGCAGCACGCGCAGGGGGCAGCGGTAGAAGGGGTCGGAGCTGTAGGCGCAGCCGTCCAGGAAGTCCTGGACCGCGCGGGGGGTGGACAGCCCGTCCAGGGCGGCGCGCTCGCCGGCGGTGAGGGCGGACTCGAACTCGTCGGGGCGCGGCATCGGCGATCCTCCGTGGCGGTGGTTCCGGGCGGGGGGACGATCGCCATGGTAGGCGGAGTCCCCCCGTCCCGCGAGTCTACCGCAGCGGCACCACCTTCAGCGACGACGCGGACCGCTCCCGGGCGCGCTCCCGACGCCCGGCGAGAGTCAGCCGGTCGAAGAGCACGTAGACCACCGGGATCAGGTACAGGGTGAAGATCGTCGAGACCAGCACGCCGCCGATCTGCACCACGGCCATCGGGGTGCGGAACTCCGCGCCGGCGCCGCCCATCGCCTGCGGCAGCATGCCGATGACGATGGCCAGGTTGGCCATGATGATCGGGCGCAGCTTGGTCGGGCAGGCGTCCAGCAGCGCCGCCTCGATGCCGAGCCCCCGCGCCCGCAGCTGCGCCGTGTGGTCGAGCATCAGGATCGCGTTGTTGACCACGATGCCCACCATCATCACCAGCGCCATCAGCGACATGATGTTGATCGTCGCGCCGGTGAAGAACAGCGCCAGCGCCATGCCGATCAGGCCCAGCGGCAGCGTCGCCATCACCGTGACCGGGTGGACGAAGCTCTCGAGCATGGCGGCCATGACGATGTAGATCAGGATCACGGCCATGACCAGGGCGCCCAGGATGGAGGCGAAGGCCTCGTCCTGGATCTCGGCGGTGCCGCCGTAGCGCACGACCGCGCCCGCCGGGAGGTCCAGGCCGGCGAGGCCGGCGTCGATCAGGGCGCGCTTCTGCGAGAGCGAGCCCTCGGCGATGTTGGCGGTGATCTCCTGCTTGCGCTGCTTGTCGGCGTGCAGGATGGTCGCTTCGCCCGTGCCCTCCCGCAGCTCGGCCACGTCCGCGAGCGGCAGCACGGCGCCCGAGGGGGCGGCGACGGGCAGGTCGCCCAGGTAATCCCGGTCGGCGCGGCGGGCCGGGTCGAAGGCCACGACGATGTCGTACTCCTCTCCGTCCTGGCGGAACACCCCCGCCTGCGATCCCTCGTACGCCGCGCGCAGCACGCCGCCCACGGTCGCCGCGGTCAGGCCCTGCTGCGCGAGCGGCAGCCGCCGCGGCACGACGTTCAGCTCCGGCTTGCCCGGCTGGTCGCTGGTCTGCACCTCGACCAGGCCCGGCACGTCCCGCACGACGCCGAACACCTGCGCGGCCGCGGCCGCGAGCTGGGCCGGGTCGTCGGCGAGGACCTCGATCAGGATATCCGCGTCCTGCGTCGCCCGTGATTCGCCGACGGGGGACACCGCGATGCGGGCGTCGGGCACGCCCGCCAGCTCGGGCCGCAGGAGGTTCATGAACTCGGTGACGTCGAGGTCGCGCTCGGCGGCCGGCTCCAGGATGACCAGCACCGTCGCGTCCTCCACGCCGCGGTCCTCGCCGCCCGTCTTCACCTGCACGCCGACGACCTCGGGGTGGGCGCCCGCGATGCGGGCCACCCGCTGCGCCAGTTCGTGCGTCCGTTCGAGGCTCGTGCCTTCCGGCAGCTCGAGGGTCACCTGGCACAGCCCCTGGTCCGTGGTGGGGATGAACTCGCCGCCCACGAAGCGCAGGAGCGCCAGGCTGAAGACCAGCACGGCGGCGGTCGCCGCCAGCGGCACCCACTTGCGGCGCAGGCACCAGGCGAGGGAGACGCCGTAGGCGACGGCGAGCCGCGCGTAGGCGTCGTCCCAGCCGCGCACGAGCCGGGCGACGGCGCTGTGGCCGTGGCCCACGCCGCGTCCCGGCCGCACCAGGCGCGCCGCCAGCATGGGCACCAGGGTGAAGCTGATCACGAGCGAGAACAGGGTCGCGTAGACGACGGTCAGGCCGAACTGCAGGAACACGCGGCCCATGATGCCGCTCATGAAGGCCACCGGCGTGAACACCACAACGTTGGTCAGTGTCGAGGCCAGCACGGCGATCGTCACCTCGGCGGTGCCGCGCTCGGCGGCCTCGAAGGGGTCGGTCCCCTCCTGGACCAGCCGGCTGATGTTCTCCAGCACGACGATCGAATTGGTGACCAGCGTGCCGACCGAGATGCCCAGCGCCATCAGCGACATCACGTTGAGCGTGAAGCCCGAGGCCTGCATCAGCATGAAGGAGGCCACGACCGAGATCGGCATCGCCAGCGCGGCGATCAGCGTCTGCCGCCAGTCGTGCAGGAAGACGAAGAGCAGCAGGCCCGCGAGCAGGATGCCCAGGCCGAGGTTGCTCAGCACGTCCTTCACCGAGTCGCGCACGAACTGCGCGTTCTCCGAGACCTGTTCGATGCGGTAGTCGGCCGGCAGCTCGGCGCGCAGCTCCGCCACGGCCTCGTTCACGCCGTCGACGACCTTCACCGTGTTGCCGTCGGTGCGCTTCTGCACGCCGATGCCGATCACCGGCACGCCCCGCCAGTCCGTCGCCTCGCGCAGCTCCGCCGTGGCGTCGCGGACCGCGGCCACCTCGGAGAGCGGGACGGTCTGGCCGTTGGCGAGCGGCAGCCGGAACTCGGCCAGCTCGGCCGGGTCGCGCACCTCGCCCCGCAGGCGCACGTTGATCTCGCCGGCGCCCTGCGTGATGTGGCCGGCGGGCACGTTCAGGTTGGCCGCGGCCAGCAGCCGCACGACGTCCAGCAGCGTGAGGCCGTAGGCCCGCAGGCGCTCGGGGTCGACGTCCACGCGCACCTCGCGCTCGCGGGCGCCGGTGACCACGACCTCGGCCACGCCGTCGACCCGGCTGAGCCGTTCCTTGATGACCTGGTCGACGGTGCGGTAGACCTCCTCGAGCGGGCGGTCCGCGGCCACCGCGAAGTTGATGACCGGCGCGCCGCCGATCTCGTACTTGGCGATGACCGGGTCCTCGGCGTCCTCGGGCAGCTCCGAGCGGATCCGGTCGACCCGGTCCTTCACGTCGATGGCGTCCTGGTCCTGGCTCGTCTCCAGGGCGAACTGGATGACCACCTGCGAGACGCTCTCCCGCGACGTGGACTCCAACTCCTCGATGTTCGCCAGGGTCCCGACCTGGTCCTCGATGCGCTTGGTGACTTGCGTCTCGATCTCGCCCGGCGCCGCGCCGGGGTAGACCGTGGTGACGACGATCACCGGGAAGTCGATCCGCGGCATCAGTTCGAGGTTGAGGGAGCGGTAGCCGGTGAAGCCCAGGTAGAGCATGGTCACCACGAGCATGGTCGTCAGCACGGGGCGGCGGACGAAGACGCGCAGGAGGTTCATGTCAGTCCTCCACCGTCTTGACCCGGTCGCCGTCGGCGAGGCGGCTCTGGCCGAAACGCACCACGCGCTCGCCGGCCGCGATCCCCGCGGCGATCTCCACGACGCCGTCCGCGGATGCGCCCGTCGTCACCGGCCGCTTGCGGGCCACGCCGTCGTCGCCCACGACGAAGAGGGCCGGCCCGTCCACCAGCGCCGCCGCCGGCACCCGCACGACGCCTTCGCGCACGCCGGTGCGGACGCGGACCGACACCAGCAGACCCGGGACAAGCCGCCCGTCGGGATTGGGGAAGAGGGCCTCGCCGGCCAGCAGGTGCGTCTTGGGATCGGCGCGCAGGTCGAGCCGGGAGACCTCGCCCGCGAGGTCGGTCCCGTCGGGACCCGTCCAGGGCCGTCTGGCCCGGCGCCAGCGCCAGCGCCTGCCGGCTGCCCGCGGTGAAGCACACCTTCACGTCGTCGGTGCGCGCGATCCAGACCAGCGGCTTGCCCGCCTCGGCGGTGTCGCCCGGGTTGACCACGATGCCCGCCACGACGCCGCCCTGCGCCGCGACCAGCGAGGTGCTGCCCTCGACGTCCTGCAGGTCGGCCGCCGCGACCTTCAGCCGGGTCTCGGCCTGGTCCAGCGCCTGGTCGCTGATCGCGCCCTGGGCGTGCAGGGCGCGCAGACGCTGCACGTCCTTGAGCGTGTTGTCGTAGGTGGCCTGCGCGCGCGCGTAGCTGTGGACCATCGGCGTCGGCGCCTCGCGCGCCAGCCGCACGATCACGTCGCCGGCCTTCACGCGGTCCCCCTCGCGCACCGGGATGGCGACGATGCGCAGCGCGTTGGTCGAGGTCACCGCGTACTGCACGACCCCTTCGACCGTGCCCGCCAGCGCGACCCAGCATTCGATGTCGCCGCGCGCGGCGGTCACGACCTCCACCGGCTTGCCGGCGGCGGCCTGCACCGACTCGAGGCTGGCCGGAGCCTGCGTGCGGCCCAGGGCCTGGAACCGGGCGGCGAAGGCCGCCGCGACCGCCACCAGGGCGACGATCAGGATGATGCGCTTCTTCATGATGCCGTACCTCCGTCGCCGACCGCCAGTGCGAGGGCGGCCCGGGCGAGGTTCGAGGAATGGAGGGCGGAGGCGAGGTGCGCCCGCGCCGTCGAAAGGGCCAGTTCCGCATCCAACCGCTCCAGCGGCGTGCCGACGCCGCTCTCCAGCCGCACCGTCGCCAGCCGGTAGGTCTCCTGCGCCAGGCGCACGGTCTCCCGCGCCCCGTCCAGGGCCGCCAGCGCGTTCTGCAGCGAGAGGGCCGCCTGCCGCACCGCGAGTTCGCGGTCCTGCAGGACCCGCGACTGCTCGAGCCGGGCGATCCGCAGCTCCGCGCGCGCGCCGTCGATGCCGGCCTTCGCGCGCAGGCCGTCGAAGATCGGCACCTGCACGGCGAGGGCGACCTGGCTGCTGCCGGCGGTCTCGCCGGACCCGGGCACGAGGTCGTCGTCCCACTGTCCCTGCAGGGCGTAGTTGCCCGAGAGCTGGACGACCGGCCCGCGCCCGGCCTCTTCGAGGCCGACCTGCCGTTCGCGCGCGACCACCATCGCGGCCAGCGCCTTCAGTTCCGGGCTCGACGCGCGCATCCGCTCCAGGAGGATCTCGAGCGGCGCCGGCGGCGCCGCCTGGGACAGCGTGTCGGCCGGCGTCACGGCGGCGCCGCAGACGCGGGCGAGCGTGAGCAGGGCGAGGTCGGCCCGGTTGCGCGCCAGCACGACGCGCGGCCGGTGGTTCGCCACCTCGACCTCGGCGCGCAGGCCGTCGAAGCGGCTGACGCTGCCCTGGTCGAGGCCGAGCCGCGCCAGCCGCGCCGCCTCCTCGGTCTCGGCAAGCGCCAGGCCGGCGTTGGCCAGCTCGGCCCGCGCGAGCAGGACGTCGAAGTAGGCGGCCGTCGCCGCGTAGCGCACGTAGTCGCGCACCGCGGTTTCCCGGTAACGGGCCGCGTCGAGGTAGCCGCGCGCGGTCCCCTCGGCCGACGACAGCCGGCCCGCGGTCCAGACGTTCACCCGGGCGGTGAGGGCGCCGGCCAGCTCGTAGTCGCCGCCCATCTCGATCTTGTTGGCGCCGCCGAAGCCGGCCGCGAAGGCCGGCGGCAGGAACATGACCGGCTTCTTCAGGTTCGCCGCGTACTCGCCGGCGAGGTCGAGGGTCGGCAGGCGCCCGGCGCGGGCGGCGGCGACCTGCGCCTCGGCGGCGGTCACGGTCTCGCGCGCCTGCTGCACGGTCTCGTCGCTGGCCAGGGCCAGCCGTACCGCCTCCTCGAGGCCGACCGGGGTCTGCCCGTGCGCCAAGGCGGCCCAGCCCAGCAGCGCGACCAGCGGCAGGAAGCGCTTCATCGCGACACCTCGCCGCGGTTCAGGTGGGGCAGGACCATCAGCTCCATGATGCGGTCGGGGATGTCGGCGTAGGGGTCGGCGCTCTCGCGCGTCGCGAGCTCCTCCACGACGGCCTCGCCCGCGCCCATCAGCATGGTCGCGAGCAGGTGCGTGTCGAGGGGGCGCAGGTCGCCCGTCGCGACGGCCCGGTCCAGGAGGTCCCGGATGCGGGTCATGAACAGGTCGCGGACCGGCCGGTCCGCGTTCATGGCCCGGCCGAGGCGCTCGGCGACCTCGACCCGGATGATGCCCCGCTTGGTCGTGGCGAAGTCGAAGCCCGCCTGCAGGACGTTCAGCAGCGCGACCAGCGGCGGCGTGTCGTCGTCGACCACGTTCTCGAAGATGGTCACCATCTCCTGGACCCCCCGCGCCTGGATGCTGCGGAAGAGGTCCTCCTTGGAGGGGAACAGCGTGTAGAGCTTGCCGACGGAGAAGTCCGCCTTCTCGGCGATCTGTTGCATGCTCGTGCCGTGGAATCCCTGGGCGACGAACAGTTCGAGCGCGGCGTCGAGGATCTCCTCGACGTCTTCCTGGCGGCGGCGCGCCCTGCGGTCTTCGGTCATGGTGGTCCTCCCTGGTGAGGGAACCCTTGAAATCGAATCAATGTTCGAAATATGAATATAGATTCATTTTTGGACGGGCACAAGGAAAAACCTCCGACTTCCGGGCGGCCATCTTGTAACATGATGTATAATAGTTAGTTGACGCAGCAGTCGCGACGCAGGAGGATCCCCGCCATGGAGCATTGCCGATGACCGCCCGCGCGACTCCCTTGCGGCCTTTCGGGGCCGCGGAACCCCCTTGGGGGCTGCGCCTCGAAGCCGCCGCGACCCGCGCGGGCGACGTCCTGGAAGTGGGATTCCGGTTGGCGGGGGAGACCGCCGGGATCGTGCCGGCCTGTGGCGCGGGCCCGGGCGCACGGCGTGACGGCCTCTGGCGGAACACGTGCTTCGAGGCCTTCGTCGCCGTCGCCGGCGAGGCGCGCTATCTCGAACTCAACCTCGCGCCGACGCGGGACTGGAACGTCTACCTGTTCGACGGTCCCCGCTTCGGCATGCGGCCGGACACCGCGTCGTCCGATCCGCCGCGTGCGACGGATCAGCATGACGGGGTCCTCACCGCCTCCTTCAGCCTCCCGCTCGCGAGCCTGGCCCCGGGTGGCCGCGTTCTTGAAGTCGGCCTCGCCGCGGTGATCCGTCACGCCGACGGCCGGCTCGGCCATTGGGCGCTGGCCCATCCCGGCGACCGGCCCGACTTCCACCGGCGCGAGGGGTTCCTGCTGCGCCGCTGACGCCGCGCCGCCGCGGCCCTACTTCGGCGCGATCAGCTTCTCGAGCCGCGACACCCGCTCCCGCAGATCCTCGTCCTTCGCGTCCAGGACGGCCGCCTTGCGCGCGAAGTCCAGCGCCGCCGCGGTTCGACCCAACGCCTCCTCGGCCTCGGACAGCCGCAGCCAGCCCAGCGGGGAGCCCGGCCACGTCCGCGTCGTCAGCGTCGACCAGGCAAGGGCCCGCGCCGCATCCTGCAGCAGGATGCGCTGGGCTTTGCCGTCGAACCACTCGGCTCCCAGCTCGCGCTCGCGGCAGACCGCGGCCAGCGAGTCGGCCCCTGCGGCGAGCCGGCCCGCGCCCATCGCTTCCAATTCGTCGGTGAGCGGCTTCAGGCGCAACCGCTTCGCCACGGCCGCCTCCAGATCCGCCGGCGTCACGTCGAAGCGGTCCTGCGTGTCCATCGCGCTGCACAGCAGGTTCGGCGTCACGCCCAGATCGCGCAGCGTGGCCAGCAGCGCCTCCTGCCGGTCGCTGGCGACGGGTTCCTCGTCCTGGTGGAACGTGCTGAGGCAGCCGTTGAGCAGGACGCCGCCGCGGGGGAAGTAGAACAGGAGGTAGTCGTGGCGCACGAAGTTGTCGGGGGCGAACGACGACGGGTCCGTCGGGTTGGTGCGGCCGACGTTGTAGACGACGATCGGGTTGGCCTCGTCGGGCAGATCCAGGCGGTCCGTCACCAGGAGGCTCGCCACCCGCGGCGCGGCCGCCGCCGGCGGCCCATCCGGCGTCCCGCGGTGCTGCAGCCCCATGAGGTCCTCGGCGAAGGCGACGGTCTCCTCGGTGCCGATCAGCGTCGCGCCCGCGCGCAGGAAGGCCGGCACGCCGCCGGAGGTGTGCCGGTGCTCGTGGGAGAAGCCGACGTAGCGCACGGGCTTGTCCGGGGCGACCCTCGCGGCCGCGGCGAGGATGGCGGTGGCGGCCTGCGCGTCGAACGGCGTTTCGAACACGGCGAGGTGATCGCTCCGCTCCACGACGAAGGACTTGACCTCCCGCTCCGTCAGCAGCACCGCGTGGATCCCCGCGGCGATCTCCCGGATCTCGACGCCCCGCAGCGGGTCCGCCGCCGGCGGTTCCCCGTACGCCGCGAAGAGCCCGAGGTCCTGCGGCGAGGCGGGCCGCACGTCCAGCGCCAGATCGGCCTCCGTCCTGCCCAGCCGCTCCTCGTGCCGCGCGCGGGGGACCAGGACCCCGGCGACCGCGTGGAAATCCCCGAAGGCGATCACGCCCACCATGTCGCCGTAGCCGGGCGCGTAGCCCAGCTTCTCGACCCGCGTCAGCAGGCGGGTCCCGGCGTCGATGAAGAGGGTGACGAGCCGGGTCGGTCCCGTCGCGTAGGTCACGATGTCGTAGCTGGTCGCGCCGTCGGACCACGCGCCCGCGTAGCGAAGGGTCAGGCGATGGCGTTTCGCCTGCTCGAGCAGCAGGTGCGGCAGCGCCTCCTCGAGCGTCAGCAGGGCCGTCTCCAGCGCCGGGCCGGTCAGCTCCAGCGCCGCGGACTCGTAGAACCCCTTGGCGGTCCCCTTGCCCCCCGCGACGACCGTCCGCGATGTCATGCGGCCGCTGATGGGGTTGAACATCGTGTCGAGGCAGGCCGCGCGCGCGCTCGCTCCCGGGAAGACCCAGCGCTTGCGTGCGGGGACGATCTTGTTCTCCCAGGGGCGCGAGTAATTGCCCATGTACCACTGCGTCCCCGTCGCCGCGACGGACAGCGCGGGCGCGGTACTCGGGGCTCCGTGTGCCGCCAGGGCGGCCTCGACGATGTCCAGGCCGCGCGCGAACGCCGGGGCCGCGCGCAGGACGCCGCCCCCCTCGTCTCAGCTCTGCGCGACGAAGCCGCGCGAGCAGGCGGTCCTAGCGTCTTGCTGCTCAGGAGGAGAAGTCCCGGGCGGCTAGGCGGGTTTCAGCCGCGCGGGGGCGGGGGAGAGCGAGCGGGGGTGAGGCTGGCGGCGATGGGTGCTGGGTGATCTCCGGGTGCGTCGGCCCGAGTCTCGGAAGGGGGGCGTGACGATGGTCCTGGGTCGAGGAGGCCCCGGAACGAACTGGCAAAGGATCCGGTCAAATGGAAGGGCTCGCCTCCGAATAAGGGGGTAGTCAGGCCGCGATCCGGGAAGATCGGTGATCCGTAGACGCCGCACGAACCCATGCTGTGCGGCAGAGCTGTTCCCGAGCCGCGATCGGAGCCGGCCATTCAGGCGCGGTTCCCCCACAGCCCCAGGACCGAAATCTGAAGAGGCGCGGCCCGGGGGGGGGTGGGTCTCATCTCCCCCAGGTCAGGAGACCGGATCCTCCCAGACCCACCTGAATTACGAACCCCGCGGGCCCCCCGGCATCCATATCCCGCCACTTCCGCGCCGCCCGCGCAAAGAACACCAGCGCCACGATCGCCGCCACCCCGATCCCCGCGAACGGCAGCCACACCTTGAACTGCGGGTCGTAGGTGCGCCACAGCAGGTCCGTCGCCGCCGCGGGGTCCAGCCCGGTGACCTCCTGCAGCCGCACGAAGGCCCCGGTGCGCTCGACGCCGGCCGCCGCGTCCAGCGTGCCGACGTCCCCGTCCCACGTCCGCCCCCCGCCGAAGTTCTCCGCCAGGTACTTCTGCGCCAGCACCGCCTTCTCGCCGAAGTTCCCGTAGAAGTAGCCCTGCAGCTTCGAGCCGATCAGGCCGCCCACGCCCACCGGGATGTTCACGAACCCCAGGTAGAGGCCCTTCTTGTCCGGGGGCGCGATCAGCGCCAGGTACTCGTTCTTCTTGGGGCCGGTCAGCATCTCGCCGAAGGAGAAGCCGACGACGCCCAGCAGGAACACCCAGCCCAGGTTGGTCAGGCCCGCGACCAGCACGCCGGCGGTCGCCATCCCCATGCCCAGGACCATCGACTCCAGCGTGCGCATCTTGCGCACCAGCCACGAGACCGGGATCATCAGCAGCACGATCAGCAGCGCGTTGAGGTTCAGCAGGATTTCCTGCGGCACCTGCCAGCCGCGGTCGGTCTGGATGGCCCAGCTGTCGGGGAAGAAGGACGAGCCCAGGAAGTAGCGGGCGGTGCCGCCGGAGTCGTTCCAGTCGGTCAGGAAGTTGGGGTGCAGGTCCCAGAGCGTGTACATCATCAGCCAGAAGCAGCTCATGATCAGCAGCCAGGTCGCCAGGCGCCAGTCGCCCAGGGTGCGCAGCGTGCGTGTGAGCACCTGCCCCGGGTTCGCGGTCTTGTCGGAGCCGCTGGCGAAGTCCTTGAAGGTGAACAGCATCAGGTAGTTCAGCGACATGACCGCCGCCGCGGTGAAGAACAGCGCCTGCCACGAGTAGTCGTGCCGGATGAAGTTGGCGAGCATCGGCCCGATGGCCGCGCCCACGTTCACCACCCAGTAGAAGATGCCCCAGCCCAGGGACGAGCTCTTGCGGTCGAGGTTCTGCGCCAGGCTGCCCTGCAGCGCCGGCTTGAAGAAGGCCGTGCCGGTGGCCAGCACCACGATGCCGAAGGTGAAGCCCAGGAGGCTGCGCTGCGTCGCCATCAGGCAGTAGCCCAGCACGTTGCCGGTGATGGCCAAAAACAGGCTGCGCTTGTAGCCGTAGCGGTCGGCGAAGCCGCCGGTGAAGGTCGGCAGGATCGACTGGAAGGCGAACCACAGGGCGTAGATGGTGCCCTTGTCGGCGGCCGTGAAGTGCAGGCCGTGGGGGTCGTCGGCCTGCATGATGTAGATCGCCACCACCGAGCGCACCAGGTAGTAGGAGAGGCGCTCGAACATCTCGATCGTGTTGAGCAGCCAGTATCCCGTGGTGAATCCCAGCAATCTGCGGCGGTCGGCCAGCGCGTCGGCGATCGGCGTGTTGGTCATGGGGCGGTCCTTTCGGGCCGGACTGTGCAGCCGCGCGCGGGTGCGGCGCCGTTGGTGGCCTGCCGCCGCCGTGGTTAGCTTGTCGGGGACGGACGGCAGAACGGACAGTATAGCAAAGGGAGCCCCTCGCCATGACCGGGAACTTCAAAGGTACGATCGCCGCCGCCCTGTTGCTGGCGGCGACTCCCGCCCTCGCCCAGAGCGGCTGGGGCGTGCGCGGCGGCCTGACCATCGATCCCGACCAGGTCCACGTCGGCGCCCACGTGAACGCGGGCGAGATCTTCAACGACGGGTATTTCCTGCCCAACGTGGAGGTCGGCTTCAGCGACCACGGCAGGCTGATCGCCCTGAACCCGGAGATGGTCTACCGCTTCGACAAGTCCAGCCGGTCCCGTTGGGGCTTCTACATCGGCGGCGGTCTGGGCATCAACATCTACGACTGGGACGACGGCCCCCGCGACAACCATGACGACTCGGACACCGAGCTCGGCCTGAACATCCTGGGCGGCATGTCCCGGGCGCGGCGGGGCGGCGGCGACGTCTTCATGGAACTGAAGCTGGGGCGGCGGATTCGCCCGAAGCCAAGGTGACGGTTGGTCTCGGGTTCAAATAGCCGCCACCGCAGATGTGGACTGAATTGGATTAATATCCGTATATAAATGGATATTGCGATGCGGATCCAGCATCTCAACCCGGATCTTGACTGTGCACTTCTATTTGGCTATATTGCCAAACAGCCAACGACAGGAGGCCGCCATGGACGACAGCACTCGCCGCAAGTACGACTCCCGCGCCCGCATCATCAAGGCCATGGGCCACGGCACCCGCCTGTTCCTCGTCGATGAACTGTCGCGCGGAGAGCGCTGCGTCTGCGAGCTGCAGGAGCTGGTCGGGGCCGACATGTCGACGGTCTCGAAGCACCTCGCGGTGCTGCGCGAGGCGGGCATCGTGAAGGACGAGAAGCGCGGCAACCAGGTCTTCTACTCGCTGCGCTGCCCCTGCGTGCTGAACTTCTTCGCCTGCGTCGAATCGGTGATGCAGACCTCGGCCACGCAGGCCGTCGAACTGGCGAGGTGACCCGATGGATTGGCGCCGCGAGAGCAAGGTCCTCGGCCTGGTCGTCGTCGTGTTCGTCGGCCTGTACCACCTGCCCGTCGGGGCGCCCCGCTTCGACGGCGCCGTCGTCGAGGCCCTGTCGCTGGTGCGCTGGTACGCCCGCGAGCACGTGCTGCTCTGCCTGGTGCCGGCCTTCTTCATCGCCGGCGGCATCTCGGTCTTCGTGAACCAGGCGTCGGTCATGAAGTACCTGGGCGCCGGCGCGCCCAAGGCCCTGGCCTACGGCGTGGCCGCGACCTCGGGCACGGTGCTGGCGGTCTGCTCCTGCACGGTGCTGCCGCTCTTCGCCGGCATCTACGGCCTGGGCGCGGGGATCGGCCCCGCGACCGCCTTCCTGTACTCCGGGCCGGCGATCAACGCCCTGGCGATCATCCTGACCGCGAGCGTGCTCGGCCTGAAGATCGGCGTGGCGCGTGCCGTGGGCGCGGTGGTCTTCAGCGTGGTGATCGGCCTGCTGATGCACGCCATCTTCCGCAAGGACGCGCGCGAGTCCGCGCTGGCGGCCGCCCCGCCGCCCGATGACCACGGCGGGCGCCCCCTGCACCGCACGGCCCTGACCTTCGCGGCCATGGTCGCGGTCCTGATCTTCGCCAACTGGAGCGGCGCGGCCGGGGGCTTCTTCGGCGCCGTGCACGCCGTGAAGTGGTGGCTCACCGCCGCGGCGGCGGCCGGTCTCGGCGCGGCGCTCACGGCCTGGTACGGCCTGGCCTGGTGGAAGCCGCTCGCGGCGGCCGCGGCCGTGGCGCTGACGGCGCTGCTGCGGCGCGACGATCCGGTGCTGCCGTTCACCGTCGGCACGCTGGCCTTCGCCTGGGCCGTGGCGAGCCGGCCGGGTGAGCTGCGCGACTGGTTCGCCGCCAGCTGGTCCTTCGCGAAGCAGATCCTTCCGCTTCTTCTCGGAGGCGTGTTCATCTCCGGCCTGCTGCTCGGTCGGCCCGGCCACGAGGGGCTGGTGCCCTCGGCCTGGATCGCCACGGCCGTAGGCGGCAACTCGCTCGGCGCCAACTTCTTCGCCGCCTTCTCGGGCGCCCTGATGTACTTCGCGACGCTCACCGAGGTCCCCATCCTGCAGGGCCTGCTGGGCTCGGGCATGGGCCAGGGTCCCGCCCTGTCGCTGCTGCTGGCGGGTCCCGCCCTGTCGCTGCCCAGCATCCTGGTGCTGCGCACGATCATGGGGATGCGCCGCACGCTCGTCTTCCTGGCGCTGGTCGTGATCCTGTCGACCGTGACCGGCACCCTCTTCGGTTGGCTGTTCCCCTAGGAGGTCCGCGTGAAGGACATCGCCATCCTGGGCACCGGTTGCCCCAAGTGCCACAAGCTCGAGCAGGAGACGCGCCGCGCCGCGGCGGAGCTGTCCCTCGACTGCGAGATCCGCAAGGTGACCGCCGTGGCCGACATCATGAAGTTCGGCGTGATGATGACCCCGGCGCTGGTCGTCGATGGAAAGGTGAAGGTCGCGGGCAAGGTGCCGTCGCTGGAAGAGATCAAGAAGCTGATCGCAGGGGAGGCGTGAGATGGACGGCACACCGTCGCGCGCGGCGCTGAAGCGCTCGATCATCGTGGTTTCCGTGATCGCCCTCGCCGCCATCGTCTACCTGGCGCGCCCGGCCGCGCAGGGCGGGGCGGCGGCCGGCGGCGGCGCGTCGACCACCCTGCCGCGGCTCGTCGATCTCGGCGCCGACAAGTGCGTCCCCTGCAAGATGATGGCGCCCATCCTGGAAGAGCTGCGCGCCGAGCAGGCCGGCCGCATCGAAGTCGTCTTCATCGACGTCTGGAAGAACAAGGAAGAAGCCGCGAAGTACGGCATCGACCTCATCCCGACGCAGATCTTCTTCGCGGCCGACGGCCGCGAGCTGTTCCGCCACGAGGGTTTCTTCGCCAAGGAAGAGATCCTGGCCAAGTGGAAGGAACTCGGGGTCGCACTGAAGGGCAGCTGACCGGGAGGTCCGCCGTTGGAATCGCTGTTCGCCTCGCTCACCGCCGCGGTTTCCGGTTCGCCGCCCGTCGCCCTGGGCGCCGCCTTCGTGTGGGGCGTGCTGAGCATCCTGCTGAGCCCCTGCCATCTGGCGAGCATCCCGCTGATCGTGGGCTTCATCCAGGGACAGCAGGGGATGACCCGCGGCGGGCGCCCCTGACCCAGCGCCGGGCCCTGTGGCTGTCCACGCTGTTCGCGTCGGGCATCCTGGTCACCATCGCGCTCATCGGCGCGATCACCGCCGCGGCCGGGCGCATGCTGGGCGACATCGGCGGGCTGGGCAACCTGCTGGTCGCCGGGATCTTCCTGGTCGTGGGCCTGATCCTGCTGGACGTGATCCCGCTGAACCTGTCGGGTCCGGGCGCGATCGGCCTGCGGCGCAAGGGCGCCTGGGCGGCGCTGCTGCTGGGGCTGGTCTTCGGCGTGGCGCTGGGGCCCTGCACCTTCGCCTTCATGGCGCCCATGCTGGCGGTGACCTTCAAGGTCTCGTCCACGCAGGCCGTCTTCGGGGCGGCCCTGCTCGCGGCCTACGGCGTGGGCCACTGCCTGGTGATCGTCGTCGCCGGCACCAGCACCGCCTGGGTGCAGCGGACCCTGGACTGGAACGCGGGGTCGCGGGCCGGCGGCATCCTCAAGAAGGTCTGCGGGGGTCTGGTGATCCTCGGCGGGTTCTACCTCATCTTCACCTCGCACTAGGAGCTGTCACGATGCGACTCTGCACCGCGATCCTGCTGACGTTCGCCGCGCGGCGGCCGTCGCCCAGCCGGCGCCCGATGTCCAGACGACGCCCGACGTCGTGGTCTACTACCTCCACGGCGACTTCCGCTGCAAGACCTGCCTGATGCTCGAGGACATGACCGTCCGCGCGGTCCGCGATTCGTTCGCCACCCAGCTCGAGGACAAGGTCCTGGATCTGCAGGTCGTGAACTTCATGTCCGAGGGCAACGAGCATTTCGAGCAGGATTTCCAGCTCGAACAGCAATCCGTGATCGTCGTCGAGCGGGAGGCGGGCAAGATCGTCCGCTGGAAGAACCTCAAGCGGATCTGGGACCTCTACGACCGGCCCCTGCAGTTCGCCGCCTACGTCGCCGGCGAGACGCGACTCTACCTCGACGGCGCGCCGGAACCCAAGCCGTGAGCCGCCGCCTCCCGCGCGTCCTGTTCCTCTGCACCGGCAACTCCTGCCGCAGCCAGATGGCCGAGGGGTGGGCCCGCGCCCTGCACGCCGACCGCTTCGCGGCCACGTCGGCCGGGATCGAGACCCACGGCCTGAACCCCTACGCGGTGCGCGCGATGGCCGAGGCCGGCGTGGACATCGCGCACCACGCCTCGAAGACCGTGGCCGACCTCGGACCCGAGCCCTTCGACCTCGTGGTCACCGTCTGCGGTCACGCGCACGAGACCTGCCCGGTGCTGCCGGGCGCTCCGCGCACGTTGCACCGCGGGTTCGACGACCCGCCGCGCTTGTCCGCCGGCCTCGCCGACGAGGAGGCCGCCATGGCCCCGTACCGCCGCGTGCGCGACGAGATCCGCGCCTTCGTCGCCGCGCTGCCCGATCTGCTGGACCGACTGCCCGAGGAGGACCGTCCGTGACCACGACCGCCTGCATCACCAAGGAACCTCAGGGCCTCGGCTTCTTCGAGAAGTGGCTGACGCTCTGGGTGCTGCTCTCGATCGCCGCGGGCATCCTGCTGGGCAAGCTCGCGCCCGGCGCCTCGCGCGCGCTGGACGCGATGTCCGTGAACGTCGGCGGCGCGCCGGTGATCTCGATCCCCATCGCGATCTGCCTGTTCTTCATGATGTACCCGATCATGGTGAAGATCGACTTCGCCGAGGCCGTCAAGGCGGGCCGCAGCGGCAAACCGGTGGCGCTGACCCTGGTCGTCAACTGGCTGATCAAGCCGTTCACGATGTACGGCTTCGCCGTCCTGTGCCTGGGCGTGCTGTTCCGCGGGCTGATCGGCGCGGACGCCGTGGACCTGGTGAAGATGCCCCTGGGCCTGGACCTGCCGGTGGGCGCCGCGCACGGCGTGGGCCGGGTCGTGCTCGAGGGCGGCGTGAAGATGCTGGAGGTGCCGCTGTGGCGCAGCTACCTGGCGGGCTGCATCCTGCTGGGCATCGCGCCGTGCACGGCCATGGTGCTGGTCTGGGGCAACCTCGCCCGCGGCAACGACGGGCTGACGCTGGTCATGGTCGCCATCAACTCGCTGACGATGCTGCTGCTCTACGGCCCGCTCGGCGGCTTCCTGCTGGGCGTGGGCCGGCTGCCGGTGCCCTGGCAGGCGCTCGTGCTGTCGATCGCGGTCTACGTGGCTCTGCCCCTGGTCGCGGGCTGGCTGTCGCGGCGCTGGCTCGTGGCCGCGAGGGGGCGCGACTGGTTCGAACGGCGCTTCCTGCACGTGCTGACGCCGATCACGATCGTCGCGCTGCTGGCGACGCTGGTGCTGCTGTTCTCGTTCAAGGGCGAGACGATCCTCGCCAACCCGCTGACGATCCTCTGGATCGCGGTGCCTCTGTTCGTGCAGACGGTCACGATCTTCGCCTTGGGCTACGCGCTGGCCCGTCGCCTGGGCCTGCCCTACCGCGACGCCGCGCCCGCGGCGATGATCGGCGCCTCGAACCACTTCGAGGTGGCCATCGCGACCGCGGTCATGCTGTTCGGCCTTTCCTCGGGAGCCGCGCTGGCGACGGTGGTGGGGGTGCTGATCGAGGTGCCGGTCATGCTGCTGCTGGTGCGGATCTGCCTTCGGACGCGCCGGCTGTTCGATGCGGCACCCCGCTGACGGGAGCTGGCGCGGCGCTCGGATCACCGTATGCTGTCGAGACGCGCCTGGGCGCGTCACACCGGACCCCAAGACAAGGACGCGATCATGACGAACCAGGAATCGAACCAGGAGCGCCTCCAGAACGGCATCGATATCCCCGCCGACCGGCCCGTTGCCGAGCTCGTCATCCGGCACCCCATCCTGAGAGAGACGCTGGAGCGGCTGGGTGTCGATTACTGCTGCGGCGGCAAGCAGCCGCTGGCCGTCGCCGTGGCGGAGGCCGGCCGCGACTGGACGGCGGTCCGCGCCGAGCTGCAGGCGACGCTGGCCTCGACGGCGGCCGTCGCGGCGCCCGTCGATTGGAGCGCCGCCACGCTCGGCGAGCTGATCGACCACATCCTGGAGAAGCACCACGTCTTCACCAAGGCGCAACTGCTGCGGCTCGACGGCTTGCTGGGCAAGGTCCAGAACGCCCACGGCGCGCACCACGGCTCCGTCCTGGAAGACCTGCGGCGCGTCTTCGACGGCCTGCGCGCGGAACTCGACGCCCACCTGATGAAGGAGGAGCAGATCCTGTTCCCCGCCATCATGGGAATCGACGCGTTCATGTCCGGCCGAGGCGAGCGGCCGGCGATCCACTGCGGCAGCGTTGGCCATCCCATCCGCCAGATGGAGCACGAGCACGACGGCGCCGGCCAGGCGCTGGTCGCGATGCGCCGGATCACCGACGGCTACCGCCTGCCGGAGGACGCCTGCCCGACGTTTGCCGCGCTCTACGACGGCCTGCAGGCCCTGGAGGCGGACCTGCACGAGCACATCCATCTGGAGAACAACCTCCTGTTCCCCAGAAGCGTGGCGCTCGAGGAGGACATGAACAGGAAGCCCGCCTGACCGTCCCGCGGCGCGTCCGGAAGCGCCGCGGGTTCGCCGCCACCGGTGATGGAGGGGGCCGAAGCCGAGGCGGAACCGGCGCCCGGCGCGGCCCTCGTCGTCTCACCGTGGCGTCTGAGGCGGCAACTCATTGAACGACAACAGGAATGAAAGTATAGTAAAATAGTGGGAATTACGGCCGAGTTGTGATACCATCGTCCTGCTGGTGTTCCGTCTCCGTATCGACCCTGCAGCAGGAGGAATCATGAACCTTCATCGCACCGCCGGCCTGCCGGCGCTCATCCTGGTCTGCATGGCCTCCGCCGCTGCGGCGGCGACCTGGCTCGAGTCGCCCGAAGCCCCGGCATCGCCTTACGCCATGCAGTGGACGGTCGGCAACGGGCCGCTCACCGCCATCCAGGGCTACATCTTCTCGACCGCCGACCGCGACGCCTACTGCATCGAGATCACGGACCGCTTCGCGTTCACGGCGTCGCTGCCGTGCGCCGTGATCAGCGAGTACGACCTCTGGCTGTTCCAGACCGACGGCATCGGCGTCACGCACAACGACGGCTGCTCCGGCGGCAACGTGCAGTTGACCGGGGCGAACGTCGGGGGCAACGGCAAGTACGTCCTGGTGATCTCGGACAACGAGCACACCGCCCGCAGCGCCGGCAGTCTCCCCATCTGGCTGCAACCGGCGCAGGGCGGCGAGCGCGCGCCCGATGGGCCGGGCGCCGCCGGCGCCTTCGTCGACTGGGAGTACGCGCCGGAGCTCTTCGGCGGCCCGCCCCTTTACCAGATCAACCTGACGGGCTGCGCGCCCTGCGAGGCGGCTGTGGCCGGCGAACAGAGCGCCTGGGGGCTGATCAAGCGCAGTTACCGCTGATCGATGCCCCCCCGCCCCGGGAACCCGCCGCGGGCCCCGCGAACGCCCCGGAAGTGGCGGTTTGCGGGGCCCGTTCCTATGGTGGACGCCTGATCCGGACCAGGCACCCACCCCAGCGACCGAGAGCGCCGTGCACGACGAACCGATCGCCTCCGACGAACCCTCCGGCTGTCGCGACACCGGCTGGTCCTGCCACGAGACCTGCAACGTGCGCCACTTCGAACTGGTGCGTCAGTGCGACGTGCGCGGCCTGCTGCACTGCCACACCTCGTACGACGGGGGCGCTCACGGCCTGCGGGAGATCAGCGACACCGCCATCGCGCTGGGGCTGGAGTACCTGGGGATCACCGACCGCATCCGCTCCGGGCTCCACGGCGAGGGCTTGAACCCGACCGCCGTCGCCCGCCAGCGCGAGGAGATCGAGGCGATCAACGCGGGCAACCCCGGCTTCCGGCTGCTCCACGGCGCCGAGATCGAGACCGCCGCCGGACGGCTCGCTGCCGGTCGACGAGGCCTCGCTGTCCAAATTCGACTACGTCGTGGCGACCCTCGCGACCGACCACGGGCAGGATCCCGAGACCCTCACGCGCCGGGCCGTGCGCGCGGTCATGAATCCCTACGTCAGCATCCTCGGCCACCCCTTCGGCGACTACATGACGATGCCCGGCGAGTTGCCCCTGGACCTCGAGACCGTCCTGCAGGCGGCGGCGCAGGCCCAGGTCGCCATCGAGATCGACGCCATCCCGGTCCACCGCGAGCCCGACTGGCGCAACTGCGTCCGGGCCCAGGAGCTCGGCGTGCAGCTGGTCATCGCCTCGGACGTCCACCGCGCGGCCCGCCTGGGCGACTACCGCCACGGCGCCGAGCTGACCCGCCACGCGGGCCTCTGCTGCCGGCAGATCCTCAACACCCAGAACATCGACGAACTGCTGGTTTCTTCAGACGCACCGCTTGAAGCCGCAATCCATGATCCGCCCTTCCTGTTAGTTTTATAATTGCTCATAAGTTAAACCCAATGTTTTTCAACGAGAATAGGCTTGAGTAAGCGGTACATAATTCCTATGTAATAGACCAGAACACTCCTGTTTTGCGAAGCGCGCCTCGTCAACCCGTCCGGCGATCATTTCCGGTTCGGGTTCGCGCTCACCCGTTCCCCTGAAGGAGACCGTCATGCATCGGATCGATCGTGCTCTGCTGGTCCTGGCGATCGTCGGCGGCGCCAGCGCCGCCGTCGCCCAGGACGCGCCCCGCGCCCAGGACCCTCGCCCGGCCCAGCCGGTCGAGCTGACCGCCCCCGCGCCAGCGGCGCCCCGGCACCACCGCTCCCGCCGACCCCACTCGCCGGCGTCGCGGACATCCCCGAGAACCAGGCCGAACTGCAGGCCCTGAGCAGCGGCGGGCAGCCCTTCGCGCCGCCCGAGGGCGTCGAGCTGACGGCCGCTCCCGTCGCCGACGAGGTCCGCGAGGCCCGGCGCGCCGCCTTCGCCGCCGTGGTCGCCGAGCAGAACGTCCAGATCGCGGCGCTGGGCGCCCGGCTCGAGGCCGCGGCCGGCACCGAGGAGAGCTTCGCCATCCAGCGTGAGATCGAGCAGCAGAAGCAGGCGACGGGCAGGCGCCTGCTCGAGCTGCAGCTCGAGATGGCCCGCACCGACGGCGACGCCGACGGCGTTGCCGGGATCGAGGCCGCGATCGCGGCCTGGGACGCCCCGCAGCCCGCGCCGCAGCGCGTCGATCGCCCCACCCCCACCGCGCCGCAGCGCTAGGAAGCAGAGGTGCCGACAATGCGCAAGTTCATCTGGCTGCTGACGGCGTCGTTCGCCCTGCTGGGCGCCGCCGTCGCGTGGGCCGATCTCGGCCCGCCCATCCACGTCAAGCTGCTGGGCCCGCCGCGGGCCGCCGAGGCCGGCGTTCCCTACCAGGGCCGTCTGCAGATCGACTCCGAGGTGCCCGCGCAGCTCGGCAAGTTCGAGTTCAACGGGGCGGGTTGGCGCGAGATCGCCATCGATGCGGCGCCCGCCGCGTCCATCGACAAGGACCGCCCGCTGGTCATCGACTTCACGGTTCTGACCAGCGCCCCCGACCAGTGGCTCGAGTTCACCTTCGAGATGGACGGCGAGCCGGTCACCCGGCAGTTCAACCTTTCGCCGGCGCACGTCGGGAGCCTGCTGGTTCCCGGTGCGGTGGAGAAGGTCACGCCGGACGCCGACGTCCACCCGCTGGACGACGCCACGAGCGTGAAGCCCGAACCGTCGTCCTCGGACGGCGCCGTGGCGCCCGCGCCCGGCGACGGGGAGAAGGCCCGCAACATCCGCGTCCACGGCCGCTTCACCTACCAGCGCTTCGACGGCTGGACCATCGGCGCCGACGGCGTGACCGTGCGCGTCATGGACAACGACTCGCCGTTCGGATCCCAGCAGCTGGCGGTCCTGTCGACCGACGCCCAGGGCTGGTACGACGTCACGTTCTACTGGAACCCCGGGTTCTTCGACGACGCCGAGCCGGACCTGTACGTGCGCTTCGAGGCCGGCAACAGCCGCGTGAACCTCGAGGACGCCACCTGGAGCAACACCTACGCCTGGGAGACCGGCACCACCAACGACTACCTGGGCACCGACCTCGACTTCGGCTGGCAGCAGCCCGGCGACATCAACCAGCACCCCGCCCTGCATCAGCTCACCAACCTGACCCGCACCTGGCGCTGGTGGATCGGCTACGGCTTCGACACGCCGTTCGTGCGCTGCAACTGGCCCAACGGCACCGCGGGCGCCTTCTACAACGGCGAGATCTACGTCAGCACCGGCGAGCAGTGGAACGAGGACGTCCACAGCCACGAGTACGGGCATCACTGGGTGCAGAACTTCGCCGTCAACACCGCCCCCGACTACTGCAACGGCATCTGCGACAGCGGCGGCTGCGGCCACTGCATCTGGTGCCGCGAGACCGACCACGACGCCTTCAACGAGGGCTACCCCGACTGGATGGGCGACGTGATCCCGGGCAGCTTCGCCGCCGCGTACGGGCGCGCCGCCTCGTCGGTCTACGACATGGAGAACGTGTCCTCGTGCGGCGCGTCGTGGGACGACCCGTACCGGACCGAGGGCTTCCTGGGCGCGGTCGTCCGCGACATCGGCGACGGCACGAACGACGACCACGCGGCCTTCGCCGAGACCGACGAGCTGAGCCTGGGCTGGGACGAGGTCATCGCCTGCGTCGACCTCGACCACCCGACCACGCCGGCCGCGTTCCTCACCGCGTTCAAGAACCGCTACCCCGGCTACCGCGAGGGCCTGTGGGCGTCGGCCAAGAACTGCGGGTACGAGATCGACGTCACGAACCCGCCGGCGGTCTCGTCCCTGTACTCGACCAGCCACGCCACGTCCGGCGACTCGCCCGACACCACCATCGACCTGGTGTGGACCCGCGCCTACGACGACGCCTCGGGCGTCGAAGGCTACGGCATCACGATCGCCGGCGGGATCGGCATGCCGGCGGCCGTCATGGACATCGGCGACGTGACGAACTACACCACGCCGTCGCTCGCGCCGGGCACGTACTACTTCAGCATCCGCACCCTGGACCGCTCCGGGAAGTGGAGCGGCTGGTACAACTGGTCCGGACCGTACACGATGCGTGCGCCGGTGCCCGCCAACCTGACGTTCGCCCTGTGGTCCGGCTGGGCGGCGCCGCTGGTGCCGCGCGAGACGGCCGACGGCGCCTGGAACTACGCCCCGGCGCCCGGGACCCTGCCCGGCGACGCCGCCGGCACGTACTGGAACCTGACCGGCGTCAACAACGGCGAGTCGTCGACCGGCGCGGGCTTCTACACCTACGCCTACATCGACGCCGCCGCCCAGTGGTGGCTGTCGTGGGGCGCCATCGGGGCCGGCGGCGGTTTCTACGGCAACAACGCCGGCCCGCTGTGGGTCCGCGGCGGCCGCCACACGATCGAGGCCAAGGTCGACGCCACCGACCTGATCGCCGAGACCAACGAGAACGACAACCGCTGGGCCCACCAGTGGGTGTGGTCCCCGGCCGCGATGACGCCGGGCTCGCCGCTGGTGCGCGCCGCGCCGCCCGGCCAGACCGCCGGCTGGGACGCCGTGGTGGACGGTTCGCCCCTCTACGCCAACTGCGATGGCCTGCGCATGAACGTCGGCTCGTGGTGGGACGTAGCCGTGCTGCGGCCCCTGAGCGGCGGGTCGGACTTCGACCTCTCGCTGTCCCCGCCCACGACCGGCGCCGCGAACGGCTTCGCGGGGGGATCGGCGTACTCGGGACGCCTGTCGGGCATGATCGACGCCGTGATCGTCAACCGGAACGTCGACTACGGCGCCTACGACGTCGGCGTCACCAACTGGAACGGCGACGGCTCGGACTACGAGCTGACGCAGGTCGCGAACGGCGGCATCGCCTTCGGCGACTCCGTCACGGTGACCTTCGCCCAGGACGAGATGGTCAAGGTCTGGGAATTCTGGGTCGCGACCGAGAACGTCGGCGCGGTGAGCATCACCGTGGACTCCGCCCTGGAGAACGGGCCGCTCTACGCCATCTGGCTGGACGAGAACTTCCAGGTCGGCGGGCTCTACGACTACTCGGCCTGGGCGCAGACCGACGCCTACGGTCGCGCGCGCCTGGACATCAACGTTGCGGACAGCGGCTACAACGGGTTGCTGGTGTACCGCGATCCGGAATGGAACAAGGGCACCGCGCCGATCGACGTCACGATCGAAATCCAGCGCACGCCGCCGGACTTCACGCCCCTGTGGGCGTCCGGCTGGCACGCGCCGGTGGTGCCGAGAGCGGCCTTCGACGGCACGTACGGCTCGACGCCCGCGCCGACCATGCTGTACGGCAACTCGCTCTCGACGTACTTCAACGTGGCGGCGACCAACGCCAGCCCGACGGCGTCCGCCTCCCTGCCGGGCAACATCTACCTCGACGGCTCGTTCGCCGCCTGGGTGGTGTGGGGCTACTTCCCGAGCTACGGCAACGGGTTGTTCAACTGGAACTACGCGTGGGACATCCGCGGCGGCCGGCATTCGCTGTCCTGGCGTCTGGATGAGACGCTGCAGTACGAGGAGATCCACGAGAACAACAACGTCTACGGCGAGCAGTGGGTCTGGTCGCCCCTGGACCTGACGATGGCCACGCCGGTGACGCGCTGGGCCCCGCCCGACGCCTACGGCGGCTGGACCGACGTCAACACCGGCGAGACCCTCTACCCCAACTGCGACGGCCTGCGCCTGCCGGACGCGGGCGGCTACTGGCGCGCCGTGGCGACCATGCCCGGCGCCGGCAGCGACGTCGACCTGCGCCTGCACGCGCCCAGCACCGGGGCCAAGGACGGCTTCGCCTCCAACCTGTCGGGTTCCTACTGGTGGGGCGACGAGTCGGACTACGTGCTGGTGAACTTCAACCTGACCACGTTCGCGCCCTACGACGCGGGCGTGGTCAACTTCGCCGGCTACGAGAACTACGCCACCGAGGCGACGGCCTCCGGCGGTTGGATCAGCTACCCCGACGGCGTGTACGGCCCCTACGACCTGCAGGCCGAGCGCATCGTCAACCTGCACGAGTTCTACCTGGTCGCCGGGCAGTACGGCGTGCAGCTGGACGACCTGGGCAGTTCGGTGGACTGGGGCCTCACGCTCCACCCGGCCGACCAGATCTACCAGGGCAAGTCCTCCGGCATCGCCACCGCCTACTGGGCGGGAGGTCCCGGACAGGACGAGATCCTGAACGTCGATGTCCCGACCGACGGCTACTACTGCCTCGCGGTCTGGAAGCGCGGCAGCGCCGACCTGCCGCTCGCGGGCTCCTACAACCTCGCGATCGGTCCGGTCTCGGCCACCGGCGTCGACGACGGCACGCCGGCGCCGTCGGCGACCGCCCTGGTCGGCATCCACCCCAACCCCTTCAATCCGCAGACGCAGATCCAGTTCGACCTGGCCCGCGAGGGCGCGGTCCGGCTGGAGATCTACGACCTGCAGGGCACGCTGGTGCGCACCCTGGTCGAGGGCGCGCGCGGCAGCGGCCGCCACACCGAGACCTGGGACGGCCGCGACAACGCGGGCGGCCAGGTCGCGAGCGGCGTCTACATGGCGCGGCTGGCGGCGGGAGGCATGCAGCAGATGCAGAAGATGGTGCTTCTGAAGTAGAGCGTCCGGGAAGCCGGACTGTCGAGAAGGGCCCCGGCGCGAGCCGGGGCCCCTTCGTCGCAGATCCGGGACGTGGCACGCACGACGCGCGCCCGACGGCGCATGGCCGCAGGGGGGGCGGAGCCGGGCGGCGACGATCCCGAAATGAAGGCCGGGCAGGTCAGGCGGTCCCGAACTCCCGGAACGTCTCCGCCACGCGCGTGACCCGAGCCGAAGCGACGCCGGCTTCCCGCGCCCAGCGCGGCCACTCCGCCAGGGCGCCGCGCACCCGGTCGATGACCGCCTCGGCCTTCTTGACGCCGACCGCCTGCGCGACCGCGAGCAGGTCGTCGCGGGTCATGCCGTCCCGCTTGCCGGCCATCGACATCTGATGGCGACCGGTCCAGCGCCCGTCCGGGTTGTGGGCGTGGATGACGTCGTAGGCCGGGGCCAGGCGCCAGACTCCCCGGCGGTCCATCAGGAACGCGAGGTTCTTGGTGTGGTCGTCCTGGTTGCGGGCGGCCGCGTTGAACACCATGCGGCGGAACAGTTCCACCCGGTCGGGATAGGGCGTCCGCAGTTCACGCAGGGCCGCGAAGGCCTGCTCGTAGCTGTGCGAGACCGGATCGTTGAAATCGAGGTGGGCCAGCCCGCAGAGCGACTGCAGGTGCAGGCGGCCGCCATCGCCGGTGCGGTCGAAGCGGCGTGTCATGAAATGCGCCCGCCCGCCCTCCTCCAGCAGCCGGCATTCGGTCATCGCGACGCCGGCCGCGACGGCCATGCGGTGGTAGGCGTATTCGAGGCGGCCGTAGCCCGCCGGATCGCCGAGGGCGTCGTCCTGCACGCCGTCGAATTTCAGCAGCCAGTGGGCGAACCCCGGCGGTGCGTCGAGCTGACCGGAGCGGACCTCGCCCGTCGCGTCGTTGACGGCGATGACGGCCTTGGCCCGGGCGCCGCCCGCCGAGGTGCCCACGCGCAGGATGTCGGCCAGGGCCTTCGTGCCGTCGCCGAGGTCGGCGGCGAGCCCGCCGCGCTCGCGCAACACGTCGCGGGCCAGGGCGACCAGTTCGCCGATGTCCACGGCGGTGGTGTCATCCTGGACGCCGCGCAGGGCCGGCTCGAACTCCAGGGCGCCGATGCCGCGGCGGCCGACGTAGCAGAGCCGCTCGACGGGACTGAAATCCTCACGCGGACGTCCCTGCGCCGCCAGCCAGGCGTCGATCAGGCTGTTCCCGAAGCGATCGGGCAGCGCGTCGGCCAGCAGGCCCGGCAGGCCGTGGAACGTCGGGCGCGGCAGCGAAGGGAACTCGAAGCGGCCGCTGCCGCGGCGGGCGGCGTCCAGCGGCAGGTGGAGGGGCGACAGCTCCAGACCGCTGTCGAGGAACCCGGGGTCGTATTCGAAGGTGGCGAGGCCGCGCGCCCGATCCCAGGCCACGGCGCCGACCCGGCGGCCCCAGATCCGGACAGTCGCGGCGTCCACGCGGTCGCTCATCTCAGGCGCCTTCCGTGCCGTCGTCGCCGCGCGGCGCGCGGGGGCGCGATGCCCGTCGCCGCACCTTGCCCGCACGTCGCGCGAGTTCGAGGGGGCTGGGCCCGAGCGCCGGCAGGAACGTCTCGAGTTCGTCCAGGGCGCCCAGCACGCGCAGCACCTGGACGAGCGTCATCAGCGAGGCGCGCCCGTGCAATTCGAGCGCCACGACGGTCGTGCGGTCGACGCCCGCCTGCTCGGCGACGTCGCGCTGGCTGAGGTTGCGGTCCAGCCGGCGCCGGCGCAGCCGGCGTCCCAGTTCCTCGAGGATGGCGTGGTCGGTTGCGGCATAGAATGACATGATGGCAAATCACCTCTCTAGAACAATATATCGTCACTATGATGAATAATGTCAACAATATATTGGCTCATGGGGCGCCCGGATCGATGGTTATATAGTGTAGGTTTTTTACAGCATCAAGGGCACTATATGTTCATAGTGATGACAATATTCAATAATAAAGAAAAGGGGCGACTCCCCGTCCCGCGTCAGGGTCCGCAGGTCGCGCCCACGGCCGCTGAAAACACGACCAGGTCCGAAAGGCCGACGACGCCGTTGGCGTCGAAATCGGCGCGCCCGTCGTAGCTGCCGAACAGGGACGAAAACAGGGACACGTCGCTGAGGTCGACGACGCCGTCGGTGAACAGGTCGGGGCTGATGATGCCGAGCGTGCCGTGGGGCCCGTCGATCGCGCCGCCGGGCCCGGGCTGGTCGACGATCAGAACGAGGCCGTCGGGATAGGCCGCCGTGCAGCCGCCGACCGCCAAAGGTCCGCTGATGGTCGTGTAGCCGTTCACGTCGGTGGGCCGGTCGGCGTGGGCGAGGATGATGTGGTCGCCCGCCGCCACCGCGCCGCATCCGTACAGCCCGTTCTCGAGGTGGCGGGCCCGAACGCCGACCATTTCGGCCGGGACGCCGACGTACGGCACGTTCTGGGGGGACAGGAGGTAGACGTGGATCGTGCAGTCCACGGGGTTGCCGGACGGGTCCCGCGCCAGGGACAGGGGGGCGCCCGAGCCGTCGGGCAGACAGATGAGCGTGTAGTCGCCCTGGCCCCAGTTGGTCGTGACGTAGGAGTTGTCGTCGCCCACCGACAGGGGGATCCCGGCGCCGGGGTCCGCGGAGGCGATGCAGGGCGACAAGAGCAGCAGCACCGTCAGGGCGGCGCGAGGCATCGGGCACGGCAGTTTCATGATGGGTCTCCCGGAAGCAGGCCGCTTCAGGAGGCTGGCGCCACGTCGAGTATCCGCGATCGTCGCCGCGGTGTCAATCACCGGGGCCGGCGCTCTCCACCGGTCCTAGGGGGTCTCGTCCGCCGCCTCGGCCGCCAGCGAGTCCAGCATCGACGGCAGATCCGCCGCGCTGACCCCGAACTGCATGCGCCCGTCGGGGAAGGTCATGGCCATCGGCCCGAACTCGCAGCCGCCGAGGCAGCCGCTCTGGTAGACCTTGACGCGGGCCTCGAGGCCGCGCTCGGCGACCATCTTCTTCAGCTCGTCGCGCAGCGCGAGGCCGCCGCGGTCGGCGCAGCAGGGCTTGGGGTGGCCGTCGGGCCGCTTGTTGGTGCAGACGAAGGCCACGGCGGCGAAGGGGACGGGTCGGATGATCACGGCGCCTCCCGAAAGTCGGTGCGGAGTCAGGGTTTGAGCCCGTGACGGCGGGCTGTCTTGCGCACGATGTCGGCCGCGTCGTCCTTGCCGACGTCCGTGTACAGGGTCTGCGAGGCCGAGTCCAGCACCACCGGCCCACAGCCGCAGGCGTCCAGGCAGCCGGTGGGCAGCACGCGGATCCGCTTCTTGAAGCCCTCCGCCTCGACGGCCTCGGCCAGGCGGCTGCGCAGGCGCGCGCCCTTCTTGCCGCAGGTGCCGTCCTTGCGGGTGCAGACCAGCAGCACGACCTCGGCCTGGAATCGTTTCTTGTCCACTGGTAGGATCCCTCCCGCTGCACGACAGGCCTCGCCGGGCGGCCCTCGGCCCGGCTCCACAATTAACAGGGAGATCGACATGACCGCACGCAGGATTCTGACGCTGGCCCTGCTGGCCGCCCTGGCCGCCGCTTCGCCCCTGCAAGCCCAGGACCAGACCCAGGACGCCGCCGCGGCCCAGGCCGCCATGGCGGCGGCCGCGACCCCCGGCCCGGTCCACGCCTTCCTGGCCGACAAGGCCGGCGCGTGGACCGTCACGACCACGATGTGGCCCGCGCCCGGCGCCGAGCCCGTGGTCAGCACGATGACCTCGAAGTCCGAGATGGTCCTGGGCGGCCGCTACCTGAAGGAGGAGTTCGCGGGCGAGGTCTTCGGCCTGCCCTTCGCCGGGATCGGCTATACCGGCTACGACAACACCACCGGCACGATCACCGCCACCTGGATCGACAACATGAGCACCGCGACGATGGTCATGACCGGCAAGTACGCCCAGGCGGGGGACCCGATGGAGGTCGCGGGCCGGATGATCGACCCCGCCACCGGCGGGGAGGTCTTCATGCGCTCGGTGTCGACCTGGCAGAGCCACGACCAGGGCCACGTCGATTACTATGCGGTCATAGGAGGGCATGGGCGAGGTCAAGACGATGGCGATGGACTACCAGCGGGTCAAGTAGCTCCGACATCGCACGTCACGCGGCGCCGGATCCCCCCGGGCGAGGGTCCGGCGCCCTGCGTTGACGGACCTGGGGACAGGGCGCCTCGGGGGCGACACGCCGGCCGCCTCCGGTCGGCGGCGCCGTTCCCACCTGGAACTGCTCCCCGCAGCGCCCGAGCGCCCGTTCGCCGGCCCGCGGGGTCACGCCGCCGCCGTCGGCCCCGCCCTTGCCGGGGGGAGGGCGGGGCCGGCCGCGCGCATGACGAGGGCTGACGCGGCCCGCGGTCGGGATCAGGCGACGCACATCCTGCGCTCTGGTACGAGGGATCCGCGACCGCCCGGACGACGCTGCTTCTGGTCGATGACGGGGCCGGCCCATCTCATCTCATCGATGGCTGCTATTCTGTGGACAAGTCGCCGCTGCGGTTGCATGCGCCCGATCGCATCGTAGAATGGATGGTGAGGATCGGGTGGGCGCGAATCGGCGCCGTGGCAGGCGAACAAGGCGGCAGGCGTGGTCCGAGCGAAGCGAGCGTGCACGGCAGCGGTCCTGATCGCCGTCCTGTGCGCCCCGGCGGCGGCCTGGGCGTCCACCGCCGCGCCCGCCGATTCGTCCGCCGCGATCCCCGACGACCCCTGGCTCGACACCGCCGACGCCCTGCTCGGGGCCGGCTACGCGCCGCCGTCGGCCGGGGCGGCGGACCTGCCCCCCTCCGACGCCGTCGCCGACACCGTCACGGTCACCGCGCCGCGCCTGCGGGTCAGCGAGCTGGTGCGCCTGATCGGCGAGCGCATGCGCGACGACGAGCGGCGCCTGGGCGCCTACGCCGTGACCGCGATCAGCCGCACCGAAATCTTCCACGACGACCGCACCGATTCGCTCGGCCACCGCACCGTGGTCAGCGAGGCCGTGCGCCTGTCCGTGGACCGCGACGGCGAGCGGCGCACCGCGCGCCTGCGCCGCTCCGAGCGCGAGTACCGCGACGGCGAGCTGAAGAAGGACAAGCTCGAGACCGAGATCGGGCGCGAGTGGAGCGAGGAGGCCGGCGACCTCGCCATGGACATGCCCTTCCTGCTGACCTCCGGCGGCCGCTACCGGTACGAGATCCTCGAGCGCCGGCTGGTCGGCGACCGCCTCGTCTTCGCCATCGGCTTCGAGCCCCGGGACCGCTTCAGCTCCGGCATCGCGGGCACCGTCTGGATCGACTACGGCGACCTGGTGATCCGCCGCATGGATGGCCGCCTGGCCGGCCCCTCGCCGGCGCCCCTGTTCGTGGCCGACGTGCCGCGCTTCACCTGGAAGCAGCGCCAGCAGGGCGACCACTGGGTCAGCGACGAGTTCGAGGCCGAGATCGTGCTGCGCGACCTGCCGCTGCTGCCGAGCCGGGTCACGGCGCGGGTGCGGCTGAGGGACTGGGACATCGAGGGCGCGGGCGACGGGGTGGGGCCTTGAGGCGCGGGGTCATGGCGATCATCGCGGTGGCGGTCCTGCTGGGAGCGGGGGCGCCGATCGCGGTCCGTGGCGCGGAAGCGCCGGTCGACACCGTCAACACGGTCTTGGCAACCGCGAGCGCCGACAGCGGCCGGACGGCGGCGGACGACTTCTGGCGGTCCCTGGACCCGCCTTGTTACGTGCCCCTGACGGTGCGGGACCTGGACTTCGGCCTGCACGACGCCGGCCTCGACTGCCTGGTCGGAGAAGGCGACCACGTGATCGCGCGGATGATCGCCGGGCGACCGTGGCAGCTCGGGGTCAAGCCGCTGGAGCGGTTCCGGTTCAACCGGGTCGAGGGACTGGTGCTGGGGGGCGAGGTGCGGCTGGCGCGGGCCGGGGTGCGCCAGGCGAGCCTGACCTCGGGGCTGGACTACGGGTTCGCCTGGCGGCGGTGCACGCATAGCCACAAGCTGGACGTGCCGCTGCTGACGGCCAAGCCGCGGGACGCCGAGGGGTTCCTGGTGCGGGAGCCGTGGGTGAAGCTGGCGTTCGAGGCCGAGGGGGGCAGGACGATCGAGAGGTTCGGGGGGGATCGGCGGCCGTTGAACGACCTGAGCGCGCTGATCGCGGGGGATGATCCGAGCCAGTATTACGAGATGGAGGCTTGGCGGGCGGGGCTGAGGTATTCGCCGCATCCGGCGTTGACGTTTAGGGTTGCGGGGGGGGAGGGGGAGCATCGGGGGTTGGGGGTGCGGACGGAGTGGAGTTTTATTAATGATTCGAGGGAGATTCATGATAACATATTTCTAGATGGTTTGCGGCGACTTTCACTATTTTCAGAAGTGTGTTGGAACTATGATAGTTTGTCTCTTTTAATAGGTATTCAAGTTCATCAAATATCCGAAATGGCAACAGGTGGTCGATTAAATAATAAACCAGGATATCTGAATATTGCTAAATCAGTACGCGCTCGGTGGAGGAAACTGTATAATAATGGAAACTACTGGCTCTTGAAAAGCGAGTGGGTTGATTCAGGCAACAGTACATCACCAGAAATGCTAACATATATTGGTGGCTATGGAACTTTAAGAGATCTAGATGCGGGAGGTTACTGCGGGAAAATGATGGCGTGGCTTAGCGCCGAATATCATTTTGACTGGAATAGTCATTCGGCAAACCGTTTCCCGTTAATGTCATATATTAAGCCAATGATATTAATTAGCGGAGGAATTGTAAATCATACACATGACATATCTCAGAATTGCAACCAGTCGGCATATTTTAATTATATCGCACTAGGTAGCACAGTAAATATTCCTACATTTGGCAGTCAGCAGCTTCAAGTATTGTTCGGTGTGTCGCATATGCCATCAGTTCCTCGTTATACATTTAAGACAGTATTAGCCGTAAATTATTAACCAAAGTGTGCTAATGGAGCAATCATGTATAATTCGAGTGAATTACGGGTAGATGGTGATAAGGCGATCGATAGTCGACTGCGATTATTATTAAGCAAATACTCAAAGGGACATTACGATTCTATAGTCGATGCTCTTCAGTCACTGATTGAAGAACTTGTGCGGGATGCAATTAATAATCATCTTAACTATGACACTAATGAAGACATATCATTATGCGCGGTATGCATTATTGACTCAAAGTATCGCCTTGGGGCCTACCATGAATGTCTTGAAATAATCCAGCGGTATAAGGCAAATAATTACTTTTCTGGCAATTCGATATTGCCTGAGTTATTAAGAGGGTGGTGCTATTTAGTGCTATCAAGGCATGGGCAAGCAGAAGAAGTCGCGCGTCATAATTTGCAATCTAGTAAATA
Source organism: bacterium (assembly GCA_016706845.1). Taxonomy (GTDB): domain Bacteria; phylum Krumholzibacteriota; class Krumholzibacteriia; order LZORAL124-64-63; family LZORAL124-64-63; genus PNOJ01. The sequence goes on from JADJIV010000036.1 coordinate 43,727, forward strand.
CAATAGCAATCCAGAAGTTGCTGCTTCATTCTTGTTTTTGCTTGGGAAGGTTCGGTGTTTATTACACAAATATTGTGATGCACGACAGCACTTCTCAGATTCGTTAGCCCTATTTCGTTATGCGGGTAATGTCCATCACTCATGTGTTGTATTGTGCGCGCTTGGTCTGGTTGAAAAGAATGTTGGCCGACTGTCAAGGTCAATTGAATTTTATAATAAAGCATATGAACTTGTTGATCACAGTATATACCGAGATAGAGCTGCCGATATTAGACTTAATAAATCGATCGCGTTGCTTAAGCACGGGGATACAGCCGTGGCCCTAGCCACAATACAAGAAAATTTTTCTGCCGATAATCTGCCCCCCTGCTTGTAGCAAAATCATCTATCGTTAAAGCGCGAATATTGCTTTCATCTCATCTAATCGCTGATGCAACAGTGGCCATTCATGAAGCAATGACAATACTTAGTTCAAAAAATCATTTTGCACGCGAAGAGGCTGTATGTTTAGAGACATGCGGCGATATCGAATTATACTCCGAAGATATACCTCTCGCAGAACGATATTATAATCGGGCTATTCAGGTTGCTGGCGTTATCGACAATTCTTCCGACCTTATAGGTGGAGTTTTAATGAGAAAGGCCATATCATGTAATAAGTATCATGATTATAAGTCCGGGCTTGAATATGCAAGGCAGTCAATGGCTTTATTGAGTAGTATGGGATTATGTCATGATTTGGGTATAACATACCGCGCTATGTCTGAATCATATTTGGGATTATCTAATTACCCGGTTTCGTATAAGTACATAATAAAATCAATTTCTACATTGCATGGGCATGAGTCAATGCGAGAGCTTGCATTATCTCATTTACGGCAGCAAGTATTTGCGCTGAATGGCATAACTATTATGAAAGTTCAGCGACTAGTGACAAAGGCACTTGCGGAGCTGGTTATTGAATCATACAATTTGGTCGCGTTAGATAATCGAACACTTTATGAACAGCGTGGAATCATGCGCTAGAAGCACATTCGCTATTATCAAATTACGGCTGTATCGATGATGTTGCACGCATTAATGAGCTATTTGATACAATTAAATCGCTGCGCCGCGTTGATGATATCAAGCCACTATTTACAACAATGGAATGCGATCCATGTGATGGCACTAGTATAGTAGCCTATTCTAAATCAATGAAATCGTTGTTATCGATAATAGATATTGCAGCCAACTCTACAGAGCCTGTGTTGATTACAGGTGAGACCGGTACCGGCAAAGAGCTAGTCGCTAAGCTTATACATGAACGAGGAAACAGGAGTAATTCATCATTTGTTCCAGTGAACTGTGCAGCGATACCGGAGCAACTATTTGAGAGAGAGTTCTTTGGAAATGTTAAGGGAGCATATACTGGCGCAGATGCCAGCGTGCAGGGGCTATCAGATCAGGCTAATGGCGGCACACTATTTCTCGATGAAATCGGAGAGATGCCACCGATACTGCAAGTAAAATTGCTCAGATTATTACAAGATGGATCATTTCATAGATTAGGTGATCCAACATTGAGAAAAACAAACATTAGAGTTATTGCTGCAACAAATGCTGATATAAGTACTATGGTCGCCACTAATATGTTTCGACCGGATTGTTATTACCGATTAAAAACATTAGAGATATTTGTTCCTCCATTGCGCGAAAGGCCCGAAGATATTGAGCCACTTGCGGCATATTTTATTTGTAAAGTACTCGGCAATCATTTCACCTATCACGATTTGTTCGATAATAATATACGCGAATTATATCACAAATATCCGTGGCCCGGCAATGTGCGTGAACTGGAATCAATAACTAGGAGGCTAGCGCTATATGCCCAGCACAATAAAAAACTAACAGCAGATATGCTGCCCAAACATATGCAAATATATTCAAAGTCTAAAGTGGCGTCCAATGGGTTGCTGCACTTGGCGGTATATATAGAGAATGCGGAAAAAGAGAGGATTATGCAGTCATTAATTTCATCTGGAGGTAGCAGAACAAGTGCTGCAATTAACCTAGGCATATCTCGGAAAGCATTATATGCAAAGATGAAAAAACTAAATATCGAATTCCCCATATAGCTTTGTAAGTGTTTAGTTATAGAATTCACCTGACAGTCGCCTCATCCCGGGCCTCGATTTAGGTCGCCTCCTTCCGCTTAATTTGCTTTGGGCCGCAGGTCTCATTGTGAAGACCAACTGATCGCCTGTAAGGGCGACATGCTTCTATTGCTTCGGCTTTGGTGGAGCCGTTTCTTGTTATAGATGCAGAAACAGGTGTTTAATCTGCCTGTATCTCATTTGCGGGCTTTGACTAACGTCCGCTGGAGTTCTGGCGGATACACGCGTTCTACGAAGTAGACATAATTGCATGCTTGTGGCCGCCGTCGAATTCAAGTTGACGCGGCACGTCCGCAACGCCGACTTCCAGGGGCTGCGGGCCCTGAAGCAGGAGTATCGGTTCGGCCGGGCGATCATTGTCGCCCGCACGGACGAATCTCGCACCACCGACGATGGGATCGAGATCCTGCCCTGGAGGAAGTATTGCTCGTAGCTTTGGGCGGGGACGCTGGTCTGAGGCGCGGCCAGCCACTGCACCGCTCGGTCGCCCGCGCCTCGGCGGTTGCGGACTACCGAGGGGGCGGATACGCCAGTCGTGACCTCACTCGAATCGACACTCTTCCGCAAAGCCGGGCCCCATCATGGACCGTCTGTCCACCCTCCTCGCTTCCCCGACCCTCGCCCACGAGGACCTGCTCTTCCTGCTGTCCCTGACCGCCCCCCCCGACCTCGCCCGCCTGCGCCGCGCCGCCTTCGACCTCGCCACCCGCACCGTCGGCGACGAGGTCTACTACCGCGGCATCGTCGAGTTCAGCAACGAGTGCGCCCGCAACTGCCACTACTGCGGCATCCGCGCCGGCAACCGCGAGGTGGAGCGCTACTGCCTGTCCCGCGAGGAGATCGTGGACTGCGCCCTGTGGGCCGCCCAGATGGGTTACGGCTCCTGCGTGCTGCAGTCGGGCGAGAAGTGGGACGAGGACTTCGTAGATTTCGTCGAGGGCTGCGTGCGGGAGATCAAGGAGCGCAGCCGCGGGCCGGAGCTGCCGGACGGGCTGGGGATCACGCTGGCGGTCGGCGAGCAGACGCCCGAGACCTACCGCCGCTTCCGCGCCGCCGGCGCCCACCGCTACCTGCTGCGCATCGAGACCTCCAACCCCGAGCTGTTCGCGCGCCTGCACCCGGCGGCCCAGAGCTTCCGGGATCGCGTGGCCTGCCTGGCGTCGCTGCGCGAGGCGGGGTTCCAGGTCGGCACCAGGGTGATGATCGGCCTGCGGGCAGACCGTCGGGGACCTGGCCGACGACATCCTGTTCTTCCGCGACCAGGACGTCGACATGATCGGCATGGGTCCCTACATCGTGCACGACCAGTCGCCCCTGCGCGGGCTCGGGATGATGCCCCACGACGAGCTGCTGGCGCTGGCCCTGAACATGATCGCGGTCACCCGGCTGGCCCTGCCGGACGTCAACATCGCCGCCACCACCGCGCTGCAGGCCCTGGCCCCCGACGGCCGCGAGCAGGGGATCGCCTGCGGGGCCAACGTGATCATGCCCAACCTCACCCCGCAGGGCGCCCGTCGGAACTACCGGCTCTACGAGGGCAAGCCCTGCCTGGACGAAGGTCGGGACGAGTGCCGCGTCTGCCTGCAGCACCGCGTCGAAACGGCCGGTCGGACGGTCGCCCGCAACGCGTGGGGGGATTCCCGCCACGTCGCGCGCCGCCGGCCGCCGCACGCCTGACCCCCTTTGCCCCCTGACACAATCCTGACGCTTCCCGCTTCCGTCTTGACCCCGCTTTGACACGAACCAGCCGACACTGATGGGGCAGGGCGCGATGCCCGGGCGAACCCGCGCCCGGCCCGCGCCGGAAAGGCGAACCATGGACCTGCTCCTGTTGGCCGTGCTCGTGGGCTTCTTCCTGCTCACCGTCGCCCTGGTGCGGCTGTTGGAGAAGGTCTGACGGAGGTGCCGCGATGACCGTGATCCTGTGGACGGGGGCCGCCCTGGCGTTGCTGCTGCTCGTCTATCTGCTGGTGGCCATGCTCGCCGGAGGCGGTTCTGATGGACGCGCTGACGCTGGCCCAGTTCGCCGTCTACTTCGCACTGCTCGCGCTGCTGGCCGCGCCCCTCGGCCGGTACCTGGCGGACGTCTACGAGGGGCGGGCCCGCCTCGCGCAGCGCCTGCTGGGGCCGTTCGAGCGCCGCATCTACCGTCTCGCGCCGGCGCGTCCGCGGACGAGGAGATGTCCTGGCGCCGCTACGCCCTCAGCCTGCTCGTGTTCAACCTCGCGGGCGCCCTGGCCGTCTACCTGCTGCAGCGGTGGCAGGGCGCGCTGCCCCTGAACCCCGCCGGCCTGCCGGCCGTGAACCCCGCGATCGCCTTCAACACCGCGGTGAGCTTCGCCACGAACACGAACTGGCAGTCCTACGGCGGCGAGACCACCATGGCCACCTCACCCAGATGGCCGCGCTCACCGTCCAGAACTTCCTGTCCGCGGCGACGGGGATGGCCGTGGCCGTGGCCCTGGCGCGCGGCTTCGTCCGCCGCGGCGCGGACACGCTCGGCAGCTTCTGGGTGGACCTGGTGCGCGGGACGCTCTACGTCCTGCTGCCGCTGTCGCTGCTCTGCGCCGGCCTGCTCGTGTCGCAGGGCGTGGTGCAGAGCGGGCGCGGCGAGCTGGCGGCGTCGCTGGTCGAACCGCAGGCCGGCGTGCCCACGCAGGCGATCGCGATCGGCCCGGTGGCCTCGCAGGTGGCGATCAAGCAGCTCGGGACCAACGGGGGCGGCTACTACAACACGAACTCGGCGCACCCGCTGGAGAACCCGACCCCGCTGAGCAACCTCGTCCAGGTGCTCGCCATCCTGCTGCTGCCGGCCGCGTTCTGCTTCGCCTTCGGCCGCCTGGTCGGATCGCGGCGGCACGGCTGGATGCTGTTCGCGGCGATGACGGCACTGCTGATACCGCTGCTGCTGGCCGGAACCGCGGCCGAACGGGCCGGCAACCCCGCGCTCGACGGCCTGGGCCTGGACCAGTCCGCCGGGAACCTGGAGGGCAAGGAGGTCCGCTTCGGGGTGCCGGGCTCGGCGCTCTGGGCCGCCGCGACCACGGCGGCGTCGAACGGCTCGGTGAACGCCATGCACGACAGCTTCACGCCGCTGGGTGGCGCGGTGCCGCTGGTGCTGATACAGCTCGGCGAAGTGATCTTCGGCGGCGTCGGCTCGGGCCTGTACGGCATGCTGATGTTCGTCGTCGTGGCCGTCTTCATCGCCGGGCTCATGGTCGGCCGGACGCCCGAACCTGGGCAAGAAGCTCGAGGCCTACGAGATGAAGATGGCGTCGCCTGGTGATCCTGGCGCCGTCGGCCGCGGTCCTCGTCGGGACGGCCGTCGCCGTCAGCCTGCAACATGCGGCGGCGGCGGCGCCGAACCCCGGTCCCCACGGCTTCCGGAGATCCTCTACGCCTACTCCTCGGCCGCGAACAACAACGGCTCGGCGTTCGCGGGCCTGGACGCGACGTCGACCTTCTACGCGCTGTCGCTCGGGCTGTGCATGCTCGTGGGCCGCTACTGGGTCATCGTCCCGGTGCTGGCGCTGGCGGGCTCGCTGGCGCGCAAGAAGATCGTGCCGCCCTCGGCGGGCACGCTGCCCACCGACACCCCGCTGTTCGTCCTGATGCTGGTGGGTGTCGTGGTGCTCGTCGGGGCGCTGACGTTCTTCCCGGCGCTGGCGCTCGGCCCCATCGCGGAACATCTGCGCCTGCCCGCCGGCGCGGAGGTGCACCTGAGCCAGTCGCTGCTGTACGTGCACGCGCAGGTCACCGGGGCGGGGGAGGCCCCGGCGCCGTTCATCCTGGCCGTCGCGCTCTGGCTCTGGTTCACGGTGCTCTTCGGCAACTTCGCCGAGGCGATGGCCGAGGCCGGGGCAAGGCGCAGGCCGCGAACCTGCGCCGGGCCCGCCGCGAGGTGGCGGCCAAGCGCCTGGCCGGGCCGCGGCGCGACGCCGACAAGACGGAGGTCATGTCCGCGAGCCTGCGCCGGGACGACCTGGTGCTGGTGGAGGCGGGCGACCTCGTGCCCGGCGACGGCGAGGTGATCGAGGGCATCGCCTCGGTCGACGAGAGCGCCATCACCGGCGAGAGCGCGCCGGTGATCCGCGAGAGCGGCGGCGACCGCAGCGCGGTCACCGGCGGCACGCGCGTGCTCTCGGACTGGCTCATCGTGCGGATCACCACGAACCCGGGCGAGTCGTTCCTGGACCGCATGATCGCCCTGGTCGAGGGGGCGAAGGGCGCAAAGACGCCCAACGAGATCGCGCTCCACATCCTCCTGGCCGGCGCTGACCATCGTGTTTTTGCTCGCGACCGCGACGCTGTTCGCCTTCTCGTCCCACGCCGCGCTCTCCGGGGGCCAGGGATCGCCCGTCCCGCTCACCGTGCTGGTCGCGCTGCTCGTCTGCCTCATCCCGACCACGATCGGCGGCCTGCTGTCGGCGATCGGCATCGCCGGCATGGACCGCATGATCCAGGCCAACGTCATCGCGACCTCGGGCCGCGCCGTCGAGGCCGCCGGCGACGTCGACGTCCTGCTGCTCGACAAGACCGGCACCATCACCCTCGGCAACCGCCAGGCGTCGGCCTTCCTGCCGGCCCCGGGGGTGACGGAACGGGAACTGGCCGACGCCGCGCAGCTCGCGTCGCTGGCCGACGAGACGCCCGAGGGGCGCAGCGTCGTGGTGCTGGCCAAGGGACGTTCGACCTGCGCGCGCGGGACCTGCAGGGCCTGGCGCCACTTCGTGCCGTTCTCCGCCCAGACCCGCATGAGCGGCGTCGACGTCGACGGGCCGGCGGATCCGCAAGGGCGCCGGGACGCCATCGCAGCGTTCGTCGTGGGCGAGGGCGGGTCGTCCCCGCCGGACGCGGGCGCGCGGCCGGCCGAGGGTCGCGCGCGGGGGCGGGACGCCGCTGCTGGTGGCCGACGGCCGCCGGGCGCTCGGCGTGGTCCACCTCAAGGACATCGTCAAGGGCGGCATGCGCGAGCGCTTCGCCGAGCTCAGGCGGATGGGCATCCGCACGGTGATGATCACCGGCGACAACCCGCTCACCGCCGCCGCCATCGCGGCCGAGGCCGGCGTCGACGACTTCCTCGCCGAGGCCACGCCCGAGAAGAAGCTGGCCCTCATCCGCAGCTATCAGCAGGCCGGGCACCTGGTGGCCATGACCGGCGACGGCACCAACGACGCGCCCGCGCTGGCGCAGGCCGACGTGGCGGTGGCGATGAACACCGGCACGCAGGCGGCCAAGGAGGCCGGCAACATGGTGGACCTCGACTCCAACCCCACCAAGCTGCTCTCCATCGTCAGCATCGGCAAGCAGCTGCTCATGACGCGCGGCGCGCTGACCACCTTCAGCATCGCCAACGATGTCGCCAAGTACTTCGCCATCATTCCGGCGGCCTTCGTCGGCGACCTCCCCGAGCTGGGCGCCCTGAACGTCATGCGGCTCCGCTCGCCGCAGAGCGCCGTCATGTCGGCGGTGATCTTCAACGCGCTGGTGATCGTCGCGCTGATCCCGCTGGCGCTGCGCGGCGTGAAGGTACCGCCCCGCGCCGGCCGGCGCCTGCTGCGCAACAACCTGCTGGTGTCGGGCTCGGCGGCCTGATCCTGCCGTTCCCGTGCATCAAGGGCATCGACCTCCTGCTGCACGTGGATGGGCCTCGTGAACATGTCCTCCAGGATCGTGAGCCGGCGCTGACGCTGCTGCTGCTGCTCCTCACGGTCCTCGCCCGGTGCTGGCCTATCCCCTGGTGGTCACCGGGTTCGCGCAGCTCGTGTTCCCGCGCCAGGCCAACGGCAGCCTGATCGAACGGACGGCCGGACGGTCGGGTCAGCGCTCATCGGGCAGGCCGTTCGCGCGGCCGGACCACTTCTGGGGGCGGCCGTCGGCGACGTCGCCGGAGCCGTACCGGGCCGCGGCGTCCGCGGGGTCGAACCTCGGCCCCAACAACCCCGACTCTGCAGGGCGGCCGTCGCCGCCTGGGCGGAGGCGCTGCGCCAGGCGGCCAGATCCGAGGCAACCCGCGGGCCGATCCCCGTCGATCTGGTCACGACCTCCGGCAGCGGGCTCCCGACCCACATATCACGCCCGGCGGCCGCCGACTACCAGGTGCCGCCGCGTGGCCCGCGCCGGGCCTCGTGCCGGCGACGGTCCGCGGCGTCTGGTGGACGCACCGCGGAGCGCGCTGGCTCGGCCTCTTCGGCGAGCCCGTCGTGGACGTCCTGCGCCTCAACCTGGCGCTGCGGACGCGGGCGCCCCCGGTGATCCTCGCCGCATGACAGGGACGCCGATGACCCGTCGACCGGCCCGATCCCGACGCGCTGCTGCGCTCGCGTGCAGGCCGAGAGGCCGCCACGCCCGCCGCCCTCAAGATCTTCTTCGGCAACGCGCCCGGGGTCGGCAAGACCTACACGATGCTCGGAGTCCGCCTGCGCCTGCGGGCCGCGGGCGTCGACGTCGCGGTCGGCTGGCGTCGAGACCCACGGTCGCGCGGAGACAGCCGCGCTCCTCGCGGGCCTGGAGGCATCCCGCCGCTGCGCGGTCGAGCACCGCGGCGCAAGCTCGACGAGTTCGACCTGGACGCCACCCTGGCCCGCCGGCCCGCGCGTGCTGCTCCTCGACGAGCTGGCCCACACCAACGCCCCGGGCGCCCGCCACGCCAAGCGCTGGCAGGACGTCCTGGAGCTGCTCGAGCAGGGCATCGACGTCTACACGACGCTGAACGTGCAGCACGTCGAGTCCTTGAACGACGTCGTCCACCAGATCACCGGCGTGCGCGTGCGCGAGACCGTGCCCGATCAGGTGCTCGATCGCGCGGACGAGATCGAGCTCGTCGACCTGCCGCCCGACGAGCTGCTCGTGCGGCTCGGCGAGGGCAAGGTCTACATCCCGAGCAGGCCAGCCGCGCCGCCGACAACTTCTTCCGGCGCGGCAACCTGCTGGCCCTGCGCGAGCTGTCGCTGCGCCGCGCCGCCGAGCGCATCGACGCCGACGTCCGGGCCTACCGGCACGACTACGACATCAAGGCGACCTGGCCCGCGGCGGAGCACATCCTGGTCTGCGTGGGGTCGAGCCCGTCCTCGGCGCGGATCATCCGCGGCGCGCGGCGCTGGCCGAGGGCCTGCGCGCCCGCTGGACGGCGGTGTACGTGGAGGCGCCGGACGCTTTCCCGATGGGCGACAGCGACCGCGAGCGCCTGCAGGGGCATCTTCTGCTGGCCGAGTCCCTGGGCGGCGCGGTGGTGCGGCTCTCCGGGCGGCGGGTGGCCGACGCGCTGATCGGGCACGCCCGCGAGCACAACGTGACCCGCATCATCGTCGGCAAGCCGACCCACTCCCGCTGGCGCGACCGCTTCTCGGGCTCGCTCGTCAGCCAGATCGTGCGCGGCAGCGGCGACATCGAGGTCCACTTCATCGCCGGGGACGAGACGCCCGTCCGGCGCGACGGCGGACGGCCGCGCGCGTCGCGGCCATTCGACCGCACCGGCTACGGGTTCGCGCTGCTGGCGGTGGCCGCGGCCGCGACGGGCGCGCTGGCGCGCGTCTACCTGTCGCAGCCCGCCTTCGTCATGATGTTCCTGCTGACGATCATGGTGGCGGCCTACCGCTACGGGCGGGGACCATCGCTCGCCGCCGCGGCGCTGTCGGTGGCGGCCTACGACTTCTTCTTCGTGCCCCCTACTACGTTCAGCGTGGCGTTCCGCGCGAGGCACCTGCTGACCTTCGCGATGATGTCCGGCGTGGCCCGGTCATCAGCTCACGCCACCGCCCGGCTGCGCCGCCAGGAGCCCTGGCCCCGGATGCGCGAGCCCGCACCGCCGCGCTCTTGGGCCTGAGCCGGGACCTGGCGCCTGCAGGCCACGCGCCCGCGGCGGCGGCGTCCGCCAGCACGCGGAGCTGCTTGAGGCGGCGGGCGACGGTTGTGTTGCCGGCGCGCGGGCGCGCTGGCGGTCCGAGCCGCAGCGGCCGGAGCGGAGTTGACGGCCACGACGAGATCGACGCTCGCCGGGTTGTGTTTGGCGCACGGCCAGCCCGCCGGACCAGGGACCGACACGCTGCCGGGCGCGGGCACGTCTGCCGGGCCGCGATGGGGGCCGCCCGAGCCGGTGTGGGTGCTGGGGCTCGGGACCGATGCCGCACGACGGGGGACCGCGACCAGTCCCGAGCCTTCCCTCGACACCCTGGAAATTGCCGCCAGCGGCGCTCGGCGGTGGAGCGGGCGCGGCGACCGACGAGGGCGGCGCCGCGAGTTGCGGGCGCGCGCGGAGGAGATGTCATGCAGCCTGCCCTGCTGAGCGCGGTGTCGCATGACCTGCGAACGCCGCTGGCCGCCATCACCGGCGCGCCGGGCTGCCGCTGGCGGGCGGACGCCGCGGTCGACGGTCCGGGCGCCTGAGGAGCGTGGGCGGGGCCGGGGCGATCCGCCATCTGGACGAGGCCGAGCGGATGGAGTCGGCTCGTGGGCAACCTGCTGGAGACGACCCGACTGGAGTCGGGGGATGCGGTTGAAGTTCGGAGGGAACCGCTGGAGGTGATGGCGGTGCCCTGGGGCCTGGAGCGGGCGCTGGAGAAGAAGGCTGGAGGAGGCTCCGGGGAGGTGCGGCATGCCGGAAGTCCTGGCGCCTGTCGGTCGACCTGGGTGCTCATCGAGCAGGTGCTGTTGAACCTGCTGGACAACGCCACGAAGCACGCCGGCGGCGACGCCCTCGCCCTGGAGGTGACGGCGGCGCGGCGACGCATCGGTCACGGTGGCGGACCGCGGACGGGGTCTGGCCCCGGAAGAGGCGCCAGGAGGGTGTTCGAGCAGTTCCACCGCGGGGCAGGGCACGTGGGCGGCGGCTCGGGCTGGGGCTGGCCATCTGCGGGGGGATGGTTCAGGCTCACGACGGGACGATCACGCCGCGAACCGCCTGGGCGGCCTGGCGATCTTCCGCCGTCACCCTGCCGCTCGAGGGCAGGCCGCCGGCACGGCGGGTCGGCTGGCGGACCAGGGCAGCCAGGGTCGGGGACGTGATGGCCGCCGACGACCCCGCCCGCAGCCAGGGTGCTAGTGATGGAGGAGGAGTCGCAGATCCTACGGTTCCCGAGGCCTCCCTGGCCAGCCACGGGCTACGAGGTGCCTGGGAGCCCGTGACCGCGGCCGCGTCGGGCATCGAGCAGGCGGCCCCCGACCCCAGCGGAGATCCTGCTGGACCTCGGCCTGCCGGACCTGGTGACCGGCCTGGTCGCTGACGCGCGAGTTCCGCGGTTGGTCGCGCGTCCCGATCGTGGTCCTCTCGGCGCGGGGTCAGGAGGAGGACAAGATCGCCGCCCTCGACGCCCGGGGCCGACGACTACCTGACCAAGCCCTTCAGCGTCAAGGAGTTGTCTGGCGCATGCGGGTCCCCTGCGCCACCGGCACCCGAGCGGAGACCAGACACGTCGTCGGTCGTGATCGAGAGTGGGCGTACGCGCGTCGATGGGTGCGCCGCAGGGTCACCGTCAATCAAGCCAGAGGCGCAGGAGTCCGCCTGACGCCCACCGAGTACCGGCTCTTTTTAGTGCTGATGGCCGTGAACGCGGCAAAGGTGCTCACGCACCGGCAGATCCTGAAGTCCGTCTGGGGCGCCCCCTACATGGGCGGACCCACCTACCTGCAGGTCTTCATGGCGCAGCTGCGGCATAAGATCGAGCCGGACCCGGCCCGGCGCCTGCAATTCACCGAAGCCGGGGTCGGCTACCGGATAAAGGAAGGACCTCTGGGAGTGCCTTGAACCTGCTGCTGATCGTCTGACGTCATTAACCGCCCTGGGATTCCTGCTGCGGTGCTCTTCCTGCGCTTCCCCTTCGCGGCGGAGCTGGGCCAACTGGCTGCTGGACTCGATCGACGGCGACCTGCTGATCCCCGCCGGTCTCGACGGGTCCTCTGCAGAACCTCGACAAGTCCGCCGACTGGGTCGGCTACCTGTTCATCTTCATCTGGGGCTGGCACGGCCCAGCCCGATCCGCGCGAGATCGCGGCCACGCTTTACCGCCCTGCGCACCGTCGGGCAGGGCGCTGTTCTTCGTCACGCAGGACGAGTTCATGTTCTTAGCTCCACGAACCTGCTGGAGCCCCTGTTTCCTGGTCTATGTCACCATCGCCCAGTTCCGCGGCTGGGACCGCGTCCAGGCGATCTACCGCGCCAGCTGGTCTGGATCTGGCTGGGCATCCTGGTCTACAAGTTCCAGGACGAGTGGTTCCGCCCGTGGCCAACGTGGACCGCACGGAGCTCTTGCAGCGACTGCTGCACTGACCGTCCGCGTCAATCCTCCTGCGGCAGCAGCACCACGCCAATCACGTTCGCCGGATCGATGACCCGCCGCGCCGCGTCGCCGCACCATCTGTGCCGTCAGGGCGTTGACAGCCTGCCCAGGCCGCTCAGGATCAGGCGCGGGTCGTTCTCGGTCTGGTGCCGCACAGGCTGATCCAGCCAGTAGCCGTTCGTCCACGCAGGCTCGTCTCTTCCTGCGCAGCTGCGTCGCACGGACCTTCGTCAGCGTCTCTCCTCCAGGTCCGTTCTCGGCGATGTCGCGCAGCTGCGCCAGACCGCGTCGGTCGGCTCACGCACCGCGGTCGGGATCGCAGCCAGCCCACCGCGAGGGTTGTACCGTTCCACGGGCATCTTGGAGATACCCCGACGGCCCGCACGCCGTAGGTGCCGCTCATGTCTTCGCGGATCGTCTCGCGCAGACGGATGCGCGGCACGTCGCACAGCGCTTCCATCTCGTAGCGCCTGCCAGCTCCACGGCTGCTCGCCGTTGAAGGCCAGCTCGACCAGGCCCTTCGGCTCAGCGCCGCCGGTACAGCGTGCGCTCCTGGACGCCGCTTGCCGCAGCCTTGCTGACGAAGGGCAGCTTACGATTCCGTCCTGCCGCCTGCGGGCAGGCCGCCCAGGTAGGTCAGCACCAGCGGTTCGGCCGCGGCTGGATCGATCGCGCCCACCAGCGTGAACGTGAAGTCGCCACCGGTCGCCGAAGCGATCATGATGTAGAAGGCCAGCGAGGCGGCGTGGTCAGGGCGTGAGCTGCTCGACCGTGATCGGACGCCAGCGCGGAGTGGTGGCGTAGGTCAGCGCGGAGATGGTGTCGCGGAAGGCCGTGACCAGCGAAGGCTCGGCGCTGCGGTTCTGCAGCTGCGAGCGCTGCTGCTCGACCAGCGCGGCGACCGCGACCGGGTCCTCGCGGGGCGCCGTCGCGTACCAGGTAGACGGAGCTGCAGCAGGTCTGCGGTCCTGCGGGAGGCGCTGCGCCAGAAGCCTCGTCGAGGAACGTGATCTGCGGCTGCAGCCGGACCAGCCGACCCGCCAGCTTCTTCTGCAAAGCCGTCTGGTCGAAAGCGGGCGCCGCTGGACGCGACGATGCTCGACGCGTAGCACAGCCGCATGTAGGCGTCGTCGTCGTCGACGATGAGCGACGTGCCGCCGGGGCTCGTGGCCCGCAGCAGGATCTCGTCGTTCTTAGGAGTCCGTCAGCCTTTGAACGTACCACACTTTCAGACCATTGGACGGGGTCAGGTCGTGGTGCCGAGGGCCGTGTCTTCTGTCCGCGCGACGATCCGCGCCGGGAGCTGGCGGGCGTGGGCACCAGCAGGGCGTCAAACATCGCGTCGACGTAGAGCGACTTTATCCCCTGGCGGCCGCCGTCGATGATCGCCGCCAACTCGGCCTCGTCCGGCACCGCGAGGCCGTCGCGCTGCCAGCGCCTCGATCGTCACGACCCGGCCGGTCAGGGCGCGTCGCTCGCGCAGCCGTGCGTCCACCTCGGCCAGCGTAGTCCCCGGGAGCAGGTCCTGGCCAGCGCGAGCCGCTTTGCGCGTCGTCGGGTGGGCGTGCCGCGCAGGAAGTGCGTCATCGGGAGGCGGGTGAAGCGCTGCGGCGGTCTTATCCGCCTCGGCGGCCCGCCCGCTCTGTCTGGCGCAGGAGTTCGACCTTGGTCACTTTCCAGCTCGCCGGACGTGAAGCCCGTGGCGGTGGACGCGTTCAGGGATTCGGTCGTCAGGGCCTCGAGGCCGCAGGCGACACCGTCACCTCCCTTCGTAGGCCGCCAGGGTGAAGCCCTTGGTCCGTCCCTGGCGCGCCGGTCCATGGCGAAGAGCGTTGGCGAGGGAGATCGGCCAGGCGCGACAGCTCCGCCAGACGGCTGCGCAGCATCGCGACAACGATTTGGCCGAGCGCTGGCTGAAATCAGCGATCATCGTCTCCGAAGTCAGGCGCATCGGCGAACGCCGCGAGACCGTGGTGTTCAGCGCCTCGGGATCGATCGCCGCAATGCGGAACTCGGTCGTGGTCAGGCACCTCCGGTTTTGCAACAGCGGCGCGGCGCGGCGGACGCGGGATGGCCGCGAAGCGCTCGCGGATCGAGGCTTCCATCGCGGCCCGGTCGAAGTCGCCGACGGCGACGACGGCCAGCGGGTCGGGCCGGTACCAGTCGCCGGTAGAGGCGGCGCAGGGCGTCGTAGGGCGCGTTGCCGGATGACCTCCAGGTCGCCGATCATGTCGCGCTCGGCGTAGCGCGGACGAAAGACGATGCGCAGCAGCCCGGCTCACGGTCGTACAGCCCGGGCGTCGGCGCCGAGGCCGAAGCGCCACTCACCGAGGACGACGCCGCGCTCCTTGTCGATCTCCTCGTCGGCGAAGCTGACCCGGTGCGCCCAGTCCTCCATCACGTGCAGCACTGCGTCGCCAGCGGCTCCGGCCGTTCGGTGGGCACCTGCAGTTCGTGGACCGTTTCATTGTGGTTCGTGCAGGAGTTAGCCTCCGCGCCGACGCGCATGCCGACCGATGCGAGGTAATGCCGACGGGGCCTGGCCGGGGAAGTTGTCGTGCCGTTGAAGACCATGTGCTCGACCAAGTGCGCGAGGCCGGGCTGGTCGTCGTCTTCGTCTGCACGCTGCCGGCGCCCGAACCACCAGCCGCAGCGCGGCGCGCTGCTCAGGTTTGGCGTTCTACTCCGCGCGTAAGCAATTCGCCGTTGGGCAACAACCCGCGATCACCGCCGGGTCGAGCGGGATCGGCGATGCGGGATCCACCACGGCGCGGCGGCGGCGCGCGCGGCGGCGGACAAGATGGCGAGCAGGGGACGAAGAGCGAGCGGCGAGCGCTGGAAATCATGGAAGTGGCCCCTGAGGATCGGTCACGGTGACGGGCCGCTCGCCAGTAAGCCCCGTTCCGGTTGCTGGTGAAGACAACAGCGCCAGTGCGGGCGTGGTGCTGATACTCCTGACCGGCCCAGCACGTAAGTAGATTAACTTTGAACTCTCGACCGCCTCCGAACGCGCCTCCGGAGCACGCGACGCCCGGACCCGCACCCGACCGCACCACCGCCGCCCCCGCATCCGGGGCCGAAGTCCTCGACACCGGTCGTGTTTCTCAGCGGCTTCGCCTTCCTGATCCACGAGGTGGTCTGGGAGCCGCCTGCTGTCGCTGGTCCTGGGCGCCGCATCACCGCCGCCACGCTGGTGCTGGCGGTCGCCAGGCCGGTTTCGGCGTCGGG
>JADJIV010000037.1:0-6055 GCA_016706845.1 bacterium
CGCCACGCGTTCTCCGCCGCCGAGGCCCGCGAGCCCGAAGCCTGCCAGACCTGCCACACGGGATTCGACCACGCGCAGTGGGAGATGTGGAGCGGCAGCAAGCACGGCGTGACCTACCTCATGAACCGCGACATCTCGCCCGAGAACCGCGACCGGGCGCCGACCTGCCAGGACTGCCACATGCAGGGCGGCAACCACCGCGTGATGTCCGCCTGGGGCTTCCTCGCCGTGCGCCTGCCCGAGGACGACGCCGAGTGGATGGGCTACCGCGTCTCGATCCTCAAGGGCCTGGGCGTCCTGGACGCCGACGGCAACCCCACCGGCCGGTTGGACGTGGTCAAGGCCGGCAACGTCGCCCGGCTGACCGCGGAGGAGTTCCAGGCCGAGCGCCGCCCGTACGTCGCGGCCTGCGAGCGCTGCCACGGCCCCGACTTCGTGGCCGAGAACTTCAAGAACGCTGACACGATGGTGAAGGAGTCGGACAAGCTGATGGCCGAGGCGATCGAGATCGTCGCCGCCCTCTACCGCGACGGCGTGATCGGCGACGGGACACGCGCCTACCCCGACCTGCTGGCCTTCAACGACGTGGACACGAAGATCGAGGAGACGCTCTACGAGATGTTCATGGATCACCGGATGAAGGCCTTCCAGGCCTCCTTCCACATGAACCCGGACTACGCGACGTGGTACGGGTACGCCAAGCTGAACAAGGATCTCGTGGAGATCAGGGAGATGGCGGCGACCATGCGCGCCGGGCACTGATCACCGCGGCCGGACGTCGGCGGCCCCCGTCGCTGCTGCGGCGGGGGCCGCACGGTTTGTGGTTGTCTGCCAAAGAAGCGTATGGTTATGTTCCCCGTCGCCGGCGGCCCGCGCGGGGCCGCCCACGGAGAGCGAACGACCGGGAGAACCCACCTTGTCCAGGACCGCCAGGCGTCCGAGGCTGACCGCCGCCACCGCCGATCTCCACTGGCTCTACGAGAACGCCGTGCAGAACCCCGAGGCCGAGGTCGAGTTCATCGACCGCGCCTTCGCCGCCGCCTACCGGCGCCACCCGCGCGACCTGCGCGAGGACTTCTGCGGCACGCTGAACCTGGGCTGCTGCTGGATCCGCCACCGGCCGGACAACACCGCCCTGGGCGTGGACCTCGACGGCCCGACCCTGGACTGGGGCCGCGAGCACAACGTGCTGCCGCTGGGCGCCGCCGCCGCGCGCGCGACGCTGGTGCAGGACGACGTGCGGCACGTCGCGGGGCCTCCCGTCGACGTGCTGGCCGCCACGAACTTCTCGTGGTGGTGCTTCCACGCGCGCGCGGAACTGAAGGGCTACCTGGAGAACTGCCGCCGGTCGCTGCGGGACGAGGGCATGCTGATGCTGGACATCTTCGGCGGCTCGGAGGCCCAGGTGCTCCAGTTCGAGGAGCGCGACTGCGAGGGCTTCACCTACGTCTGGGACCAGGACGTCTTCAACCCCATCACCCACGAGTACGTTTGCCGGATCCACTTCCGCTTCCCCGACGGCAGCGAGCTGACCGACGCCTTCGTCTACCGCTGGCGCCTGTGGTCGATCCCCGAGGTGCGCGACCTGCTCCTGGAGGCCGGCTTCTCGCGGGTGGAGGTCTACTGGGAGGGCGCCGACGAGGACGGCGAGCCGAACGGGGAATTCCAGATCGACGACACGGGCGACAACTCGCCGGCCTGGGTGGCCTACATCGTGGCCTTCCGCTGATTCACGGACACGCCGTGACAAACGAAGGCGGGGAGGTCGCCCTCCCCGCCTTCGACATCTGTCGTCCCGGGACCGCTCAGCCGCACCCGCCGCTGCCGCAGCTGCCGCCGCCGCAGTCGCCGCCGAGGCGGTCAGCCAGGTTCAGCGTGTAGCCCTTGCGGTAGCCGTCGTCGACGTAGTCGATGACGATGCCGCCGCCCTGTTCGACGACCGACACCACGTCGGGCGCCATGAGGAAGTCCAGGGTCCCTGTCGCGACCTTGCGGTCGTCGTCCTTCGGCTCGTCCAGAGCCATGCCCACGGCGGGACCGCCTCAGCCGAAGCCCTGGAAGTAGAGGCGGATGGCCCGGGGGCCGTCCGGCGGCAGGTCGAGGGCCCCGAAGGCCGTCGCCGCCGCGTCGGAGATCCGGATCAGCTCGTTCACGTCGCACGTCCTGGCTGGAGGGTCGGATTCGGTCCATCCAGGTTAATCAACGAAAATCGAAACTGCAAGGGAAAGCCCCGGCCGCGGGGCCGGGGCTTCCGTGCGTCCTCGAAGCAGCCGCAGACCTGCTACTTCACCAGCATGAGCTTGCGGACCTGCATCACGTCGGCGCCGATGCGCAGACGGGCGAAGTAGGTGCCGCTGGCCATCTGCTGGCCCGCGTTGTCGGTGCCGTCCCAGGACACGACGCGCTCGCCGCCGCCCTGGAGCCGCTCGTTGACGAGCGTGGAGACCAGCTCGCCGCGGATGTTGTAGACGTTCAGCTGGACCAGGTTGTCCCGCGTCAGGACGAAGCGGATCTCCGTCTTGGGGTTGAACGGGTTCGGCTTGATGCTCGAGAACCCGCCCGCGGGCAGGATCTGGGGCAGGTCGCCCTCGACGGCCGTGGCGACGACCGTGATGTCCTCGTCGCGCAGGGGCACCAGCTGGAACTCGCCGAAGGCGTAGTCCATGAAGCCCTTCACGATGACGGACTGGCCCAGGACCGGGCTGTAGACCATGTCGAAGGCGGCGTTGACGACCAGCGAGTCGGCGTCGGCGCCGGTGTCGGAGACCATGAACTCGCTGTACTGGGCCGAGCCCAGGGAGTCGATCACCGTCGAGGCGAAGGTGCGCACCAGGACGCTCTCGTAGGCCTCGCCCAGGTAGCCGTCGGTTGACGTGTCGTCGGCCAGCACGACGGTGTGCGCCTGGTTGTAGGCGGGCAGCGCGTTCTCGAAGGAGATCAGCTCGATCGCCGACCCGTTGTGCGGGTTCATCTCGGTCAGGCCGAAGTACTCCTCGATGTAGCCGCCGACCTGCACCTCGTCGCCGGGCAGCAGGAAGTTGGCGGCGGTGCCCTCGTAGCAGAGCAGGCCGCTGAAGGTGCCCGAGCCGTCCTGCATGATGAACTTGCTGACCGCGCCGGCGTCGCCGGTGCCGGCCGTCACGATGCCCTGCACGTTGACGACGCGGCCCGTGAACGGCGAGTTCTGCAGGGTGGTCGCGGGGTCGACGTACTGCACGTCGTGGATCGACGTGATGCCCACGGCGACCTCGTACCAGCCGGCCGGAGCGTCGCCGGGGTTCAGCGAGATGTTGCCGTTGCCGTCCAGCGCGCGCACGTAGAAGTCCACCTGACGGCCCAGGAAGCCGCCGGGGATGGTGCCCGACCACACGTTGCCGCCCTGGTCGCTCATCGGGATGTTCAGGAAGACGCCGGTGCTGTCGCCGGAGTCGTCGCGGTAGTAGAGGGCCGCGGAGGTCACGGCGGTGTCGTCGGTGATCGTCGCGGTGACGGTGATCGGGTCGCTGGCCAGCGGGGTCCAGTCGGCGCAGTTGACGGCGTCGATGATCGGGCCCGAGCCCTCGATCAGGTCGGCCTGACGGCGGGGCTTCAGCTCCATGACGCCGCCGGTGTAGTTGACCAGGGGCGAGATGATGGTGTAGGCGTCGCCCACCGCGACCGCACCCAGGTTGATCCCGGTATCGGAGTCGATGTAGACGATGATGGTGTCGGTGCCGGCGTGCAGCTTGAACTGGCCGGAAGCCGGGGCCGTCGCGATCAGGCCGGACAGCGAGACGAACTTGCCGACGTTCTCGTAGTCGGACTTGGCCTGGCCGATCGTCATCACGACGGGCGTCGGGACGGTCTCGGCGCCCAGGAAGGTCACCGTCGGCGCGGGGGAGATCTGGACCTCGCCCTGGAACGTGCCGACGGTGCCGGTGACCGAGACGCGGTCGCCGTAGGTCAGCAGGGGCGCCGACAGTTGAAGAAGGCGATGCCGTTCCGGAATCGTCAGGATGGTAGACCGGCGTTCTAGGTGCGCGACTGCACGCATGGATCGGCCTCGACCGTCAGGATGGACGTGCCGCTATAAGGCCGGGGCGCCGGTCGTCGGATTTGTACTGGATGTCGTCGATCGTCTGGGCGGCGGCCAGCCGCCACGCACACGACGACGGCGAGAGCCACGGCGCTCTGAATCGATCGCTTCATGTTGCTCCTTCTCTCCTCTGCTTCGCACACGTTTCCGCGCAGGGCACTGAGTGGGAGCTGGGATCCAGGCGTCAAGTTCAGGAATATGAAGCGTGGAAAGTGGATCGCGGCCCACGAACTCTGTGCTCGCAAGATGATAAACCGTAGCCCCTGATTTGTCTACAACTTCGCGGTTTTTTCACATGATATGACAAGCGGGACCGGGGAAACCGGCACATAATATTGAATTTAGATATCCACAATCAGGGCTTTAGAAGGGACCGCCCGGTCATGGCGTCCGGCCGGGGCAGCCCCAGCAGGGCGAGCATGGTCGGGGCGATGTCCCGCAGGTCAGTGTCGTCACGGGAGCGCCAGGGCATCGGGCCGGGCCGGGCGAATCCTCGCCCGATCACCACGAAGGCACGTCGTTCAGGAGTGATTGGTCAGGACGCGCCTTTCGTCCGGGGCGATCATCTCTCGCAGTTGCCGTGGTCGGCGGTCAGCACCATGGACGCCGGCGCGCTCCGCACGCCCGCCCACGATCCGCGCGAGCACCCGTCGACGGCGCTGACCGCCGGCGAGCGCGGCCGGAGCATCACCCCGGTGTGGCCGACCATGTCGCCGTTGGCGATGTTGACGAGCGCGATGTCGAAGACGCCGGACGCCAGGGGCTCCAGGACGATCCGGCGTCACCTGGCGCGCGCTCATCTCGGGCTGCAAGTCGTAGGTGTCGACCTCGGGGTGGGCACCAGGCCGCGGTCTCGTCCGAAAGCCTCCTCGCGGCCGCCGTTGAAGAAGAACGTCACGTGCGCGTACTTCTCGGTCTCGGCGATGCGCAGCTGCCGCCAGCCCGGCGCCGCGATGAGGTCGGGAAGATGGCGCTCGGCCAACCGGGGCCGGGAAGACCACCGGCAAGCGAAGCTCTCGTCGTACTGGGTCATGCAGACGTACACGCCGAGCGTGAGCGGCCCACGGCCGAAGTCCTTGAAGTCCGGGAGGCGAAGGCGCAGGTGAGCTCGCGGGCGCGGTCGGTGCGGAAGTTGAAGAAGACCGCCGTCGCCGTCGCGGACGTCGCCTGGAGCCCGGCGCGCCGACGTCGGTCGGCCGATCAACGCCGTGTGGGCACCACGAACTCGTCGTGACCTGTCGGCGTGATCGTCGCCGCTTTCAACGCCACCACCTGCAAAACGTAAACGCAAAAGTAAAAACCGCGACCGCTCGCCGGTGAGCGCCTCTGGCCCCTGCGCCGAGGACGCCGCGTCGTAGGAGCTTTCGACCCGGTCCCAGCGCTTGTCGCGGTCCATGGCGTAGTAGCGCCCGCCGACCGTGGCGATCCTGCCGGCGCCGATCTCCGCCATGGCGGCTTCCAGGTCCTTCACGTACTGCAGGCCGCCGTGGGGGTCGGTGTCGCGCCCGTCCAGCAAGGCGTGGACGAAGATCTCCACGCCCCGGTCGCCGCCAGGCGCACGATCTGTACCAGGTGGTCGACGTGGGAGTGGACGCCGCCGTCGGAGACCAGGCCCAGCAGGTGCAGGCGGCCGCCCCGCGCCTGCAGGCCGTCGACGAGACCGCGCCAGGCGGGATGCTCGGCGAAGGCGCCGTTCTCCAGGCTGCGCGTCACCAGGCTGAGGTCCTGGTCGATGATGC
Source organism: bacterium (assembly GCA_016706845.1). Taxonomy (GTDB): domain Bacteria; phylum Krumholzibacteriota; class Krumholzibacteriia; order LZORAL124-64-63; family LZORAL124-64-63; genus PNOJ01. Next base: position 5,815 of record JADJIV010000037.1, read on the forward strand.
GGCCGGAGCTGCCATCCCACGTGGCCCACCTCGCTGTTGCCCATCTGCCCTCGGGCAAGCCCACGTCCAGCCCGTGGCAGCGCAGCGTGAGTGCGGGTAGCCGCCAGCAGGTTCTCGTAGAAGGCCGGGCCGCGCCAGGCGGCGCAGCTGCAGTTTGAGTCCGCCCGCGCGCCAGCCGAAACCGTCCAGGATGCACAGGACCAGCGGGTATGGGGGCGGCGGCGGCGGGTCGGTCATCGGT
>JADJIV010000038.1:0-27518 GCA_016706845.1 bacterium
GCGGCCGACGCCGTGGACGCCCTGCGCGTCGTCGACTCGCCGCGAAGCACACCGGCTACGTGGCCGAGGCCGTGCGGATGATCGAGCGCGAGCTCGGGGATACGCCCCTGATCAGGTTCGCCGGCGCCGTTTCACGCTGGCGGCCTACGCCGTCGCGGCGGCGGCTCCGGGACTACCGGCACCTCGAGGCGATGCTCTACTCCGACCCGGCGCTGCAGCCCGCGCCTGCTGGACAAGCTGGCCGGCCAGATCCGCGAAACTACCTGCTGATGCGGGTCCGAGGCGAGCGTCGATGCGGTCCAGATCTTCGACACCTGGGGCGGCATCCGCTGCGCCCGCAGGACTGCGAGCGCGTCATCATGCCGGGCTGCACGGCTGGATCCTGTAGCCGGCCTGAAGGGCGCGGGCGTGCCCCGCATCTCCTTTTCCTGAAGAGCAGCGCCCCTACCTCGGCTTACGTGCGCACGCTCGACGCCGAGGCGTTCGGCGATGGACTGGACGCGCTCGACCTGGCGGTCGCCGCGCGCACCTGCACCCGGCCGGGCCGTGCCGGGGCAATCTGGACCCGCTGTACCTGTTCGGCAGCCACGAGGAGATCTACCGCCGCGCGCGCGGAGATCTGCCGCGCCGGCCGCGGCGCCGCCAGCCACGTCGGCAACCTCGGGCCCGGCATCCTACCGGGCCGCGAATCGCCGCGGTCGAGGACCCTGGTCGCGACCGTACGGGCTTCCCGCGAGGTTGAGATGGCCCTGGACGTTCCCGCGCGACCTTCTCGAAGCACGACAAGCCCACGGGAGCGCAGTACACGAAACTACCCGACGGTGCCGGCCTGGACGGCAAACTGGCGGGTGGGGCCTACCGGGAGGCGCTGCGGGGCCAGCCGCCCGGCCCGGCGACGAGCTCTCGATCTCCCTGCACGCCGCTTCACCGCGCCGAGCACTGCCACTACCGCGGCTGCAACGCCGTCGTCTCCAACGAGAAGAGCGCCGTCGACGGCTACCTCGACCGCGTCGAGAGCGAAGGCGTAACCGCCGGTGGTGGACGTGCTGGCCGCGGGCCCGGCGCCGTCGTGCAGCTGCACTGGGGTGGCGGCACGCCCAGCTTCCTGAAGGAGCCACCAGTCAGCGCGCTTTCGGGCCTGCTGCGCGCGGCGTTATCCATCGACCCGCGCGGCGAGATCTCGCTGGAGAGTCGACCCGCGCATCGGCACGCCCGGGCAGGCGCGCTTCCTGCGCGCGCAGGGCTTTAACCGCATCAGCCTGGGCGTGCGGGACTTCGAGCCCGCGGTGCAGAAGGCCATCGGCCGCCTGCGGAAAGCGCGACCGCACGCTGGAGCTGTACCGGGCCTGCCGCAGGGCCGGCTGCGGGGCGTCAACCTCGGCCTCGTCTGCGGCCTGCCAGCGCAGACGCGCGACTCCTTCGCGCGCGCACCCTGCCGCCGACATCATCAGGCAGGGGCCCGACCGACAGCGCCAGCGCCACCTTCGCCCCCGTGCCCTGGGTGCGCCCGCAGCAGAAGCTCATCAACACCGACAACGGGCCGTCCGGCTTCGAAGTTCGAGCTGTTCCGCCTGGCGATCGACCTCTTCGCCGAGAGATACGGCTACGACTGGATCGGCATCGACGCCTTCGCCCGCCGCGACGGTACGGCAGCTCGCGGTCGCGCCTGCTGCCGACGGCGCGCACACCACCAACTTCGCCAGGGGCCACGGCGCGCCCAGCGCCCCACGCCGCTGGCCTTCGGCGCCAAAGCGCGGCATCGGCGACTTGTACGACCGCTTCGTCCAGAACGACGCCGCGCTCGACTGGCTACCGGGCCGCAGTCGACGCCGGGCGCCACCGGTCGCGTCAGGGGCACCGCCTCAGCGACGACGACCGCCTGCGGCGCCTGGCGATCCTCAACCTGATGTACCAACCTGGGCTGCCCTGCGCGCTGACCGTGCCCGGCTCGGGCGCGCCCGCCGACGAAGCTGCTGGCCGACGGGCGCAGCCACGCCTGCGCCCCTACATCGACGGGGGCTTCGTGGAGATTCCTGCCCGACCGCGTGCGCGTCACCGACCTGGGGCGCTTCTTCGTGCACAACCTCTGCATGGAGCTGGACGCGCCTACCTGGACCGCACGAGCGGGGCCCCTGTTCTCAAGACCATCTGGGGCGAGGATGACCGCACCCGCGACGCTTTCGGCCAGGACCACCTCGGTCGGCCGGACCACAGGCCTGATCCTGTGCGGCATGGGCAGGCCCGGCGGCCCCGACGCCGTGGAGCCCTTCCTCCGCAACCTGTTCCGGGATCCCGAGATCATCCCCATCCCGCGCCTGCTCTCCCCGGTCCTGGGCCGCCTGATCGCGCGCCGGCGCGCGCCGGCCGTGCGCCGGAGGTACCTGGAGATGGGCCAAGGCGGGGGCTCGCCACAGGTCCCGACGACGCGGGCCCAGGGGGAGCGCCTGGCCGCACTGATGGGCGGGGCCGGCCGGCCGACGGTCGCGGCGCCAGCCATGCGCTACTGGCGCCCCTACCCCGACGGGGCCGTGAGCGACCTGCGGGCGCGCGGCGCGGAGCAGTTCCTGGTCCTGCCCATGTACCCCCAGTACTCCGACGCCACCAACGGCAGCACGCTCGCCTTCGTGCAGGCCGCCCTGGACCGCCACGCCCCGGGCGCCGCGGTCCACGTGGTGGAGGCCTGGCACCTGCTGGACGGCTTCGTCGCGACCCTGGCCGCCAACGCGGGCCGCGGCCTGCGGCGCTGGGCCGAGGCGGGGGCCGACCCGCAGTCCTGCGCCCTGATCTACGTGGCCCACTCCCTGCCCGAGAGCTTCGTGAAGCGCGGCGACCCCTACCTCAGCCAGACCCGCGCCACGGTCAGCGCCGTCCACGAACGCGTGCGCGCGGCCCTGGCCGCGGGCGGCCACGCCGCCTGGCTGGCCCGGCTTTGCCGGGCGGCCCCCCCTGCTGGCCTTCCAGAGCAAGGTCGGCCCCATCAAGTGGCTCGGTCCCGAGATCACGGCCGAGACGCGCCGCCTGGCCGCCGCCGGTTGCCGCCGCCTGCTGGTGCAGCCCGTGAGCTTCACCTGCGAGCACATCGAGACGCTGCACGAGCTCGACCTCGAGCTGCGCCACGAGGCCGAGAGCCTGGGCGTGCAGGACTTCGACCGCGGCGCCGCGCTCAACCTCGACGAGACCTGGCTCGCCTCGCTGGCGTCACGACTGGCCGGCGAACCCTTCCACGCGGAGGCGGCGCGTGTCTGAACGAACCGGGAACGTGCGGCGCGTGGTCGTGATCGGCGGCGGCGTGTCGGGCCTGGCCACGGCCCTGCGCCTGCTGGAAGGTGCGGCGGCGCGCCGGCTCGACCTGCGGGTCGACGTGCTGGAATCAGCGCCCGATTTCGGCGGCAACCTGCGCACCCTCGCCCGCGACGGCTGGCGCCTGGAGTGGGGCCCCAACGGCTTCCTGGACAACGAGCCGGCGACCCTGCGCCTGGTCGAGCGCCTGGACCTGAACGGCGAACTGGTGCGCAGCAGCGACGCGGCCCGGCGCCGCTTCCTGGTGGTCGGCGGCCGCCTGCGCGAGATCCCCGCCTCGCCGCCCGCCTTCCTCCAAGACCAACCTGTTCACCCCCGCGCCAAGCTGCGCGTCCTGGAGCGGCTCCTGGTGCCCGCGCCGCCGCGACCTGGGCCGCCGGCCGACGACCCCGCCACCCGACGAGTCGGTCTGGGAGTTCGGGCGCCGGCGCCTGGGACGCGACTTCGCGGAGCTGATGCTCGACCCGATGGTCAAGGGCATCTTCGGCGGCGACGCCCGCCGGCTCAGCCTGGCGGCCGCCTTCCCGCGGATGGTCGAGCTGGAACGCGACCACGGCAGCCTGTTCCGCGCGCTCGCGGCGATCTCGAAGCAGCGCAAGCGGGCCGCCGACGCCGGCCCGTCCGGCACCCTGCACTCCTTCCGCGACGGCATGGCGGCGCTCCCCGCGGCGCTGGCCCGCACGCTGCGCGCCGACGCCCGCGCGGTCCTGGGCGCGGGCGCGGACGTCACGTCGGTCTCGCGCGACGGCGGGACCTGGCGCGTGCGCACGGCCGACGGCGCGACCCTCGACGGCGACGCCGTCGTCCACGCCGCGCCGGCCCACGCGGCCGCCGCCCACCTGCGCGACCTCGACCCCGCGCTGTCCGGCCTGCTGGACGGCATCCCCTACGTGCCGATGGCCGTGATCGCCCTGGGCTACGCGCGCGGCGACGTGGCCCACGACCTCGACGGCTTCGGCATGCTGATCCCCACCTGCGAGCGCAGCCGCCTGCTGGGCGCCCTGTGGACCAGCAGCATCTTCCCGGGCCGCGCCCCGGACGGCCGGGTGCTGCTGCACTGCATGGCCGGCGGCCCCGGCGACCCGCGCGTCCTGGACGACGACGACGGCGCCCTGCGCGACCGGGCCGTCGCCGAGCTGCGCGGCCTGATGGGCCTGCGCGGCGAGCCCGCGCTGGTCCAGGTGTTCCGCCACCCGCGGGCCATCGCCCAGTACGAGCCCGGCCACCTCGCCCGCCTGCGCCGGATCGACGCGCGCCTGGCCGGCCTGCCCGGGCTGCACCTGTCCGGCAGCTCGTACCGCGGCGTGTCGGTCAACGCCTGCATCAAGGAATCCGAAACCATGGCCGCCGCCGTGCTCGACCGGCTGGCCGCGGCCGCGCCCGGCGCCGAAGGAGGGACGGCATGAGGCTCGCGCTGACGGTGAGCGAGGTCCTGCTCCCGCTGCTGTACCTGCTGCTGTTCGTGGCCTACCTGTGGGTCTTCTACGAGAACCGCCGCTTCGCCCACCTCTGGGCGCGGCGGCTGCTCGCGACGACCGTGGTCGCCCACCTCGCCGCCTCCGCCCTCCACGCGCGGGTGCACCACCACCTGCCGATGGCCTCGCCCCTGGAGTTCCTGTCGCTGCTGTCCCTGTCCCTGCTGCTGATCTACGCCGTGATCGAGCGCCGGCTGCGCGTGCGCGAGACGGGCTTCCTGGTCACGGGCGTGGCCTTCCTGCTGCAGTTCATCGCCAGCGCGTTCTCCGTCGCCGAGCCGGCGGCCAACCCGCTGCTGGAGGACCCCGGCTACGCCGGCCACGCCGTGCTGGTGCTGCTGGCCTACACGGCGCTGAGCCTCAGCTTCCTCTACGCGGTGCTCTACCTGGTGCTGGCGCGGCAGCTCGCCCGCAAGACCTTCGGCCTGCTCTTCCGCCGCCTGCCGCCGCTGGAGATGCTGGAGCGCATGAGCGTGGGCGCGGCCAAGCTGGGCGTGCCGCTGCTGTTCGGGGCCCTCGCGCTGGGCCACCTCTGGCTCTACGACCTGGCCGACAAGCTCGACCCCGCGACGGCGAGCCGGCTGACCCCCTTCGACCCCAAGATCCTGACCTCCTGGGTGATCTTCCTGGTCTACCTGGTGGGCCTGGCCGGCCACCGCTGGTGGGGCTGGCGCGGGCGGCGCATGAACTTGCTGGCCATCGCGGCCTACCTCGCCGTGGTCCTGGCGATGGGCGCCATCCACCACTTCGTCCCGAGCTTCCACAACTTCAGCCTGCGCGGGGGCGTGTGATGGCGGGGCACGCCGGCCTGCACCTGTGGGGGATCGACCACCGCCTCGCGCCGACCGAGGTGCGCGAGCGCGCGCACATCGACCCCGAGCGGGTGGGCGGGCTGCTGGCGGCCCTGGCGCGGGAACCGGGGTTCGTCTCGGCCGTGCCGGTGAGCACCTGCAACCGGACCGAGATCTACGTCGAGACCCTGCCGGAGTTCGCCCCCCACGAGTGCCTGACGCGCAGCCTGGCCGCCGCCGGGCTCGACCCCGCGCTGTTCACCGGCGAGTACGGCGTGCGCCTGAGCGACGGGGAGGCCGTGCGCCGCCTCTACCGGGTGTCGGCCGGCCTGGAGAGCATGATGCTGGGCGAGCCCCAGATCTCCGGCCAGCTCAAGGACGCCTACCGCCTGGCCAAGGAGCACCACGAGCTCGGCCCGGTGCTCATGCGCGCCTTCCAGGGCGCCTTCCGCGCCGGCAAGCGCGTGCGCACCGAGACGAAGATCGGCGAGGGCGCGGTCAGCGTCGCCTTCGCCGCCGTCGAGCTGGCGCGGAAGTTCTTCGCCGACCTCTCGCACCACCGCGCCCTGCTGGTCGGGGCCGGCGACACCGGCGCCCTGGCGGCCCGCCACTTCCTGCAGCAGGGCATCGGCGGCCTGATCGTGGTCAACCGCAGCCCCGAGCGCGCGCGGGCCCTGGCGGACGACCTCAACGGCGGCAAGGGCGAGCTCGTGCGCGCCCGCCCTGGGAGGAGCTGGCCGCGACCCTGGCCGACGTGGACGTGGTGCTCTCGACCACCGGCAGCCTGGAGCCCGTCATCCTGCCGGAGATGGTGCGCGCCGCCATGCGCCGCCGCCGCGGCCGCCCGCTCTACGTCCTGGACATCGCCGTGCCGCGCGACGTCCACCCCGACGTCGCGCGCGTGGACGAAACCTACGTCTTCGGGCTGGACGACCTCGACGAGATCGTCCAGGCCAACCTGGCCGCGCGCCGCAAGCAGCTGCCCGGGGCCGAGCGCATCATCGAGCAGGAGCTGGCGGAGTTCCGCGCCTGGGTCGGCGAGATGGACCTGCGCCCCAGCGTGGCCGAGTTCCGCGCCTACCTCGAGGACCTCAAGGAGAAACAGGTCGGCTACGTGCGCCGCAAGCAGTCCGACGAGGTGGCCGCGGCCGTCGACGCCAGCCTGCAGCAGTTCATCAAGAAGGTCCTGGGCCGCTCGATGGAGTCGCTCAAGAGCGCCGAGAGCGAGCAGGAGCGCCTGCAGCACCTGGCGACGCTGCACCGGCTGTTCGCGCCCCAGGCGCCGACGACGACCCAGGCGCCCCGCGATCCGCAGGAGCCGCACGACCGTCCCTGATCCCAACGAGGAGCACACCATGGACACGGCGATCGGCGTCACCCTGGGCCTGGGCCTCGCCGCCGCGGCCGGCCTGCGCGTCTTCGTGCCCCTGCTGCTGGCGGCGATCGCCGTGCACACCGGGCACCTGGAGCCGGCCTCCGGCTTCGACTGGCTCGGCTCGACCACGGCGCTGGTGATCTTCGGCACCGCCGCCGTGGCCGAGGCCCTCGCCTACTTCGTCCCCTGGCTCGACCACGCCCTGGACTCCCTCGCCACCCCGGCCGCCGCGGTCGCGGGCGCCGCCCTGATGGCCGCGGCGGCCGTCGACCTGCCCCCCTACGCCCGCTGGCCCCTGGCGATCATCGCCGGCGGCGGCCTGGCCGGCCTGGTCCAGGCCGCCTCGGTCGGCACGCGGGCCCTCTCGACTGTCATGACCGCCGGCTTCGGCAACCCGGTCGTCGCCGCCGCCGAGACGGGCGGCGCCGTCGCCCTGGCAGCGATCGCGCTGTTGCTGCCGCTGCTGGGGTTGGTGCTGGTGGTCGGGCTGGTGGCGGCGATCGTGCGGGTGGGCAAACGCCTGGCGGGCTAGCGATCCAGTCGGGACACGCATCCGTTAGATTCTGACCACGGCATTGTCCCTGCCCATCCCCATGCCGCTGTTCGACTTGGATCCGCACATCCTGCCGGGACAGGGGTGTCCTGGAGGCCCCGCAGCCAGGATGGCGAAGGGGCCGGAAGGCCAAGCGCTCCGGGCACACGAGGTGCCCGGAGCGCGTCCCCTGTCCCGGCAGGATGTGCGGATCCAAGTCGCATCACCGCATGGGCCGGGACAATTTCGTGTCCAGGCCCTACTCGTAACGGAGGGCTTCGATCGGATCCAACGCCGCCGCCTTGCGCGCCGGGTAGTACCCGAAGAAGATCCCGACCGCCGCCGCGAACCCCAGCGCCAGCAGCATCGTCTGCGGCGCCACCTCGGTGGCCCAGCCGGCGGTGCGCCCCAGGATCCAGGCGCCGGCGACACCCACCCCCACGCCGATGATGCCGCCGCCGAGGCACAGCACCGTGCTCTCGACCAGGAACTGGGTCAGCACGTCGGAGCCGCGGGCGCCCACGGCCATGCGGATGCCGATCTCGCGCGTGCGCTCGGTCACCGACACCAGCATGATGTTCATGATGCCGATGCCGCCCACCAGCAGCGAGATGCTGGCGATGGCCGCCAGCAGCAGCGTCATCACCTCGGTGGTGGCCGAGGCCGTCTCGGCCAGGTCGGTCTGGTTGCGCACCTGGAAGTCGTCGGCCTCCCAGGCGGCCAGCCCGTGCGCCTCGCGCATGATCGCGGCGATCTCCTGCTGGGCGGCGGGGAGGTCGCCGGGGTTGGACGTGCTGGCCAGGATCTGGGCGATGAACATGCGGCCGGCCAGGCGGGTGCGGACGGTCGTGTAGGGCGCCAGCACGAGGTCGTCCTGGTCGGCGCCCTGGGCGTTCTGGCCCTTGGCCGCCAGCACGCCGATGACCTGGAAGGGGACGTCGCGCAGCCGGACGGTCTGGCCGACGGGGTCGGCGTCCGGGAACAACTGCTTGGCGACGGTGGCCCCGAGCAGGCAGACCTTCTTCATGCTGCGCTGGTCGGCGGCGTCGAAGTAGCGGCCGCTCGAGACGTCCCAGTCGCGGATCTCGCGGTAGCCGGCGTCGACGCCGTAGCACACCGCCCGCCAGTTGCCGGCGCCGCCGACGATCTGCGCCGGCGCGAAGATCACGGGGGAGACGGCGGCCAGCAGCGTGCTCTCGCGCTGCAGGGCGATCGCGTCGTCGACCGTCAGGCGGTTGAAGCTGCCGGCGCCGTGGCTGACGCCGCCCTGCTGGCTGGCGCCGGGCGTGATGACGATCATGTTCGAGCCCAGGTTCTGGATGCTGTGGCGGATCTGGGAGCGCGCCCCCTCGCCCACGGCGACCATGACCAGGACCGCCGCCACGCCGATGATGATCCCCAGCATGGTCAGCAGGGTCCGCATGACGTTGCGGCGGATGCTGCGCGCCGCCAGGCGCACCAGGGTCGTCGCCTTCATCGCGTCCCTCCCGCGTCGGCGCCCGCCGAACGGCGCGCGGCCACCGGCTCGTCCCGCACGATCACGCCGTCCCGCAGCTCGATGACCCGCTGGGCGTAGTCGGCCACGTCCGGCTCGTGGGTCACGATCAGGATCGTCATGCCCGAGTCGTGCAGGTGCTGCAGCAGGGCCATCACCTCGATCGTGGTGCGGCTGTCGAGGTTGCCGGTGGGCTCGTCGGCCAGCAGGATGGCCGGCCGCGTCACCAGCGCCCGCGCGATGGCCACGCGCTGCTGCTGGCCGCCGGACAGCTCGTTGGGCTGGTGGTCGAGGCGGTCGGCCAGGCCGACCAGGCCCAGCGCCTCGACGGCGCGCGCGCGCGCCTCGCGCTCTTTCATGTTGCGGGCGTAGAGCAGGGGCAGCTCCACGTTCTCCAGCGCGGAGGTGCGGGCCAGCAGGTTGAAACCCTGGAACACGAAGCCGATCTTGCTGTTGCGGACCTCGGCCAGCTGGTCGCGGTCCAGGCGGTCGACGCGCACCCCGTCCAGCTCGTACGTGCCCTCGGTCGGAGAGTCGAGCCCGCCCAGGATGTTCATCAGCGTGGACTTGCCCGAGCCCGACGCGCCCATCACCGCCATCATCTCGCCCCGGCGCACCGTCAGGTCCACGCCCTGGAGCGCGCGCACCTCGACGGCGCCCACCGTGTAGGTGCGCCTCAGGTCCGAAGTGCGGATCACGATGCCGTCCGTCACGCGCGGCCCTCCCGGCTGCGTCCCCGATCAGTGCGGCCTAGAACCCGCCCGGCGGCGGGCGCATGCCCGTGGACTGGGTCTGGAAGGGGTTGGTCGACGTCGCGGCGACGGTCCCGCCGGTGACGCCGGCCACGACCTGGAGGCCTTCCTGGAGCCAGGGCGCCGTGATCTCGGTGACCGTGCCGTTGCTCACCCCGACGCGCACCGGCCGGGCGCCGATCGTCCCGTCCTCGTCCTGGTACCAGAGGAGCGTCGGCTTCGCGCCGCCGGCGAAGCCCGCGCCGCCGCCGTGCATGCCGGCGCCCTGCCCCCCGGCGCCGTGCCCGGACGCCGCCTGCCCGGCCGCGCCCGCGCCGCGCCCCCCCTCGGCGGCCATCTTCGCGCGGCGCGCCTGCAGGGCCGCGACCATGGCCTCGGTGGGTTTGAAGCGAAGCGCGGCGTTGGGGACGGTCAGGACGGATTCGGCCCGGCTGACGACGAAGTCCACGGTGGCGGTCATGCCCGGCAGCAGGCGTCCGTCGGCGTTGTCCACGTCGATCACCACGGTGTAGTTGACGACGTTCTCCGCGACCGTCGACTGCAGCCGCACCTGGCGCACCGAGCCCTGGAACTGCTCGTCGTCGTGGGCCTGCACGGTGAAGCGCGCGGCCTGCCCCTCGACGATCTTACCGATGTCGCTCTCGTCGACCGCGGCCAGGATCTGCATGCGCGCCAGGTCCTCGGCGATCAGGAACAGCTGGGGCGCCGAGAAGTTGGCGGCGACCGTCTGCCCCACGTCCACGTTGCGCTCGACCACGGTGCCGGAGATGGGCGCCCGGATCGTGGCGTACTTCAGGTTGTTGCTGGCGCGGTCCAGCCCGACCCGGGCCGAGACCAGCGAGGCCGCGGACGACTCGGCCGCGTAGAGCGCCTTGTCGAGATCCGTCTGGGACACCAGCTGCTCGCGGAACAGTTCCTGCGTGCGGGCCAGCTCCCGCTGCGCGTCGTTGCGCTCGGCCTCGGCGCGGGCCACGCTCGCCCGGGCGCTGCGCACCTCGCTGGCCAGCAGGGTGGTGTCGATGACCGCGATGACCTGGCCGGCCGTCACGCGGTCGTTGAAGTCCGCGCCGATGGTCGCGATCAGCCCCGAGACCTGGGTGCCGACCTGCACCTTGGTCACGGCGTCGAGCGTGCCGGTGCTGGTGACGACCTCCTCGACGTCGCCCCGGGCGACCTCCACCAGGCGGTAGGTCTCGCCGCCGCCGCCGTCGCCGCGGGTGAGGAACCACGCGGCCGCGCCGGCCGCCGCCAGGAACGCGATCAGGATCAGCCATCTCTTCATGCCCCACCTCGGGTGCCGTCGGCCTGCCGTCCAACCCCATCATTGGCACGGAACGCGCGAACCCGCCGGGTCCTGCGGGGAATCCCGGGACGGCCCGCACGCGGCCTCCAAGATGCACCCTGCCGGCCCTGGAGTCGAGGCCGGGACGCGGGACGCTGGACATCCCCCCCGGGGCACAGCTAGACTGTGCGGGCGGGCGCCGCCACCGGCTCCGCGGGGGAAGGGAGGGACAGGCATGCCGGACACCCTCGGTCCGCGCATCCTGGTCGTCGACGACAACCGGCAGCTGAGAAGGCTCTTCGCGCTCTACCTCGAGAGCGAGGGCTTCGCGATCGGCGAGGCCGACGACGGCAAGACCGCGCTCGAATACTGCAACCGCGAGCGCTGCGACCTCGTGCTGCTGGACCTGCGGATGCCGGGTCTGAGCGGCCACGAGGTCCTGGCGCGCCTGCGGGCCGACGCGCCCGACCTGCCCGTCATCGTCGTCTCGGGCACCGGGGACGTGGGCGACGTCATCGCCGCCCTGCGCGCCGGCGCCACCGACTACCTGCTGAAGCCCGTGGAAGACCTCGCGATCCTGCTGCACGCCGTCCGGCGGGCGCTCGAGCGCTCCGATCTGCTCCAGGAGAACCGCCGCCACCGCGAGCACCTCGAGCAGGAGGTGCGCGAGCGCACCGCCGAGCTGACCGCGGCCAATCGCGAGCTGCAGGAGCTGCGCCGCCGGCTCGAGCAGGAGAACGAGTACCTGCGCGAGGAGGTGGGCGCCGTCTCGCCCGTCAGCGGCATGATCGGCGACAGCGCCGTGATGCGCCGCCTCCTGCGCGAGATCGACCTGGTCGCCCCGACCGGGGCCAACGTCCTGATCTCGGGCGAGTCGGGCACCGGCAAGGAGCTCGTGGCCCGCGCCATCCACGAGCGCGGCCCCCGGCGCGAGCGGCCGCTGATCAAGGTCAACTGCGCCTCGATCCCCCGCGAGCTGTTCGAGAGCGAGTTCTTCGGGCACATCCGCGGCTCGTTCACCGGCGCCGTCCGCGACCGCGTCGGGCGCTTCCAGCTCGCCGACCGCGGCACGCTGTTCCTGGACGAGGTCGGCGAGATCCCGCTCGAGCTGCAGGGCAAGCTGCTGCGCGTGCTGCAGGAGGGGGAGTTCGAGCGCGTCGGCGAGGACCACACCCGCCGCGTCGAGGTGCGCATCATCGCCGCCACCAACCGCGACCTGATGCACGAGGTGGAGCAGGGCAGGTTCCGCCGCGACCTCTACTTCCGCCTGAACGTCTACCCGGTCGCCGTCCCGGCCCTGCGCGACCACCTCGAGGACCTGCCCGCCCTGGCCGAGCACTTCCTGGGTCAGTCCTGCCGACGGCTGGGCGCCGAACCGCACCCGCTGCGGCGCAAGCACATCGCCCAGCTGCAGGCCTACGCCTGGCCCGGCAACGTGCGCGAGCTGCAGAACACGATGGAACGGGCGGCGATCGTCTCCCAGTGCGGAGAGATGAGCTTCGACCTTGGCGTGCCCGCGGGCGCGACGGCGGCGGCGGCGCGTGAGTCGGCGGCGGCCGACGAGGTCCTGACCGAGGCGCAGCTGCGCGGCTTCGAGCGCGAGAACACGCTGCGGGCCCTGAGCGCCGCCGACTGGCGCATCACCGGCGAGGGCGGCGCCGCCGAGTTGCTGGACCTGCCGCCCTCCACGCTGGCCTCGCGCATCAAGGCCCTGGGCCTGAAGCGCGACGGGTCCTGACCTTCCCTACGGGTAGAGTTCGGGCACGAACGTCTGGTCGCTCATCGGCGGCCTGACGTACTCCGCGCCCGGCTGCCGCGGCGGCAGCGTGACCGGCTCGGGCGTCAGGTCCTCGTACGGGACCAGCCCCAGCAGGTGGCTGATGCAGTTCAGCCGCGCGCGCCGCTTGTCGTCTCCGTCGACCACGTACCACGGCGCCTGCTTGATGTCGGTGTGGGCGAACATCTCGTCCTTGGCCCGCAGTACTCCACCCACCGCGCCCGCGACTCCAGGTCCATGGGGCTCAGCTTCCAGCGCTTGGTGGGGTCGGCGAGGCGGTCCTTGAAGCGCCGCTCCTGCTCGTCGTCGCTGACGGAGAACCAGTACTTGACCAGCAGGATCCCGGAGCGCACCAGCATGCGCTCGAACTCGGGGCAGCTGCGCAGGAACTCCTGGTGCTCCTCGTCGGTGCAGAAGCCCATCACGCGTTCGACGCCGGCGCGGTTGTACCAGCTCCGGTCGAACAGCACCATCTCGCCGGCGGCCGGCAGGTGCGCGATGTAGCGCTGGAAGTACCACTGGGTCTTCTCGCGCTCGGTGGGCGCGCCCAGGGCGACGACGCGCGCGATGCGGGGGTTCAGCGGCTCGGTGATCCGCTTGATGGCGCCGCCCTTGCCGGCGGCGTCGCGCCCCTCGAAGATCACCACGACCTTCAGGTTCGCGTGGCGGATCCAGGTCTGGAGCTTGACCAGCTCGACCTCGAGCCTGGCCAGCTCACTGCTCGGACTCGACGTGGCGGGCTCCGTCGGGCGCCGCGTGCTTCTCTTTGTGGGTCACGGGTTCCTCCTGTTCGTCCGCGGGGTCAAGGCGCGGGAAAGCCGAGCCAGCGCCAGTATCCGAGCACGGTCCAGAACCACAGCACGGCGAAGCTCAGCACGAAGACGGCCGCCCCGTGGCGCAGGAAATCCCGCTGCGTGACGAGGTGCCGCCCGGTGGCGGGGTCCCGGCACAGGGCGTAGACCATGGCGTTGCTGGGCGTGCCGATGATGAGCATGTGGGCGAACGAGGACGCGAAGGCGGTGGCGAAGCCCACGGCCCAGGGGTGCTGCGCGGCCGCCCCGGCCATGGGCACCGTGATCGGGCCGACCGCGGCCACCGTGGCGCCGTCGCTCATGAAGTTCGTGGTCACGCCGGACAGCAGCGCGGCGATCATGGTCAGGCCCGAGCCCTGCAGCCAGGCGTCGGGCATCAGGCCCACCGCGCTCTCGGCCAGGTAGAGGGCGCCGCCGGTGGCGGCGAGCCCCTTGCCGATGGCGCTGGCGCCGGCGTAGAGGAAGACGACCTCCCAGGGGATCCTGATCACGTCGCGCCACTTCAGGACCTGCAGCAGGTTCAGGGCCACCAGCCCGAGCAGGATCGGCCCGCCCATCCCCATGCGCGGCCCCGCCGCGATCCACAGCAGGATCACGCCGCCGAACACCAGGGCGGTGAGGCGCTCCTCGCGGTTGGCCGGCCCCATCGTGACGGCGGTGCGGCGGATGGCGGCTGCGGCGTTCAGCCGGACCCCGAACACGGACTTGCGGAAGGCGATCGCGAGGTAGGCGCCCAGCAGCAGCGTCGCGACCGGGACGAACGGCAGCCCGTAGCGCAGCCACTCGACGAAGGAGGGCGCCCGGCCGTACTCCTCGAGGATGCCGATCATCACGGCGTTGCGCGCCCCCGCCGCCGGCGAGCCCGGCCCGCCCAGGTTCGAGGCGAAGCACAGGCCCAGCGCCAGCAGCACCAGCAGGCGCCGGTCCTGGTCGAGCCCGCGCTCCCGCAGCGACGCTCCGTGGACGACCAGCAGCAGCGGCATCACCACCGCCACCAGCACCGACTCCGAGATGAACAAGCAGGAGAGGGGCGTACACGGGCAGGAACAGGAACAGGAACAGCGGCAGGCTGCGCACCGGCGCCAGCAGCACCATCCCCAGGCGGCGGTTCAGGCCGGTCCGCATGATCACCCGCGACAGGGCCAGCACCCCGAAGATGAAGACCACCGAGTCCTTGGCGAAGGCCTGGGCGACCTGGTCGGGGCGCATGATCCCGAACGCGTAGAGCACGGCCGCCACGAAGATCGCCGTGATCCCGATCGGGACCGCGCCGGTGGCCCAGAACATCGCGGCGGCCAGCAGCAGCGCCACCATCAGCATGGCCTTGCGGGCGACGGCGGCGTTCGCGGCCGCGCTCCCGCGGGCGCCCTCCTCCCGGTCCGCGACCGTCCCGTGCTGGCGGACGTAGCGCGAGGCGATGGACTCCCCGGGGGCCATCTCGCGGTACTCGGCGTAGCCGGCGGCCGCATCCCCGGTCGCCGCGACGGCGCCCGGGGCGGACTTGGGGGCGCCGAGCAGCGCGACCAGGCCCGCCGGCGGCGGCAGGACGTAGGCGGCGGCGAGCAGGACCATCCCCAGGATGACCACGACGGGCCGGTGGTTGTGGCCGCCCCAGAGGCGCGCCCGCGCCGACGCCAGGGTGGGCAGGGCCATGTCGTGGCGCGCCATGGTCCGCAGCTTCTCGTGGCGGGCCTCGGCCAGGGCGTCGACGATGAGCCCGATGTCGGCGGTCTTTTCGAGGTAGCGGTAGGCGCCGCGGCTGCCCATGTCCATGGCCGAGGCGACGGAGCCCGACCCCGTCAGCACGAGCACCGGCAGCTCGGGGCGGAACTTCTTGATCTCGCCGAGGATCTCGCCCCCGTCCAGGCCGGGCGGCGCGAGCTCGACCACGACGATGTCGAGCTTGCGGTCGGAGCGGACCAAGCGAACGGCTTCCTGCCCGTCGCCGGTCTCGATCACCTCGTAGGCGGCGGTGCGCAGGCGAGCGCCGAGCGCGGCGCGGTAGACCGCGTCGTCGTCGACCAGCAGCACCTTGACCCGCGCCGTCATGCCCGCCCTCCCGTTCGAAACGTTCGGGACATGATACGGACGCCGCTCCGCCGCGGGAACTGTTTTCCGGCTCTCCCGGCAAACGGGGACGACGGAACGGAAAAACGGGGCCGGATCCTTCCGGCCCCGTTCCTCACCCGATCCGGCGCGCCGTTACCGGGGAACGGCCAGCACCTGGAACTGGTCGCCGCGGCGGATCTTCAGCAGGACGGGCCGGTCCGCGTCCTTCTTCACCAGGCGGCGGTAGTCGTCCAGCGTGGCGACGGGCTCGCGCGCCACCTCGACGATCACGTCACCCTGGCGCAGCCCGCGGTGGCTGGCGTTGCTGGTCTGGGCCACCTCGGCGACCACGACGCCCTCGACCCCTTCGGCCAGCCGCAGCCGCTGGCGCAGGGGGGCGTTCAGCTCGCGGACGGTGACGCCCTCGATGCCGTCGGCGCCCTCGCCCTCGTCCTTCGGGGCGGCCGCGGCCGTCGGGTCCTCGGGCAGCTCGCCCAGGGTGACGGTGAGCTGGCGCTCGCGGCCGTCGCGCAGGACCAGCAGCTTCGCGTCGTGCCCGACGCCGCTCAGGCTGATGGTGTTGCGCAGGTCGCTGACCGAGTTCACGGGCTGGCCGTCGACCTGCAGGATGACGTCGTTCTCCTGCATGCCGGCCTTCGCGGCGGGCGTGCCCTCGTTGACGGTAGAGATGAGCACGCCGCGCGGGGCCTTCATGCCCAGCGCCTCGGCCATCGTCTGGTCGACCTCGGCGGTGATGACGCCCAGCCAGGCGCGCTGCACCTTGCCGTGCTTGACGAGCATGTCCTTGATCGTGACGGCCATGTTGCTGGGGATGGCGAAGCCCACGCCCTGCGAGCCGCCGCTGCGGCTGAGGATCGCGGTGTTGATGCCCACCAGCGCGCCGTTCATGTCGACCAGGGCGCCGCCGCTGTTGCCGGGGTTGATCGAGGCGTCGGTCTGGATGAAGTCCTCGTAGTCGATCAGGCCGATGCTGCGGCCCACCGCGCTGACGATGCCCAGGGTGACGGTCTGGCCGACGCCGAAGGGGTTGCCCACGGCCATGACCTGGTCGCCGATGCGCAGGGCGTCCGAATCGCCGATCCGCAGGAACGGCAGCGCCTCGTCGGTCTCCACCTTGATCAGGGCGACGTCGGTGCGCTCGTCCTGGCCGACGATCTTCGCCTCCAGCTCCTTGCTGTCGCCGAAGAGCACGCGGATCTTGCTCGCCCGCTCGATGACGTGGTTGCTGGTCAGGATGTAGCCGTCGGCGCTGATGATCACGCCCGAGCCGAGCGAGCGCTCGATCTGCTCCTGCTGGTCGGGGGACTCGGGGTCGCCGAAGAAGCGCCGGAACATCGGGTCGTTCATCATCGGGTGCCAGTCCGGCATCTCCACGACCTTGTCGGTGGAGATGTTCACCACGCCGGGCATCACCAGGGCCGCCAGGTCGGCGTAGGACCGGGGGGCGTCGGCGAGGGCGGGCGCCGCGGCCGCGCGGGCGGAGTCGGGCAGGACCAGGTCGGCGGCCGCATCGCGGTCGACGGCCGAGACGGCGAAGACCGCCAGGGCGCCGGCCGCCAGCAGCAGCAGGGCCGCGGCGGGGCGCGGGAATTTGTCGGTGAGGATCCGATTCATGACGTTGCCTTTCCGGAAGCGGATTCAAGGGTTGCCGGTCTCTGGTGGCCGGTGGTTCCGGTCTCGGCGCCGGTTCCCGGGTCCGGCGCGGGCGCTTCTACGCCGGTGCCGGCGGCCCGGTTCCCGGTCCCCGCACCGTCGGCGTCCCGCCGGGACGCGGTTCCAGGATAGGCGAAAGGGCCCGGTACGGCGACCGGGCCCTCCACGGTTCGAAGCTGGGCGGCGGCTAGCCGTCGTCGCCGATCACCTCGACGGGGCACTCCTCCAGGGCCTCCCGGCAGGAGCTCCCTCCTCCTCCGGCGATTCGGGCTGCTTGTAGACGAAGCTGTAGCCCTCGTCCTCGTTGCGCTCGAAGTTGTCGGGGGCGGTCTGCCGGCAGAGGTCGCAATCGATGCAATTGCTGTCGACGTACCAGGCGCCTTCGATGTTGCTCCCGACCTTGTCGGTAGAATCGGCCATGTCAGTTCCTCCGGCTCGATGATTCCGCAAACCGCCGGAGCGCTGGCCCCGGACCGCAGCACAGGAAAGATCCCTGCTTTAATAAAGCACAATCGCCGGGTGTCAACGGGAAAAAAGACAGGCGCGCCCGCCGTCAGTGGACGTAGCCCAGCGATTCGAGCTGCCGCCGCGTCGCCTCGTCCAGTTTTCCGCCCGGCCCGGCGTCCGGCGCGGCGCCCGCCAGCACGTCCAGCAGGACCCGCAGGCGGCGGACGTCGTCGGGCCGCGCGGGAGCCAGATCCCGCGCCTGCTCCGGATCGGACGCCATGTCGTGCAGCGTGAACGAACCGTCCGACGCCCAGGAGAGGCGCAGGTCGCCGGCCCGCACGGTCCGGCGCGCGGGCCGCAGCCGCGCGGCGTCCAGCTGCGGGTTGATCGTCTCGAGCATGCTCACCAGGCCGGTGCTCGGGCCCTCGTACTCGCCGACCAGGGGGCGGTCGGCCGCGGCGGCCGCGGCGAAGAGGGAGCGGCTGCCCGGCGGCGCCGTCTCGGCGGGCAGGCCGGCCAGCTCCAGGACGGTGGCGAACAGGTCGGTCAGCATCACGGGCTCGGCGCGCACGGCGCCGACGGGGCCGATGCCGGGGCCCGCGATCACCAGCGGCACCGCCAGCAGCGTCTCGTGCACCGAGAACTGGTGCTCGAAGAGCCGGTGGTCGCCGAGATTCTCCCCGTGGTCCGAGGTCACCACGATGACCGTCTCGTCGTCGAGCCCCGCCTCCTGCAGGGCCTTCAGGAGCAGGCCGAACAGCCGGTCGGCGGCCACCACGTCGCCCGCGTAGCAGGCCCGCACGCGCGGCCAGTCCACGCCGGCGTCGCCGATCAGGCCCGAGTTGTACTCGTGGCCCAGACCGATGGGGATGCCGCCCTCCGCCTGCAGGCCCGGCGCCGCCACGGCGAGGTCGACCGGCAGCGGCGCGTACGGCAGGTGCGCTTCCAGGATGTTCACGAACGCCAGGAAGGGCTTCACGGGATCGCGGCCGGACAGCCACTTGCGGAAGCTGGTGACCGACGCCACCCCGCCCTGATCGTGCGCCGCCTCCCCCACCATCATGCGCGTCAGGCCGCCGATGGAGGCTTCCTGGCGCAGCTGGAAGCCGCGCAGCAGCCAGGTGGAGCGGTCGGCCAGCCAGGGGTTGCTGAAAAAGGCCGCCGTCTCGTAGCCGGCTTCGCCGAGGCGATCGGCCAGGGTGGGCAGGGTCGACCGCAGGCGCGGGCGCAACCCGTTGCAGCCGTGGCCCGACGGCAGCAGGCCCGTGAACAGCGAGGCGTGCGACGGCACCGTCCAGGGTGCCGCGGACCAGGCGTTGCGCCAGACGACGCCGCGGCCGGCCAGCTCGGCCATGTTCGGCGTCAGGACGGCGCGGGTCAGCTCCGGGGGCGTGGCGGCGGTCGGCCAGCCGGCCGCATCGCGCCGCACGGTGTCCAGGACGACGATCAGGATGTTCGGCTGCTTCGCCGCCCGCTGGCAGCCGGGCAGAAGCGCGAACGCGCCGGCCAGCACGACCGCGGCCGGGACCAGCCGGCGCTTCGCCACTCGCACGAACATCTCGGTTCCTTTCGGCGTCCGCCCGCCCCGCGCCCTAGAACTTGTGCTTGAACGGCAGGAAGGTCATGAAGTCCGCGTGGTGCACGACGTAGGCCTCCACCGTCCGCTTGACCAGGTCGCCTTCGCCGGCGTGCGCCGCGATGATGTGGCAGACGCGGTCCGGCACGCCGCACTGGCGGGCCAGGGCGACGCCGGTGAACGGGTGGCGCAGGTACTTGCCGCAGTCGCTGGTGCCGGTCGTCCCGTCGGCGTTCTTGGTGTACTCGAGCAGCTTGCCCACGTCCGCGAGGATGGCGCCGGCGATGACCGTGTCGAGATCGCAGCGCAGGTCGTCGCCGAAGAACTCGTTCATTTTCAAGGCCGCATCGCGGGCCACGTGGACCACGCACCGCTTGTGCGCCATGAAACTGACCTTCAATCCCGGGACGAGCAGCGTGAAGGGGATCTGCTCGAGATCGGCCGCGTCGAGCGGGCTCTCCTGCAGGGCGAGCTCCCAGGTCCGGGCGGTCTGCTCGCGCAGTTCCGCGTCGCCGATCCATTCCAGTTCCGGCCACAGCGCAAGCACTTGCGGGTTCATCGTCGATTCTCCTTTGCCCGAAGGCGTCCCGTTCCCGACATTGTGGACAGCGCCGAATGGTCACGCCGCGACTCCGGAATCGTCCGGTGGCGCGGCGCCCGCCGGTTCGCATTGTGAACGATAATAACGCGCGCGGGCAACCCTTTCGCAATGCGGCGCGCAGGATGCGAAATCCCGTGTCGCCGGGTGCGCGGCCCGACATCCCGCGACCCGGCCCCGCCGCGGTGCGAAGGACGGCGCCCCGCAAGGCAATGGAAGCGGGTGTTCCCCGACGATCCGCCGCGACCGGCCCCGGCGAGCGAACTGGCACCGACCTTGCAACCGACCCCGTGGAACCGCAACCCAGCCCGCCCCCCGAGGAGCGGCACACCGGGCCCCCGGGCCCACCGATCAAGAGGCGGAGAGCAAGATGAAGCATGGACACCGCAAGATCCTCGTGACCGCGCTGATCGCCCTGGTTCTCCTCGCCGCCGGCACGGCTTCCTCGCGCAGGAAAGCGTGACCTACACCTGGACCGCCCCCGACCTCCGGCTCCACGGTGCACCACTACGTGGTGCAGCACTCCTCCGACGGGGGCGCCTGGTCGACCGTCAGCGACAACCTGCAGGCGACGACGTACATCCTGACGGCCACCTACGACGTGGAGCACAGCATCCGCGTGGCGGGCGTCGACGCCCTCGGGCGCCAGGGCCCCTGGTCCGTGGCCTCGGAGCCGTACACGCCGACCCTGGGCGCTCCCGGCCAGCCCGGCCAGCCCATCGCGGTCTTCTGACCACCGGCCTCGCCCACGAACGAGGAAGGCGCCGCCACCTGGCGGCGCCTTCCGTTTTCCCCCCGAGGAGCTAGAAGGACCCGGGCAGCGCGAGCCCCACCCGCAGCGAAATCGTGTCCCAGTTGTAGCCGGTGTCCCGCGGGTCCCAGAAGCGGTTCGTGGTGAACCGGTTCACCTCGTACTGGGCCGTGAACTCCAGGCGGTCCAGGCGCAAGCCGACGCCGGCTGCCGCCGCCAGGGCGTTGCAGCTCTCGGCGAAGTACTGCCCTGCGGCGTCGTCCTCGCGCAGGCGGTCGCGCACCACGGCCAGGCCCCCGGTCACGAACAGCGCCGGCGCGCCGGGCCGCGCGGGCAGCCGGTACTGCGCGTCGACGCCGTAGCGGTACATCGAGGTGGACGTCTCGATCTCGCCCAGCACCGCGTCGTCGCCGGTGCGGGTCCGCGGCTTCACGTAATGGAAGGAAGGGGCCACGGACCAGCCCGAGGGGAACTGCAGGCGGAAGCGGAAACCGATCTGGTAGCCGAGCTTGGCGCCGAAGCCCAGCGGCTCGCCGTAGTCGGCGCCGAGGTCGCCGAGCGGCGCCACCATCCCGGATTCGAGCAGCACCTCGGGAACCGGAGCGCCCGCCGCGGCCGGCGGCGTCGCCGCCGCCAGCAGCACGAGCAGGGACATCCCCGACACGATCCTGAACGCGACGCTGCCCATGCTGCCTCCCGATGCCATGCGTGGTGGTGCTGCCTTGCGGGGCGGCGGGCGATGCCCGTCCGCCGATCCCGGATTATCCACGAAGCGGCGGCGCCCGGTCAACGCGCTCCGGGCGCGCGGCCGCGCTCCGCTGCGATCCGCCGGGCCAGGTCGTCCCTGGAAGCCGCCGCACCGCCGGGGCTCGCCTCGCGGCCGACGAGCACGTCGAGCCGCGACAGGATGCTGTCCGCTTCGGCCGCCCTCCCCTGGGCCAGGGCGACCGCGCCGAGATCGCCGACCAGGAAGGGATCGTCCGGCGCCAGGGCCAGCAGGGCGAGGACTTCCCGCCGCGCTCGCACCAGGTCCCCGGAGCGGAAGAAGTAGGCGCTCAGCTTGCGGCGCCCGTCCGGGCCGTCGCCGAGGAAGTGCAGCTGGCCCTCGCCGCGCGTCAGGTACAGCTTGCGATCTCGCCAGGCCGTGGTCGCGCCGATGTCGACGGTCAGGTCGGCCGAGGTCACCTGCGGCAGGAACAGCGGCACGCTGCGGCCGTCGTCGAGGGCCCGGCCCGCCAGCAGGAAGACCCCCCGCTCGGCGGCTCCGGCGACGCCGCCCGCGCCGACCAGGTCGACGGACCTGGACACCGACGGCCCGAGGACCAGCAGATCGCCCGCCGCCCCGGCGGCGCGCAGGTCCGCGATCATGCTCCGGGCCGAGGCCGCGTAGCGCAGCACGGGATCGGCGAGCACGCCCTGCGCGATCGTCGCCGTGCGCCGCTGATGCCCCTGCCAGCCGGACAGCAGCGCCAGGCAGACCGGCAGGATCCACACCGCGCGGCGGAGCCGGCCGGGGGCCGCATCCAGCGCAGCCGCCGCCAGGATCCAGACCGGCACCAGCGGCAGGTAGAGGTAATACAGATAGCTGTGACGGACCAGGGGCAGGACCGGGGCGAGCAGGGCCAGGAACACCAGGGCGCCCCGCGACAGGGCGCGCCGTCGGGCCGGGCTGCCCCAGGCGACCGCGATCGCCGCCGCGACCGGGACCAACCCCCACGGCCAGAGCTGCGGCGCGGGAACGGCCGCCCGGTCGGGGTACCAGTCCCAGGGCCGGCCCAGCCAGGCGAGGTAGGTGAACAGGTTGGCGAGGATGTTCGGGCCGTACGCCGTTTCGTAGGGGTTGCCGGCGGCGCGCGGCGCGAACGCCCCCGTCGCGGCGAGCAGGACGGCGGCCACGGCCGCGCCGCCCGCCCCCAGCAGCAGGCGCCGCCGCCGGGTCATCGGCAGGACCAGGGCGAGCGCGGGCAGCAGCAGCGCCCCGGACTCCTTGCACAGCAGCATGGCCGCAGAGGCGGCCAGGGCGGCGAGCAGGCGGCCGTCCAGCACCAGCAGCGTCGCGAGCAGGGCGCCGCAGGCCAGCAGCGCTTCCTGGACGCAGCTGATCCAGTGCAGGACGGTGAACGCGGCCGGAGAGGCGACGAAGGCGAGGCCGGCGGCGGCGGCGGCGGAACCGCCGAGCCCAAGCCGCCGGGCGAGGCGGGCCACCAGCCAGCCGTTCAAGGCGTGGATCGCCAGGACGACCGCGTGGTAGCCGACCGCGTCGTCGCCGAAGAGGCGCCAGGCCGCGCCGAAGAAGAGCCGGACGGACAGCAGGCGCCGCCAGCCCTCGTCCCAAGGCACGAGGCCCGCGGCCCGCTCCAGGAAGAGATGATCGTCGAGGCTGAAGAAGACCCGCAGGGCGGGCAGCCCGAGGCCGGCCGTCAGGGCGGCCAGCAGCAGGGGGAGCGCGGCCTGCCGCAACCGCCGGCCGGCTCCGCTCACGAGCCGCCGCCGTCGACGACGCGCACCGGCAGCGGCGCGCCCTCCACCAGCACGGCGCGGTGCGGGAACGGGATCTCGATGCCCTCGCGGTCGAAGGCCGCCTTGATCTCCATCTGGATCGAGTTGCGCAGCTCCAGGTAGTTGTCGCGCGCCGCCCACACCGAGTACTGGAACTGCTGGGCGGAGTCGCCGAAGCCCTGCACCAGGAACAGCGGCCGCGGGTCGTCGAGGCAGAGCGGGTTGGCCGCGGCCACGGCGTCGAGCACCGCGCGCACCGCGCGCGAGGTCCTCGCGGTAGGCCACGCCCAGGCGCAGGTCGATGCGGCGGATCGGGAAGTGCGTCAGGTTGGTGACCCGCGACTTGATGATCGTCTCGTTTCGGCATCCGCACGTAGAGGTTGTCGAAGGTCCGCAGCTGTCGACAGCATGTCGATGGTCAGCACTCTCGCCGGTCACGTCGTCGACGGTGATCACGTCCCCCACCACGAACGGCCGCTCCCCCACCAGGAACAGGCCGCTGATCAGGTTCGACGCGGAGGTCTGCGAGGCGAACCCCAGCGCGACGGTCAGCACGCCCGCGGCGCCGAGCAGGAACCCCAGCTCGATGCCCAGGCTGTTGAGCGCCCCGAAGATCACCAGCGAGACCAGCGCGTAGTTGATGGCGCGCCGCAGCAGCATCGCGCCCTGGGGGCTCGTGCGCCGGCCGATGATGCTCTCGGCGGCCGCGCTCAGCAGGCGCGCGAAGCTCAGCCCGACCACCAGCACCACGACGGTCCGCAGCACGGCCGTCAGGCTCACGGCCGTGAACAGCTTCTCCAGACCCAGACTCCACTCCGATGGCACGGTTACCACCCCCCGCCGAAGACGCCGCCGAAGACCCGGCCCAGGCCGCCGCGGGCCAGCGCCGCCCGGGGGCCGCCGACGATGCGGGGCGACGCGGCCTGCGACGGCGCGCCGCGGTCGAGGCGGATCGCCGCCTCCTCGCCGTCCTCGCGCCGCTCGATCGTGACCGCCTCGGTCCACAGCCGCCCCTGCGCGTCGGCGAACAGGGACATGTTCGGCGCCGGCAGCTCGAGCTTCTCCAGGGCGAGCTGCGTCGAGGCCCGGTTCTGGATGTGCACGACGGAGATCGCGCGGTGCGGGCGGATCACCAGGTTGGCCAGGTCCATGCGCGCGCCGATCTTCTCGGAATAGCAGAGGTCGCCGGCGCGGGTGTTGGCGCCGAACCAGGTGTCGTTGGGCCGCACGATGGGGAACTCCAGCAGGCTGACCTCGGGCGGGCCCACCAGGAACCGGGCCCAGACCGGCTGGCCCACGAACAGGGTGAGCTCCTCGCCGGGGGTCAGCGCGAACGGCGTGCGGGCATCCACCACCAGGGGCCGGTCGGCCAGCGCCGGGTGGATCCGCAGCGTCGCGGGGATTCACGGAAGCCGAAGCGCCGCAGCTCGGCCTCGGGATCGGGCGTCGCGGCGGCTTGCAGCAGGCGCGGCATCTCGTCGCCGTCGGGCGCGTCGGGGACCTCTCCCCGCGACGCCAGCGTCGCGATCTGCCACTCGCAGGGCGCGCGCCGGATCCAGGTCCGGCGCGAGGCGATCGTCCACTCCAAGCCGCCGCCGGCCGGCACGTCGTACGCGCCCCACCAGCCGCGGCGGCCGTCCGTCTCCCCGCTCACGGTCTTCCTTTCGGCTCAGTCGGCGTACTTCACGCTGCAGCCGTACGGCTTGGTCTCCGCCACGGCCGGCTTGCCGCCGTCGAGCACGGCCGCCAGGGCCGCGGCCACGTGGTTCGTCTTGCCGGCGTTCTGCGGGCTCGGGTCGTCGTCGATGGCGCCCGCGTAGGCGACCAGGCCGTCGCGGCCGATCACGAACACCGTCGGCGTGTTGCGGGCCTCGTACGCCTTGCCGGTCGCGCCGGTCGGATCGAGCAGCACCGGGAAGGTCATGCCGAACTCCTCGACCGCCTTCGCGTTGCGCTCGGCGCCGTGCCCGGACTTGCCGGCCGCGGACGAGTTGACCGCCAGCCACACGACGCCCCGCTCCTTCACCGCGGCGAAGGTCGCGTCCATGGTGCGGTGCAGCTTGTGGTGCTTGACGATGAACGGGCAGTCGGGGTTGAACCACTCCAGCACGACGACCCGACCGTCGGCCAGGTACTTCTGCAGGGAGTGGTGCTGGCCCGCGGTGTCGACGAGGTCGAAGTCGGGCGCCTTCGCGCCCGGAGCCAGCGCGGCCAGGGCGGGGACGGCCAGCAGCAGCGCCAGGGCGCCGCTCAGGGTCAGGATCGTGGCTCGGCGCATCAGGGACCTTCCTTCACGGAAACGGCGACCGGGGCCGCCGGGTGGTTCAGCTCGTAGCAGCGGGCGGCACCATCGCCGCCCCGGACGCACAGGATACCCCGGAGCGGCCCGACGCGCCCATCGCGTTCGCGCAGGCGCAGCCGCAGCGTCCCGCCGTCGGCCGCGGCGTCGGCCAGGGGCGCGACCAGCGGCCCGCAGGAGTCCAGCGGGTAGAACTCGAGGCGCCCGGCCCCCGGCACGGCCACCGTCAGGTCGGCCCCTCCAGGGCGAAGCTCACGAGCCCCTCCGGCGGCGGCTGCGGCAGGCCCTGGAAGACCCTGGTGAGCGCATCCGCGTCGGGCGTCGGGCCGGCGTGGCGCTCCACGGGCAGCGTCAGCCGCAGCTCCACGCTGCCGGGGGAGCAGTTCTCCGAGCAGGCGAGCCAGTCCACCCGTGCGCGGATCTCGGCGACGCCGCCCAGCGGCGCGTCGGCCGCCACCCGCACGGTCTGCAGCAGCACGACCTCGCCGACGTAGACGTGGTCCAGGATGTCCCCGGGGGAGACGTGGCGCACGGGCGCCGGCCAGCGCAGCGGGCCGGCCTCGCAGCCCGCTGGCAGGGTCAGCGCGAAGCTCGGCGGGACGCCCGTGTCGCTGACGCCGTGCCAGTACAGGTGCCAGCCCTCGTCGATGCGGAAGCGCCAGCCCAGGGTCAGGATGCGGCCGGGCACGGCGGCCTTCTCGGCCGTCAGCAGCGCGACCTCGACGGCGCCGTCGCGGGCGGCCGGAGTCGGTCCCCCCTCGCGGGTGCAGCCGCCGGCCAGCAGGGAGCCCAGCAGCAGGACGAGCAGGGGCAGGGCGAGCGGGCGGGCGCGACGCGGCATCGGAACTCCCGGCGGTTGGCGCCTGGGCGCGGGCTATTCGGAGCGGATCAGCAGCGGCATCAGCGGCGTGAGCGTGAGCCCGAGCCGGCGGGCGTCCTCGGGTTCCATCTTCATCACGATGTGCAGGGTCCGCGGCTTGCCGGTCAGGCGGGCGAAGCCGCGACCGACGCCCTCGCCCAGGGATTTCCAGGTCTTCTTCAGCATCCCGGAGAAGCCGCCGGCCTCCGCCTCGCCGCGCACCAGGATGTCCAGCTCGGGGTCGAAGTGCAGGGCGTAGACCGTGGGCGTCGGCCAGCGGGCCAGGTGCGCTTCCAGCAGGTCGTCGGGGGACTTCTTCGCCGACGCGCCGGTGTCGGGCTCGGCGGGCGCCGCCGGCCCGGTGGTCCGCGTGTCGACGACCGGCTTGTCGGGGGGGCGGATCACGGGGCGCTCGAACTCGGGCAGCCCCGAGTGGAGCTTGAAGACCGCGGCGGGCCAGGCGTCGGCGTGTCCGGCGGGCAGGCCGACCCTCATCTCGGCGGGGAAGCGCCGCACCACGACGTTCTGGATCGTGAGCTGCACCTCGCCGGCGGCGGGGTCGATCACCAGGTAGAGCTGCTTGCTCTGCGCGAGCTCGATCTCGGTGAGCAGGGCCTCGCGGCGCACCGCGGGGTCGGCCGCGCCGGCGAGCGCGGGCAGGACCAGCAGCGCGAGCAGCGGGGCGAGACGGATGTGCATGGGACGGCCCAGGTAGCGCTGGTAGAGCGTGCCGTGGATCATGTACCCGTCGCCGAGGTAGAGGGCGTAGTCGCCCAGCGAGGCCTTGTCGATGCGGTCGGACCAGTTCTTCGGCAGGTCCTCGCCCTCCTCGATGAACGCCCAGTCCGGCATCGTCCACACCGGGTCCTTGCGCTTCTCGAGCACCTTGCGCACGCCGCGCGGCGAGTCGAAGATCCAGCGCTTGCCGGACTTGGGGTCCTCCAGGACCACGCCCGTGCCGGCCGAGCAGAGCGCGTCGCGCAGGGTCTCGTTGCCGCGCATCACGCGCAGCTTGTTCTCGACCGTGTCCACGGTGATGTAGACGCCCTTGGGCGCGATGCCCGCCAGCTTCTTCTCCAGCTGGGCGAGGTCGCGCTCGGTGACCGCCTTGGCCGGCTTCTCCCGCGGCGCCGGCGCGGCGAGCGCGCCCAGCGGCAGGTCGCGGTAGCTCCGTA
>JADJIV010000039.1:0-32810 GCA_016706845.1 bacterium
CCTCCCCACGATTGAGCACGTGCGTGTAAACCATCGTCGTGCTGACGTCCTGATGCCCGAGCAGCTCCTGGATCGTCCGGATGTCGTACCCGTCCTCCAGCAGGTGCGTCGCGAAGCTGTGCCGCAACGTGTGGCAGCTCGCCGGCTTGGCCAGCCCGGCCTCCCGCACCGCCGACTTCACCGCCCGCTGGATCGCCGACTCGTGCAGGTGGTGCCGCCGGTGCTCCCCGCTCTCCGCGTCGCGGTAGAACCGCGTCGCCGGGAACACCCACTGCCAGGCCCACTCGCGGGGCGCGCCGGGGTACTTCCGCGCCAGCGCCACCGGCGCGCCGCGCCGCCGCGGCCGAGGCCGGGTCGCGGTGCCGTGGAGGACCTTCACCCGCCGAAAGTGGGCCGCGCAACGACCCGGCCACAGTCACAGCAACAGCATTGCGGCAGTCGCTTCTGGCCCTTCCGTCCCGGACCGTATTGATCTCACCGGTCAGGAAGTCGATCCCTTGACGCCACGGCGCGCCGTGGAGATGCTCGAGCAACGCCGCGACCTCCGGCGCCGTCAGCACCACGGGCACGCGCACGGGCCGCTTGGCGCGCACCACGTCCTGGACCCAGCCCGGATCCGTCTCCAGGACCTCCCGGTACAGGAAGAGCAGCGCGCTCAGCGCCTGGTTCTGCGTTGAAGCGCTGACCTTGCGCTGCTCGGCGAGGTGGCTGAGGTAGGCCGCGATCTCCTTCTGACCCATCTCGTTCGGGTGGCGACAGCCGTGGAACAGGACGAAGCGCCGCACCCAGCAGACGTACGCCTTCTCGGTCCGCCGGCTGTAATGCCGCACCCGGATCGCGCTGCGCACGCGGTCCAGAAGCTTGGGCTCTCGATGTTCCGACATGGGAATCGACTCCGGGCTGGCTGGATCCTGCATCGCGACCGCTCGTCGCGCCTGCCGCAAACCCCGTGCCCGGACCGGGGTTCGCCTTCGTCACCTCATCTCAGGAAATCTCCCGCCCCCACTCCTCCCACTTCCCCAGCAACCCCTCGATCTCCCCCTCCGCCTCCACGATCCGCTTCGACGCCGCCACCCGCGCCTCGGGCTTCAGCGCGGGATCCGCCAGGTCCGCCAGCAGCTGCTCCTTCTCCTGCTCCAGCGCCGCGATCTGCACCTCAGCCTCTTCGATCCACTCCTGCCGCCGCCGGATCTCGTTCTTGCTCAGCGGTCCGTCGGATCGTGCCGCCGGCGCCGCCGCCGCTGCGGGCGCGCGCGCCGTGGCGATCCGCCCCGCCGCCGCCTTCGCCTCCGAAGCCCTGGCCAGCGCCGCCGCCGCCGCTTCCTCCCGCCGCGCCACGTACTCCGACCACCCGCCCGCGAACTGCGCCGTCGTCGCCCGCCCCGCCGCGTCCCGCCCGAACACCAGCAGCCGCCGCGCGATCCGGTCCAGGAACGACCGGTCGTGCGTCACCACCACCAGCGTCCCGGTGAACTCCTGCAGTGCCTCCTCCAGCGCCTCGCGCCCGCCGATGTCCAGGTGGTTGGTCGGCTCGTCCAGCAGCAGCGTGTTGTGCCCTTCCTTGATCAGCCGCATCAGCGACAGCCGCCCGCGCTCGCCGCCGCTGAGCCTGCCGACGGGCCGGTCGATCATGTCCGCCCCGAACCCGAACGCGCCGGCGAACGACCGCAACTCCCCCTGCGACGCCGCCGGCCACACCGACGCCAGCTCCTCCAGCACCGTGTTGCGGTCCGTCACATTCCCCAAATGCTGGTCGTACAACCCGAGGTCCACGTTGTGCCCGACGACCACCCGCCCCCGCTCCGGGATCACCGATCCCGCGAGGATCTTCAGCAGCGTCGACTTGCCGCAGCCGTTCGGCCCCACCACGCCCAGCCGCTCGCCGCGCGCCACGCGCAGGTCCAGACCCTCGAACAGCGGCGAGGCGCCGTAGCTCTTGGCCAGCCCGGTGGCCTCGAAGGCCGTCACTCCGCTCTCGCGCTCCGGCACGAGGTCGAACTTGTACGACGACGCTCCGGCCGTCGGCCGCTCGATCCGCTCTTCCTTCGCCAGCTGCTTGCGGCGCGACTGGGCCTGCTTGGTCTTCTGGCCCGCCAGGTTGCGGCGGATGAAGTCCTCGGCCTTCTCCACGCGCTCCTGCTGCTTGCGCCACGCGGATTCGTCCCGCTGCCGCTGCTCGGCCGAGTTGCGCAGCCAGGCGGTGTAGTTGCCGGCCCACGAAGTCAGCTTGGCGCGGTGCAGGTGCACGGTGCGCGTGGCGATGCGGTCCAGGAACCAGCGGTCGTGCGAGACCACGAGCACGGCGCCGGGGCGGCGCAGCAGGCGCTGCTCCAGCCACTCGCAGGCGTCGAGGTCGAGGTGGTTGGTGGGCTCATCCAATAAGAGCACCTGCGCGTCGTCCAGCAGGGCGGCCGCCAGCGCGGCGCGGCGGCGCTCGCCGCCGGACAGCACGCCGGGGTCGCGGCGCCACGCCTCCTGGGGCAGGCCCAGGCCGGCCAGGGCCTGCTCCAGGCGGGCGCGCCAGGTGTAGCCGTCGCGGTGCTCGTAGTCGGCCTGCAGGCGGCCCTGCTCGTGGGCGATGGCGACGGCCTGCTCGGGGGGCGCCGCGGCCAGCGTGTCGGCCAGGCGCGCCAGTTCGGCTTCGAGGTGCAGCTCGCGGGAGAACGCCGAGGCGGCGACGGTGTCGTAGACGTTGGCGGCGGCGTCCGTGCCGGCGGTGAGGGAGGAGGACTGGCGCAGCAGGCGCACCCGCACCCCGCCCGCGGCCTGGCGTTCGCCGCCGTGGACCTCCAGCTCGCCGGCGATGAGGTTCAGCAGGGTGGACTTGCCGGCGCCGTTCTGGCCGATCAGGGCGTAGCGCTCGCCCTCGAGCAGGGTCAGGGACGCGCCGCGCAGGATCGGCTCGCGGCCGAAGTCGAAGTCGACGCTCTGCAGGGAGATCAGGGACATGGCTCCGGTGGTCGGCAGAGGGAGGGCCCCGGGGCGCGGCCCGGGGCCCGGTCGTGTCGCTGAGGGTCAGTCGGCCTGACCCATCTCCTTCTGGCCGTGCGGGTCGTGGTTGGGCGACTCGTGATTCGGCGATTCGTGGTTCGACGCCTCATGATTCGCCGCTTCATGGTTCGGCGTTTTGCGGTACTTCAGCGGCGGCACGCCGCAGCGGTCCTTGAAGGTGCGCGAGAAGTGGGCCAGGCTGTTGAAGCCGCACTCCTTGCTGACTTCCTCCACCGACAGGTCGAAGCGGCGCAGCAGGCGCTTGGCGTTGTCGATGCGGATCTGGATCAGGTAGTCGCTGAAGCTCATGCCGGTCTCGACGCGGAACAGGTTGGAGAAGTAGCCCGGCGACAGCGAGACCATGTGGGCCATGCGGTCGCGGTTGATGTTCTCCTTGTAGTTCTGCAGCACGTAGCGGCAGGCGTACTCGGCGCGGTAGTCCTGGATCTCGACCGTCGCGGTGACGGTCTCGCCGTTCTCGCCGCCGTGCTCCAGGACCACCTGGGGCAGCGGGCCGTCCCAGAGCGAGACGTCGGCGGGCAGGGGCGCCAGGCCGGCCTCGAGGGTCGCGCCCTGGGCCCCGGGCCCACGGCGTGGTGGACGGGAGCGGGGCGGGTCGCAACGGCGACGCCCTGCAGGAACTCCAGGACGTGCTGGGCCGACTTCTGGACGTTGGCGCGCTGGGACACCAGGACCGGCGCGTTGTAACGCGCGTGGACCTTGTCGAGCGTGGCCTTGAAATCGTCCGGGATCTCGGCGGCGTAGACGAAGATCAGACGGGCGCCCTCGGTCCCGGTCGGAGGTCTCCCCCGGCCGGTCTGGTGCAGCAGGATCTGGGGCCCAAAGAACGCGTAACTCAGCTCGACGGGGTTCTTTTCGGACGCGGCGCACAGGAAGACGATCTTCTGCAGGGCGTCCTGGCCGCCCTGGCGCTGCCTGGGATAGGACGGAAACTCAACAATGAAGCTGTTCCATGCTCCTTCGATCGGTTCCAGTCTGGGTTTCACGACTGTCCCCCCCACACGTGACAAACGCTCCATCGTAGGCAAATCCACAGGTGAGTCGATGTCGACTTTGAACAATGATAAGACGATTATAAGGGAACGTTCCCGAACCTACAAGAAAATAATGTTAAGGACAACGCACGCTCAATCAGGGAGTTACACGTCAAAGTTCCAGAAGCGGCCCGTAGGCGGCGCTTATAATCCGGAATCTGGTCAAAAATAGTCACGCCGCCGTGAAAAGTAGCATCATGAATGGTCAAATTCACCCCGGGGCGGATCACGCCCCGGCGCCGCCGTCCTCGACCTGTTCCTCGGTCTCACCGGCCTCGATGTCGGCGATCCCGACCACGGTGTCGTCCTCGCCCTTGAGGCTGATGATGCGCACGCCCTGGGTGTTGCGGCCCAGGGTGGAGATGTCGCGCACGGCCATGCGGATGATGATGCCGTTGCGGGTGATGACCATCAGCTCCTGGCTGTCGGTCACCTCGCGGATGTCCACGACGCGCCCGTTGCGCTCGCTGCACTTGATCGTGATCAGGCCCTTGCCGCCGCGGCGCTGCACGCGGTAGTCGTCCAGCGGCGTGCGCTTGCCGTAACCGTTCTCGGTGACCGTCAGCAGCGTGGCGCCGTCGCCCACGACCACCGTGCCGACCACGTGCTCGCCCGGGCTCAGCTCGATGCCCTTCACGCCGCGGGCGGTGCGGCCCATGGGCCGGATGTCGGACTCGTGGAAGCGGATGGCCATGCCGTCGCTCGAGGCCAGCACCACGTCCTGGTCGCCCTCGGTCAGCTGCGCCGCCACCAGCCGCTCGTCGTCCAGCAGGCTGATGGCGCGGATGCCGGCGCTGCGCGGGCGCGAGAAGTCCGCCAGCGGCGTCTTCTTGACGATGCCCAGATCGGTGCACAGCAGCAGGTAGCGGTCGGGGTTGAACTCCCGCACCGGCAGCACCGCGTGCACCTTGTCGTCCTGGGCGATGTTGATCATGTTGACGATGGGCCGGCCCTTGGCCGCGCGCGCGGCCTGCGGCACCTGGTGGGCCTTGAGCCAGTAGAGCTGGCCCTTCTCCGTCAGCACCAGCAGGTGCTGGTGCGTCGTGGCCACGAACAGGTGCTCGACCCAGTCCTCGTCCTTGGTGCCCATGGCGGTGATGCCCTTGCCGCCGCGGCCCTGGGTGCGGTAGGTGTCCGAGGGCAGGCGCTTGGCGTAGCCCTGGTGCGAGATCGTGATCACGACCTCCTCGTCGGCGATGAGGTCCTCGAGGTCGAGGTCGTCCTCCTCCGGCTCGATGGTCGTGCGGCGGGCGTCGCCGAACTTCTCGCGCAGCTCGGCGATCTCCTCGCGGATGATCTGCAGCTGCAGCGCGCGGTCGGCGAGGATCGCCCGCAGCCGCCCGATCAGCGCCAGCAGCTCGCGGTACTCCTCCTCGATCTTGCGGCGCTCGAGGCCGGTCAGCCGGGCCAGGCGCAGGTCCAGGATCGCCTGGGCCTGCTTCTCCGACAGGCCGAAGCCCGCCATCAGGCCGGCGCGCGCGATCTCGGGCGAGTCGCTCTTCTTGATCAGCTCCACGATCTCGTCGATGTGGTCCAGGGCGATGCGGTAGCCCTCCAGGATGTGGGCCCGCTCCTCGGCCTTGTTCAGGTCGAAGCGGGTGCGTCGGACCACGACCTCCTCGCGGAACTTCAGGAACTCCTGCATCGTCTCCTTCATCGTCATCACCTTGGGCCGGTTGTCCACCAGCGCCAGGTTGATCACGCCGAAGGTCTGCTGCAGCTGCGTGTGCGCGTAGAGCTTGTTGAGCACCACCTGCGGGTAGGCGTCCTTCTTCAGGACCACCACCACGTGCATGCCCTGGCGGTCGGACTCGTCGCGCAGGTCGCTGATGCCCTCCAGCACGCCGTCGCGCACCAGGTGCGCGATCTTCTCCACCAGCGCCGCCTTGTTGACCTGGTAGGGGATCTCGGTGATGGCGATGATGGCGCGCCCCTTGGCGTCCTCCTGGATCTCGGCCCGCCCGCGCACGACCAGCCGGCCGCGGCCGGTGTTGACGTAGTCGACGATGCCGCGCCGGCCGCGGATGACGCCGCCGGTCGGGAAGTCGGGGCCCTGCACGTACTGCAGCATGTCGTTGGGCGCGAGGTCGGGGTCGTCCAGCAGCGCGACCAGGCCGTCGCAGATCTCGCCCAGGTTGTGGGGCGGGATCTTGGTGGCCATGCCCACCGCGATGCCGTCGGCGCCGTTGATCAGCAGGTTGGGGATGGCCGCGGGCATCACCGAGGGCATGGTGCGCGAGCCGTCGTAGTTGGGGACGAAGTCGACGGTGTCCTTGTCCAGGTCCCGCAGCACCTCGACGGCCACGCGGGTCATGCGGGCCTCGGTGTAGCGTTCGGCCGCGGCGCTGTCGCCGTCCACCGACCCGAAGTTGCCCTGCCCGTCCACCAGCGGGTAGCGCAGGCTGAAGTCCTGCGCCATGCGCACCAGGGTGTCGTAGGCCGAGACCGTGCCGTGCGGGTGGTAGTTGCCCGTGGTGTCGCCGGTGATCTTGGCGGACTTGCGGTAGGGCTTGCCCGGCAGCAGGTTCAGGTCGTTCATCGCCGTCAGCACGCGCCGGTGCACGGGCTTCAGCCCGTCGCGGACGTCGGGGATCGCGCGCGAGATGATGACGCTCATGGAGTACTCGAGGTACGACTGCTCCATCTTCTCGTTGATGTCGACCTCGACCACCGTGCCGATATTCTTCTCCGTCATCGCGTCCTCTCCCCAGCTCCGCTCAGATGTCCAGGTTGTCGAAGCGGACCCGGCCCGCGTTCTCCTCGATGAAGCGCCGGCGCGACTCGACGTCGTCGCCCATCAGCACGGTGAAGACGCGGTCGGCCTGCGCCGCGTCCTCCAGCATCACGCGCGTCAGCGTGCGCTTCTCGGGGTCCATGGTGGTCTCCCAGAGCTGCTCGGGGTTCATCTCGCCGAGGCCCTTGTAGCGCTGCACGTAGACGCCCTTGGGGCCGCCGAACTCCTCCACCAGGCGGTCCTTCTGGTCCTCGGTGTAGCAGTAGCGCTCCAGCTTGTCCTTCTTCACGCGGTACAGCGGCGGCTGGGCGATGTACATGTGGCCGTTCTCGATGACCTCGCGGAAGTACCGGAAGAACAGCGTCAGGATCAGCGTGCTGATGTGGGCGCCGTCGACGTCGGCGTCGGTCATGATGATGATGCGGTGGTAGCGCAGCTTGCTGAGGTCGAAGATGCCCGCGCCGACGCCGGTGCCCAGGGCCGTGATGACCGTGCGCACCTCGTCGTTGCCCAGGATCTTGTCCAGCCGCGCCTTCTCCACGTTCAGGATCTTGCCCTTCAGGGGCAGGATGGCCTGGAAGCGCCGCTCGCGGCCCTGCTTGGCCGAGCCGCCGGCCGAGTCGCCCTCCACCAGGTACAGCTCGCACTCGGCGGGGTCGTTGCTCTGGCAGTCGGCCAGCTTGCCCGGCAGCGCGGCGGAGTCCAGGGCCGACTTGCGGCGCGTCAGGTCGCGGGCGCGGCGCGCGGCCTCGCGGGCCTGCGCGGCGCCGATGCACTTGTTGACGATCTTCTTGGCCGCCGTCGGGTGCTCGGCCAGGTACGCGCCGAGCGTCTGGTTGACGAGCTGCTCGACCTGCCCCTTGACCTCGGTGTTGCCCAGCTTGGTCTTGGTCTGCCCCTCGAACTGCGGCTCGGGGATCTTCACCGAGATGATCGCCGTCAGGCCCTCGCGCACGTCGTCGCCGCTGAGGGCCGGCAGGTCCTTCTTGAACATGTTCTCGGCCTGGCCGTAGGCGTTGATCGTGCGCGTGAGGCCGGCCCGGAAGCCGGACAGGTGGCTGCCGCCCTCGTGGGTGGGGATGTTGTTGGCGAAGGTCAGCACGTTCTCGGTGTAGCCGTCGTTGTAGTCGATGGCGATCTCGATCTGGACGCCGTCCTTCTCGCCCTCGATCAGCACCGGCTCGTCGCAGATGGGCGTCTTGTTCTCGTTGATCCACTTGACGAAGGCGACGATGCCGCCCTCGTAGTTGAAGCTGTCGCCGCGCGGCGGGCTCTGGCGCTCGTCGGCGATGTGGATCGTCAGGCCGCGGTTCAGGAAAGCCAGCTCGCGCAGGCGCGAGCGCAGCGTCTCGTAGTTGTAGGCGCGCTCGGGGAAGATCTCGAAGTCGGGCTGGAAGGTGACCGTGGTGCCGGTGGCGTCGCTCTCCGACGCGCGCACGGGGCGCACCTCGGTGACCGGGATGCCGCGCTCGTACTGCTGCTCGTAGACCTGGCCGTCGCGCAGCACCTCGACCTGCAGGTGCGAGCTGAGCGCGTTGACGCAGCTCACGCCCACGCCGTGCAGGCCGCCGGACACCTTGTAGCTGCCCTTGTCGAACTTGCCGCCCGCGTGCAGGCTGGTCATGACGACCTCGAGGGCGGGCTTGTGCTCGGTGGCGTGCATGTCGACCGGGATGCCGCGGCCGTCGTCCACCACGCGCACGGCGTCGCCGGGCAGGATGGTGACCGTGATCTCGCGGCAGTAGCCGGCCAGGGCCTCGTCGATCGAGTTGTCGACGACCTCGTAGACCAGGTGGTGCAGCCCGCGCAGCCCCGTGTCGCCGATGTACATGGCGGGGCGCTTGCGCACGGCCTCGAGGCCCTTCAGGACCTGGATGCCGTTGGCGGTGTATTCCTGGGACGCTGCGCTCATCGCCCGTCACCTCTCCCTGCGTCGCCGCCGGTTTCCGTTCCGGGCGGCTGGTGGAAACCTAAGGCTTGCGTGTCCCGGCGTCGCCGCGGTAGCCCGCGGCGCGGTCCCGGTGCAGCCACCGGATCTCGCGCACGGTGCCCTCGCCGTGGCGCTCGTTGTACTTGCGGGCGATGGTCGGGAACAGGAGCGTCAGCTCCTGGCGCCAGGCGCCGTGGTCCGCGTCCAGGACGAGCACGCCGTCCCGCAGGTCCACCGCCCGGCTGTGGGCGGCGACCCGCTCGCCCGCGACCTGCGCCCAGTCGTCCAGCACGGACCGCTCCGCGAAGCGCCGGTCGAGGCCGGCGGCCTCCAGGGCCGAGGCCAGGATGTCGCCCACCGGCTGGAGTTTGCCCTTGCCGCGTCCGCCCGTCATGGCGACTCGACGATCCTTCCGGCCTCGACCGCCCAGCGGCGGGCGTCGCCCGGCCGCCAGCCGGCCACGTCGTCCGCGCGCGCGGTCGCGATGAATACCTGATGCATCTGCGCGGTCGCCTCCTGCAGCCGCCGCGTGCGTTCCTGGTCGAGTTCGCTGAAGATGTCGTCGAAGAAGAGGATGGGGCGGATCCGCCTCCTGCGGAACACCAGCTCGCCCTGGGCCAGCTTCAACGCGATGGCCACCGAGCGGGTCTCCCCCTGGGAACCGAACGTCCTCAGATTCACGCCGTCGAGCACCAGTTCCAGATCGTCGGCGTGAGGTCCGGCGAGGCAGCGCCCGCGCCGGATTTCCGCCTCCCCAATATAGTCGAGAAGCGACGAAATTTCCCGGGTTAAATCCGCCAGCGGGGCCTCTTTTTCGGCGATCTCGAGGCCGGGCGCGTAGGCGATTTCCAGCGTCGATTCGCGCCCCGTGAAGCCCGCGAGCACATCCTGGGCCACCGGGCCGAGCTCGCGCGCGTAGCGCGCGCGGTCGCGCACCAGCGGCGCCGCGTGGCGCGCCATCTCGGCGCTCCAGGCCCGCAGGTCGTCGCGCAGCCCGGGCCGCCCGCGCCCGCCCGCGGCCGCGTCCCGCAGCAGGCTCGTCTTCTGGCGCAGCGCGCGGTTGTAGGCCTGCAGCTCGGTGAAGTAGGCGGGGTCCAGGCCGCAGAGGCCCTGGTCGAGGTAACGTCGGCGTCCGTCGGGGGCGCCGCGCACCAGCGTCACGGTCTGCGGGTCGTAGACCACGGTGGCCAGGCGGCCCACCAGGTCGGCCTTGCGCGGCACCGGCTCGCCGTCCACGCGCAGGCGTCGCCCGCCCCCGCGCTCCAGGCCGTACTCGTAGCGCTCGGGGCGCCGCGCCTCGGTCTCGGCCTCGACCGCGACGTGGGCGGCCGCGGCGCCGAAGCCGACGAGTTCGTCGTCGCGGGCGCCGCGGAAGGAGCGGCCCAGCGCGGGGTAGTTCAGCGCTTCGAGCAGGTTGGTCTTGCCCTGGCCGTTGGCGCCGGTGAAGACGTTGACCCCGGGCGAGAATGCGAGCCGGGCTTCCGCGAGGTTGCGGAAGCCCGACAGGGAAGCCTCGACCAGTCTCACGGCGCCCTCACTCGGAGGTCAGACGCAGCGGCATCAGCAGGCAGAGCAGGTCGCCGTCCGGGGCCTCGCCCTCCGGGCGCACCAGGGCCGCGCTCTGCGAGTCGCGCAGGGAGAAGCGCAGCGTGTCGGCGCCGACGTTCTTCAGCACGTCCAGCAGGTACGTGTAGTTGAAGCCGATCTCCATGGCCTCGCCGTCGAACTCCACCGGCATCTCGTCCTCGGTGCGGCTGCCGTCGGTGCCCGAGGCGCTCAACTCGAGGCGGCCGGCCTCGACGCCCAGGCGGATCTGGCTGGTGACGCGGTCGGCGGTGATCGAGACGCGGCGCGCCGCGGTGTTCAGCGCCTCGCGGTCGACGATCATCTGCAGGTTGTTGGCCTGCGGGATCACGGCCGTGTAGTCGGGGAACGGTCCCTCGAGCAGGCGGATGTGCAGGACGGTCTCCCCCAGCCGGAAGCTGATCTGGTTGTCGCCGAACTTGACGCGGGCGCTCTCGACGCCCTCGGCCAGGCGCACGAACTGCAGCAGGCCCGGGGTGTCGGCGATGACGC
This sequence comes from bacterium, assembly GCA_016706845.1. GTDB lineage: Bacteria > Krumholzibacteriota > Krumholzibacteriia > LZORAL124-64-63 > LZORAL124-64-63 > PNOJ01. Next base: position 10,787 of record JADJIV010000039.1, read on the forward strand.
TGCGCACCTCGGTGACCGTCCAGTCCATCTTGCGCTCGATGCGGGCCAGGCGGTGGGCGTCGGTCGCGATCATGGCCAGCGACGTGGGCTTCAACTCCCAGAGGATGCCCAGCAGGGCCGGCCGGGTCTCGTCGCGGGAGACGGCGTAGGACGTCGCGCGCACCATGCGGGCCAGGACGCCGGCGTCGACCTCGTGGCCTTCGCCCTCGGGCATCCCGGGCAGGGACGGGAACATCGCCACGTCCATGACCTGCTCGCTGAGGCTCGACTTGCCGGCCACGACGCTGACGCGGCCGCCCTTCTCCGACACGACGACCTCGCCCGCGGGCAGGCTGCGCACGAAGGAGACGAACTTGGCCGCCGGCACGGCGAGACGACCGCCGTCCTTGACCGTGACCTTGTCGGTGGACGTGGTGACGGACATGTCCAGGTTGGAGGACGAGACCGTCAGCCTCCCCTTGTCGACTTCCAGCAGCACGCAGTTCAGCACGGGCATGACCGGCTTGTTGGCCACCACGTTGGCGACGATCGCCAGGGCTTTCTGCAGGTCTTCCTGCTGGATCGTGAACTTCAAAGGACGTCCTCCGGATCAGGGTGGGTGCCCGCGAGCGGCGCCGCTCGGCAGCGAGGCCCATGATAAGAACCGCGCTCTTCCTCTTCAAGTCTTTATAGATGAAGTAGCAGAGGTAGTAGGACCTGTGGACGGGGTGGACATCTTCCGGGAAACCGCTCCTTTCCCGCTCCCCCGGCCGCCCAGGGCCCTTCGCGGCGCCGGTGCGGACGGTGGATGACCCGTGGAGGACCGCGGCGTTTCCACCCCGTCGTCCACCGCGCCGCGACTGCGCACGCTGCGTGCACCGTCCATCCACAGGCTTCTCCCCAGGCGCGGCGGGGGAAAAAGCGGGGCCGGCCTCCCTCGCGGAGGCCGGCCCGAAACGTCGTCCTAGAACCGGGCGCAGAGATCCTTGACGGTCCCGCGGAAGCGCGGGTCCTCCTCGATCATGCCTCTGATCTTGTGGCACGCGTGCAGGACGGTGGTGTGGTCGCGGTTGCCGAACGCGCGGCCGATTTGGTTGAGGGAGACGCCGACCTTTTCCCTGGCGAGGTACATGGCCACCTGGCGGGCCAGGACGAGGTCCTGGGTGCGCCGTTTGGACTTGAGCTGATCGATCGTGACGCGATAATGCTCACACGAGACATTCATCGCGTCGGCGATCGTCGCCGCCCTGACCGGAGACGTCTGGAACACGGAGGAGAGTACTTCAGAGGCCATGTCCAGACTGATCTCGCTGCCAGTGAGACCTGCAAACGCCAGGAGTTTGATCAGCGCTCCCTCAAGATTGCGGATGTTGTTGGTGACGTTCGTGGCGACGTACTCGATGACGTCGTCCGAGATGTAGATGTTGTTGGTCTCGACCTTCTTCTTGAGGATCGCGACCCGGGTCTCGAAATCGGGCGCCTGGACGTCCACCAGCAGGCCCCACTCGAAGCGGGAGCGCAGGCGCTCCTCCAGCGTCGGGATCTCCTTGGGCGGGCGGTCCGAGGTCAGCACGATCTGCTTGCTGTCGTTGTAGAGCGTGTTGAACGTGTGGAAGAACTCCTCCTGCGTGGACTCCTTGCCCGCGAGGAAGGCCACGTCGTCCACCAGCAGGACGTCGACGTTGCGGTACTCGTTCTTGAACTCGTAGGTGCGGTTCTTCTGGATCGACCAGATCAGGTCGTTCATGAACTGCTCGGCCGTGATGTAGCAGACCTTGCGTCCGGGCGCCCCGGCCAGCACGGCGTTGCCGATGGCGTGCATCAGGTGGGTCTTGCCCAGGCCGACGCCGCCGTGGATGAACAGAGGGTTGTAGACCCCGCCCGGCTTCTCGCTGACCGCCACCGAGGCCGCGTAGGCCATCTTCGAACCCGAACCGATGACGAAGCTGTCGAAGGTGTAGTCGCGGTTCAGGTAGATCCGGCCGTGGCCCTGGCGGGCCGCGGCGGGCGGAGGGGAGGCCGGATCGGCGGCGGCGGCCTTCTCCAGCGGCAGGACCTGGGTCTCCTCGACCATGGCGCCGGCGTCGAACAGGTCGCGGCGGCGGTCCGAGGCGGTCTCGTCGAAGGTGAAGGTGCAGGTCACGGGCCGGCCGAAGTGGTCGGCCAGGGCCTGGACCAGCGTCGCGGAGTGGTGCTCGCTGAACCAGTCCTGGAAGAACCGGTCCGGGCACAGGACCTGGATCCCGTCGGCGTCCCAGGCCACCGGGCGCAGGGGGGAGAACCAGGTCTCGAAGGTCTGCTGGGAGACCTTCTGGCGGATCAGGTCGAGGACCGCGTCCCAGTAGGTTGTCAGGGGAGCCAGTTCCATGGGATGGGAGCCCCTTCCTTGGTCGCGAGACAGACTTCCCCAACCGGCGCCCACTTATCCACAGGCGGGCCGCCACAATAAATCCAGCAATATCATTGAGTTGCGAAAACCGACGCCGGAAGCCGATTTCAAGTTATCCACAGGAGCGGAGAATTGTGGATAATCTTGGGGTGCCATTCTTTGGTTTTCAACAGCCGCGAGGCGAAGCTAGCATGGCCCAAAATGGGCTGCAAGGATTTTCTTCCGGGCGTGGGAAAAAGCCGAGAACCCCCTGCCGTCCAGAAAGTTGCATTTCCGACTTCTTCGCGGGACGCCGATTCGGGCGGGGGGCGGTCGATCACGGGCGGACCCCCAGGGTCAGGAGGCGCCGGGAACGCCCGGGAGCGGACTCTGGCGGCGTCCGGGGCCGATCGGGTTGGCGAAGTTCCTTGACACTCCCGCGCAACGGGCCTAATCTTCATCGGTTCTGCTCTGAAAACCCGTTGCACAAGGAAGGCCCCCGTGAAGAGGACCTATCAGCCCAGCAATATCAAGCGCGCCCGCACCCACGGTTTCCGTTCGCGGATGGCCACCAAGGGCGGACGCCTCGTCCTGAAGCGCCGTCGCGCCAAGGGCCGCAAGCGCGTGAGCGTCTGATGTCGGGATGCGTCTGATGTCGGGACCACGAGGACGGATGTGAATCCGAGATCGCTGACCCGGCAGAAGGATTTCCAGAAGGTCTACCTAGAGGGCCGGAAACTCGTCACCCGCACGTTCGTCCTCCATCTGCTTCCGGCCCCGGACGATGCCCGCGCGGTCGTCGCCAGCAAGAAGGTCGGCGGGGCCGTCCAGCGCAACCGGGCCAAGCGACTCCTGCGGCACATGCTCCAGGCGGTGTTCTTCCCGGGCTCGGAAGCGACCGTGAAGAAGACCGCCTGGTTCGTCGAGGCCGCCGCGTCGCGGCAGCCGGACGAGCCGGCCGCGACGGGACTCTGGGTCGTCGCCGTGGGGCGCCGCACGATCCTCGAGCGCGACATCCACCAGGTCGTCGGTGACGCACACGCCGCGCTCGCGCGCCTGGACGAGCCCGACGCCGGACCGACCGTTCAGCCGGAGGTACCGTAGAGGCATGTGGCGCGCGCCCTACCTGCTGATCAAACTCTACCAGCGCCTGCTCTCGCCGCTGCTGCCCGCCGCGTGCCGCTACGAGCCCTCGTGTTCGCACTACGCCGCCGAGGCCCTGCGGACCCACGGCCTGCGCCGCGGCTCCCTGCTCGCCGCCCGTCGCATCCTGCGCTGCCATCCCTGGCGCGCCGGCGGCCACGATCCGGTGCCCGCCGCCGCGGCGGGCGCCTCCTCCCACCACGGAGATCACCGTCATGGATAGACGCACGCTCCTGGCCATGGTGCTGTTCCTGGTCCTGTTCCTGGTCTGGTCCAAGGTGATGGACCGCTACCGGCCGGAACCGGCGCCCGCCGGCCCCGACACCGCCGCCGTCGTCGAGACGGACGCCGGCGCGAAGGCCGCCGGCCCCGCGGGCCTCGCGGCCGCCGCCGCGCCCGACTCCGCGGCCGCCGCCCTGACCGCCGCCGTCGCCGGCACCTTCGCGGCGCCCGGCGACGCCGTCTACGAGTTGGGCAACGACCTGTTCACCCTGCGCATCGCCGAGGCCGGCGGCGCGATCGTCGGCTGCAAGCTGCGCGACTACCGCAACGGCGACGGCGGCCAGGTCGAGCTGGTGCCGCCCGCCGGCGCGCTGGACGAGGCCCCCGCGGGCGATGTCCTGGTGCACGAGGGCGGCGAACTGGACCTGACCGCCGCGCCCTTCCTGCCCGTCGGCGAGGCCGGTTTCGCGCTGGCCGCCGGCGCGGCGCCGCGCGAGCTGGTGCTGGAAGCCGCCGGCGCGGGCGGGCTGGTCGTGCGCAAGATCTTCACGCTGAAGCCCGGGACCTACGTCGTGGACGTGCGCTACGAGGTGCCGTCGGGCGGCCCGGTGCTGCGCGGCGCGCGCTTCGCCTGGCGCCGCGGCATCGCGGTCACCGAGCACGAGACCAAGGCCATGATGCAGCGCGGCAGCTTCCGCGCCTTCGTGCAGGTGGGCGAGGAGTTCCACGCCCTGCAGCAGGCCAACCTCGCCAAGGGCAAGGGCGAGGGTTCGTATCGCGGCACCGTCCGCTTCGCCGGCGTGCAGAACAAGTACTTCTCGATCCTCGGCTTCCTGCCCGACGACGGCCGCTCGGCCGCCGAGAGCCGGGTCCGGCTCGGCGGCGACCGCGAGACCGGACACCAGTCCTGGGATCTCGAAGTCCCCGCGCGCCCCGGCGCCGGCGGCGCCTCCGCCGCGGTGTCGCTCTATCTCGGCCCCAACGACTACCGTCGCCTGCGGGCCCTCGGCCACGATCTCGAGAAGATCGTGAACCTGGGCTGGAAGTTCATCCAGCCCATCAGCGAACTCGTGCTGCGCCTGATGAACTGGCTGCACGGGTTCATCCCCAACTACGGTTGGGTCATCGTCATCATCTCCATCCTCAGCAAGCTGGTGTTCTGGCCGCTGACGGCCAAGGGCACCAAGGCCATGAAGCAGATGCAGGACTCGCAGGCCAGGCTGAAGCCGAAGCTGGACGCGCTGAAGAAGAAGCACGGGGGAGACCCGCAGCGCTACAACCAGGAGATGATGAAACTCTACAAGGAAGAGGGAGTGAATCCCCTCGCGGGCATGTCGGGATGCATGCCGATGCTGGTCCAGATGCCGGTGTTCATCGCGCTCTACCAGGTGCTCTACAACATGGTGGATCTGCGCATGGCGCCCTGGCTGGGCTGGATCAACGACCTGTCGCAACCCGACGCGCTGTTCGTGCTGCCGTTCTCCCTGCCGCTGCTCGGCAACCTGTTCAACCTGCTGCCCCTGCTGATGGCGGCGGTGACCTGGTGGCAGACCAAGCTGACGCCCACCAGCGGCGCGGGCGGGCAGATGGCGGCGATGAACACGATCATGCCCGTGATGATGCTCTTCTTCCTCTACAACATGCCTTCCGGACTCGTGATCTACTGGACGATCAACACGGCCGTCACGGCCCTGCAGACCTGGAGGATCCACAAGTCCGCACCCGCATCGGGAGGTGCACCAGCGTGAAGAACGAGAAACAGCCAGGTGACGTCTACGAGAGCAAGGGCCGCACGGTCGACGACGCCGTGTCCGAGGCCCTGCTCCACCTCGGCGCCCGCCGCGACGAGGTCCAGATCGAAGTGCTCGACGAGGGCAAGGACGGACTGTTCGGCCTGATCGGCCGCCGCGCGGCCCGCGTCCGCGTCCGCCGCCGGGGCGGCGCCCGCGCCCGCCAGGACGCTCAGGACGCCCCGGCGCGGCCGCACGCCGGTCGCCGGCGATCGCGGCCGTGGTTCCGACCGCGGCCGGGGACGGGGACCGTGGCCGCGGTCCCGACCGTGGCGGCCGGCGCGACGACGGCAACCCGCAGGCCGCCCGCGTCGACGGGCAGCAGCGCCCCGACCGGGGCCGGGACGAGGGTCGCGGCCGCGACGGCCGCAGCCGCGACGGCGGCGGCCGCGATGCTGGCGGCAGGGGCCGCGACGAGCGCCCGCGCCAGGAACCCCGCCAGGGCGGCCGCCCCGAACCGCGCTTCCAGGAGCCGCGCCGCGCCGAGGCCGCCGGCGCCGAGACCCGTGAGGACGGGGAGCGCCGCTCCGGCCGCCGCCGCCGCCCCCGCGGCAAGCGCCCCGAGGGCGACGCCGCTCCGGCCGCGCGCCTCGACGTGCGCCCGGGCGTCGCCGCCGCTTCTGGCATCGAGTTCGACCGCGAGGCCCCGGTCCGCACGGAGGCGCCCACGCCGCCCGCCGCCGCCGTCGTCCGCGACACGGAGTCCGCGTTCGTGAACCGCAGCGAGAGCTTCGGCGAGGATCGCCGAGAGTCCCCCCAGCAGGAGCGTCCGGCCATGCACGAAGAGAACACGCCCCCGGCGCCCGCGGCCGCCCGCGTCGACCGGGAAGCCGCCGCCGGCGAGCCCGTCGTCGCCGTCGACCTGGTCCAGCCCCGCCGCGGCGTGCCGCTCGCGGACGCCGCCGAGACCCAGCGTCTCTACACCGAGGAGCTGATGGTGCGCTGCGGTTTCCCCTGCCGCGTCACCGTGAACCCCGGCGATTACAACCAGGTCAAGCTCGTGACCGACGAGGACAGCGCCGACGTCCTGATCGGGCGGCGCTTCTACGCGCTGGACTCGCTCGAGCACCTGGTCGACCGCATGGCGACCGTGGCCATGGGCGAGCACGCCTCGATGAGCCTGGACATCAACAACCACCGCCTGCGCCTCGACGGGCGCCTGGTGACGATGGCGGCCGAAGCCATGGACCGCGCCCGCCGCGAGGGCCAGCCCGTGCACCTGCCGCCGATGAACCCCCGCGAGCGCCGCGTCGTGCACATGGAAGTCGCCCGCTGCGAGGGACTGATGACGGAGACCGAGGGCGAGGGGTATGATCGCCACGTGATCATCCTCCCCGACGACGGTTCGCACCCCGCCGCCGAGGACGAGTCCTAGGCGCGCGGACGCACCGCCGAGTCTGTACCTGGGGGCGGCGCGGCGCCCCCTTTTTCGCGACGGCTTCCGGACGGGATGGCCATGACCGCACCGCACGACACGATCGTCGCCGTCGCCACGGCCGCCGGGGAGGGGGGCCTGGCGATCGTGCGCCTCAGCGGCCCCGGCGCCCTGGCGGTCGCCCGCCGCCTGGCCGGCGAGCGCGCGCTGCCGCGCCGGGACGTGACCTCGCACCTCGCGCGCGCCGCCACGCTGCGCGCGCCGGCGGACGGGGAGGTCCTGGACCGCGGTCTCGTGCTGCCGATGCTGGCGCCGCGCTCCTACACCGGCGAGGACGTGGTCGAGCTCCACTGCCACGGCGGCGTCCTCTGCGCGCGGCGCGTGGTGCGCGCCTGCCTCGACGCCGGCGCGCGCCCGGCCGGCCCCGGCGAGTTCACGCGGCGCGCGTTCCTGAACGGCCGCCTGAGCCTCGACCAGGCCGAGGCCGTGGTCGACCTGATCCACGCCGAGGACGAGCTCGCGGGCCGCGCCGCCCTGCGCCAGCTGAGCGGCGGGCTGCGCCGCGAGGTCGGGGCGATCGAGGGGCCGCTGCTGGAACTGCTCGCGCGCCTCGAGGGCGGCCTGGAGTTCGAGGGCGAGGACGCCGCGGCCGCCGCCGTGCCGCGCGACCGCCTGCTGGCCGTGCTGGACGCCGCGCTGGCCGCGCTGGCCGCGCTGCTGGCCGACGCCGACGCCGCGCGCCGCGTGCGCGAGGGCGTGCACGTCGTGCTGCTGGGCGCGCCCAACGCCGGCAAGAGCTCCCTGTTCAACGCGCTGCTGGCGCAGGAGCGCGCGCTGGTCGACGCCGAGCCCGGCACGACCCGCGACGTCGTCGCCGCGCGCCTGCGCCACGGCGGCGTGGTCTTCGTGCTGCACGACACGGCCGGCTTGCGGCCCGACGGCGGCCGCGTCGAGTCGCTCGGCATGGCGCGCGCCCGCGAGGCCGCCGCCACGGCCGACGTCGTGCTGCTGCTGTCCGACCTCGCCGACCTCGCCGGCCTCGCCGACCTCGCCGAGGGAGACGTTCCCGCCGACGCCGGCGTGACGGTCCTGAGGGTCGCCACCAAGGCCGACCTCGCCGACGCCGCGCGCCGCGCCGCCGCCCGCGAAGCCGGCCTCGTGGTGACGTCCGCGCACGACGGCACCGGCCTCGACGAGCTGCGCGCGGCCCTGCTGGAGGCGGCCGACGGCGGGCGCCTGCGCGAGGTCGCGGACCTCGGCCATGTCTTCAACGATCGCCACCGGCACCGCCTCGCCGCGGCCCGCGAGGAGCTCTCCGCCCTGCGCGGGGAGGTTGCGCTTCGCGACGCTCCTGCCGAAGTTGCCGCCGGGCTGCTGGCGGGGATCCTCGCGGAGCTGGGCGAGGTGACCGGCCGCGTGTTCAGCGAGCACCTGCTGGGCGAGGTCTTCGCCCGCTTCTGCGTCGGCAAAGTAGACGCCACCGAAGAAGAACCACGATGAACGCGTTCGAGGTGATCGTCGTCGGCGGCGGCCACGCCGGGATCGAGGCCGCCCTGGCGGCGGCCCGGCTCGGCGCGCGCACCGCGCTGGTGACCCACGACCGCCGCGAGATCGGGCGCATGCCCTGCAACCCCGCGATCGGCGGCCTGGGCAAGGGCCACCTCGTGCGCGAGATCGATGTGCTCGGCGGCGAGATGGGCCGCGCCATCGACGCGACGGGCATCCAGTTCCGCGTGCTGAACCGCAGCAAAGGCCCCGCGGTCCGCGCACCGCGCGCCCAGGCGGACAAGCACGCCTACCAGGCGCGCATGGCCGCGACCGTCGCCGCGCAGGCCGGCCTCACGGTCGTGGAGGGCGACGCGGTCGACCTGCTGGTCGAGGCGGGCGCGGGTGCGGGCGCGTTCCGCCTGCGCGGCGTGGCGCTGGCCGACGGCCGCGAGTTGCGCGCCCCGCGGGCGGTGCTGGCGACCGGCACCTTTCTCGGCGGCCTGATGCACGTGGGGGACGAGCGCACCGAGGGCGGGCGCGAGGGCGCGGCCGCCTCCCTGGGGCTCGGCGCCGCGCTGGCGCGCTGCGGCTTCGAGTTGCGCCGCCTGAAGACCGGCACGCCGCCGCGTCTGTGGCGCGACTCGCTGGACTTCGACCGCCTCGAGGTCCAGCCCGGCGAGACGCCTATTGAGCCTTTCTCCTTTATTACCAACGAGTTACACACACAGCAGGTCCCCTGCCACCTCACCTGGACCGACGCGCGCACGCACGCCCTGATCCGCGACAACCTGCACCGGTCCCCGCTGTACGGCGGCATCATCGAAGGGACGGGGCCGCGCTACTGCCCGTCGATCGAGGACAAGGTCGTGCGCTTCGCCGACCGCGAGCGTCACCTCGTCTTCCTGGAGCCCGAAGGGCGCGACTCCGAGGAGATCTACGTCAACGGCCTGTCGACCAGTCTGCCGCGCGATGTTCAGGATGCCTTCGTGCGGACCCTGCCCGGTCTCGAGCGCGCGGTGCTGGCCCGTCACGGCTACGCCGTCGAGTACGACAGCGCGCCCTCCTGGCAGGTCCGGACCTCCCTGGAGAGCAAGCCGGTCGCGGGCCTCTACCTGGCGGGACAGATCCTCGGCACCAGCGGCTACGAGGAGGCGGCGGCGCAGGGGCTGGTGGCCGGCGTGAACGCGACGCGCAGCCTCGCCGGCCGCGAACCGCTGGACCTGCCCCGCGAGGGTTCCTACCTGGGCGTGCTGCTGGACGACCTCACGACCAAGGACATCACCGAGCCCTACCGCATGTTCACCTCCCGCGCCGAGCGGCGCCTGGCGCTGCGCTGCGACAATGCGGCCGCGCGGCTGCTGCCTCTGGCCGAGGCGATCGGCCTGCTCCCGGAAGCGGACCTGCGCCGCCTGCGCGCGCGGGTGGCCGCCGCGGAGAGGGTCGGGCGGGTGTTGCGCACCCTGCGTTGCCGGGATCCCGAGCGGGGCGGCAGCGTGGCGGCCTCGGATCTGGTCCTGCAGGCGCCCGGCGGCCTGGATGCGCCCCCCCTGCCCGACGATGTCCCGCCGGAGCTGCGCGACGCCGTCGCGGAGGCGTTGCGCCCGCTCGCCGGCGAACCCGAGCTGCCGTCGCGCCTGACCGCGGAGGCCCTGCTGCAGGCGGCCGTGGACCTGCGCTACGAAGGCTACATCTCCAAGCAGGACAAGCTGCTGGCCCGCCAGGACCACCTCGGCAACCTGGACCTGCCCGAGGATCTGCCCTACGCCGCCATGACGACGCTCAGCAAGGAATCCCGGGAGAAGCTGGCCCGCCTGCGGCCCGCCAACCTGGGGCAGGCGGCCCGGATCGACGGCGTGCGCGCTTCGGATCTGGCCGTGCTGTCGGTCCTGGCCCGGCGCTGGCGGGACGAACAGGAGGAGACCTCGTGAGTTGCCCGGATCTTTCCGGTCCGTCGCGTGAGGCGCTGGCGCGCCATGGCGCCGAAGTCCTGCGCTGGAACACCCGCTTCAGCCTGATTTCCCGGGTCGACCCCGAGGCGCGCCTCCTCGCCCTGCAGCAGGAGTGCGATGCGGCTTTCCGGGCTTTGCACGAAGCCTGGCCGGGATTCCGATCGGGGCCGTCCGGGGCCGGGCTGCCGCTGCGCTACATCGACCTGGGCTCCGGAGGCGGCTTCCCTGGCCTGATCTGGCACGCCTGGCTCCGGGATGTCGGTCTGCCGGGGACGGATCACGCGGGATCCCTGCTCGTCGAGCCCCGCGACAAGCGCGCCTGGCTCCTGGAGCAGGCCGCCAGGGACACCGGTTGGCAACTCGAGGTGCGGCGCCTCACCTGGGGCCGCCGGCAGCCCGCCGCCGCCACGCCCCCAGCTCAGGCCCACGACCTGATCACGCTGAAGGCGCTGCGCCTGACCGACCCGGACATCCTCGCCGGCTGGCGACGGGATCGGCCTGCCGGCGACACCCCCGTCACGATCTGTCGCTTCTGCTCCGACGAAGAGGGCGAATCTGCAACGAGCGCCGAGGCAGAGCTTGGCCTGCCCGCCGCGGATGGTCCCGGCGCTGCCGCGACCCCGTTCCATTGTCGATTGCCGTTCTCTCATTCGTCCGGCCGCGACGCACTCCTGATATCTCATTACCCGACTGGCGCCTAGTCCTCGCCGATGTTCCACGTGGAACTGGCGCCCCCCCGCATCACCCTGCCCCCGATGAGTTCCACGTGGAACACAAATCCCCCGCCCGACTTTATCAACAGGTTTCTGTGTATGGATGTGGATAACTCCCGAAATCGACTGGACACGCCGCCGCGAAGGGGAATATCTTCCGCATCACACCCGCAGCCCTACACCGACCATTCCCCCGAGGAAGGGCCCCATGGCCAGGATCATCGCCATCTCGAATCAGAAGGGCGGCGTCGGCAAGACCACGACGGCCGTCAACCTCAGCGCCAGCCTGGGCGCGGCCGAAAAGCGGACGCTGCTGCTGGATCTCGACCCCCAGGGCAACGCCACAAGTGGTTGCGGCATCGTCGAATACGACCTGACGAGCTACGAGCTGCTGCTGGGGAACGCCTCTCTGGCAGACTGTGTCCGCACCACGGCGATCCCCTTCCTGGACGTGGTGCCGGCGGACCGCCGCCTGGCCGGCGCCGAGATCGAACTGGTGCCCCAGGTCAGCCGGGAGCGCTTCCTGGACAACGCCTTGGAGGCCGCGACCGACCGCTACGACTACGTCATCATCGACACGCCGCCCAGCCTGGGCCTGCTGACGCTGAACGCCCTGACGGCGGCCGACGCCATCCTTATCCCCATCCAGTGTGAATACTACGCGCTGGAGGGTTTGAGCCAGCTGCTCAGCACTGTACAACTTGTGCAAAAGGGCCTGAACCCCGCCCTACGCATCGAAGGCGTGCTGTTGACGATGTACGACCGGCGGCTGAAGCTGTCCAACCAGGTCGCCGACGAGGCCATCGACTATTTCGGCGAGACGGTCTACCGCACCCGGATCCCCCGCAACGTCCGCCTGAGCGAGGCGCCCTCGTTCGGCAAGCCCATCCTGCTCTACGACGTCGAATGCCAGGGGTCCCAGAGCTACATGGACCTGGCGTCGGAGCTGATCGCCCGCAACGAGAAACCGGCCGCGGTCCCCGCGACCGGCTTGACGAGCCGCGAGGAGGCGTCATGAATCCCAGACAAGACCGCGTGCTGGGCCGGGGCCTGTCGGCCCTGATCTCGGGCGCCGATCGCGCCGGCGGCAGCGCGGGGGCCGGGCTGGGCGACCGCGAGGCCCGCCTGATCGCCCTCGCGGCGATCGGCCTGAACCCCGACCAGCCGCGCAAGTTATTTAACGACAACACATTACAAGAGCTGTCGGATTCGGTGCGCCAGGTGGGCGTCCTGCAGCCCGTCCTGGTGAGGCGCCTGAAGGCCGGTGAGGCCAACCCCGTGCGCCTGGCGGCAAGGCTGGATCCCGAGGCCGAACCGGCCGCCCGGCGCGTCGCGAAGCTGGAGTACTGCCTGGTCGCCGGCGAGCGCCGGCTGCGCGCGGCGGGCATGGCCGGCATCGAAGAGATCCCGGCCATCGTCTGCACGTACGAGGAGACCGAGGCCCTGAAGGTCGCCCTGCTCGAGAACATCCAGCGCGAAGACCTCAACCCCGTCGAGGAGGCTACGGCCTTCCAGCAGCTGCTCGACGGCTACGGCGCGACGCAGGAGGAACTCGCCGTCATGCTGGGCAAGAGCCGCAGCGGCGTGGCCAACACGCTGCGCCTGCTCGCGCTCGACCAGGAGATCCTGGACATGGTGCGCGACGACCAGCTCAGCCGCGGCCACGCGAAGGTGCTGCTGGGCGTCGTGGACCCCGCCGCCCGGCTGCGGCTGGCGCGGCTCTGCCGCACGCGCGGCCTCTCGGTGCGCGAGTGCGAGGCCCGCGTGCGCGCGCTGCTGACCGGGGACGCCGGCGGCAAGGCGCCGCGCACCCGCGCCAAGCGCGGCGCGGCCGGCGAGAGCCGCGAGATCCGCGCGCTGCGCGAGCGGGCGGAGGCCGCCCTCGGCTCGCCCGTGCAGATCGAGCGCGGCGCGGACGCGAAGGGCGAGCTCACCATCAGGTTCTACTCGGACGACGACCTGCTGAGGATCCTCGCGGTCCTCGGCGTGGACACGGACCTGTCGTGAACGGCGGTCGGACGTGAAGGCGGCGGACCCGCTGAAGAGGCTCTGGCCGGCCGGGTCCGCCCGGCGGTGGCGCCCCGACCCCCTGCTGGCCCTGCTGCTGGCCGCGACCGCGGTGCTGCTGGTGTTCGTCGCGGCCGGCTTCGTGCGCCTGCTCGCCCACGTGCGCGGCGGCGGCGCCTTCCCGGCCGCCGGCGCCGCGGCCGGGCCGCTGGACCTCTGGTCGCAGGCCTGGGCCGTGGTCTCGATGGTCCTGTTCGTGGCCGTGGGCTGGGGGATCTGGGTCGTGGGCCGCCGCCGCCAGCTCGACCAGCTGCGGCTGCGGCGCTCGGAGCGGCGCTACCGCGACATCATCAACCACGCCGGCGAGGCGATCTTCCTGCTCGACGACCAGGGCCGCGTCCTGGAGTGGAACAAGGCGGCCGAGAGCCTCTTCGCCGCGCCGCGCCGCAACGTGCTGCACCGCCCTTTCCGCGACATCCACCTGTGCTGCGCCGTGGAGATCGACCGCGCGATGGTCGACGCCGACCGGCTGAACCGCAGCATGACCTACGAGTTTCCCCTGCGCCGCCGGGGCCAGCAGGAGTCGGGGCAGATCTCGCTGACCGTCTCGCCGGTGGCGTCGGGCCCCGGGGTGCGGCGCGGCGCGGACGAGGAGGGCGGGCACTTCGTGGTGATCGCCCGCGACATCACGTCGCAGAAGCACCTCGAGGCGCGCATGAGCGAGACCGAGAAGCTCGCCGGCATCGGCCAGTTCGCGGCCGGCATCGCGCACCAGCTCAACACGCCGCTCGGCTCGATCCTGCTGTCGGCGCAGATGCTCGAGGAGAACGCCGGCAACCCCGACGACGTCGAGGACATCCAGCGCATCATCCGCCAGACCGAGCAGTGCCGCACGATCATCAAGGGCCTGCTGAACTTCGCGCGGCCGTCGGGCAGCCTGCGCACGCGGCTGTCGCTGGTCGAGGTCGCGCGCGAGACCATCTTCCTGATGGACAAGACCATCCGCACGCAGAACGTCGACGTGGCGCTGGACGACCGCACCCAGGGCGAGATCTACGGCAACCGCAACGAGATCGAGCAGGTGGTCTTCAACCTGCTGGCCAACGCGCTGGACGCGCTGCCGGACGGCGGCGCGGTGAAGATCACGATCGCGGGCGGCGGCCGCGACGAGGTGAGCCTGCTGTTCGAGGACAGCGGCCCGGGCGTGCCGGCCGAGTCGCGCGAACGTCTTCCTGCCCTTCTTCACCACCAAGGAATACGGCAAGGGCACCGGCCTGGGCCTCTCCATCGTGGCCCGCATCGTCCACGAGCACGGCGGGCACATCGAGCTGCTGGAGGGCGCCGGCGCCCGCTTCCTGATGGTGTTCCCGCCCTGGCGCCCCGGGTCGGGGGAGGCGGACGCGGGGCGGGGCCCCGACGGCCCCGAGCCGGGTTCCTCGTGACGGGCCCACATCGGGGTTGAATTCCCGCGCGGTTCGGGTAACCTACGCGCGGCGGCGGCCCGCGGGCCCACCGCCGCGGGTCACCGCTCCAGGAGGACGTGGACATGCTGGGCAAGGATTCGGACACGCACGAGACCGCGGGCGGCCAGACGTCGGTGATGGCCCAGGGCTGCCGGTTCGAGGGCAAGGTGCACGCCGTCGGCACCCTGCGCGTCGAAGGCGAGTTCCGGGGCGAGATCGAAACGCCCGAGCTGCTGGTGATCGGCAAGACGGGCGCCGTCCAGGCCAACGTGCGGGTCAAGAACGCCGTCATCGGCGGGCAGCTCTTCGGCAACATCATCGCCGAGAACAAGATCGAGCTGCAGGGCGGCTCCCACGTCGAGGGCGACATCAAGACCAAGCGCCTGGTCATCGACGAGGGCGTGTTCTTCGAGGGCAACTGCAGCATGGGCGGGCCGAAGCAGGCGCCGGGCGGCCCCGCGGCGACGCCGCGGCCCCCGCAGCCGGGCGCGCCGGCGCCCCAGAAGTGACGTCGGTTCACGATCAACACCGTTAATGGTGGAATCGACTCCGATATCCGGTTGACAAGCCGAGTGGCCGGTAACTCATTGTGGGCGCCGAGTTCCGGAAATGATGCGCGGGAGGCCGCCTTGAGACGCCGCCCGACCCAACAGGAACGCGGCCGCCAACTGCGGGACGTCGGGACCTACACCACGATCCCGATGATGCTGATCGCCGGGCCGGCCCTGGGCTACTTCCTGGGCTCGCTGGCGGCGGACCGCTGGGGCCACACGCCGGCCTTCGAGGCCGGCGGCGCGCTGCTCGGCCTGGCGGCGGCGGCGCGGCAGATCTGGCTGCTGCTGTCGCGGAAATGAACACGCGCGCGAGCGCAGCGGGGATGGCTTGGACACGACGCTGATCCTGGCCCGGGCCCGCCGGTGGACGCTGGCGGCGGCCGCCGTCGGCACCGCGGCGATGTTCCTCGCGACGACGCCGCGGTCCGCGCTGAGCTTCCTGGGCGCCGCCGTGTGGGGCGTCGCCGGTTTCTGGTTGCTGGAGCGGCTGATCCGGCTGGCCCTGGTGCCGCCGGGAGGGCCCCGCGACCGCCGCGCCCTGGCCGGACTCGTGGCGGGCAAGGCGGCGCTGTACGCCCTGGGCGCCTGGGCCCTGCTCTCCGGCGCCGCGGCGCCGCGGGCGTGCGCCCTGGGTTTCTCGCTCCTGCTGGTCGTGCTGGTCGTGGTCGGGATCCTGGTCCGGCCCGGCCTGCAGCTCCCTCGCACCGAGCCGCGGAGACGCGATGACGAGTAAGCCGAAAAACCTGGCCTCCCTGGTCGCGGTCCTGGCCCTGCTGACCTTCGCGGCGTTCCCCGCGGGGGCGACCGGCGAGGCGCACGGCGACGGCCACGCGGCGACGGTGGAACACGTCGAAGCGGAGGGCCACGCCGATGCCGGCGCGGCGGCCGGCATCGAGGAGCACGCCGCGGCCGCGGATCACGCGACGACCGCGGAGCACGGCGAAGCGCACGGCGAAGGTCATGCCGAAGAGCACGACCAGTACCACCTGCCGAACTTCATCAGCATCTTCTGGGGCGACAAGCTGACCGGCGACCGGGCCTCTTACCTGGACCCGCTGTTCTCGGCCATGGCGGCGCTGATCATCATGACCGTGCTGCTGCGCGTGGCCTCGCGGCCCACGGACGAGCCGTCGCGTTTCCACGTGGCGGTCGAGATGCTGGTCGACGGCCTGTACGGCCTGGTCGAGGGCGCGATCGGGCCCACCGCGCGCCGCTACACGCCGTACCTCGGCACGCTGTTCATGTTCATCCTGATCAACAACTTCATGGGCCTGGTGCCCTTCCTGCACGCCTCGACCTCGAGCATCAACACGACCGTCTCGCTGGCGCTCTGCACCTTCCTGTACGTGCAGTTCATCGGCATCAAGGAGAACGGCCCGCTGGGCTACCTGCACCACCTGGCCGGCTCGCCGCGCAGCGGCCTGGAGTGGGGCTTCGTGCCCCTGATGTTCCCGCTGCACGTGCTGGGCGAGTTCATCAAGCCGCTGAGCCTGAGCCTGCGACTGTTCGGCAACATCATGGGCGAGGACAAGCTGCTGGCCGTGTTCGTGGTGCTGGGCGCGGGCATGCTGTCGTTCGCGCACCTGCCCTTCGGGCTGCCGATCCAGGTGCCCATCATGTTCCTGGCGATGCTGACCAGCACCATCCAGGCGCTGGTCTTCACGCTGCTGTCGACGATCTACATCGCCCTGATGCTGCCGCACGGCGAGCACGAGCACGCCGCGGCGGGGCACGGGCACTGATCCCGTTAGTCCGACCCGTCAACCACGACCGTGAAAGGTGAGGAGGAGACATGGAGAACAACCTGCTGGGACTGGCTCTGCCCCTGGGCGTCGGCATCGCCGCCGTCGGTTCGGGCCTCGGCCTGGGCCGCGCCATCGGTTCCGCGATGGAGGCCATGGGCCGCCAGCCCGAGGCCATCGGCCAGATCCAGACCGCGATGATCATCGGCTGCGCCTTCATCGAGGCGTTGACGATCTACGCGCTGCTGTCGGTCATCCTGCTGATGGGCAAGCTGGGCTGATAGGCCGCCGGCGGGATCCCGGGACGCACGCGGTCCGCGGGACCCGTTGCGGGCCGTGCGACGGCGTCCATTCGATCGCGAAAGGTTCGGACATGCATCTGGACATCAGGGTCATCCTGACGAACATCATCGGCTTCGTGATCGTCGTCTGGGTGCTCGCGAAGTTCGCCTGGAAGCCGATCCTCGACCTGCTCGACGCGCGGCGCGCCAAGATCCGCGACGACTTCGCCAAGGCGGAGACGGCGCGGACCGAGGCGCAGACGCTGCGCGGCGAGTTCGAGTCGAAGATCGGCGACATCAAGGCCATCGAGCGCGAGCGGGTGCAGGAGGCGGTCAAGCGCGGCGAGGAGATCGCCGAGCGGATCAGGGCCGAGGCCCGCGAGAAGGCCGACGCCACGCTCGACCGGGCGCGCCAGGACATCGACGTCGAGGCTCACAAGGCCCAGGTCGTCCTGCGCGACGAGGTGGTGACCCTGGCGGTCGCCTCGACCGAGATGCTCCTGAACACGAAGCTCGACCCGGAGACGCACCGGCGCCTCGTGCGCGAGTACATCGACAGCCTCGGGGAGATGCCGCATGCGTGACCGCGGCGTCGAGACGCGCTACGCCCGCGCCCTGATGCTCGCCGCCCGCGAGGCCGGCGAGTTGGACGGCGTGGCCGAGTCGTTCGTCGGGGTGGTCGCGGCGCTCGGGCAGAACCCGGCGCTGGTCGCCTTCCTCGAGGGCCCCCAGGTCGCCCACGACGAGAAGACCGCGCTGGTGCGCAAGCTGTTCACCGGCCGCGTCGAGGCGACGCTGCTGCACTTCCTGCTGCTGCTGATCGACAAGAACCGGGTCCAGCACGTCGCGGAGATCCAGCGGGAGTTCGCGGCCATGGTCGAGGAGTCGCAGGGCCTGTCCCGCGCGACCGTCGTCACGGCCGTGCCGCTGCCCGAGGACCTCGAGCGCGACCTGACCGCCAGGCTCGAGAAGCTGACCGGCCGGCGGCTCGTGCTGACCAAGACCGTGGACCCCGCCGTGCTCGGCGGCGTCCGCGTGACCATGGGCGACCGCGTCATCGACGGGACCGTCAGGACGAACCTGGACAAGCTGCGCGCGCAACTGTTCCGGACCAACGTTCGCTAGAACGAGGAGAGAGCCTTGAAACTCAGGCCAGAAGAGATCAGCTCCGTCCTCTCGCAGGAGCTGCAGAAGTACGACCGCGACCTCGGGGTCGAGAGCGTCGGCACCATCCTGCAGGTGGGCGACGGCATCGCCCGCATCTACGGCCTGCAGGACGTGATGGCCGGCGAGCTCATCAAGTTCCCCGGCGACATCTTCGGCATGGTCCTGAACCTGGAGGAGAACTCCGTGGGCGCCGCCATCTTCGGCGACGACACCCACATCAAGGAGGGCGACCAGGTCACCCGCACCGGGCGCATCGCCGAGGTGCCGGTGGGCGACGCCGTGATCGGCCGCGTGGTCAACGCCGTCGGCCAGCCGCTGGACGGCAAGGGCCCCATCGCCAGCACCCAGACCCGCAAGATCGAGGTCAAGGCGCCGGGCGTCATCGCGCGCCAGCCGGTCAAGGAACCGCTGCAGACGGGCCTGAAGGCCATCGACTCGATGATCCCGATCGGCCGCGGCCAGCGCGAGCTGATCATCGGCGACCGCCAGACCGGCAAGACGGCCATCGCCATCGACACGATCATCAACCAGAAGGGCGGCGGGCGCAAGGCTGCATCTACGTCGCCATCGGCCAGAAGGAGTCGACCATCGCGCAGGTCGTGCCGACCCTCCAGGAGCACGGCGCCATGGACTACACCATCGTCGTGGCCGCCTCGGCCAGCGAGCCCGCCCCGATGCTCTTCATCGCCCCCTACGCCGGCTGCGCCATGGCCGAGCACTTCATGTGGCAGGGCAAGCACACGCTGGTGATCTACGACGACCTCTCCAAGCAGGCCAACGCCTACCGCCAGCTGTCGCTGCTGCTGCGGCGCCCGCCCGGACGCGAGGCCTTCCCCGGCGACGTCTTCTACCTGCACTCCCGCCTGCTCGAGCGCGCCGTGAAGCTGAGCGACGAGAACGGCGGCGGCTCGCTGACGGCGCTGCCGATCATCGAGACGCAGGCCGGCGACGTGTCGGCCTACATCCCGACCAACGTGATCTCGATCACCGACGGCCAGATCTTCCTCGAGCCGACCTGTTCTACTCGGGCGTGCGCCCGGCCATCAACGTCGGTCTCTCGGTGTCCCGCGTGGGCGGCAACGCCCAGACCAAGGCCATGAAGAAGATCGCCGGCTCGCTGCGCCTCGACCTCGCCCAGTACCGCGAGCTGCAGGCCTTCGCGCAGTTCGGCAGCGACCTGGACAAGGCCACGCTGCGCCAGCTCACGCGCGGCGAGCGCATGGTCGAGATCCTCAAGCAGGGCCAGTACGTGCCCCTGCCGGTGGAGAAGCAGGTCGCGATCATCTACGCCGGCACCCGCGGCTACCTCGACGACCTGCCGGTCGCCTCGCTGAAGCAGTGGGAGGCGGACCTGTACGTGTTCCTGGACGAGAAGCACAGCGGCGTGCTGCACGACATCCGCACCTCGGGCAAGCTCGAGCCCGCGACCGAGGAAGCCCTGAAGCACGCCATCGAGGAGTTCAAGTCCCGGGCAAGGGAAGTCAATCACGAGTCCGGCCGGTGGCCGGCGGCGGCATCAACACGAATGAATCAAGGCCGGATCCGCTCGGTCAAGAACACGCAGCAGATCACCAAGGCCATGAAGATGGTCTCGGCCGCCAAGCTGCGCCGCGCCCAGGACCGGCTGGTCTCGGCGCGCCCGTACTCGCGCCAAGCTGCAGGAGATCCTGGAGCGCCTGGCCGAGGTCGCGCGTTCCTGGCACCCCTACCTGAGGCGCGCCCCAGGCACCGGCGCCGCTGATCGTGGTGACCTCGGACAAGGGCCTCTGCGGCGCCTACAACATGAACGTGATGCGCGTGGCGCAGCGGGCCGCGGACGCGTCGATCGCCGAGGGGCGGCCCTGCGCGATCTACGCCATCGGGCGCAAGGCGCGCGACTACTTCCGCAAGCGCGGCTACGACGTGGTCGCCGCGCACGACGACTTCGCCGCCAGCGCCAGCGACGACAAGGCCCGGCGCGTCGCCGACGCCGTGGTGAAGATGTTCACCGACGGCGAGGCCGACGAGGTGCTGCTGGCCTACGCGGCCTTCATCAGCACCCTGACCCAGCGCCCGGCTCATGGAGAAGTTCCTGAAGGTGGCGCGCCCGCCGGTGGGGCACGAGCGGCGAGGCCGCCGGCGACTACATCTTCGAGCCGGGCCGCGAGCGACCTTCGCCGGTGCTGCGAGCCCGAGTACCTGCGCAACCGCGTCTACCTGACGCGCTTCGCGAGGCGTCGGCCTGCGAGCACGGCGCGCGCATGACGGCCATGGGTTCGGCCGCCTCCGAGAACGCCGGCGGACATGATCGAGGCCCTCACGCTGACGCGCAACCGCGGCGCCAGGCCGCCATCACCCAGGAGATCACGCGAGATCGTGGGGCGGAGGCTTGAACAACGGCGACCCTGTAGCCCGCTTGGTCCCGAATCGACCACGGCGGCGCGACACGCGCGCGCCCGGGCCGGAAGGGGGAGAGGGGGCGCCGCCGAATTTAGAAAAAGCAGGTAGAACGCAGAGAACAGGAGGGCTGAGCGCCGCCAGGTCGGTGGCCAAGAACATCGGTCACATCCGGCAGGTGATCGGGCCCACGGTGGACATCGAATTCCCTCGGACCCGCTGCCCGACATGATGAACGCCATCACGATTCGAACAAGCCGGCGAAGAACATCGACCTGACCGTCGAGGTGGCCCAGCACACCGGCGACAACCAGGTGCGCTGCATGGCCATGGACGCGACGGACGGCCTGACGCGCGGCATGAGGCGGTGGACACGGGCGGGCCGATTCCGCGTGCCGGTCGGCGAGCAGACGCCTCGGCCGCCTGTTCAACCTGCTGGGCAAGCCCATCGACGGCAAGGGCGACGTGCCCCACCCCGAGAAGACGGCGCCCATCCACCACGCGCCGCCGTCGCTCGAGGACCAGGGCGAGTCCAACGAGGTCTTCGAGACCGGCATCAAGGTCGTCGACCTGCTGGCGCCCTACGCCAAGGGCGGCAAGATCGGCCTGTTCGGCGGCGCCGGCGTGGGCAAGACGGTGCTCATCCAGGAGCTCATCAACAACATCGCCAAGGAGCACGGCGGTTTCTCCGTGTTCGCCGGCGTCGGCGAGCGCACGCGCGAGGGCAACGACCTCTACCTCGAAATGGAGGAGTCCGGCGTCATCAAGAACACCGCCCTGGTCTTCGGCCAGATGAACGAGCCGCCCGGAGCCCGCCTGCGCGTGGCGCTGTCGGGGCTGACCATGGCCGAGCACTTCCGCGACGAGATGAAGCAGGACGTGCTGCTCTTCATCGACAACATCTTCCGCTTCACGCAGGCCGGCTCCGAGGTGTCCGCGCTGCTGGGCCGCATGCCGTCGCGCCGTGGGCTACCAGCCGACCCTCTCCACCGAGATGGGCGAGCTGCAGGAGCGCATCACCTCCACGCAGAAGGGCTCCATCACCTCGGTGCAGGCCATCTACGTGCCCGCCGACGACCTCACCGACCCGGCGCCCGCCACCGCGTTCTCGCACCTCGACGCCACCACGGTGCTCTCGCGCCAGATCGCCGAGCTGGGCATCTACCCGGCCGTGGACCCGCTGGACTCCTCCAGCCGCATCCTCGACCCGCGCTACATCGGCCAGGACCACTACGACGTGGCCCGCTCGGTCCAGGGCGTGCTGCAGCGCTACAAGGACCTGCAGGACATCATCGCGATCCTGGGCATGGACGAGCTGAGCGACGAGGACAAGCTCGCCGTGCAGCGCGCCCGCAAGATCCAGAAGTTCCTGTCGCAGCCCTTCTTCGTGGCCGAGCAGTTCACCGG
>JADJIV010000040.1:0-13458 GCA_016706845.1 bacterium
GGGGCTGCTGGAGATGCTGCGCCGCGTCTGGCGGACGGGTGAACAGGAGCATCTCGGGCCGACGTACTACCGGGACGGCCAGCTCGAAAGCTGGCGCGAGAACTACGTCTACCGGATCGCCTCCGGCGAGGTCGTGTCCGTCTACGAGGACGTCACCGACCGCGTGCTGCGCGAGCGCGACCTGCGCCTCAAGACCTTCAGCCTCGACAACGCCAACGACTCCGTGTTCTGGGTGACCCGCGAGGGCCGCTTCCTCGACGTCAACGCGACGGCGTGCCGGTACTACGGATACACGAGCGAGGAATTCCGCGGCCTGGCGGCCGTGGACATCAACCCCGAGTACACGACGTCGACGTTCGCCCGGCTCTGGGAGCGGCTGCAGCGCGAGGGACCGCTCTGCAAGGAGTCGGTGCACCAGCTGCGGGACGGCCGCATCGTGGCGGTCGAGTCGTCGCTCAGCCTGGTCCAGTTCGAGGACCAGGAGATCCTGTGCGCGCTGATCCGCGACATCGCCTCGCGCAAGGCGGCCGAGGAGCAGGTGCGCCGGATGAACGCCGAGCTCGAAGAGCGGGTCGAGGAGCGCACGAGCGAACTGGCGTCGAGCCGCGAGCGCTACCGCCTGCTCGTGGAGAGCCTCAAGGACAGCTACATCTTCTACTCGCTGAAGAGCGACGGCGACCTGGCCTACATCAGCCCCTCGGTCGAGCAGGTGCTCGGCTACACGCCCGAGGAGTACCTCGTGGTGAGGCCCCGCCGCTTCACCGACTCGCCCGTCAACTCCCAGGTCGAGGCGCGGACCGCCGCCGCCCTGCAGGGCGAGCAGCAGCCGTCCTACGAGGCGGAGCTGCGCCACCGCGACGGCACGGCGCGCGTCTTCGAGATCCTCGAGGTGCCGGTCTGCGACGGGCGGGGCCGCTTGCTCTCGGTCGAGGGCATCGCCCACGACATCACGCAGCACAAGCGCAACCTCTCCCTGATCAGCGACCAGCAGGACCAGCTGCTGGAGAACGAGAAGATGGCGGCGCTCGGCCGCATGGTCGCCGGCGTGGCCCACGAGATCAACACGCCGGTCGGCATCGGCCTGACCGCCGCCACGCACTTCCAGGAGCGCCTGGAGGTCCTGTCCCGCCTCTACGCCGGCGCGGCCATGAAGAAGGCGGACCTCGAGGGCTTCCTCGCCGAGGCCGACGAGTCCGTGCGGATGATCCGCGGCAACCTCGACCGCGCCGCCCGGCTCATCCAGGGCTTCAAGGGCGTGGCCGTCGACCAGTCGGGGGAGGGGCGCCGCACCTTCGACCTGCGGGCCTACCTCGACGAGGTGCTGCTGAGCCTGCGGCCGGCGCTGAAGAAGACCCGGCACGAGGTCGTGGTCGAGTGCGAGCCGGGCATCCTGGTCGACAGCTACCCCGGCGCGCTGTCGCACGCGGTCACCAACCTGGTCATGAACACGCTGATCCACGGCTTCGACGGCGTGGAGCGGGGCACGATCGGCATCCTGGCCGAGCGCGCCGGCGACGAGATCCGCCTCGTCTACCGCGACGACGGCGTCGGCATGACCCCCGAGGTCCGCCGCCAGCTCTACGAGCCCTTCTTCACGACGAAGCGCGGCCAGGGCGGCAGCGGCCTGGGCATGCACGTGGTGTACACGGCGGTGACGCAGACCCTGGGCGGCCGGATCGCCTGCGAGAGCAGCCCCGGCCGCGGCACGTCCTTCACGATCACGTTTCCGGTGAACAACGGGAGTCGCGATGACGACGCAGAATAACGGGATCCCGCTCGATCTCGACGAGGTGATCTTCGCCGCCGAAGATCCCGGCGGACCGGCGGACGCGCCCGTCCCCGGCTGGAAGCTGCTCATCGCCGACGACGACGAAGAAGTGCACGCCCTGACGCGCCTGGTGCTCTCGGGCTTCACCTTCGAGGGCCGCAGCCTGTCGTTCGTCAGCGCCTATTCCGGCCGCGAGACGGTGGAGAAGCTCCGCGAGCACCCGGACACCGCCCTGGTCCTGCTCGACGTGGTGATGGAGAGCGACGACGCGGGGCTGCAGGCCGTCCGCCAGATCCGCGATGATCTCGGCAACCACTTCGTGCGGATCATCCTGCGGACGGGACAGCCCGGGCAGGCGCCGGAGCAGGAGGTCGTCTCCTCCTACGACATCAACGACTACAAGGCCAAGACCGAGCTCACGGCCCAGAAGCTGTTCACCGCCGTCACGGCCGCCCTGCGCGCCTACCGCGACGTGCGCACCATCGAGCGGCACCGGGTCGGCTTCGAGCTGATCAGCCGGCTCACGGGACGGCTCTTCGAGCACGCCGATCCGGCGGGTTTCCGGCGCGGCGCCCTGCGCCACTTCGCCGAGATCGTCGCCGCCGCCGGCAGCGACGAAGGCGGCATCTCCGGGTTCTCGACCGTGCGCGTCGACCGCCAGTGCCTGATCCTCGAGGGCGTGGGCGACTTCGCCGGCCTGCAGGGGCGCCGGATCGCGGACGTCTGCAGCGAGGAAGTGCGCCGGCGCGTGCGCGCCAGCGAGGCCGGCGAGGCCGACGTCTTCGGCGACGGCTGGTACGCGGGGCTCTTCGCCACCGCGCACGAGGCCTTCGGGTACGTCTACCTGGAGTCGCCCGCGGCCCTGCCGGACCTGGCGCGGAGCCTCGTGCGGTCCTACGCGGCCAACGTGCGCGTGGCGCTGCAGAACCTGCACCTGAACCTCGAGGTCGTCGAGACGCAGCGCGAGATGATCCACACCCTCGGCGAGGTCGTGGAGAGCCGCTCGCAGGAGACCGCCCACCACGTCAAGCGCGTGGCGAGCCACTCGTACCGGCTGGCGCGCCTCGCGGGGATCGGCGAGGAACGCGCACAGCTGCTGCAGATGGCGGCCCCCCTGCACGACGTGGGCAAGATCGCGATCCCCGACGCCATCCTCAACAAGCCGGGCCGGCTGACCGACGAGGAGCGCTGTCTGATGATGACCCACGCCGAGCTGGGCCACCAGATCCTGGCGAGTTCGAACCGGGAAGTCTTCCAGACGGCGGCGCTGGTCGCGCTGCAGCACCACGAGAAGTGGGACGGCACGGGCTACCCGCGCGGACTGCGCGGCGAGGAGATCGACATCTTCGGCCGCATCGTCGGCCTGGTGGACGTGTTCGACGCGCTCAGCCACGAGCGCGCCTACAAGCCCGCCTTCCCGCTGGAGAAGTGCGTGGAGATCCTGCAGCAGGACAGCGGCCGCCACTTCGACCCGCGACTGGTGGGGCTCTTCCTGGCGAACCTGGACGAGTTCGTCGCGGACCAGGGCGCGCCGGCGGCGCTCGCCGTGCCGGAGCCGGCCCCCGAGGAACTGCTGGCCGTGTGAGTCCGGCGCGCTCAGGCGCGCAGGTGCCCGACCAGGATGTTCAGGCCGACCAGGATGAGCAGGATCCCGCCCGCGACCTCCAGCCGCTCGCCCAGGGCGCTGCTCCGGCCCGGGGCGTGGCCCCGGCCCAGGGCGCCGCGCAGGCGGCTGCCCGCGCGGTGCCCGACCCAGGTCATCAGCGCCGTCACCACGCCGATCACCGCCGCCGGCTCCCAGATCCTCACCTGCAGCATGGCCAGGCTCAGCCCCACGACGAAGGCGTCGATGCTCGTGGCCACGCTCAGCATCAGCAGCGAGGCGCCGCGCGAGGGGTCGCCGGCG
Organism: bacterium; assembly: GCA_016706845.1. Taxonomy (GTDB): domain Bacteria; phylum Krumholzibacteriota; class Krumholzibacteriia; order LZORAL124-64-63; family LZORAL124-64-63; genus PNOJ01. Next base: position 3,675 of record JADJIV010000040.1, read on the forward strand.
CGGGGCGCCCCGTCGGGCGCGAGACCGTTGCGCACCATCCGCACGCCGATGAAGGCCAGCAGCCCGAAGGCGAGCCAGTGGTCCACCGGCGCCAGGGCGGCGGCCACGCGCGTCCCCAGCCACCACCCCAGGATCGGCATCAGGGCCTGGAACAGGCCGAAATGGAAGGCCAGCCGGAACGCGGCGCGCCGCCCGACGGCGCGGCCGGACGTGCCGGCCCCGACGCTCACCGCGAAGGCGTCCATGGCCAGGCCGACGGCGATCAGGATCACTTTCCAGGCCGGCACGGTACCTCCGGTGGCGGGTGCGGCGCCCGGCGCGCCGGCCCCCATGATGGGCGTCGGCCCCTGCCGCGCCAAGCCCTGATTCGCGCGGACTCCCCTGTTCCTTCCCGGTCGGCGATGGCGTAGACTGGGCCGGTTCCAGGCAAGCCGCGACCCGTCCCCAGGGAGGGCCTCCGTCATGCTGAACTGCCTTGCCGCCGCGCGTGCCGCGGCCCGCTCCTGATCCTGGCCCTGACCGTGCTCCCGGCCGCGACCGCCGCCGCCGCGAAGATCCCGGTCAAGACCCTCGACGACCTGCCCCGCCACACCTACGAGGTGCCGGGCACGGTGTCCGACCTGCTGCGCTCCGACGCCGACTTCGCCGCCTTCGCCGCGAAGGTGGGCGCCGACGTCGCCGCCGATCTCGAGGCCTACGACATCACCGATGCCTCCACGCTGCAGCGCCTGTACGGCGTCCAGCTGACGCTGGCGCTGATGAACCGCGACGACGAGCGCGCCCTCGCCCTGGTCGAGCTGATCCGCGCGTTCGAGGACAAGGAGGCGTCGCGGCTCACCTCGGGCCTCACCGCCGTGGCCATGGTGCGCGCGCGCAACGACACCGGCGACGACACCGGCGCCGCCTACCACGCCGCGTTCCGCTACCGCCTGCGCGAGCAGGTCGCGGCGCTGCCCTGGGACCTCGTCCGCGACCGCATCGTCCAGCAGAAGGGCCGCACCGAGATCCTCAGCGAGAACCTCGTGCTGGGCATGGTCCAGGCCCAGCTCGATCCCGTGGTCGCCGCCTCGGGCGCGCTGAGTTCCGACCTCGCCGCCCAGGTGGTCAACCTGGGTTACGCCCTGCGCTACGCGCTGCCCCTGAAGGATTCGCTGCTGGAGGTCTACGGCGATCTCATCGCCTCCCGCGAGACGGTCAAGCAGGACATCTGGGACGCGCGCGAGGCGCGGCTCGAGGATGGCCGGGACCTCGCTCCGGTGACGATCGCGATCTGGGACTCCGGCGTGGACGTGTCGGTGTTCGCGGACAGCTTCACGGCGAACCCCGGCGAGCGGGCCGACGGGCTCGACAACGACGGCAACGGCTTCGTCGACGACATCCACGGCATCGCCTTCGACTACGACGGCCGCGACAGCGTCGAGCTCCTGTTCCCGCTCGGCGACGAAGCCCCGCGCATCGGCACCGCCATGGACCACATGAAGGGCTTCATGGACGTCCAGTCGGGGCTCGAATCGCCCGAGGCCTCGGCCCTGAAGACCCACCTCGCCGGGCTCGAGCCGGCGCGGGTGCAGGGCCTGCTCGAAGACCTGAGCCTGTGCGGCCTCTACGCCCACGGGACGCACGTCGCCGGCATCGCCGTGCGCGGCAACCCGTACGCCCGCCTGCTCGCGGCGCGCATCTCCTTCGACTGGCACACGGTGCCGCAGCTGCTGACCGAGGAGATGGTCCGCCGCCACGCCGCGTCGTACGCCCGCACGGCGGCCTACTTCCGCGACCACGGCGTGCGCGTGGTCAACATGAGCTGGGGCTGGGGGCTCAAGGAGATCGAAGGCATCCTGGAGGCCAACGGCTGGGGCGCCACGGTCGACGAGCGCTCGCGCGAGGCGGCCAAGCTGCTGGGCATCCTGGAACAGGGGCTGCGGGAGGCGATCACGAGCTCGCCGGGGATCCTGTTCGTCTGCGCCGCGGGCAACGACGACAACGACGTCGCCTTCGACGTGAACATCCCGGCCTCGTTCACACTGCCCAACCTGCTGGTCGTCGGCGCGGTCGACCAGGCCGGCGAGCCCACGGGCTTCACCAGCTCCGGCAAGAACGTGCGGGTCTACGCCAACGGTTTCGAAGTGCCGAGCTACGTGCCGGGCGGCCGGCGCCTGCGCATGTCCGGCACCTCGATGGCGGCGCCCCAGGCCTGCAATCTGGCCGCCAAACTGTTGGCCCTCGACCCGGAAGCTGACGCCGACGGAGGTCGCCGACCTGATCGGGCGGGGTGCGGACGCGAAGGGGAGCTACCTGCTGATGAACCCGAAGGCCACGGTGGGGCTGCTGGGGGACTGAACCGGGGACGATGGATCGGCGCGCCCGGACCCGGGAATTTCCGGTTCCGGGCGCGTCGCGTCAGGGGACGAGCGTGCCGACGCCCAGCCCGACACCCGCTTCGGTGCGGATCAGGTAGGCGACGCGATCGCCGGCCCACGAGAGGACGGGCTGGCCCAGCCGCAGCGCCGAGGCTTCGAAGACCGTGGCGGTGGAGTCCTCCAGATCGAACAGGACGTAGTCGCCGTCGAGGTCGAGGTAGCCGATCGCGGTGCTGTCGCCGCGCCAGCTCGGCGCCACGCCCTCGCCCACGACCGTGACGGCGTCACCCTCGAACTCCATCCACGACACACGCTTCTCGATGTCGACGAACGCCACGCGCAGCCCGTCGCGCGAGATGCGGATGTCCGTGGCTCCGCGCAGGAAGGCGGGGCTGCGGCTAGTGACCGACTCGTCGCCGCCGTCGTAGCTCCATTCCAACAGCCAGGGTGCGCGCCACAGCCCGGCGACGCGCAGCCCGTAACGCGAATAGCTGAGCGTCTGGGGCGACGAGGCCTGGTTCTCGGCCAGACCCACCGCGGTGCCGGTGAACCGCCGCAGGGCCGCGGGCGCCGGGACTCCGGCCACGCTGGCGGTGTCGGCCGTCATGATGTGCATATGACGGTCGCCGGGCAGCCAGCCCTGGTAGAAGGCGACGCGTCCTTCGGCCAGGCACCCGGGTGCGTAGGCGCCGGCGGCCCAGGCCGTGTTCAGCGTGTCGGTCACGGCCACGGGCCTGCCGCCCGCGGCGTCCAGGCGCCACACGTTGCCGCCGGGAGGGCCGGTGAAGACGAGCAGGCGGTCGTCGGGCGACCAGTCCGGCGGGGAGTCGTACAGCCGCGCCGAGGACGGCGCCAGCAGGATGCGGGCTTCGATCAGGGGCGAGTCCGGATCGGGATCGGGCCCTGGGCCGTCGTTCCCGCCGCCGCAGCCGGCGACACCCAGCCACGGGAGCGCCAGGGCAGCCAGCAGCATCGGCAGTCGGTGATGGGTCACGGGGATTCCTTTCCGGTGGCCCTTACGACGCGCCGTCGGCGGGGTGGATCCGGTTCCGCCGACGGAGGATGCAGATCGCATGCCAGGGTCGCACAACAACCTAGCACGGAATCGTTGCCGGCGGTACTCCCCCCGGGCGGCCCGACACGCACCGTGCCGCAGCGCGGTAGTTGTGCTAGATTCTGGCCGTTCCCGATACGAACTGCGGTCCGAGCGAGAGGAGAGACCCATGTTGCCGTTGAAGCGGATCCTCTGCCCTACGGACTTCAGCGAACCCTCCTACACCGCGCTGAAAGCCGCGATCGAGTTCGCCCAGTATTTCCGCGCCGAGCTGAACTGGCTGCACGTGGTGGCGCCCGTGCCGGTCATCGCGACGCCGGCCGAGGCCGCCGGCGTGGGCGGGCCGGCGGTGCCGTCGGCGGACCTCGCCGGCGAGATGCTGCGCGGCGCCCAGACGATGCTCGCCGAGGCGGCCCACGACCGCATCCCGTCGGGAGTCGACCTGCACCTGCTCGTGCGGCGCGGCGATCCCGCGCACGAGATCCTGGCGGCGGCGACCGATCTGGAAGCGGACGCCATCATCATCGCCACGCACGGCCGCACCGGCTGGCGGCGATTGCTGTTCGGTTCCGTGGCCGAAACGGTGTTCCGCGGCGCCACTTGCCCCGTGCTGACGATCAGGGCGCCCCGCGACGAGGCGGTCGACGGCGATGAGCCCGGCCACCTGATCCAGCGGGCCTGACCGGCCTACCGCGATTTTTTATCCACAGGCGGCGAACCCGGGGTCGCGGGCGTGCGTCTCTGCGGTCAGGCGGCCCGAACCGGGACGCCGTGGGAGCCGCCCCGGCGGGGCGACGAGGGAGAAGGACGATGGACCTGGCCAACCTGCTCGAGAGCTGCCGCGCCGGCGATGAACTCGCCTGGGAGATGCTCGTCAGGCAGACCCAGTCCAGGGTCTACGGGATCGCCATGACCTACGTCCGCGACCGCGACGAAGCCCGGGACCTCTCCCAGGACATCTTCGTGCGGGTCTACCGCAACCTCGACGGCTGCAAGGACGCCGACCGCTTCCTGCCCTGGCTGGTGCGCATTTCCCGCAACGCCTGCATCGACCACCTGCGCCGCCGCAAGGCGCGGCCCCCGGCCCGGGACATCCCGGCCGACGAGGCGCTGCGGCTGGTGGCGCCCGACGAGGCGCCCGACGAGGAGATGGAGCGCCAGTTCCGGCGCCGCGTCGTCGAGACGGCGCTGCACTCCCTGAGCGAGATCAACCGCGAGATCATCCTGCTGAAGGACATGCAGGGTCTCGCGCTGGAAGAGATCGCCCGCCTGCTCAACCTGCCCCTCGGCACGGTGAAGTCGCGCTCCAGCCGGGCGCGCCTGGAACTGGCCAAGGCCGTGCAGGACCAGATGGGGCCCGCGGGCGCGGAGGCGACGGCATGAACACGCGCTGCACGGCATGGGAAGCCCTTCTGGACGCGCACCTCGGCGGCGGGCTCGCCGCCGACGACGCGGCGTTCTTCCGGTCCCACGCGGCCGCCTGCGACCGCTGCCGCGACCTGCTGCGCCTGGTCTCGGACGATCTGCCCGCCATGGCCGACCAGGCGGAAGCGCAGCTGGCCGACGGCGTGATCGCCCTGACTTCGGGTCCCGCCTGCGGCCGGGCCGAGGTGCTGCTCGGCGCGCGGCCCGACGGGAACCTGTCCGCGGACGAGACGCTGCTGCTGCAGGGCCACCTCGACCACTGCCGGGCCTGCGCCGACCTGGCGCTGACGCTGGAGTCCGCCCTGGCGACCGTGCGGGAGCTGGCCGAGCCCGAGCTGGACCCGTCCTTCACCTACGACGTCCTGAGGGCGACCTCGGCCACGCGCGCGCGCAAGCGCAGCGGCGCGCTGCCCCGCCTGACGGACCGCCTCGGTGCGTGGTGGCAGGGCCAGGCGGCCCGCCCCCAGTTCGCCTGGGAAGCCGCGTTCGCCGCCACCGTGGTCCTGGTCCTGCTGTTCGGGACGCCGCTGTCGCCGGCGCGGCGCGCGCCGGCCCGGGCCCTGGCCGCGGTCCAGGCCAGCCCCGGCTGGATGATCGACACCGCCGGCGAGCTGACCGGCGCCGCGGGTACGGGGATCGGCGCGGCGCGGCGGGACGTGACCGAGCGCCGCAACCGCACCGCCCCGGATCGGGCCGACCTGCTGCGGCACAGCCGCGAGGCGGGCGCGGCCCTGCTGCACGGGGATCTCGACACGGCCGCGAAACGCCTGCAAAGCGCGGGCGGGGACCTGGCGCGGCTCTGGGACGACTGGCGCGACGACGGGACCGCCGCCGACGGCGACTGACACTGTACGTGGATGGATGAAACGCGAGCCAAGGAGAGAACCATGGAGCAGACACACGACACCCGGCAGCCGGCCTTCACCCCGGACTCGCCCCACGCCCCGCCGCCGCCGCCGGTCCCGCCCGTGTACACGCGGCGCGACCTGCCCCTGAAGTCCGCGCCCTTCGCGGTCATCCTGTCGGTCCTGATGCCCGGTCTCGGCTACGTGTACCTGGGCTACTTCCGGCAGGCCGTGACGACGGTCGTGATCTTCGCCTCGCTGATCACGGCGCTGGCTTCCGGCGCCGCCGACGGCATCGAGCCGCTGTTCGGGATCTTCCTGGCGTTCTTCTACTTCTACCAGCTCGTGGACGCCGGTCGCCGGGCCACGATGTTCAACCAGGCGCTCGAGGCCGGCCAGGCGGGCGGCGTGCCCGCCGACTTCGCCCTGCCCGACGCCGGCGGCATGATGTTCGGCGGGATGGTCCTGCTGGCCATCGGCGTGATGGCCCTGCTCAACACGGTCCTGGACGTCGATCTCGAATGGCTGGAGGACTGGTGGCCGGTCGGCCTGATCATCGCCGGCGGCTGGCTGGTGATCCGCGCGCGCCGGGAGAAGCGCCCCCGGCAGGTTTGAATCCCGCACGGTACCGCAGCAGGCAGGCGCCCCCGTCGCGAGACGGGGGCGCTCCGAAATGGGGCGGTCGGCGGCCCGGGCGCCCAAATCGGGCTTAAGGCGTGGCGTCCGCGGTCGATGGACAGGTCGTCGATCCGCGCGCGGGCGAGACCCGCGCGCCGGCGCGTCCCTGTTCGCGAGGTGCCATGACCCGTCGATCTTCATCGGGACGTCCGTCGTTGCCCTGCCGCCTTTCGCGGCTCGCGGCGGCTCTGCGCTCGGCGCCGTCGCGCGTGCGGGACCTGCAGCGGACGGAAGCACGGTCCGAGCCGGAGGAACTGCTGCGCGCGCGGCGCGATCTGGAGCTGGCGCGGGAGTCGATGCGCAACGCCGCCTACGCCATCTTCTGGGTGAACGCCGACGGCAGCGTCATGGACCACAACCTGACGGCCGTCCGGCTGCTCGGCAGCGCCGCCGACCTGACCGACACGCAGCTCGACGACTTCTTCGCGGAATCGCGTTCGGCTTGGCTGCAGATCTGGCAGTCGTTGGTCAACCGGGGCAGCTACGCCGGCGACATGACGTGGCGGCGGGCCGGCGGCGTCGGGTTCCCGGTGCGCCTGGTCGGCCACCGCGTGTCCTACGACGGCCGGTTCTACGGCTGCCTCTTCGTCGCGGACCGCACCGAGGCGAAGTCGGCCGAGGACCGGCTGGCCGACACCAACGCGCGCTTCCGGGCGATCACCGAGAACACCTCCGACCTCGTCTTCGTCCTGGACCGCGACGGCGTGACCACCTACGTCAGCCCCGCCGCCGCCCGCACCCTGGGCGACCGGGAGCGCGAACTGCTCGGCAGGCGCAGCGGACTGCTGGTGCACGAGCAGGACCGCTCGCAGGTGGAGCGGGTCCTGGCGGAAGCCCGCCGCCAGCCCGGCCGCACGTTCCGCCTGGAAAACGTGCGGGCCTGGCGCCGGGACGGCTCCTGGCTGCACCTCGACGGCGCCTTCACGGACCTGCCCGACGTGCGGGGCGTCAACGGGACCGTCGTGGTCTACCGGGACGTCACCGAGAGCCGTCGCGTCGACCGCGATCTGCAGGAGAGCCGCCGCCGGCTGGCGATCCTGCTGGGCAATCTGCCGGGCCTGGCCTTCCGCTGCCGGTACGACCGCGACATGACGCTCGAGTTCGTCAGCGGCGGCTCCCTCGCCCTGACGGGGTACCGGCCCGAACAATTCTTCGGCGAGCGGCCCCTGAAGGCCCTGGACCTCATCCATCCCGACGACGCCGAGCAGGTCCGGAGCGTCATCCGCAGCGCCGTGGAGTCCGGGAACGTCTACGAGCACGAGTACCGCATCGTCACCGCCGACGGCACGGCCAAGTGGGTCTGGGAACAGGGCGTGGGCGTCGCGGACGAGAACGGCGAGATCGCGGCCCTGGAGGGGTTCATCACCGACGTCACCAGCCGGGTCGAAGCCGAGCGCACGATCCGGAGGCTGAACGAGGACCTCGAGCGCCGCGTCGCGGAGCGCACGCGGGACCTGCAGGAGACCCAGGAGCAGCTCATCGCCTCGGAGAAGATGGCGGCGCTCGGCGGCCTGGTCGCCGGCCTGGCCCACGAGGTCAACACGCCGCTCGGCCTGGGGCTGACCGCGGCGTCCCACCTGCGCGACCGGGTCCTCGCCACGCGGCGGGCCCTGGAGGGGGGCGGCCTGAAGCGCGCCGACCTCGACGCCCTGCTGCGGGACGGCGAGGAGGCGGCGGGGCTGATCGAGGCCAACCTGTCGCGCACCGCCGACCTGGTGCAGAGCTTCAAGCGCGTCTCGGTGGACCAGTGCAGCGAGGAGCGCCGGACGTTCGACCTGGGCGAGTACCTCGCCGCGATCGTGGCCAGCCTGCGCCCGCAGTACCGCCGCCGGCCGGTGCGGATCGACGTGGACTGCGCGCCCGGCGTCAGCGTGGACTCGCTGCCCGGGGCCGTGGCCCAGATCGTCACCAACCTCGTCCAGAACTCGCTGGTGCACGCCTTCGCCCCGCAGGACGCCGGGACGATCCGCATCGCGGCGTCGGCGCGGGGCGACGACGTGGAAGTGGTGTATGCCGATGACGGGCGCGGCATGGACGACGCCGTGCGCCGCCGGGTCTTCGACCCCTTCTTCACCACGCGGCGCAGCGAGGGCGGCAGCGGGCTCGGCATGCACATCGTCTACAACCTCGTGACCGGGCCCCTCGGCGGCAGCATCGCCTGCACGAGCAGGCCCGGCGAGGGCACGACGTTCCGGATGACGCTCCCCCGCTGCCCGGCGCCCGCCGAGACGGTCGGGGTCTGAGGACAAGTCCGGTGATCAAACCGCTCATGGAGGGCGGAATCGAGCCGATGCAGGGGGTTGGAGGGGTCGGGAGGCTGTCGTGTCGGGTGCAGTGCACCGGAGAGTGGGAGCCGACGTGTTCCAGAAGGCGTGGAAGCCGCTGATCACCCCCGAGTGGGGTTTGCCGCTCGGCGGCGCGCTGCTGCCGCCGCTGAGCTTCCTCGCGTTCGTCAGCGCGGGCGCCTCGGCGCAGATCGAATTCAAGCTGATGCACCAGGCCATGGAGATGCTGGGCTCCGGCCTGGCCGTCCTGCTGGCGGTCTTTCCTGATCCGCCAGGAGCGCGGCCGCCCGGCCCACACCATCTGGATGTCGTCCTCGCTGCTGGCGATGGCGGATCACGACCATCGCGCACGTGGTGACCCTGGAATCCGCGCGATCCGGGCACCTGGCTTCGTCCGGCTACATCCTCGGGGGTCTGGCCGCGGCGGCCGTCTGGCTGCCCCTGCGCCGCGACGCCATCGCCCGGCTGCTGGTGCTGCCCGGCGTCGCCGCATTCGCGGCCGCCGGCCTCGTGCTCGCGATCCTGTCGGGGCAGAAGGATCCGCCTTCCGACCCGGCGCCGCTCGCCGGGATGAACATCCTCGCCGGTCTGCTGTACCTCGCCGCGGCCGGCTGGTCCGGCGGCGCTACCGCGCCGAGCGCGACGCGGCGCTGCTCTGGCTCGGCGCGTTGCGCCCTGCTCGCGGGCGTCGGCCTCGGGCTCTCCCCGGTCCGGTCTGGGCGAGGGCCGCTGGACGAACCACATCCTGCGCCTGAGCGGCCTGCTGGCTCTGGCCGGCCACGCGGTCGCCCGCATGCGCAGCGAGTTCCAGCGCCTCGACGAAGCCACGCGGTCCCTGACGCAGAGCGAGTCGCGGTTCCGCGCGTTGACGGAGAACACCTCCGACATCGTGTTCATCGTGGGGGCCAAGGGCCTCTTCACGTACGCGAGCCCGGCCGCCGCCCGCATCGTCGGCATCGAGGAGAAGGAGCTGCTGGGCCGGCGGCCCGGCGGCTACACCCACGACGACGACAAGCCCACCGTGATGGCCGGGATCCGCCAGGCGACCAACAACGCCGGCCAGACGGTGAGCATCGGCACGATCCGCGTCCGGCACCACGACGGCCACTGGCTGCACCTCGAGGGCATGTACACGGCGAT
>JADJIV010000041.1:0-14828 GCA_016706845.1 bacterium
GCCCAACCAGGAGGCTCCCGTGACCCCCGCCCAGATCACCCCGGAAATGACCCTCTTCGAGGTCACCGAGCGCTACCCCGAGACGATCCCGGTCCTGGTGGACCAGGGCTTCAGCCACGTCGCCGACCCCGCCCGGCGCGCCTCCCACGGCAAGATGGTGACCCTGTCGCAGGCCGCCCAGATGCGGGGCAAGGACCTCGACGCGCTGCTGGCCAGCCTCGGCGGCGCGGTCGCGACCGCCCGGCGCAGCGTCGACCTGACCCTGCAGTCGGCCGACGACGGGCGCATCTTCCCCACGACGGGCGACATCCGCGTGGCGGGCCTGGTGCCCTGCCCGGTGCGCCTGCCGCTGCTGGAGGCCTTCGACGCCGCCCGCCTCGAAGTCGAACAGCGGTACGGCGTCACCGTCGGCCACCGCCTGGCCGCCGCCAGCATCGGCATGGACGCCGTGCAGAAGGAGATGGACCAACTGCGCGACGAGGCCGACCTGCCGCACGTCTTCGTCTCGGCCGGCTTCGAGGCCTTCTTCGACCGCCGCAACCTGGCCCGCTTCAAGGACCGCGGCGTCTTCGTCGACCGCTCGCCGCGCGGCGTCAACGCCGACTTCGCCGGCCTGGACCTGAAGGACCCCGACGGCCACTACGCGATGATCGCCGTGGTGGCGGCGGTGTTCCTGGTCGACAAGGCGCAGCTGGCCGAGGGGGAGGAGATCCCGCGCTCCTGGGCGGACGTGCTGTCGCCGCGCCTGGCGCGGCGCGTGGCGTTGCCGGTGGGGGACTTCGACCTGTTCAACGGCATCCTCTTGACGACCTGGAAACGCCACGGCGACGAGGGCGTGCGCGCCCTGGCGCGCAGCCTGCTGCGCTCGCAGCACCCCAGCCAGGCCGCCGGCCGCTTCAAGGCGGGCCGCGGCGAGGCGCCCCTGGTGTCGGTCATCCCCTACTTCTTCTCGCGCATGGCCCGCCTGAACCCCGGCGTCGAGGTGGTGTGGCCAGAGGACGGCGCAGTCATCAGCCCGATCTTCCTGCTGGAGCGCCGCGACGCGCCGCCGGCGGCGCGCGAGCTGGCCGACTTCTTCTTCTCGCGCGCGACCGGCGAGATCCTCAGCCACCGCGGGCTGTTCCCGTCGCTGCTGCCCGAGGTCGTCAACGAGCTGCCGGCCGGCGCCACCTGGCAGTGGCTGGGCTGGGACACGATCCGCGAGCACGACCTCGGCGAGCTGATCCCGCGGCTGGCCGGCGTGTTCCACGACGCGACGGGGGGCGAGGGATGAGGTTCGTGACCGTCAGCGGGCCGCCGTCGTCGGGCAAGACGGCGGTGATCCTCAAGACCATCGCGCACGTGCGTCAGGACGGCCCGCACGGGCCGGGCCTGCGCGTGGGCGTGGTGAAGTTCGACTGCCTCAGCACCCAGGACGACGAGACCTACGCCCGCCACGGCCTGCCGGTGCGCAAGGGCCTGTCCGGCGCCCTCTGCCCCGACCACTACTTCGTCAGCAACGTCGAGGAGTGCGTGCAGTGGGGCCGCGGCGAGGGTCTGGACGTGCTGGTGAGCGAGAGCGCCGGCCTCTGCAACCGCTGCTCGCCCTACATCCGCGACGTGCTGGCGGTCTGCGTCATCGACAACCTCTCGGGCATCGACACGCCGCAGAAGATCGGCCCGATGCTCAAATCGGCCGACATCGTGGTGATCACCAAGGGCGACGTGGTCAGCCAGGCCGAGCGCGAGGTCTTCGCCGCACGCGTGCGGCGTGTCAATCCCAAGGCCCGCATCCTGCACGTCAACGGCGTCACCGGCCAGGGCAGCTTCGAGTTCGCCTCGCTGTGGCGCGAGGGCCACGAAGTGGACACCGTCGAGGGCCGGCGCCTGCGCTTCAGCATGCCGGCGGCTTTGTGCAGCTACTGCCTGGGCGAGACGCGCATCGGCGCGCAGTACCAGCTCGGCAACGTGCGCAAGATCGACCTCGGCACGGCCGCCGCGACCCTCGAAGTCGACGCCGACCGCCAGCGCGGCGCGCCGCTCAGCGGCGGGGAGGGGGCGTGATGGTGCACCTGGACCTGCTGCGCGGCCTGACCACGGGCGGCCTGCGGACGCAGTGGCCGTACGCCGAGGGGTTCCTGGGCGAGCGCGGCGTGGAGCTGCCCGAGGCGCCCGCGGTGGCGCTGGCCGACTGCTGCGGCGAGGCGCTGCTCGCGGACCTCGCGACGTTCCTGACCGAGATGGAGGCCTTCCTGTCCGGCGAGGAGGAGACCGTCGGCGCGATCACGGTCCTGGGCGGCCGCGACAAGCGCGGCGAACCCGAGCCCGTCCGCGAGCTGACGGTGAGCAAGGGCGACGTCGTCTGCATCGTCGGGCCGACCGGCTCGGGCAAGAGCCGCCTGCTGGCGGACATCGAGTGGGTGGCCCGCGGCGACACGCCGACGGGCCGGCGCGTGCTCGTCGACGGCCGCGAGGGGGACGAGCGCTGGCGCGCCGGCGGCGACCGCAAGCTCGTCGCCCAGCTCAGCCAGAACATGAACTTCGTCATCGACATGGGCGTGGGCGATTTTTTGGCCCTGCACGCCGAGAGCCGCCGCGCCGACGACATTCCCGGCAAGGTGAGCCGCATCTGGCAGGAGGCCAACGCGCTCGCGGGCGAGCCCTTCGCCCTGGACACGCCGGTCACCAGCCTCTCGGGCGGCCAGTCGCGCGCGCTGATGATCGCCGACACGGCCGTGCTCTCGCGCTCGCCGGTGGTGCTGATCGACGAGATCGAGAACGCCGGCATCGACCGCCGCAAGGCCCTCGAGGTGCTCGTCGGCCAGGACAAGATCGTGCTCATGGCCACCCACGACCCGATCCTCGCCCTGATGGGCGACCGCCGCGTGGTCATCGGCGGCGGCGCCATGCGCGACGTCATCGAGCCCAGCGCCGCCGAGCGCGCCAACCTCGTGGAGCTGCGGGCGCTGGACGCGCGGCTGATGGAGCTGCGGGGGCGGCTGCGGCGGGGGGAGAGGCTGGACGTTGAGCCCCGGATCGTCGGTTGAAGCCTATCCCTGGGCGAATTGTGTCAGGATCTTGCACCAGAATCTTGCCCTTGAACACCGGAAATCATCGAATCTGCGACCGCTCGCGGGGCCTGTCTGGCTCGAGATTTCCGACCGCGCCGCGGCCTCGATCTTCGCGAGGTGTCCGATGGACCCAACTGACTATTTCGGCCTTCTGGGCGAGAATGCAACGATCTGGTGGTGGCGGGAGCCAGTGAAGAAGGCATCCAGCGGATTGGAGGTGCCTCGCTGATGCTCGGACGGTATCGAAGCCGCGTGGCTCGCCATTTCGGTCTTGATCTGGAGATTACCGGAGCAACCGCATCCTCGGTAGCGCGAGTTCATAGCATCGGTGAAGCGAAACACGCCCTTGCCGCCGGCGGTCCCGGATTCGATGCGCGACGGATCATCTCAAGAATGTGCTACGCATGAATATCCCAAGGTGGTGTCGATCTTTTCACGAGCGCAACGCCGACCTCGCGAGAGTCCGATCCTGGTCCGGTTCGAAGCGGCGATTGATCTGAGTACCGTTGACGCCTTCGGTGACGATGCTATCGAGTCATCGACCCCTATCCAGAACGCTGCTGAGAGTTCGAGAAGGAGCCCAGCCATGGGAAACGTCACGCCCGCGTGACGCTGCGGCCGGTCCGTGCAACCAAGATACTGGCCGAGTGTCACTGTCAGCCGAGATCTCCTCGCCACGGGCAACGGGGGGACACGATCTAAACCCGAATAGGCCGTAACCCCGTGGACCTGTGTTGCTCAGGATCTTCATGCCGACCTGGCCAGCCCCAAGGCTCCTCGTAGCATTTGTGCACGGATCGATCGAGGTCGGTCGATCGGTCCCGGCGCCACGGCGCAGGCCGGATGACCACGTACCTCGAGTCTATCCCATTCGCGGAGATCCGGCTGCGGGTCTGCGCCCACCGGACCTGCTCCCATCTTTGCGACGTCGACGGCGCCTCGAGTATGCCCGCCTCGCTTTCGAGGAAACAACTGATGCAGGGGTTTCGGAGTATCCCAGCAAGGTCAAGCACCTGCGCGAGGGTTCGGATTCGAGCAGATCCCCGGATTCGGACGACTGGTCTACGCAAGATCTGATTGATCTGTGACCGTGAGTTGCTGTTCTGAATGATGTTCGACACCCGGCGTTCAGGTGGCGTCCGCGACCAGGCGAAGCCCATCGGCGAGTTCCGCTTTACATCTACTTCAGACGCTCTAGCCGGTTTCGCATCATAGCGTCATGCTCCCGGGACTGGCGCCAGGTTGGGATGGTCTTCCCGACTGTTCAGGTATGATGCCTGCGTCGGCCCCGGAGGGCGCGTTTTTTCCCCCACCCCAAACCCTCGAGGCGGATTTTCATCTGAGCGGAGGGACTCATGACCCGGACGACGCGACGATTTTCCATCCCCACGGGCCCGGCCCTCTGCCTGGTCCTGCTTTGCTGGGCGTTGGCTGTCGCCGGCGGCGGCTGCCGAAGGCGGCCTCACCCTGCAGGCCATCGAGGTCCGCGGCAACGGCCGCACCTCGTCCGCCGTCGTCGCACGCCAGCTCGGCCTGAACCCCGGCCAGCCGGTCGACGGCGCGCTGCTGAACGCGGCGGTGGAGGACCTGCGCCGCCGCGAGCTCTTCTCGAGCGTCGCCTTCCACACCCGCCCCGGCGACGAGCGCGGCGCCGTGGTGCTGGTGCTCGACGTGGTGGAGCGCGGCCCCGACCTGCGCTTCGGCACCGGCCGCTCCGACCTCGACGGCTGGTACCTGATCCCGGTCGAACTCTCCCTGGACAACGCGCTGGGCCGCGGCGAAGAAGCCGCCGTGCAGGTGCGCCTCGGCTACCGCCACGCCGGCCTCGCCGCCCACTACCGCGAGGGCGCCGCTCCCGGCGACACCTGGCGCTGGGGTCTCGACCTGTCCTCGCTCACGACCGACCGCGTCTACTTCGACGGCGGCGTCGAGTACGCCCACCGCGTCGAGCGCCAGGCGCTCGGCCTGACGCTGGGCCGCCGCCTGGGTCGCGCCTGGAACCTCGAGACGGCGCTGCGCCTCGAAGGGGCCGAGGCCGACTCCACCGGCGAGGTCTGGCAGGGCGACGAGAACGCGGGTGTGGCCAAGGGCGACGAGGTCGCCTTCGCCGACCTGCCCGTGGACATCGCGGCGGCCGTGGGCCGGCGCGAACGCACGCTCCTGCGCACCGACCTGGTGCTCGACACCCGCGTGGGCCTGTGCGCCGGCGCGCCGGCGCGTGGCGTCTGGGGCCGGCTGCGCCTGCAGCGCACCGCGGAGCACGACGGCGGCGGTTTCGGCGCCGCGAGCGCCGACCTGCGCCTGTACCGGCCGGCCGGCGGCGGCGTTCTGGCCGGCCGCGCCCTGCTGGCGACCGTGGGCCGCGACGCCCCCTTCTACGACCGCCTCTACCTGGGCGGGCTGTACTCGGTGCGCGGCGTGCCGAGCCAGTCGCTCAGCGCGCCCGGCGGCGGCACCTGGTCCTGGCTGACGTCGCTGGAGTACCGCGCAGCGCTGATCGGAGGCGCCGCCGATCCCCGGCTGGCCGCAGCGCTCTTCGTCGACGCGGGCCGCGCCGGTGGTCCGAATGACACAGTGACTGGCGATGCCGTGGCCGGCGAGACGGCGGCGAGCGTGGGCTGGGGCCTGCGCTGGCGCCTGCTGCCCGACGTGCGCCTGGGCTTCGACGTCGCCGTGCCGCTGGCCGGCGCTCCCGCCGACGAGTCCTGGCACGCGCACGCCGCCCTGGGATGGACCTTCTGATGGGCGCGCGGGGCATCCTGACGGCGACGGTGTTCGCGCTGCTGCTCGCGCTGGGCGGGGGCGGGACCGCAAGCGCGCAGTCGCCGCGCATCATCGCCCTGGAGCCCGCCCGCACCGATTCGCTGCTGGTCTGCCGCCTGCGCACCGCGGGACTGCCCGGCCCGGAGATCCTCTCGACGCTGCGCAGCGGCCTCTCTTCGGCCGTGGACCTGCAGCTCGAAGTGCTCGACGGGCGCGGGCGCGCCATCGACGGCCGCGTGCTGCGCCTGCGCCTGGACTACGACCTCTGGGACGAGGTCTTCAGCATCGCGCAGGGCGATCGCGACGTGACGCGCCTGCCCGACGACGCGGCCCTGCAGGCCTGGTTCGACCGCACGCCCTGGTTGCCGGTCGCGCCGCTGGCGGCGCTGGCGAACTCCGGTCCCCTGCGACTGCGCGCCGCCCTGCGGCTGCACGCGATCGCGCCCAGCGAGCGCGAGCGCCTCGGCGAGGTCGTCTCCGGACCGGACGGGCAGGAAGTGTCGCTGGGTCTGGGCAAGCTGATCCGCTTCTTCTACCGCGGAGGCGCGCGTGCGGGCGACGGCGCGACGGCCGACTCGACGCCCTTCGCGCCCGGGGAGCTGGCCCATGCACGGGATTAGGACCCGCCTGTTCGCGGCCATCCTGCTGGCCGCGCTGGTGCCGGCGGTGCCGGCCGCGCTGCTGGTGAACAACCTGCTGCAGCGCAGCCGGGACGCGTCGCTGGAACGCCACCTGGTCGACGGCCTCGAGGCGGGCATGGAGGAGTCGCGGCTGGCCCTGGCCGCCTGCCGCGAGGTGCTGGAGCATGCGGCCGCGGAGCTGGCCGCCGGCCGCGCGTCGGGCCTAGTGGTCCTGGACGTCGACGGCACGCCTGCGCCGCAGCTGGCGCCGCCCGCGGCGGTCGTGGACGCGGCGCGGCGGGCCGAGCCCCGGCCGCAGCCGGTCGGCGATTGGCTCGTGATGCGCCGCGCGAACACCGACGGCGACGACCTCTGCCTCGTGCAGCCCCTGCCCGCGGGCCTGGCCGACCGCGCCGGCCGCCTCGCCGACGCCCTGGCCACGGCCGCGGCCCTGCGCCTGGACCGCAGCGCGATCCTGCGCGGCTACGTCACGCCCTTCCTGCTGATCTACGCGGCGCTGCTGCTGGCGGCGCTGGGCCTGGCCGCCCTGCTGGCGCGCGGCGTGGTGGGGCCGCTGCACGCGACGGCCCGCGCCGCCGACCGCCTGGCCGCCGGCGACCTCGAAGCGCGCGTCGAGGCCGACGGTCCCGGCGAGGTGGGCGCCCTGGTGCGCGCCTTCAACGGCATGGCCGAGCGGCTGGGCGCGCAGCGCCGCGAACTGGCGCGGCTCGAGAAGCTGGCCGCCTGGCGGGGCATGTCCCGCATCCTGGCGCACGAGATCAAGAACCCGCTGACGCCCATCCTGCTGGCGGTGCAGGAGGCGCGCGGCAGCTACCGCGGCCCCGACGCGGCGCACGCCGCCGTCCTGGCCGACTGCGAGACGATCGTGCGCGAGGAGGTCGAGGGGCTGCGCCGGCTGGTCGCCTCGTTCGCCGACTTCGCGCGCCTGCCCGCGCCGGAGCCCCGCGACGACGACCTGCGGCCGCTGCTCGACGACCTGGCCCGCCTCTACGGCGAACGGCTGCGCGTCGGGACGATCGCCGGGCCGCTGCCCGGCCGCTTCGACGCCGAGGCCGTGCGCCGTGCCCTGATCAACCTCATCGACAACGGCCTGGGCGCCTGCGCCCGCGCCGGCCGGCCCGCGCGCGTCGAACTGCGCGCCGCGCACGCCGACAACGCCCTGGTCGTGAGCGTCGCCGACGAGGGCGACGGCATCCCGCCGGAGAACCTCGAGCGCGTGTTCGACCCCGATTTTTCGACCCGCGGCGGCATGGGCCTCGGCCTGGCCATCGTGCGCGGCGTGGTCGACGGCCACGACGGGCGCATCTTCCTGGACTCGCAGCCCGGCCGCGGCACCACCGTCACCGTCCTGTTGCCGACTCCCCCGCAGGAGGCCCGATGAAGCAGCGCATCCTGATCGTCGACGACGAGCCCAACATCCGCCGCACCTTCGGCATGGTCCTGCGCACCGAGGGCTTCGCCACGGAGGAGGCGGGCACGGGCGAGGACGCCCTGGCCTTCTGCGAGCGCGAGCGCGCCGACCTGGTCGTGCTGGACGTGCGCCTGCCCGGCATCGACGGCCTCGAGACGCTGCGCCGCCTGCGCGCGCGCGACCCGCAGCTGCCGGTGGTGATGATCTCCGGCCACGGCTCGATCGCCACCGCCGTGGAGGCCACGCGCGAGGGGGCCTTCGACTTCCTGGAGAAGCCCTGCTCCCGCGAGCGCGTCGTGCTGGCGGTGCGCAACGCCCTGCGGGTGCGCGCCCTGGACGGCGAGGTGCGCGCCCACCGCGAGCGCGAGCGCGGCCGCAACCTGATGATCGGCGAGTCGGCCGCCCTGCAGGCCATCCGCGAGCAGATCCGCCTGGCCGCGCCCACGCCCGCGCGCATCCTGATCCACGGCGAGAGCGGCACCGGCAAGGAACTGGTCGCGCGCGCCCTGCACGACCTGAGCCCGCGCGCCGGCGGCCCCTTCGTGAAGGTCAACTGCGCCGCGATCCCCGAGGAACTCATCGAGAGCGAGCTGTTCGGCGCGATCAAGGGCAGCTACACCGGCGCCGACGCCACGCGCGAGGGCAAGTTCCAGCAGGCCGACGGCGGCACCCTGTTCCTGGACGAGATCGGGGACATGAGCCAGCGCGCCCAGGCCAAGGTGCTGCGCGCCCTGCAGGAGGGCGAGGTCGAGCCCGTCGGCGGCCAGGGGACCGTGGCCGTCGACGTGCGCGTGATCGCGGCCACCAACCGCGATCTCGAGCGCGACGTGCGCGCCGGCCGCTTCCGCGAGGACCTGTTCTTCCGCCTCAACGTGGTGCCGGTGACGGTGCCGCCCCTGCGCGAGCGCCCCGGCGACGTGCCTCTGCTCGCCGAGCACTTCCTGGCGCGCTACTGCGACGAGAACGCCCTGCCCCGGCGCCGCTTCCACCCCGACGCGCTGCGCCTGCTGGCGGGCCTGCCCTGGCCGGGCAACGTGCGCGAACTGCACAACGCGGTGGAGCGCCTGGCGATCATGGCCGCCGGCGAGGTCGTGGGCCCCGACGACCTGCGCCGCACCGGCGTCATCGCCGCGCCCGCCGCCGCGCCGGCGCCGGCCGGCGCCGGTCCGCTGCGCCCGCTGTCCGCCGCCGCGGTCCAGGAGCTGGGGGGCCTGGTCGAGGCCCGCCGCCGCTTCGAGGCCGCCACCATCGCCGTCTGCCTGGCCGAGACCGGCGGCAACGTCTCGCAGGCCGCCCGCCTGCTGAACATCGACCGTACGAACCTGCACAAGAAGATCCAGGCCTACGGCCTGGACGCCACACCCGACGAAGGAGACACGCCATGAACGCCCGACGCACCCTGCGACACCTGACCGCTTCCGTCCTGCTGGGCTGCCTCGCCGCCGCCGCGCCCGCCGCGGCCGCCGACTGGGAAGGCGGCCGCTGGCTGCTCGGTCTCGACGTCGTTTCGAGCACGATCGGCGCCAACGAGGATGCCGCCGACCTCCTCATCGACGAGACGGCCCCCGGCGCCGGCCTGCAGATCGGCTACCTGTTCACGCCGAACTTCCAGGTGCGCCTGTTCGCCGCCGCGCCGAGCACGAGACCAGCGACCCGGACGTCAAGATCCGCTTCGGCGGCGGCACCCTCGACGCCGTCTACCTGTTCCGCGCCGGCCAGAAGGTCCGCCCCTACGTGTTCGGCGGTCTCGGCGGCTTCTCGCTGGAGTCGCAGCAGGCCGACCTGCTCTACGAGGCCGAGGGCCCGGGCATGGCCCTGGGCGGCGGCGTCCACGTGATGCTGGGCCGCAAGGTCTCCCTGCACGGCGCGCTGCGCTACGAAGCGATCAACTGGGACAAGGTCACCGCCACCTACGACGGCCCCGGCGGCTCGGCGTCGGTCACGGTGCCGGTCGACGAGGAGGGGACGGCGGGGAAGGTGCTGGTGGGGATCGTGTTCTGGCTGTGAGGCCTGGCCTCGTCATTGTCCCTGATAGAGCCGAGGGGCGACCGGGAGGTCGCCCCTCGCGTTCGAAAACGGCTCGGATCAACTCCCGCCGCAATCCACGTCGAACTGCGCCTCGTCCCAGCACGACTCCTGCCCGTTGCGGTAGTCGGGCACCCGCAGGCTGCCGGTGCCGTCGCTCTCGTTCCAGCGGATGAACCAGACGCCGTCGGCGCCCGCGTCCACGTAGTCGATCCGGTTCAGGGCGCCGGCCTCGGTGAAGGTCAGCGAGTCGCCGGCGTCGGGGCCGTGCAGGACCTCGAGCGCCAGCTCGTGGCCGTCGGCGTCGTCCTGCCAGTGCACGCTGGCGGCGGCCGGGTCGCCGGGCAGCGAGAAGTCGTAGAAGGTCCAGTCGCCGGTGTCGCCGTCGTCGCGCGTCGTGCCGTCGAACCACAGCTCGTTGGCGATGCCTTCGTTCGGGACCGTCACGCGCAGGGCCCAGGCCACCTCGTCGCCCCGGATCACGCCGCGCAGGCGGACCTGCGCCTCCTCGTCGCCGCGCACGTAGGTGTAGACCCAGATCCAGGAGCCGTCGGGCTGCAGGGTCGGCACGGTGTGCAGCGCCAGGGCGAAGGCCGCCACCGGCGGCGTCAGCACGAGCTGCGTCGTGGCCGAGACGATCACCGCGCGCAGGTAGGCGTTGAAGAAGTTCTGCTGGCCGATCGCCTTGTCCTGTCCGTCCTGGAAGAAGCTCAGGTCGATGCCGAGGCGGTCGGCGTCGGGCAGGGCGGGGGCCTGGTCCTGCGGCTGCGGGTTCGGGTCGGGGGCGTTCAGGCCCTGCTCGGCGCAGCCGGCGAACAGGCCGAGCAGCAGGGCCGCCGCCAGGGCGGCCGCGGTGCGCTGGAGGCGAAGAGTCGTGAACATGATCGGCGCTCCTTGTTGGTGGTTGTCCGTCCCACGCCAGGGATTGCAGCCGCCGTGCCCGGGCGGGCCGAGCCGAGCTGATGATGTAACGTATTGAAATATTAATAAGTTGCGCCTGTGACGCCGCGGGCGTCTCCGGCCGTGCGATCGTGGCGAATCTTCACACCCGTGGCGCCGTCGCGACGCCCGGCATTGACTTCCCTGACCCCAATGCCCCTCAATGTGTCGGTTGCGATCGCCGGACTCGAGTGACTGCGGAGGCCTCCATGATCCACGTCGTGCTGGGCATGCACAAATCGGGCACCACCCTGGTCTCCCAGATCCTGCACCACTCGGGCATCGACATGGGCGACTTCGACGAGTCGGTCAGCTACGACCGCGGCAACAAGTACGAGCGGGCTTCGGTGCTGGCGCTGGACATGGACATCCTGGGCGCGCCCGACGACGAGGTGCTCGACCTGGGCGTGCGCGGCCAGCTCCAGCTGAGCGAGGCGCACCGCGCCCGCATGCGCGGGATCATCGCCGACGGTCAGGCCCGCCACGCCGACTGGGGCTTCAAGGATCCGCGCCTGACCCTGCTCTACGACCTCTGGGCGCAGGAACTGCCCGAGCACCGCCTCATCGCCGTCTACCGCGACCCTGCCGAGGCCTGGCCGCGCTTCAAGTGGCAGGGCCGGCGCCTCTACCACACCAACTTCGCGCGCGCCGCCGCCTTCCTCGACCGCTGGCACGAGCACAACGAGTGCCTCCTGCGCCTGGCGGACGCGCCGAACCGGAACCTCATCTTCCTCAGCTACCACGAACTGATGTCCAACGACGCCGAACTGCAGCGCCTGCGCGACTTCGTCGGCCGCAACCTCGTCGACCGCCGCCAGAACAACCTCTACCGCGGCCGCCCCCACCCCGACGTGTTCCTGCGCGCCGCCACCTGGTGGCGCGACCGCCGCACGGGCCGTCCCGCCGCCGCCGTCCTGGCCGACCTCGACGCCGCCCGCCGCTGAGCGGCGCTCCGTCTTGTTTTCCCCCGGCTGCCGTATACCCAGGATGTACCCGCACGACCCGGAGGAACGCGACCGCCATGGATCCCCGTCGAGACCTGCGTGACCGCCGCCACGCCCGCCTGCTGCAGGCGGCGCGGTGCGGCGACCAGGAGGCGTTCCGGCGCCTCTACGCGGAGCTCTACGACCCCGTGGCCGGGTTCCTCGGGAGGCGGCTCGCCTCGTCCCACGACGTCGAGGATCTGATCGCCACGGTCTTCCACCGCTTCGTGGAGCACCTGGCGCGGTTCGATCCCCGGAAGGGATCGGTGCTGGGTTGGGTCCTGGCCATGGCCCACCACGCGCTGGTCGATCACCTGAGGTCCGTCCGCGAGACCGAGCCGGTGGACGCACTGGCCGGGACGCTGGCGGGACCGGCGGACGATCCGTTGGCCGACCTGATCCGCGACGAGGACCGCGACCGCGTCCGCGCCGGGCTGCTGCGGCTGCCCGACGGGGACCGCGGCCTGATGGCCCTGCGTTACGGGGACGGGTTGCGCCACCGGGAGATCGCCGCGTTGACGGGACAGAGCGAGGCCGCCGTCCGGCAGCGCCTCTCGCGCGCCCTGCGCGAGCTGCGCCGCCACGTGCGCGGTCCGCACACTTGCGAAGGCGAGGTGGACTATGCGACGCGATGAACTGCAGAGGGCGTTGCGTTCCCTGCACGCGCCCGCGGCGCGCCCCCCGGCGCGCCACCGCGAGGCGTTGCAGCAGGACCTGCTCGCCCGCCACCGTGAACTTCATCCCCGACGAGGGAGGCCCTTCATGAACCGTACGACCCACTGGACCCGCCCCGCGCTGGTCGCGATGATCCTGCTCGCGCTGGGCATCGCCGCCTGCACCGTGCCCACGAGCTACGATGTGGGCATGGGGCAGAAGCTGAGCATCTCGCTGGCCGACAAGGGCGGCTCGTGCGCCGACCTGGAACCGACGCTCCGCGAGATCTCGACCTACCTGGACGGCCTGCCGGGCGTCGAGCAGGCCGGCCTCGCGGTCCGCGTCATGGGCGGCGCGACGACCATCGACCTGATGATCTGGGGGCAGGAACTCGCGGCCGGCGACCTCGCGGCCGACCTGCGCGCCCGGTTCCCGCTGCTGGCCGACGCCGACATCGCGACCGAGGAGCTGGCCGGCACCGTGCGCGGCTCGCTGGCCGAGGCCTTCGGCCACGCGGCCTTCGGCCTGGAGGTCGACGCCGGGACCGCCGAGGAGGCGCGCCTGCAGATCCTCCAGCAGCTCGCGGCGCAGGGCTTCGGCGGCGACGCCCAGGTCGAGGTCGTCGACGATGCGGACGGCCGGCGCACCATCCGGGTGGAGCTGTCCGATTCCTGCAGCGTGGACGGGGAGAGCGTGAAGGCCGTCCTGGAAGACGAGTAGGCGGCGCCGCCGAGGCAGGCGAACGTCGGGGCCCGCGCCGGGAGGCGCGGGCCCCTTCTTTGACGCCGGCCCCCGCGCTCAGCCCTCGAGCTTGCTGCGCAGGGTGCTGCGCGGCAGGCGCAGCAGCCGGGCGGCGACCGTCACGTTGCCGCCGCTGCGGGCGAGCGCCCAGTCCAGCAGGCGTCGCTCGCAGAGGTCCATGTACTCGCGGTAGTCGATCGTCTCGCTGTCCAGGGGCGCCGGCGACGGCAGCTCGGCGGCCGCGTCCGGCGCCGTCCGGGCCGCCGTGTCGCCCAGCAGCTCGCGCAGGGTCTGGTCGGGCAGGGCGAGCCAGCGCTCCACGAGGTTCTCCAGCTCGCGCACGTTGCCGGGCCAGTCGTGGGCGGCCAGCAGCCGGCACTGCTGCTGGTCGAGGTGGAAGCGCCGCTCGTCGCCGCCGTGCTTGGCCACGAAGTGGCGGACCAGCTCCGGGATGTCCTCGGTGCGCTCGCGCAGGCGCGGCAGCCGCAGCGGGATCACGGCGAGCCGGTAGTAGAGGTCCTCGCGGAAGGCGCCCGCGGCGACCAGCTCCTTGAGGTCGGTCTTCGCGGCGGTCATCAGGCGGATGTCGATGGGCACGGGCCGCAGGCCGCCGACCGGGTGGACCTCGCGCTCCTGGATGACCCGCAGCAGCTTGACCTGGGTCGACAGCGGCATGTCGTCGATGTCGTCGATGAACAGCGTGCCGCCGCGCGCCCGTTCGAAGTAGCCGGCGTGGTCCCGGTCGGCCCCGGTGAAGGCCCCCCTCTTGTAGCCGAACAGCTCGCTCTCGAGCAGGGTCTCGGGGATGGCCGTGCAGTTGATGGCGACGAAGGGCGCCTGGCCGCGGCGGCTGAGGTCGTGCACGGCGCGGGCGGCCACCTCCTTGCCCGTGCCGCTGGGGCCCTGGATCAGCACCGTGTGGTCGCCGGGGGCCACGGCCCGGATGGTCTGCTTCAGCCGGCGCATGACCGGGGAGTTGCCGACCAGGCCGGCGTCGCCGAGGCTGCGGATGCGGTGCTTGAGTTCCCGGTTTTCCCGCAGCACCGACTCCCGGACGCTTCGATGGGGGAGGATCGTCAGGATCTCGTCGGGCTGGAAGGGCTTGCTGACGTAGTCGTAGGCGCCGAGGCGCAGCGCCTCGACCGCGGTGTCGGTCGAGGCGTAGGCGGTCATGATGATCACCTTGCTGCGGCCGCCCCGGTTCTGGACCTCGCGCAGCAGGTCCAGGCCGCCGGCGCCGGGCAGCTTGAGGTCGGTCAGCACGACGTCGAACTCGCCGGCGCCGATCGCGGCCAGGCCGGCCGACTACCGTCGGACCAAGGCGGTCACCGGGAGCCCTCGCGCTCCAGCGTCGCGGCCAGGGCGACCCGCGTCATCCGCTCGTCCTCGACCAGCAGGATCCTCATGGCGTCGCCTCCGCGGGCAGCGTGACCGTGAAGGTCGTGCCGGCGCCCGGTTCGCTGACGACGTCGATCGCGCCCCCGTGGGCCTCCACGATGCCCAGGCTGATCGACAGCCCCAGGCCCGTGCCCTCGCCCGTCGCCTTGGTGGTGAAGAAGGGGTCGAAGATGCGCGGCAGGTCCTGCGCGGCGATGCCCTGGCCCCGGTCGGCGACCTCGAT
>JADJIV010000042.1:0-20302 GCA_016706845.1 bacterium
AGGTGGCCGCGCAGGTAATCGATCCGGCGGGCGTCGGCGATGCGGCCGTCCGGGCCCGGCGGGTCGTCGTAGGCCGCACCGTTCTCGGTGATCAGGAGCCGGCGCGGCGCGTAGTCGCGCACGAGGCGCAGCAGGCTCTCGTGCAGGCATTCGGGCCGGACCTCCCAGCCCATGTCCGTGACCGCCGCCGGCGGCGCCGGCGGCACCGCCTCGCGGCGGCCGTCCGCGCCCGCGCGCATCACGACGCGGCTGTAGTAGTTGATGCCGAGGAACGAGAGCGGCTGCGAGATGGCGGCGAGGTCGCCGTCCCGCACGAACGGCAGCTCCGGACCGGCGAGGTGGCCGGCGGCGATGCGGTCGGCTACGGCGTCCGCCGGATACTCCCCGCGGAACAGGGGATCCAGGTACCAGCGGTTGAAGAAGCCGTCGAACCAGCGGGCGGCGTCGCGGTCAGCCTCGCCGTCGGTGGCCGGGTGGGCGGGGCAGTAGTTCGTCACCACTCCGACCTCGGCGCCGGACACGTTGCCACGGATCGCCGCCGACGCGCGGGCGTGCGAGAGCAGCAGGTGGTGCGCGACGCGCAGGGCCTCGGCCGGATCGGTGTGACCGGGCGCGTGCGGCCCCTCCTCGTGTCCGAGCGTCGCCACGCACCAGGGCCCGCTGCGGGTGGTCCACCAGCGACCCGGTCGCCGAGGCGCCGCGCGACCGCCGTGGCATATTCGGCGAAGGCGTCGACCGTGTCGCGCGACGACCAGCCGCCGCGGTCCTGCAGGGCCTGGGGCAGGTCCCAGTGGTAGAGCGTCGGCAGAGGTTCGAGCCCGGCCTCCAGCAGCGCGTCGATCAGCGCATCGTAGAAGCCGAGGCCAGCGGCGTTGACGGTCCCGCGGCCCTCGGGCAGGACCCGCGGCCAGGCGATCGAGAAGCGGTAGGCGTTCAGGCCCATCCGCTGCATGAGATCGACGTCCTCGCGCCAGCGGTGGTAGTGGTCGCAGGCCACGCCGGGGTCGGAGCCGTCGGCGATCTTGCCGGGCGTTTCGGCGAAGCGGTCCCAGATCGAGTCGCCGCGCCCGTCGTCGCGGCGCGCGCCCTCGATCTGCTGGGCGGAGGTGGCGACACCCCACAGGAATCCTTCAGGAAAACGATGGCGGGTCACGGTCCTTCGCCTCCCCTCACGCCGTGGTCCACCGGAGTTTCCGTCAGCGCCCGGTCAGCAGGCAAGCCCCGGAAAACCCAGAAAAAAATCTTTGTTCGGACTCCGAACATAGTGTATGATATTGATGGCCCTGTCAAGGCAGGAATCCGCGCGGGCGGGCGCGTCGCCGCCATCGCCCGACGCGGTCGACCTGACGCGGTCCGCAGGTGCGGGAGCCGTCTTCAACGAGAGGTTGTCGAGATGAACACCAAGGTCACCACGATCGTTGCGGCAGCGGCTCTGCTCTGCCTGCTCTCCGGGGTCAGCCAAGCGCTCACGCCCTACACCCAGACCTTCGAAGGCATGCCCCTGCCGGCGGCCGGGCGACTGATCGGCGACGGCTGGCTGGTCTACGGCAACGCCTTCAACCCGTCGATGGTCTGGATGTACGGTTACGGCCCCTACCCCGCTCCCAACGACGGCGCCGCGTTCTGCGCGGTCGCGACCGGCGAGGGCGGCGTCGATCAGGGCAGCAGGCAGCTGTCGGTCTACGGCGACTACCAGAACCAGGCCCAGGGCGGCGGCAACTGGATCCAGGCGAACATCTTCAAGGAGCAGACGATCGTCGCCGACGACGTCGGCGACACCTGGGTCTTCGCGTTCCAGGCCAAGATGGGCAACCTCGGCGGCGGCTCGACGGCCATGGCGTTCATCAAGACCATCGACCCCGCCAGCGGCTACGCGATGACCAACTTCGTGACCGCCGACATGACCGCGATCCCCGCGACCTGGGGCGGCTACCAGGTCTCGCTCACGATCGACGCCGGTCTGGTCGGCCAGCTGTTCCAGTTCGGCTTCATGAACCTCGTCACGCTGTTCGAGCCCTCGGGCATCTTCTACGACAACGTGGACTTCCACCTGGACGACTCCACCGCCGCGCCCGCCGCGGCGCTGCCCGGCGTCAGGCTCGCGCAGAACCATCCCAATCCGTTCAACCCGTCCACGCGCGTCGAGTTCGCGCTGGACGCCGCCGGCCCGGTCGAGGTCGCGGTGTACGACCTCGGCGGCCGCCGCATCGCCGTGCTGGCGGACGGCACGTTCGCCGCCGGCGCGCACAGCGCGGTCTGGGACGGGCGCGACGGCGACGGCCGGGCCGCCCCGGCCGGGCAGTACCGCTGCGTCCTGAGGACGGCGGCCGGCGACGTGTCCCGCAGCATGACCCTGGTGAAGTAGGATTTGAAGTAGCCTGCGCGATCACGGAGGGGACGGGCTCCGCCGTCCCCCTCCCACCCTCCACCGAAACGGGGCCTCCATGTCCACGCAACACACCGTCAGGCAGGCGAAACATGGAGGGTAAGCCGGCGCCCGCACGTCCCCTGACCCCGGCAGCGCTCCCGTTTTCGGCGCCCACGGGCGGCTTCGTCACGCTCGACGGGGAGCCGTTCTACCGCATCGCGGCCTACGACAGCCTCGAGCCATTCCTGATGACCCTGGCCAACGACGCCGACCTGTGGCTGTTCATCTCGTCTCGCGGCGGCCTGACCGCGGGCCGGATCGACCCGGACGGGGCGCTGTTCCCCTACGTGACGGTCGACGAGCTGCACGACGCCCACCACCACACCGGTCCGCGCACGCTGATCCGCCTGGCGTCCGCCGACGGGGCGACGACCCTGTGGGAACCGTTCGCCGACCGCGCCGGCGAGGCGCAGGTCGAGAGGAACCTCTACAAGAGCGCCGCCGGCACGCGCCTCGTCTTCGAGGAGATCGACCACGCGCTCGGCCTGGCGTTCCGGCACGAGTGGGCCGGCTGCGACGAGTTCGGGTGGGTGCGCACCGCCACGCTGGAGAACCGGTCCGGCGCGACCCGGCGCCTCGACCTGCTGGACGGTTTGCTCAACGTGCTGCCTCACGGGGCGCCGCTGAGCCTGTACCAGCAGACGCCGAACCTGGTCGACGCCTACAAGAAGTCCGAAATCGATCCCGCCACGGGCCTGGGGGTGTTCTCGCTGACCGCCGGCATCACCGATCGGGCCGAGGCTCTGGAATCGCTGAAGGCCAACGTCGTCTGGTGCTGCGGGCTCGCGGGAAGCCGCCGCCACCTGTCGCGCCGGTCGCTCGACGACTTCCGCCGCGGCGCGCCGCCGCCGCCGACACGACGCTCAACGGCGTCCGCGGCAACTACCTGGTCGGCGCGAGCCTGAAGCTGGGTCCGGGCGCCGCGGTGCGCTGGCGCCTGGTCTGCGACACCGGCCGCGACCACGTCGCGGTCGCGGCCCTGCGGCGACTGCTGCGCGAGGAACCGGACCTGGACGCCCGCGTCGCCGCGGCGCTGGACCGGGCCGGCGAGGGTCTGCGGCGCAACGTCGCCGCCGCCGACGGCCTGCAGGCCACCGGCCGCCCCGAGGCCTGGGCCCATCACTTCGCGAACGTCCTGTTCAACAACATGCGCGGCGGCGTCTTCTGGCGGAACGAGACGGCGCCCGCCGACGATTTCGCCGCCTTCGTGCACGCCCGCGACCGCGGGGTCGTCGCGCGCCGGCGCGGGCTGCTGGACGCCCTGCCCGAGTCGCCGTCGATCCGCGAGCGCTGCGAGGCGGCCGTCGCCTCCGGCGACTCCGATCTCGTGCGGTACGCCCTGGAGTACCTGCCCCTGCACTTCGGGCGCCGCCACGGCGACCCGAGCCGGCCCTGGAACACGTTTTCGATCCGCGCGCGGGGCCACGGCGGGGTCCGCTCGCTGGGCTACGAGGGCAACTGGCGGGACATCTTCCAGAACTGGGAGGCCCTCTGCGTCTCCTACCCCGGGTTCCTGCCGAACGTCGTCGCCAAGTTCGTCAACGCCTCGACGGTCGACGGCTTCAATCCCTACCGCGTCTCCCGCGACGGCGTGGACTGGGAGACCGTCAAGCCGTCGGATCCCTGGAGCAACATCGGCTACTGGGGCGATCACCAGGTGGTCTACCTGCTGCGCCTGCTCGAGCTCTGGCACCGCCACGAGCCCGCCGCGTTCGGCGCGGCGCTCGGCGACCGGATCTACACCTACGTCGAGGTGCCGTACCGCATCAAGCCCTACGCCGAGATCCTGAAGAACCCGAGCGACACGATCGAGTTCGACACGGAGCTCGCGGCGCGGATCGGGGCGCGCGTCGCCGCCGTCGGCACCGACGGCAAGCTGCTGCACGGCGGGGACGGCGCGGTCCGCCGCGCGAACCTGTTCGAGAAGCTGCTGGTGCCCGCGTTGTCCAAGCTGTCGAACCTGGTTCCCGACGCCGGCATCTGGATGAACACGCAGCGCCCGGAGTGGAACGACGCGAACAACGCGCTGGCCGGCGGCGGCGTCTCGGTGGTCACGCTCTGCCACCTGCGGCGCTACCTGGCATTCCTCGCCGAACGCTTCGCGTCGGCCGGCGAGGCCGAGCTGCCCGTCGCGGCCGAGATCGCCGCCTGGTTCGACGGCGTCGCGCAGGTCCTGGAGGAGGAGGCGCTCCCGGCCGGCGCGGGCGCGCTCGACCCGCGCGAGCGCAAGCGGCTGCTGGACCGTCTCGGCGGCGCCTTCGACGGCTACCGCCGGGCGGCGTACGCGGGCGGGCTGAACGGCGACGTCGGCCTCGCGCCGGCGCGCGCCGCCCGCCTGTGCCGCACCGCCCTGGCCTGGACCGAACGCAGCCTCGCGGCCAACCGCCGCGACGACGGCCTGTACCACGGCTACAACCTGCTGCACTCTCCCCCGACGCCTCCCGGGCCGAGGTGGCCGTCTGCCGGTGATGCTCGAGGGCAGGTCGCCGCGCTCGATTCGGGCGCGCTGGACCCGGCCGCATCGCTCGCGGTGATCGAGCAGCTGTTCGCCAGCGACCTCTACCGCCCGGACCGCCGGAGCTTCCTGCTGTACCCGGAACGCGAGCTGCCGGGATTCCTGGCGCGCAACCTCGTGCCGGACGACCTCGCCGGGGCGGTGCCCCTGCTGCGGGAGTCGCTCGCCGCCGGCGACGACGCCCTGGTCGCCCGCGACGCCGACGGCGCCCTCCGCTTCGCCGCCGGCCTGCGCAACGAACGCGACCTCGAAGCGGCGCTCGACAAGCTGGCCGAGCGCCCCGGCCTGGCCGGGACCGTCGCCCGCGACCGCGAGGCCGTGCGCGAGCTTTACGAACGGGTGTTCCGCCACCGCTCCTACACCGGGCGCTCCGGCGTGATGTACGGTTACGAGGGGCTGGGCTGCATCTACTGGCACATGGTCGCGAAGCTGCTGCTGGCGACCCAGGCGGCCGCCCTGCGCGCCGAGAGCGAGGGCTCGCCGGCCGCGATCCGCGACGGCCTGGCCGCGGCCTACTTCCGCATCCGCGCCGGCCTCGGCCCCGAGAAGAGCGTCGCGGAGTTCGGCGCCTTCCCGACCGATCCCTACTCGCACACCCCGGCCCACGGCGGCGCCAAGCAGCCGGGAATGACCGGCCAGGTGAAGGAGGAGATCCTGGCCCGGTTCGGCGAGCTGGGCGTGAGCGTGTCCGACGGCGCCGTGCGCTTCCGCCCGCACCTGCTGCGGGAGGACGAATTCCTCGCGCAGCCTTCCGCCTTCCGGTACTACGATGTGGAGGGTCGCGAACGGACCATCGCCCTGTCAGCCGGCCAGCTGGCGTTCACCTACTGCCAGGTGCCGATCGTGTACACCCGGAGCGAAGGACCGGCGCGTCTGCGCGTCACGTGCGCCGACGGCTCGTCGACCCGGGACGACGGCGACAGGTTGTCCCCGGCCACGAGCACCGAGCTGTTCGCCCGCAGCGGCCGGGTCGCACTGATCGAGGTCGGTGTCAGCCTGCCGCGCCCGGCCTGACACCCGCGGCGCCAACCAGCGGCCCGGCGCGGCCGGACCCGCACCAGGAGCCGACCATGCAGCCCAAGCCGACGCTGCCAGCGCCCGCCCGCGCAGCGCTCCTCGCCTTCGTCATGGTGGCGGCTCTCGCCGGCGCCGCGCCCGCCCAGTGCATCCTGGCCAATCCCAGCTTCGAAGTCGCCGGCTCCGGCGGCGTCGTCTTCGGCGGCTGGAACCAGTTCGGTTCGGTCGGGCTCTCGACGATCGCCAGCCACGGCCACAAGGCCGCGCGCGTGCGGGGGCCCGACGCAGGCGGCTGGGACGTGTCCGGCTTCTGGCAGGCGCACGCCTGCACCGCGGGCGAGTCGTTCGAAGTGACCGGCAACGTGCTGGTCCCGTCGCTCAGGCCCCTGACCGGAGCGTGCCTCGCCCTGGTCAACGTGGAATGGCGCGACGGCGCCGGCAACCTGATCGACTACGACGCCAACACCGTCGCCACCGCGAGCAGCGCGACCGACACGTACCTCCCCTTCGCGCTGACGGCCGGGCCGGCGCCGGCGGGCACCGCCACGGCCCGCCTGCTGCTCGGCGTGCTGCAGAGCCCGTCCGATCCCTCGCCCGACGTCTACTACGACCAGGTCACGTTCTATGCCACCGCCGCGCCGACGATCGACGACGTGCAGTGGAACGACTTCCCCGGAGGCAGGACCCTGGATTTCGCCGGCCGCCTCTGGCGCGTCAAGGGCCCGGGCTACTACGGCCCCGGCGGCAACCTCTTCAGCGACTCCCAGGCGAGCGTCTGGGTCGATGCGGCCGGGGCCCTGCACCTGACGGCGCAGAGGGTCGGCAGCAACTGGTACTGCACCGAGGTCGCCGCCGAGGAGGCGCTCGGCTACGGCGACTACGTGGTGACGACGGCCGGCCGGCTCGACCTGCTCGATCCCCAGGTCGTGCTCGGCCTGTTCCTGTGGGAGTACGGCCCCTGCTGGGACGAGGGCTACCTCTGGTGGAACGCGTTCAACGAGATCGACATCGAGTACAGCCGCTGGGGCGACCCCTCGCAGGGGATCGGGCAGTTCGTGGCCCAGCCCTGGGACTGGAGCGGCAACCTGACCCGCTTCGACGCCGCGTTCGCCGCCGGCGAGATCGTCAGCCACGCGATGCGCTGGCTGCCCGACCGCGTCGAATTCCGCGTCTGGCGCGGCGGTCCGCAGGACGAGTCGGCCGGGACCCTGATCCGGGCCTGGACCTACACCGGCCCGCACATCCCGCGTCCCGAGCAGCCGCGGACACACCTGAACATCTGGAAGCTCTCGGGCACGCCGGCGACGAACCAGGAGGTCGTGATCAGCGACTTCAGGTTCGTGCCGGAAGGCGCGACCGCCGTCCCCGACGACCGCCGCCCCGGCATGCCCATGGTCGCGGCAGGCCGCCTGCTGCCCGCCGCGCCAAACCCCTTCAACCCCTCCACGACGCTGCGCTTCGAACTCGACCGCGCCGGTCGGATCGAACTCGAGATCTTCGACCTGGCGGGCCGGCGCGTGCGGACGCTGGCCCGCGGCGATTTCCCGGCCGGGGCCCACGCCGTCGAGTGGGACGGATGCGACGGCGAGGAGCGGCGCTGCCGTCGGGCACCTACCTGGTCCGGCTGCGGGGCGACGACTTCATCGAAACCGGCGGCCTGTCCCTCGTCAGGTGAACGCGCCCCGGCGGTTACGCAGAAGAAGGGGGTCCGGCGTCGCCGGACCCCCTCTTCATCGCGCGCAGCGGCGCGACGCGGGCGAGATGTCTAGTAGAGAGCCTTGATCGTGCCCCAGCTCATGGTCTCCGAGGAAACCGTGCCTTCCGGACCGACGACCAGCGTGCCGAAGGGAGCCAGGTCGGTGACCCAGACGTTGACGCCGGTGGTCTGGAAGCCCCACTGCACGTGGCGGGCCGGATCGTTGATGGCGACCTGCGACAGGCTGAACGGCCCGGGCGAGGACAGGACCACCGTGGTCTGCACGAACGACGAGAAGTCGGGGGCGAAGTCCTTGATGAAGGCCAGGACCGTGTGGGCGCTGGTCAGGGTGTTGGACAGGACCTCGCCGGAGAACGTCACGGTCTGGCCCGCGAGGGCGCCATCGACCTGGGCGTAGAGGTTGGCTTCCATGATCTTGTTGCCCGGCGCGCCCGGACCGCCGCAGTTCGGCGGCGTAACCCCGCCGACGCACTGGTACCAGTACTCGTTCGGATCGCCGATCGTGTTCGGCCCCAGGGTCAGGATGGAGCCGCTGTAGACGGCCGTCAGATCGCCGATTCCCCAGCCGCTGCCCCACTGGAAGTTGTTGGCCAAATCGAACACGTTCATGTACCCGAAGGTGATCGCCGCCGGATCGACCGTGACGTCGGTCTGCGCCTGGGCGACGGCCGCGCCGAACGACACGAGCGCGAGCACGATCAACAGTGCGCGAAGAGCGACGTTACCATTTGTCCTCATCATGACGACTCCTTGATTTGAAGTGCGCGGTCCCTGGGGTTTTTGCGGAATGCCCGGATGCCTGGACGCCGCCCCGTGCGGCTGTCGACGATCTGGCCCTCACAGGATCGAGACATCTCCACCGGGAAGATTATAGACTATGTTCGGTGACCGAATCAAGTAGATTTTCAGGAGATTAAAATAGTGATGAATTGTTAATTTTTAGCAGGTATCGCAAATAATGAGATGAATCGTGAAAGAATTTCCCGGGCTCCCAACCCACGAACTTGTTGGCCGGCATGTCGGTTTCTGGTACTTTGTTCGGGTCTCGTACAAAGCTTCCGCGATGTCTTCGGTCCCAGCCTGCAGAGGTCGGCCCGGGGGGTGAATCCGGCGATGACGGACCTGCTCGGCGCTTTGCCGGCACCGGACCACAACGAAAGCAGACGCCCGATGAGCGCCCATCCCCGCGTAGGCCTCGTCGCGGTCGCGCTCCCCGCGGAGGTGTTACCATGTGGTTCCAGGTGATCCTTGCGGCCACCGCGGCGCTCGTCCTCGCCGGACCGGCGGCCGGCGGCATGGCTGCGCCACTCGACACCACCCAGCTTCGGGAGGCTGCCGTGGACGTACGTCCTTTCCAGCTCAGCGACGACGATGACTGGATCGGCGAGGCGATCTGTTACGGACCGCACCGCGACGGCCAGCGACCGGGCGGGCCCGGTCCCGCGGCCGACCAGATCCTCGAAGACCTGCGTCTGATGCGGCCGCGGTGGCGCCTGCTGCGGACCTACGGCGCGGCGGAGACCGCCGAGACGATCCTCGCGGCGATCCGCGCCGATTCCCTGGGCATGAAGGTCATGCTGGGCGCGTGGATCGAGCCCGAACGGGCAGACGGCGACCAGGGCGCGCCGGACGCCGAGAAGACCGGCGCCAACGAGCGGGAATGCGCGGCCGCGATCCGGCTGGCCAACGCCTACCCCGACGTGGTCATCGCCGTGTGCGTGGGCAACGAGACCCAGGTGTCGTGGTCGGGGAACCGCTGCTCCCCGGCGACGCTGATCGCCCGGATCCGCCAGGTGCGCGCGGCCGTGACGGTCCCGGTCAGCACCGCCGACGATTTCGCCTACTGGCGCGAGCCCGCCAGCCGCGAGGTGGCCCGCGAGCTCGACTTCATCACCCTGCACGCGCATCCGCTGTGGAACGGCCGCTCCCTGGACGAGGGCCTGCCGTGGCTCGACGCCCGCCTGGCCGAGGTGCGCGACGCGCACCCGGGCGCGACGCTGGCGCTGGGCGAGGTCGGCTGGGCGACCGACCGCGGGACCGAGGGGAATCAGGGGCGGCTGATCGCGGGCCGCACCGACGAGGCGAGCCAGACCGAATTCTACCGGCGCTACCGCGCCTGGGTCGCGGACGCT
Organism: bacterium; assembly: GCA_016706845.1. Lineage (GTDB taxonomy): Bacteria > Krumholzibacteriota > Krumholzibacteriia > LZORAL124-64-63 > LZORAL124-64-63 > PNOJ01. The sequence continues at coordinate 9,810 of JADJIV010000042.1, forward strand.
CGCCTGGCTTCGTTCTGGTTCGAGGCCTTCGACGAGAACTGGAAGGGCAGCGACGACCCGCACGAGGTCGAGAAGCACTGGGGGCTGTTCCGCGCCGACCGCTCCCCCAAGCCGGCGCTGGCCGTCGAGTGACGGCCGTCGGCTGACGACCGGCGGCGAGACGCCGCGCCACGCCCGCGAGCTAGCCGGGGAGCGCGCCGAGCACCTTTTCCGGCGTGACCGGCAGCTCCCGCACCCGCGCCCCCACCGCCGCCGCCACCGCGTTGGCGATCGCCGCCGGCGGCGTGTCGATCCCGATCTCCCCGACGCTCTTGGCCCCGTACGGCCCGCTCGGCTCGTGGCTCGCCACGAGCTCCGCCCTGATCGACGGGATGTCCTCGCGCCCCGGGATCTTGTAGCTCATCAGGTCGCGCGTCCGCAGGTGGCCCTGCGGCCCGTACACGACCTCCTCCCACAGCGCCATGCCGATGCCCTGCGCCAGCCCGCCCTCGACCTGCACCAGCGCCAGGTTCGGGTTGATGGCCTGGCCGCAGTCCACCACCGCCACGTAGTCCACGAGCGTGACCTCGCCGGTGGCCGCATCGACTTCGACTTCGGCGAAGGCGGCCATGTACGGCGGCGGCGACTTCTCGCAGAGGTGGCTGCCGGTGGTCATCAGCTGCTTCTGGTGCTCGCTGCAGAGCAGCTTCGCCGACAGGTCCGCAGCGTGATCGCGCCGTCCGGCCCACGCACCTCGCGCCCGTCGAACGCCGCCAGCGCCGGCTCGCACCCCAGCGAGCGCGCCCCCTCGACCAGGATCTCGGCGCGCATCTTCAGCGCCGCCTCGCGCACCGCGTGTCCCGAGACGTAGGTCGTGCTCGAGGCGTAGGCGCCGGTGTCGAAGGGCGTGCGGTCGGTGTCCGAGGCGTAGACGATGATGTCGCCGGTCGGCACGCCGAGCGTCTCGGCCGCGATCTGAGCGAGGATCGTGTCGCTGCCGGTGCCGAGGTCCGTCGCCCCGATCAGCAGGTTGAAGGAGCCGAAGTCGTTGAGCTTGAGCGTCGCGGCCGCCATGTCGATGGTCGGGATGCCCGAGCCCTGCATCGCCAGGGCCATGCCCAGGCCGCGGAACACGCCGGGCGCCGTCTCGCGCCGCGGGCCCTTGGCGTCCCAGCCGATCAGCTCCCTGCCGCGGCGGATGCACTCGGGCAGCTTGCAGCTCTCGACGATCATCTCCACGCCCTCGGTGCCCTCGCCCATGATGACGAAGATGGGCGAGGTCTCCGCCTCGGCGATCATGTTCTTCTCTCGCAGGACGATCGGGTCGAGCCCCAGCTCGCCCGCCAGCTCGTCCAGCGCCGACTCCAGGGCGAAGTTGCCCTGGATCGCCCCGTAGCCGCGGTAGGCGCCGCCCGGCACGCGGTTGGTGTAGACCGTGCGGCCGCCGAAGCGCACCGCCGCGACCTTGTTGTACAGGGGCAGCGTCTTGGCGCCGGCCACCATGAACACCGTCAGGGCGTGCTCGCCGTAGGCGCCGGTGTCGGACAGCACCTCGAGGTCGATGGCGCGCAGCGTGCCGTCGCGGTCGGCGCCCAGGGTCACGTCCAGCCGCATCGGGTGGCGCGTGTTGGTGGCCTCGAAGACCTCGCGCCGCGTGTAGACCATCTTGGCGGGCCGGCCCGTGCGCAGCGTCGCCAGCGCGCAGAACAGCTCGCCGTGGAGCATCTGCTTGCCGCCGAAGCCGCCGCCGATGCGCGGCTTCACGACGCGGATCTCCTTCACCTCGCGCTCCAGGGCGCGCGCCATGATGCGCCGCACGTGCCACGGCGTCTGCGTCGAACTCATGACGTTCAGCCGCCCGTGCACGTCCAGCCAGGTGCAGGCGCAGTGGGGCTCCAGCGCCACGTGCTGCTGGGCCTGCGTGTAGTAGCGCCGGCGCAGCACGACCGCGGACGCCGCGACGACCGCGTCCACGTCTCCCACGTGCATGCTATAGGCGCTGGCGACGTTGCGCCGCGGCTCGAAGCCGATCGGGAAGTTCTCGTGGATCTCCGGTTCGGGGTGCAGCACGACGGGGTTGTCCAGCGCGGCCTCGAAGTCCAGCACCGCCGGCAGCACCTCGTACTCCACGCGCACCGCGCGCGCCGCCTCGCGGGCCTGCTCCTCGGTCTCGGCCGCGACGATGGCGGCTTCGTCGCCCACGTGGCGCACGTACTCGTCCAGGATGAAGCGGTCGCGGGGCGAGGGCTCGGGGTGCCCCTGGCCGGCGCGCGTCACCGCCACGCGCGGAACGTCCCGCCAGGTGAAGACGGCCAGCACCCCGGGCATCGCCAGCGCCGCGGCTGCGTCGACCGACAGGATGCGGGCGTGGGCGTGCGGGCTGCGCACCGCCACCACGCACAGCGACTCGCGCGGCGCCAGGTCGTCGGTGTAGGCGGGCGTGCCGCGCACCAGGCCCAGGGCGTCGATCTTGGGCAGGGACCTGCCGACTTCCCGCAGTCCGTCGTCTCGCTTCATCGCGCCTCCTGCAGGTAGCGGCGGATCGCGCGGGTCTGGCTGACGTAGCCGCCGCAGCGGCAGAGGTTGCCGGCCAGGTAGTGGTTGATCGCCTCGTCGTCCGGGTCGTCCAGTTCCCGGCTCATCGCCACGACCGCGACCACCAGCCCGGGCGCGCAGAAGCCGCACTGGTCGGCCCCCTCGGCCGCCAGGCAGGCGCCCAGATGCGCCGCCGCCTCGGGCAGCCCCTCGACCGTGGTCACCTCGCGGCCGTCGGCGCGCGGCGCGGGCACCGCGCACGAGGGCACCGGCGCGCCGTCCAGCAGCACCGTGCAGGTGCCGCACGAGGCGGTGTCGCAGCCGCGCTTCACGCTCAGCACGCCGTGGCGCCGCAGCGCGTCCAGCAGCGCCTCGCCGGGCTCGACGTCCCAGTCCGCGCGCCGCCCGTTCAGGACCAGGGAGATGTTCATGCCAGGACCTCCTCGACCGCGCGCGTCACCAGCGCGGCGCACACCCGGCGGCGGTAGTCCGCCGAAGCCCGCAGGTCGTCGCCGAAGTCCAGCTCCGCGGCCGCCGCCGCGCCCGCGCCGCGCGCGTCCCCGGCCGCGGCCGCCTGCATGGCCCCGCGCGCCAGCCGCGCCGCGCCGGGCCGCGCCCCCACGGCGACCCTCACCGCGCCGCCGTCGCCGACCGCCGCCACGTTCAGCACCGCGAAGTCCGTCCGCACCCGCGTCAGGTCCCGCCAGGCGCAGCGCGCCGCCGTCGTCGGCACCACCACTTCGACCAGCACGTCGCGCGCCGGCGCCTTGTCGGCCAGGAACTGCTCCAGGGGTTTGCGCCCGCCGCGCTCCAGCACGACGTCCGCGCCCAGCGCCAGCAGCGCCGTGGTCAGGTTGGCGAAGGCGTAGCGCCCGGCCACCGTGCCGCCCACGGTCACGATGTTGCGCACCTGCACCCCGACGATGTTCTGCACGCAGCGTCCCAGCAGCCCGCCGCAGCAGTCCCGCACCACGACGTCGGTCTCCAGGCGCCGGTAGGTCACCATGGCCCCGAGCCGCAGCGCCCCGTCCTCGACGCGCACCTGGTCGAGCCCGGCGTCGCAGAGGTCGACGGCCGTCTCGTACCCCCGCGTCGCCAACCTCAGATAGGCTCCGCCCCCGATCAGCGCCGCACGTTCGTCCCCTTCGATCAGGGCGAGCGCCTCGGCGGCCGACTTCGGCCGCAAATATGCCTTCACCGCCATGGACCCATCCCTTCCGGTCGCCCTGGACTTGAGCTCGCAGATTTGAAGTGTAGCATCCGCACGGTGACCGACCAAGTGCGGCCTACGTCCCGGGTCCACACACGCGTCCTGTCGGGGGGCGCTTGCCGGGCATCCTGTGCCCGGCATCGCTTGGCTGTCGGGCTCCGGCGCCCTCCTGGCGCCGGAACCCGGCAGACACCCCGACAGGACGCGTGACCCGGACTGATGGATGTGGGCAGGGAAGCGGACGGATCTTCAGCTCACGAGCAGCAGCAGTCCCTTGAGGTACTCGCCTTCGCGGTGGCCCAGCATCCAGGGGTGGTCAGGGCCTCCCGATAGGCGTCTCAGTACGCGGGCGCGGCGGCCGGCGGCGAGCACGGCTTCCTGGGCCACCTGCTGGAAGCGCGTGAGGTTCATCGCCTGGCTGCAGGAGAAGGTCAGCAGCAGGCCGCCGGGCGCCAGCTTGTCGATGCCCAGGCGGTTGATCTCGCGGTAGCCGCGCTCGGCCCCGTCGAGCTCGCGCTGCGAGCGGGCGAACTTCGGCGGGTCGAGGATGACCAGGTCGTAGCGGTCGCGGCCCGGGCGCAGGAAGCGGAACACGTCCTCGCGCTGCACCAGGCCGGCCGCCTCGGGGAAGCCGTTGCGCCGCAGGTTGCGCTCCGCCGCCGCGCAGGCCGATTTCGAGGCGTCGACCGACACCACGTTCTCGGCGCCGCCCGCGGCCGCCGACATCGAGAAGCCGCCGGTGTAGGCGAAGCAGTTCAGGACGCGGCGGTCGCGCGCCAGCGTGCCGACGAGCGCGCGGTTCTCGCGCTGGTCGAGGTAGAGGCCGGTCTTGTGGCCCGCCTCGGGCGAAGTCTCGTAGACCAGCCCGTTCTCGCGCACCAGCACCGGGTCGGTCAGCGCGCCCGCCAGCAGGCCGCGGACCGCCTCGAGCCCCTCGTCGGTCCGGGTGCGGGAATCGCTGCGTTCGAAGACGAAGGTCGGGGCGAGGTGCTCGGTCAAGGCGGCGAGCACTTCTTCGCGCCAGCGCTCGGCGCCCGCGGTCAGGAACTGCAGGACCAGGCCCGTCCCGTAGCGGTCGATGACCAGGCCCGGCAGGCCGTCACCCTCGGAGTTCACCAGGCGGTAGCAGTCGGTCCGCTCCTCGCCGCCGGCGCCCAGCCGCCCGCCGTCGCCCAGGCCCAGGGCGGCGCGCGCGGCGACGGCCTCGCCCAGGCGGTCGCGCAGCAGGCGGCGCGTCACCGGACCCTCGAGGCTGACGATCCGCCCGGCCAGCAGCGACCGCGTGTTGACGTAACCCCAGCCCAGCGCGGCGCCGTCCTGGGTCGTGAACGCGCAGGGGTCGCCCGGCGCCTGGTAGCCCATCACGCGGGCGATCGAGCCCTTGAAGACCCAGGGATGCCGTCCGGGCTCCGCGTCCTCGCGGCCCGGCTTGACCACGACGGTGCAGGTGGTGCGCGGGGCGGTCATGGCGCCACGGCGTCGGGCCGCGCGGCATCGCACGGCTGGCGGCGCAGGCGGCGCCACACCTCGTCGATCACGTAGCGGCGCCCCTTGGCCACGAAGTCCGCGGCGTGGTGCCAGAGGTCCCCCTCGAGCCGGCAGCTGAAAGCGACCTTCTCGCCCATCAGCGCCTCGTTCGAGTGGATGCGGATGCACTCGGTGTAGACGCCGTCGCGGTAGCTCCAGGTTCCCGCGCCGCCGTCGAACTTGCCTGCGGCCCGCCCGGTGGTGGCGAACGCGTCGTCGGTCACGAGCTTGACGATGTCGCCCGGCCCCGGCGACTCGCCGGCCGGGAAACGGTGTTCTCCATCCCGGACCAGGATCCAGGAGCCGCGCAGGTCGGGGGACGTCCCGGCAACCGGACAACAGCGAGAGGATCAGCAGGGTCGCGGCGCCGCACGCCGACAGCCGTCGTTTCGACATGGTCCAACCTCCAGGCGACGGGACGCCCGCATGGGAACAGGTCCCCGGATCGGGGTCAAGCGCATCCTCGGCGCCTTCCCGCCGTATACTACATCCCTGGCACCATCCACCGGGAGCGTTTCATGAAACGGACCATCGTCCCGACCATCGCGATCGTCCTGCTGGCGGTCCCGCCCGCCGGAGCCCAGATCCCCGACGGCCCCTTCCTGGGCCAGGGCGACCCGCCCGCCGTCCCCGCGCTCTTCGCGCCGGGCCTCGTCAACTGCGGCCTCGCGACCCGCGACGTGGCGATGACCCCCGCGGGCGACGAGATCTACTTCGGGGTCAGCATCGGCGAGTTCGTGCTGAGCACCGTTCTGGTCACGCACCGGCTGGAAGATGGCTGGACGCCGCCCGAGGTGGCGCCGTTCGCCGACGATCCCAGGTACCGGGTCATGGAGCCGTGCATCAGCCCCGACGGCGCGCTGCTGTTCTTCGCCAGTGGCCAGCCCGGCGGCACGCGCCCGGCCCGGCCCGACCACGACATCTGGGTCGCCGAACGCGGCCCGGACGGATGGGGCGAGCCGCGGCCGGTACCCGGCGGCGTCAACAGCGAGGCGCCCGACTTCTACCCCAGCGCGGCCCGTGACGGCACCCTCTATTTCACCCGCGACGACCCGCAGACCGGCGTCAGCGAGCTGCGCCGCGCCGCCCGCGCCGGCGAGGTCTGGCTGGAGTCGGAGCGCCTGCCCGACGCCGTCCAGCTGGGCCGCACGAGGTTCAACGCCTGGGTGGACCCCGATCAGCGCTTCCTGATCGTCCCCGCCTACGGCATGCCCGACTCGCGGGGCGGCACCGACTACTATCTGGTGCGGCGCGAAGGCAACGGCTGGAGCGCGCCGGCCAACCTCGGGGATCTCGTCAACACTGCTGACCGCAGCGAGTACTCGGCCTGCCTGTCACCGGACGGACGGGCGCTGTTCTTCATGTCGGCCCGCAACGACCTGGCTGCCCGCGCGCCCGACCCGCTGACCCTGAAATCCCTGCACGCCCTGGATGACGCCCCGGGCAACGGGCGTTCGGCGATCTGGTGGGTCGATGCCGGTTTCCTGGACCGGTTGGCGCGCTGACGGCGGGAATCCGGTGCGAACGGCCTGCTGACGTGATGTTGAATTTTCAACAGGAATTTATCTTGACGTTTGGTCTGTTCGTGATATCGTGGTCCCGGTTCTCGGCTGGGGGGCCGGGAATGAGCTTACCATTTGTGAATTCGCATGCTGACGATGTCGCTTTTTAGCGATGTCGCTATAGACTACCTGAGAAGTCTCCTTTATAATGGAGCACTCATCACGGATGATCAAGCAGCGATCAACCTGACAACCATGGTGCGAGTGCACCACGTGGAAGCGAACATCAGAGGGGCCCGGTCGAAGATCATGGTCAATTTCAGTGACAACGCGCAAGCCACGCTGCCGCACCCGGCGGCTCTCCCGAGCATCGGCCATGAAACAGCGCGACTGTTTCAGGACCTGGAGCGGACCGCGCCCCGCGGCGAGCCGCGCCATTCGCCGCTGTACCTCGGCCTGCGCCGCGCCAGCGACATCGCCGTGTCCGTCATCGCGCTGTCCCTGTTCGCGGCCCTGCTGCCGCTGATCGCCTTGGCGATCGTCGTGGACTCGCGTGGCCCGGTCTTCTACTCCCAGACCCGCATCGGCCGCAACCAGCGCCGCCGCAACGCCGGCCACGCCAGCTGCGAGCGCCGCAAGGTGATCTACCCGGGCCGTCCCTTCCGCATCTGGAAGCTGCGCTCCATGCGGACCGACGCCGAGCGCAACGGCCCCCAGCTGGCCCAGGCCGGCGACGCCCGCATCACGCGGGTCGGCCGCTTCCTGCGCCAGACGCGCCTGGACGAGGTGCCCCAGTTCTGGAACGTCCTGATGGGCGAGATGACCCTGATCGGGCCCCGCCCCGAGCGGCTGTGCTTCGTCCGCCAGTACGAGGCCACGGTGCCCGGCTACCTCGCGCGCCTGGACGCCCTGCCCGGCATCACCGGCCTGGCTCAGGTGAACAACGGCTACGACGAGGACCTGCGCTCGGTCCAGCGCAAGCTGCGCCTGGACACCTTCTACATCACCCGGGCGAGCTGGACGCTGGATCTGCGCATCGTGCTGTCCACCGTCCGCGTGGTCCTGACGGGCGAGGGCGCGCGCTGACGCGCCCCCGCCTCGAACCTCGACACCCCTCCTCTTCTTTTTGCACGGATCCCTCTTTTTGATGTATCATTGTAGGATGTCGGCTCGGGAACCCAGCCGCCCCGTGTCCGGACGACCACCCGTGGGATCGAATCCCATGCATCCACACCCGATCCGCGAGGATGACAACGATGTCCAAAGTCGGAACCGAGGTCTTGTCCGCCCGCCACGCCGCCGCGCGTTGGGCCGTCCCGGCGCTGCTGCTGACGGCCGCCCTGCTGGCGATCCTGAGCCTGAACGCCGCGGCCGCCGACCGCGCCGCCAGCCCCGCCGCGGCCGCCGGCCTGCGCCCGCTGTCGGAAGTCGCGGTCTTCGCGGCCGACACCGTCGACCGCGACCAGGCCCTCGCCGAGGACGAGGTCCGCGCCCGCGACGGCGAACCGCCCCGCTTCGCGATCCCCCAGCCGGCCTTCATCGCGCCGGGACACCCAGAGCTCGTGGGGTCCTGAACAGGCACCCCGGCTGTGGCGCCTGCGCATCTCCAGCCCCGGCGCGCTGTCGCTGAACCTCGGGTTCACGCGCTTCGTCATGCCTGAGACCGGCCGCCTGCTGATCTACCCGGCCGACCTGTCGCAGCCGGCGATCGCCTTCACCGCCGCGGACAACCGCGACCACGGCCAGCTCTGGACGCCGATCATCCCCGGCGACGAGATGGTCGTCGAGGTGCAGATCGCGGCCAAGGCCGCGGCCGACCTGGAGCTGGAGCTGACCTCGGTGAACGTGGGCTACAAGACCTTCGGCGAGACCCTGGTCGACAAGTCCGGCGCCTGCAACATCGACGTCGTCTGCCCCGAGGGCGACGGCTGGCGCGACGACATCCAGTCGGTGGCCGTGATCTCCACCGGCGGCAGCACCTTCTGCTCCGGCTTCATGGTCAACTTAACACCGCCCAGGACGAGCGCTCCTTCTTCATGACGGCCTACCACTGCCGGGATCCACACCACGCAGGCGCCGACGCTGGTCACCCTGGAACTTCAACAGCCCGACCTGCGGCCAGCTGCGGCAGCTCGCTTCTCGCAGTTCCTGACCGGCAGCACCTTCCGCGCCGAGTCCAGCGCTTCGGACTTCACGCTGGTCGAGCTGAACTCCGTGCCCGACGCCTCCTGGAACGTGGCGTACGCGGGCTGGGACCGCGGCACGCAGAACCCGACCTCGGCCACGGGCATCCACCATCCCAACACCGACGAGAAGAGCATCAGCTTCGAGAACGATCCCCTGACCACGACCACCTACCTGCAGGAGGCCGTGCCCGGCAACGGCACCCACCTGCGCGTCGCGGACTGGGACGCGGGCACCACCGAGGGCGGCTCCTCCGGCTCGCCGCTGTTCGACCAGAACCACCGCGTCGTCGGCCAGCTGCACGGCGGCTACGCCGCCTGCGGCAACAACCTCTCGGACTGGTACGGGCGCTTCTCCGTCTCCTGGACCGGCGGCGGCACCTCGACCACGCGCCTGAGCAACTGGCTCGACCCGCTGAACACCGGCGCGCAGACGCTCGACCTGCTGGCGCCCTACGCCAGCGGCCTGCGCGTCGCCCCGGCCTCAGCCCATCCGCGGGGCGACGTCCGGCGGCCCGTTCGCGCCGCGACAGGACCCCGCCTGACCAACGCCGGCGACGCCGCCGTTGGTTACCTGGTCGCGGCCGACGTGGCCTGGGTCACGGTCGCCAACGGCAGCGGCACGATTCCCGCGGGCGACGACGTCGTGGTCCCGTCTCCGTCAACGCCGCAGCAGAACTCGCTGGCGACCGGCGTCCACCCGACGCTGCACTCGTTCACCCCGACACCGACCCGACGACGACATCCGGCGCCCCTGTCCCTGCAGGCCGGGCGCCCAGAGCTGGTCTACGGGTTCGACATGAGCACCGCCAGGCTGGACCGTCGAGGCAAGTGGGCCTCGGGCGTGCCGACCGGCGCCGACGGGGCGACCGCCGAGGCCGACCCCACGAGCGGCTGGAACGGCGGCGCGGTCCCACGGCTACAACCTGACCGGCGACTACGCCAACAGCCTGCCCGAGCGCCACCTCACCACGACCGCCCTGGATTGCAGCGGCCTCTCGGCGGTCTCCTTGAAGTTCCGGCGCTGGCTCAACGTCGAGCAGCCCGCCTACGACCACGCCTACGTGCGCGTCAGCAACGACGGCGTGAACTGGGTCACGGTCTGGCAGAACACCGCCGAGGTCGCCGACGCCGCCTGGTCCCTCGCCGAGTTCGACATCTCGGCGGTGGCCGACAGGCGGGCACGGTGCATACGTGCGCTGGACCATGGGCAGCACCGAGTTCAGCTGGCAGTACTCGGGCTGGAACCTCGACGGAATCGAGATCACGGGGCTCCAGCGCTCGCGGGGCACCGGCGCCGGCGACCTGCCGCAGGCCGGCGCCCCCGGCTGCGCCCGCTGTCCCCCCAGCCCGTTCAACCGCTCACCGAGGTCCGCTTCGACCTGCCGACGGCCGGCCCGGCCCGCCTCGCGGTCTACGACGTGCGCGGCCACCTGGTGAAGGTCCTGAGCGACGGCGAGCTGCCCGCGGGCGAGCACGCCGCCGTCTGGGACGGCACCGACGCGCGCGGCCGCGCCATGAGCAGCGGCAGCTACGTCTTCCGGCTGACGGCCGGCG
>JADJIV010000043.1:0-18203 GCA_016706845.1 bacterium
CGTCCACCACGATCACGAAGGTCATGAACAGCAGCAGCATGATCAGGCCACCTGCGTGGCGATGGCCTGGACGCGTTCGTGCACCCGGCGGCCCATCACCATCTCGAGCAGGATGAAGACCACGTGGCCGCCGTCCAGGACGGGGATCGGCAGCAGGTTCAGCAGGAAGAGGTTCACCGAGAAGAAGGCGATGAACTGCATCAGGTGGCTGAAGCTCCAGCGCAGCATCTCGCCGGCCACCTGCCCGATGCGGATCGGTCCGCCGACCGCCTCCATGCCCAGCCGGCCCGTGAAGAAGTTGCCGAGGACCCCGACCGTCGAGGTGATGGTGCCGACCGTCGCCGACACGCCGATGCGCAGGGCGTGGAAGAGGCCCACGGGACGGGACTCGTAGCGCCGTTCGAAGAAGATGCGGCCGATCGTCGAATCGGGCTGCACCTCTTCGGCGGTCGGGACGATCGCGCGCTCGAAGGTCTCCCCGCCGCGCTCCCAGCGCACGGACACCGGCACGCCGGCCTTCGCGTTGATCACCCGCGCGATGTCGTTGAACGACGTCACCGGCTCGCCGTCCAGGGCGACCACCCGGTCGCCGCTCTGCAGGCCGGCGCGCCCGGCCGGCCCGCCCTTCTGCACCAGCCCGACGACGTTGTCGTGGGGTTCCAGGCCGATCTCCCAGCGGCCGGCGGCGTCGCGGCGCGGCTGCAGCGAGGCCGTGGCCCGCGCGCCGTCGCGCTCGTAGGTCAGGGTGGCGGCGCCGTCGGCGGACTGCGCCGGAGACAGCAGCGCCGCGGTCAGCTCGTCCCAGGTCGTCACCTTCTCGCCGCCGACCTCGAGGATCCGGTCCCCGACCTGCAGGCCGGCCGCCGCGGCCGGCGAACCGTCGGCCACGCCGCCGACGGTGGTGACGGGGATCACCAGCAGGCCGCTGCCCAGCACGGTCAGCGTGTAGAGGATCAGCGCCAGCAGCAGGTTCGCCACCGGACCCGCGGTCACCACGGCCAGCCGCTGCCAAGCGGGACGGTTGCGGAAGTGGCGGGACTCGGGGATGGGGTCGTCCCGCAGCGCCGCGGCGCGGTCGCCTTCGATCGTGCCGATGGGATAGTGGTGGGCGTCGCGGGTGGCGGTGTCCTGGATCTCCTCAAGCACGCCCTCGCCGGCCATCTTCACGTAGCCGCCGAAGGGGGCCACCGAGATCGCGTACTCGGTCTCGCCGTAGCGTCGGCGCAGCAGCTTGGGGCCGAAGCCGATCGAGAAGGTCTTGACGTAGATGCCGGTCCACTTGCAGACCGCGAAGTGGCCCAGCTCGTGGATGATGATGACGATGCCCAGCGTCAGGGCGAAGGCGATCAGGGTCGAGAACACGGGACCTCCCGGCGGTCGGGTCTGGCGGCGTCAGCGCCGCGCGCGGGCCTCGATCAGGCGCAGCGCGGCGCGCCGCGCCGCGGCGTCGGTCTCCAGGGCTTCGGCCAGGCTGCCCACCGGGCCGCCCGGCAGGTCGTCGAGGGTCGCCGCGATGACGGCAGCAATATCGGCGAACCCCAGGCGATCGTCCAGCAACGCGGCCACCGCGGTCTCGTTGGCGGCGTTCAGGATGATGGGCGCGCGGCCGCCGGCCTCCCCCGCCCGACGGGCCAGGGCCAGGCAGGGGAAGCGTTCCGGGTCGGGCGCCTCGAAGCGCAGCTCGCCCAGGCGCGCGAGGTCCAGGCGCTCGGTCGCCAGCGGCCAGTGGCGCTCGCCGGCCAGGGCGTAGAGCAGCGGGACGCGCATGTCCGGCGCGCCGAGCTGGGCCACCACGGCGCCGTCGCGGAACACCGCGAGCGAGTGGACGATCGAGCCGGGGTGGACCACGACCTCGATGTCGCGGTAGGCCGTGCCGAACAGCACGTGCGCCTCGATGACCTCCAGCCCCTTGTTCATCAGGGTCGCCGAGTCGACCGTGATCTTGGCGCCCATGTTCCAGGTCGGGTGGTTCAGGACCTCGTCCTTGCGGGCGGCGGCCATCGCCGCGGCCGTCCAGGTGCGGAACGGCCCGCCCGAACAGGTCAGCACGAGGCGCTCGAGCTCCTCGGCGGCGCGGCCGGACAGGCACTGCGCCAGCGCCGAGTGCTCCGAGTCGACCGGCACGACCTCGGCGCCGCCGCGCGCGACGGCCGCGCGCACGAGGTCGCCGCCGACCACCAGGGACTCCTTGTTCGCCAGGGCGATCCTGCGCCCGGCCGCGGCCGCGGCCAGCGTCGGGGCGAGCCCGGCGGCGCCCACCAGGCCGTTGACGACGCAGTCGGCGCCGTCCAGCGCGGCCAGCTCGTCCAGCCCGGCGGGCCCGGGCGGGAGCAGCCGGCGGCCCAGCAGGGGGTCCCGCGCCGCCGCGCGCGCCGCCGGATCGGCGATGGCGACCGCCGGCGCGCGCGCGGCGCCGGCCGCCTCGAGGCGGCGCACCAGCGCGGCCAGTTCCTCCACGCGGGCGAGGCGGCCGAGACGCCGACGACCTGCAGGCGGTCGGGGTGCCGCACGGCGAGGTCGACGGCCTTGGTGCCGATCGAACCCGTCGCGCCCAGGATCACCAGGCGCACCGGGAGCCGCGGCTCCCGCGCCGGCCGGCCGATCCGGTACAGCGGCGCGGTGCGCGGGCCGGCGTCCGCCCGCCTGCCCGCTCCCGTCAGCGCGCAACGTGCGCGGCTCCGGCCAGCACCAGGGCGTAGTACACCACCGGCGCGTTGAACAGCAGGGAGTCGAAGCGGTCCAGGATGCCGCCGTGGCCGGGCAGCAGCGCCGCGGTGTCCTTGACCCCGGCGTCGCGCTTGAGCATCGACTCGACGAGGTCGCCGATCTGGCCGGTCACGCCGCAGACCGCCCCGAGCAGGCCGCCCTGCAGCGGCGACAGGAAGGGCGCGAAGGTGCCGGCGGCGACGAGGCCGGCGGCCGTGGCCCCCAGGACGCCGCCGACGGCGCCCTCGACCGACTTGCGGGGGCTCACGCGCGGCAGCAGGGGCCGCCGGCCCACCGCGACCCCCACCAGGAAGGCCAGCGTGTCGCAGGCCCAGGTCAGCGCCGCCAGCAGGGCGATCGCCCGCAGGCCCGAGAAGCCGTCGTCGCCGCCGCGGCCCGTCGCCTCCCGCAGCAGCACGAGGAAGCCCCCCAGCCAGCCGACGTAGAGGGCGCCGAAGAGGGTCACCGCGACGTGGTTCAGGGAGCGGTCCATGTTGCGGCGCATGAGCTCGACGGTCATCACCGCCAGCAGCGCGGCCGTCAGGACGGGCACGGCCGTCGCGGGGCCTTGCGCGACCGCCCAGGCGCAGGCCAGGCCGGCCAGCGTCCCGATCACCTTGAACGGACCGTAGCCCTTGGCGCTCATCAGCAGCAGGAACTCGCGCACGCCCAGCAGCACCAGCAGGCCGATCAGCGCCCGGTAGACCTGGCCGCCCTGCACCGCGGCCAGGGCCAGCAGCGGCACGCCGAGCACCGTCACCAGCGCGCGCGGCACCAGCCCCGCCCCCAGCAGCCGTCCCCACAGGCCGGCGCGGGCTTCGCGCGCTGGCGGTCCCCGCGGTTCACGACCGGACCTTGAACAGTTTCCGCCAGCGGGAGGCGTCGAAGGGGGCGGCCGCGGGATCGTCGCCGTCGTGCTCGCCGCCGACGTCGCCGAAGCGGCGCTCGCGGCTCTGGTAGTCGGCGACGGCGGCGAGCAGGTCGCGCTCGCCGAAGTCGGGCCACAGCACGGGCGTGAAGAAGATCTCGGCGTAGGCGGCCTGCCAGATCAGGAAGTTCGAGAGGCGCAGCTCGCCGCTGGTGCGGATGACCAGGTCGGGATCCGGGATGTCGGGCGCGTAGAGCCCGCCGCGGAACGCCGCCTCGTCGATGTCCGCGGGGTCCAGCTCGCCCGCGGCGGCCCGCGCCGCCAGGCGCGCGCAGGCGCGCAGGATCTCGGTGCGCCCGCCGTAGGCCAGCGCCAGGTTGAGCACCATGGCGCGGTTGCCGTCCAGCGAGTCGATCACCGACTGCAGGGCCGTGCGGGCCCGCTCCGGGATCAGGTCCAGCTCGCCGGTGGCCACCAGGCGCACGCCCTGGCGGTGCAGCTCGTCGCGCTCGCCGGCGAGGACCTCCTCGAGGAACGACCAGAGGGCGCGCACCTCGGCCTGGGGCCGCTTCCAGTTCTCCTGCGAGAAGGTGTAGAGGGTCAGGTGGCGCACGCCCAGCCGTACGGCGGCCTCGACGGTGCGGCGTACGGCGTGACGGCCGGCGCGGTGGCCGGCCACCCGGGGCAGGTGCCGGCGCTGGGCCCAGCGGCCGTTGCCGTCCATGATGACGGCGACGTGCGGCGGGATATTGCCGGCGGCCAGGACCTGCTCGCGCAGTTCCACCATCCCCGGCTCTTCCCGTCGCTCGTCCATGCCTCAGATCTCCATGATTTCTGATTCTTTGGACCGGACGATCCGGTCGATCTCCTCGCAGAAGCGGTCGGTGAGCTTCTGAACGGCGTCGCGCGCCGCGCGCTGCTCGTCCTCGGTCAGCGTGTCGCTCTTCTTGATGCGGTCGTTGGTGTTCTGGCGGGCCTTGCGCACCGCCACCTTCCCCTGCTCGCCGAAGTCGCGGACGGTCTTGGTGTACTGGCGGCGGCGGTCCTCGTTGAGCTCGGGGATCGGCACGCGCACCAGGACGCCGTCGTTCGACGGGTTCAGCCCGAGGTCGGCGGCCATGATGGCCCGCTCGATGTCCTTCAGCGTGCTGCGGTCGAAGGGGGCCACGGTCAGCATGCGCGGCTCCGGCACGCCGATGCTCGCCAGCTGGCGCAGCGGGGTCGGCGCCCCGTAGTACTCGACCCGCACGGAGTCGAGCAGCGCCGGGCTGGCCTTGCCGGTGCGGATCTTGGCCAGGCGGTGGGTCAGCGTCTCGATCTGCTCCTCCATGAGGAGCTCGGCTTCCTGGGTGAGTTCATCGCTCATAGCTTGCGCTCCTTGGCGACCAGGGTCCCCGCGTCCTCGCCCCGGATCACCCGCAGGAGGTTCTCCGGATCGCTGATGTCGAAGACCACGATCGGCATGCCCTGCTCCGCGCAGAGCGTCACGGCGGTCAGGTCCATGACCTGCAGCCGGCGGTCGATCACCTCGTCGTAGGTGAGGAACGGGAAGCGGACGGCGTCGGGGTGGACGTGCGGGTCCTTGTCGTAGACACCGTCGACCTGCGTGCCCTTCAGCAGCGCGTCCGCCTGGATCTCGGCGGCGCGCAGGGCGGCGGCGCTGTCGGTCGTGAAGAACGGGTTGCCGGTGCCGCCGCCGAAGATCAGGACCCGGCCGGCCTTCAGCTGCGGCATGGCGCGGTCGCGTGTGAAGGTCTGCGACAGCGGCGGCACCTCGTGGGGGCTGAGCACCAGGGCGCTGGTGCCCTCGGCCCGCAGGTAGTCGCGCAGGACGGCGGCGTTCATCAGGGTGGCGAGCATGCCGACGTTGTCGGCGGTGACGCGGCCCAGCACGTTCAGGTTCGCGGTGCGGGCGCGGAACAGGTTGCCGCCGCCCACCACGATGCCGACCTCCACGCCCTCGGCCACCGCGCGCGAGACGGCCTGGGCCAGGCCGGTGAGCCGCTCGTGGCCGAAGGGGCCGGCGGCGTCGGCGAGGCCTTCGCCGCTGAGCTTCAGCAGGATCCGCGAGAAGCGGGGGTGGGACACGCTTCGTCCTTTCGCTGCGCGGCGACGGGGCCCGCGGGGACGGAAAAGGCCCGGGCCCATGGCCCGGGCCCGTCACCCTGGCCGGGGAGCGGCTCAGCCCCCGATCTGGTAGCGCACGAACCGCCGGATCGCCATGTTTTCTCCGAGGGAGCCGATCTTCGACTTCAGCAGGTCCTCGATCGTCAGGTCGGGGTCCTTGACGAACTTCTGCTCGAGCAGGCAGACCTCGCCGTAGAACTTGTCTATCTTACCCTTGACGATCTTGTCAATGATATTGTCCGGCTTGCCCTCTTCCTGCATCTGCGCCTTGTAGATCTCGGCTTCCTTCTCCACCAGCGCGGCGTCGACCGTCGTGCGGTCCAGCGCCACGGGCGCGGCGGCGGCGATGTGCATCGCCACGTCGTGGACGAAGTGCTTGAACTCGTCGGTGCGGGCGACGAAGTCGGTCTCGCAGTTGACCTCGAGCAGCACGCCGACCTGGCCGCCGGGGTGGATGTAGCTCTCGACCAGGCCGTTGGCCGTCGCGCGGCCCTCCTTCTTGGCGGCCTTGGCGATGCCCTTCTTGCGCAGGTAGTCGGCGGCCTCGTCCATGTTGCCGTTGCACTCGGTGAGGGCCTTCTTGCAGTCCATCATGCCGGCATTGGTCTGCTGGCGCAGGTCGGCGACCATCTTGGCGGAGATCTCCATCGTTCCTCCCGTCGCGGCCGCCTGCGGCCGCGCCCGTGCTTGCTGGTTGGCTGGTGGCGGCTGTCGCTTCCGACCGTGACGCGGCCCGGCCTCCCCGCGCGGGGTGGCCGGGCCGCGGCGGGATCATTCGCTGGCGGCCTCGGCGTCGTCCATCGACACGGCGGCCGGCGCCGCGCGCCCGGCGCGGTCGGCCTGGATCTCCACGCCGCCGTCGCGGCCCTCGCTGCGCGAGGAGCGGCCCTCGGCGATGGCGGCCGCGGCGACCGAGACGTACAGGGAGATGGCGCGGATGGCGTCGTCGTTGCCGGGGATGGGGTAGCGGACCA
Organism: bacterium; assembly: GCA_016706845.1. Classification (GTDB taxonomy): domain Bacteria; phylum Krumholzibacteriota; class Krumholzibacteriia; order LZORAL124-64-63; family LZORAL124-64-63; genus PNOJ01. Next base: position 6,676 of record JADJIV010000043.1, read on the forward strand.
TCTCGGGGTCGCTGTTGGTGTCGACGATGCCGACCACCGGGATGCCCAGCTTGTTCGCCTCGCGGACGGCGGTCTCCTCCTCGACGGTGTCGATGACGAAGACGGCCGCGGGCAGGCCCTTCATGTGGCGGATGCCGCCGAGGTTCTTCTCGAGCTTCTCGTAGGTGCGCGCGATCTCGAGCTGCTCCTTCTTCGAGAACTGCTCGATGCGGCCGGTGGCGCGCAGGTTCTCGATCTCGTCGAGCTTCGCGACGCTCTTGCTGATGGTCTGCCAGTTGGTCAGCATGCCGCCGAGCCAGCGCTCGGTGACGTAGGGCATGTTGCAGCGGGTGGCCAGCTCCTTGACGGCGACCTTGGCCTGCTTCTTCGTGCCGACGAACAGCACGGTGCCGCCCTTGGCCGAGACGCCGGTGAGGAAGTCCCGCGCCTTGTTCAGCGCGCGCAGCGTCTTCTGCAGGTCGATGATGTAGATGCCGTTGCGGGCGATGAAGATGTAGGGGCGCATCTTGGGGTTCCACTTGCGGGTCTGGTGTCCGAAGTGGACGCCCGCTTCGAGCAGATCCTTGAGTCCGACGTTGGCCATGACGATCCTCCGTTGTCCGGTTGATGCCTCCCCGACGATCGACGGACGGGACGAACGCCCTCGGGCGCCACCGGTCCCGTCCTCCCGTCGGGTGCGTGATGTGGGGCGCCAGGCGCCCTCGACAGACGTTCGCCGTCTTGACTTCCAGAAGCCTACCGCTTCGAGAACTGGAAGCGCTTGCGGGCGCCGGGCTGGCCGTACTTCTTGCGCTCCACCATGCGGGAGTCGCGCGTCAGCAGGCCGGCTTTGCGCATCGCGACGCGGTTCTCCTCGTTGGCCGCGACCAGGGCGCGGGCGAGGCCGTGGCGCAGGGCGCCGGCCTGGCCCGTGGGGCCGCCGCCGTTGACCGTGGCCCAGACGTCGTAGGTCTGGTTCTCGACGAGCGCCTTCAGGGGCTCGTTGATGGTCTGGATGCGCATGGCGTCGAAATAGGTTCCGGCGTCCTTGCTGTTGACCGTGATCTTGCCGGACCCGCCGGGGGTCACCCACACGCGGGCCACCGAGGTCTTGCGCCGGCCGGTCGCGTAGTACTTCTCGTCCAAGCTGATCTCCTTTGCCCGCCCCGCGGGGCGGGATCGGTCCCGTCGACTAGAGGCTCACCGCGTGCACGCGGGGCAGCTGGGCCTGGTGGGGATGGTCGCTCCCCGGGTAGACCCGCAGGTGCTTCAGCTGGTGCCGCGACAGCTTGTTCTTCGGCAGCATGCCGCGCACCGCGTTGGTCACGACGAACTCGGGGTGCTTCTCCGTCATCGTCTGCAGGGGCACCCGCTTCAGGCCGCCGATGAACTGGCTGTAGTGATCGTAGATCTTGTTCTGGCCCTTCAGCCCGGTCAGCTTGACCTTCGCCGCGTTGATCACGATCACGTTGTCGCCCATGTCGAGGTGGGCGGAGAACGTCGGCTTGTGCTTGCCGCGCAGCAGGGACGCGATCTGCGTGGCGAGGCGGCCGAGCGGGATGTCCGTGGCGTCGACCACGAGCCATTCCTTGTCGATCTCGGCGGCTTTCATGCTGTAGGTCTTCACGTCCAGCATCTTGTAGTTCTGCGTCATCAAGTCCAGCCTCCACGCGCGCCGCCGTCGGCGCGATCTCGCGGCGTAACAGACCGAGGCCCGGCGACCGTCCGACCGCCGAGTCTCCCTCCGTAGGGTCCGGTCCCGTGAATGCGACCCGGTGAGGGGCGCGGACCGCGCAACCGGCGTGCGGGACGCCTGCTGCACGAACAAACCGAGCATGGCTCGAACAAACCAAGCAATGTTTGAACAAACCGAGCAAGAGCGGAAATTTAGCAGAACGGCCGCTTCCTGTCAAGGAAGGGAATCGGGCGCGTCGGGGCCGATCCCGGCCAGCGAGGCCCCGTACGGGGGCCGGTGGACGCCCCGTTCGGTGACGATGGCCGTCACGAGGTCGCCCGGCGTCACGTCGAAGGCCGGGTTCCAGGCCCCCACGCCGACCGGTGCCACGGCAACCCCTTGATATTCCGTGAGTTCGCTGGGATCCCGCTCCTCGACCACGATCGCGCTGCCGTCCGCGGCGCCGGGATCGAAGGTCGAGAGCGGGGCCGCCACGTAGAAGGGCACGCCGTGGGTGCGGGCCAGCACGGCCAGGGGATAGGTCCCGATCTTGTTGGCCACGTCGCCGTTGCGTGCGATGCGGTCGGCGCCGGTGATCACGGCGTCCACGCACCCGGTGCGCAGCAGGCTCCCGGCCGCCCCCTCGCAGATGAGCGTGACCGGGATGCCTCTGGCCTGCAGTTCCCAGGCCGTGAGGCGGGCGCCCTGCAGCAGCGGGCGCGTCTCGTCGGCGTAGACCCGCACGCGCTTGCCGGCATCGACGGCGGCGTACACGATCCCCAGGGCCGTGCCGTAGCCTCCGGTCGCCAGCCCGCCGGCGTTGCAGTGGGTCAGCACGGTCGCGGGATCGGGCAGCAGGGCGGCGCCGAACGCGCCGAGCGCCCGGCCCGTCGCCACGTCCCGCTCGCGCAGGTCGGCGGCCGCCGCCGCCAGGGCCGCCCCCACCTCCGGCGCGCCGGCGCCGGCGGCCACGAGCCGGCCCGCCAGCGCCGCTTGGCGGTCCAGCGCCCAGAACAGGTTGACGGCCGTGGGGCGGGTCGCGGCCAGCAGGGCGCGGTCGCGCTCCAGGGCCGCCAGGGCGGCGGCCGCGTCGCGGCCGGCGCGCCGCGAGAGGTCCCAGGAGAGCGCCAGGCCCCAGGCCGCCGCCACGCCGATCGCCGGCGCCCCGCGCACCGCGAGCGTGCGGATGGCCTCGGCGAGCGCGGGCACGTCCGGGCAGACCAGGGTGACGAGTTCGCCGGGCAGGCGGCGCTGGTCGATCAGCGCCACGGCGCCGTCGCGCCAGACGACGACGGGGAACGGGAAGTCCGGCCGCGCCGCGTTCACGCCCGCTCCCGGTCGCGGCGACGCTGCAGCGTCGCGCCCAGCGCGCCGCCGAGCAGCGCCAGCGGCAGCCCCATGACGTTGAAGTAGCAGCCCTCGACCCGCCGCACCATCAGCGCCCGTAGCCCTGGATGCCGTAGGCGCCGGCCTTGTCGCGCGGCTCGCCGGTGCCGACGTAGCGGCGCAGGGCCGCGTCGTCGGGCTCGAGGAACTCGACGCCGGTGGACTCGTGGCCGCGCCAGGCCCGCTCGGCGCGGTCGTAGAGGACCAGGGCGGTGACCACGACGTGGCGGCGCCCGCGCAGGCGCCGCAGCAGGCGCAGGGCGTCGTCGTCGTCGACGGGCTTCTCCAGCACGTCGCCGTCCAGCACCACGACCGTGTCGGCGCCCAGCACCAGGCTGCGCGGCCGCTGCGCCGCCACGGCGCGCGCCTTCGCGTCCGCGAGCGTCTCGGCGTAGGCCGCGGGGTCGTGCAGCAGCGTCGCGGCCGCCGCCGCGTGCGCGGCCTCGGCGCCCGGCGCGGGGTGCACGGCGAACGGCACGCCCGCGACGGCGAGCAGCTCGGCGCGGCGCGGCGAGGCCGAGGCGAGGACCAGTTCCTCGCCCTGCGGCCAGTCCAGGAAGGGGCTCGTCAGCATGCCGGTGCGGTCTTTCGACGGTGCGTCCGCGGTCCAGGATCAGGGTGACGGGGCCGTCGTTGACCAGCTCGACGGCCATCGCGGCGCCGAAGCGGCCCTCGGCCACCCGCGGCCACTGCGCGCGCAGCAGCGTCGCGAAGTCGTCGTACAGGCGCCGGGCGGCCTCGGGCGGGGCCGAGCCCGTGAAGCTCGGGCGCAGGCCGCGGCGGATGTCGCCGTAGAGGGTGAACTGCGAGACCAGCAGGATCCCGCCGCCGACGTCCCGCAGCGAGCGGTTCATCAGCCCCGCGTCGTCGCCGAAGATCCGCAGGTCCGGCAGCTTGCGCGCCGTCCAGGCCAGCTCGTCCGCGGTGTCGTCCGGCGCGAAGGCGGCGAGCACCAGCAGGCCGCCGTCGATCTCGCCGACGACCTCGTCCCGCACCCGCACCGCGGCGCGGGTCACGCGTTGCACGACGCAGCGCACGGCCGTTCCTCCATCCCGGTTCGCGCGTCAGTTGAGCTGGTAGCGCTCCACGCGCTGGACGCCTTCGACGCGCTTCACGGCGAGCAGGACCCGCTCGAGGTTGTTGAGGTTGCGCACCTCGACCAGGAACGACACGACCGCCAGCTCGTGGTCGCCCTTGAAATCGCCGCTGTGGATGTTCGTGCCGACGCCGCGGATCGCGTCGCCGAGGTCGGCCAGCAGGCCGCGGCGGTCGAAGGCCGTCACGGTGAGCTTCACCAGGAAGACCTGGTCCTCCCCCACGTCCCAGGAGACGTCGATGATGCGCTCGGGCTCGATGCTCGCGAGGTTCGAGCAGCCGAGGCGGTGGACCGAGACGCCGCGGCCGCGCGTCACCACGCCGATCACCTGGTCGCCGGGGATCGGCTCGCAGCAGCGGGCGTAGCGCACCATCAGGCTGTCCAGCCCCTGGATCTTCACGCCGGACACGCGCCGCCGCAGCAGCGCGGCGTAGATGTCCTTGCCCATGTCGACGAGCTTCTCGGGCGGCCGCTTCTCGCGCGGCTCGAGCCGCGCCAGCACCTTGGTCGAGGTCAGGTCGCCGCAGCCCACCGCCGCCAGGAGCTTCTCGGTCTCGGTGTAGCCCATCTCCTGGGCGATCCCGTCGAGGTCCTTGTCCGGGTTCACGTTCAGCTTGTGGCGGCTGAACTCGCGCGCGAGGATGTCGCGCCCCAGACGCACGCTCTCCTCGAACTGGGTCGAGCGGATCCAGCGGCGGATGTGGTGCCGCGCCTTGCCGGTCTTGACGATCTCCAGCCAGGACGTGCCCGGGTGCGCGCTCTTGCTGGTGAGGATCTCCACGGTGTCGCGGTTCTTCAGCTCGGTGGTCAGGCTGACGATGCGGCCGTTCACCTTGGCGCCGACGCAGTGCAGCCCCACCGCGGAGTGCACCTCGAAGGCGAAGTCCAGGGGCGTGGCGCCGCGCGGCAGCTGGAAGATGTCGCCGCGCGGGCTGTAGACGAAGACCTCGTCCTGGAACAGGTCGAGCTTCATGCCCGCCATGAACTCGCGCGGGTCGGTGACGTCCTCCTGGTACTCCATCAGCTGCTTGAGCCAGCTGACCATCCGCGAGAAGTCGATGTGCTCGTCCCCCGGCCCCTCCTTGTACTTCCAGTGCGCGGCGATGCCGATCTCGCTGCGCTCGTGCATCTCGTAGGTACGGATCTGGATCTCGACGAACTTGCCGCCCGGCGCGCGGATCGTCGTGTGCAGGGACTGGTACATGTTGGGCTTGGGGTTGGCGATGTAGTCCTTGATGCGGTCCTGCAGCGGCGTGAACAGGCTGTGGACGATGCCCAGCGCGTGGTAGCAGTCCACCTTGGTCTTGACCAGGATGCGCAGGGCGTGCAGGTCGTACACCCGCTCGATCGGGATGTCCTGCGACTGCATCTTGTTCCAGATGGAATAGAAGTGCTTGGGCCGGCCGACGATCTCCGCCTCGACGCCGGCCTCGGCCAGGCTGTCCTGCAGCGGCCGGCTGACCTCCTCGATGAGGCGCTCGCGGTCGGCGCGCGTCTGCAGCACGCCCTCGTCCACCGCGTAGTAGGCCTTCGGGTTCAGCACCTTGAAGGCGCGGTCCTCGAGCTCCCACTTGATCTTGGCCAGCCCGAAGCGGTGGGCCAGCGGTGCGTAGACGTCCATGGTCTCGCGCGACATGCCGGCCTGGCGCTCGGCGGCCAGGAACTCGACGGTGCGCATGTTGTGGAGGCGGTCGGCCAGCTTGATCAGGACCGTGCGGGGGTCCTGCGTGATGGAGAAGACGAGCTTGCGGTAGTTCTCGGCCTGGCGCGTCTCGGGGTTGTGCGAGCGCAGGTCGCTGATCTTCGTCACGCCGTCGACCATGTGCGCCACGTCGGGCCCGAACTCGCGGCGCACCGTGTCGAGGTCCAGCGACGTGTCCTCGACGACGTCGTGCAGCATGCCCGCGACCAGCGTGTCCACGTCGAGACGCAGGTCGGCCAGGATGTCGGCCACGGTCAGGGCGTGCACGAAGTAGGGCTCGCCGCTCTTGCGCAGCTGGCCCTCGTGGGCCTGGCGGCCCCGGCGGTAGGCGGCCCAGAGGCGGTCGGCGTCGGCGCGCGGGTTGTAGGCCCGCACCTTGCGCACGACGGCCTGCATCATGGACTCCAGGGCGTCCGCGGCGGGGGCCTGGTCGCGCTCCGCGTTCACGGCGCGTCGCTCCGGCGGATGTCCAGCAGCTGCAGCTGGACGGGATCGACGGGCGCGCCGTTGCTGGGCCGCCAGTTGTTCGTCGCGATCTGGAACAGGATGTCCCAGCGCAGCTCCGGCAGCGCGGCCCGGCCTCCGGGCAGCTCCGCGAGCAGCGACTCCCAGGCCTTGCCCGCGCCGAAGCTGATGAACGACATCGCGAGGGCCGGCGTGCCGCCGGCCCGCGGCTGCCCGGGCCCGGCGAAGCGGAAGCGCAGGTGCTCGCCCCCGCGGCCCACCGTCGCGGGGGCCCCGGACAGCCGCAACCCGTCGCAGCGGAACACCGGCGCGCGGTTGCCCTCGCCGAAAGGTTCCAGCAGCGCGCACTCCTGGTTCAGCTGCGCCACCTCTTGCATCGTCATCGCGTTGAGCGCCAGGTCGAGATCGTAGGCCTCGGGCACGCCGTCGTGCTCCGGCTCCTGCCGCAGCGCGACCAGGAAGGCTTCGCGGAACGCGTCGAGATCCCGCGTGCGCAGCGTCATGCCGGCCGCCTGGGCGTGGCCGCCGTAGCGCACCAGCAGCCCGGCGCAGCGGTCCAAGACGGCCTTGATGTCGACGTCCGGCACGCTGCGCGCCGAACCCCGGGACTCCTCGCCCTCGAGCGAGAAGAGGATCGACGGCACGTTGAAGCGCTCGACCAGCCGTGCGGCGCTGATGCCGATCACGCCCCGGTGCCAGCGCTCGTCGCCCAGGATCAGGCCCGGGTCGCCCCGCTCGGCGAAGGGCAGCGCCTTGATCACCGCCTCGTCCATGACGCGCTGGTCGGTTTCCCGACGGCGCTTGTTCGTTTCGTCGGCCTCGTCGGCCAGGTCGCGGGCCTCGTCGGCGTCCCGCGTCAGCAGCAGGTCCAGGGCGGCCTGGACGCGGCCGATGCGGCCGCAGGCGTTCAGGCGGGGCGCCAGCTGGTAGGCCACGTGCGTCGCGGTGACGGCCTGGCCGTGGCCAAGGCCCGCCTTCTCCAGCAGAGCCCGCACGCCGGGCCGGACCGTGTGGCGGTCCGAGATGCGCTCCAGGCCGCGGCGCACCAGCACCCGGTTCTCGTCGACCAGGGGCATCTGGTCCGCGATCAGTCCCAGGGCCGCGAGGTCCTGGACCGAAGCGAGGAAGTCCTGCGGCAGGCAGCCGGGCTCCAGCAGCGTCAGCGCCTGCGCCAGCTTGAACGCCACGCCGACGCCGCACAGCTCCGCGTTCGGGTAGAGGTTGCCGGGCCGGCGCGGGTTGACGAGCGCGTGGACGCCGGCGGGTCGCGCGTCGAACAGGTGGTGGTCGAGCACCACGACGTCCATGCCGCCGGCCAGGGCGACGGCGATCTCCTCGTGGGCGGCCGAACCGGTGTCCACCGTCACGAGCAGGCCCACGCCGGCCGGGCCCAGACGTCGAGCATGCGACGGGCCACGCCGTAGCCGTCGCGGGCGCGGTCGGGCACGAAGGGGGGCTGCAGGTCGCAGCGGCGGCCGCCGACGCTGAGCGCGCGCAGCAGCTCGGCCAGCAGGGCGGTGCCGGTCAGGCCGTCGACGTCGAAGTCGCCGTGGACGGCGACCTTCTCGCCGCGGCTCGCGGCGCTCAGCAGGCGCCGGGCGGCCGGCTCGATCTCGTCCAGCAGCAGCGGATCGTGCAGATGCTCGATCTCGGGATAGAAGAAACGCTCGAGGGCCTCCTCGCCGACGACGCCGCGCACCGCCAGCAGGGCGACGAGGTGGCCGGAGACCTTGCGCGACAGCGGCAGGGCGCGGCTGATCGCCTCCAGCACCTCCGCCGTGGGCACGCCGGCGGCGCGCCAGGGGCGACCGCTCAGCACGCCGCGCCGGTCGGGCGTCCCGGGCAGCCCGACCGGGCCCGCCGGGCCGCGGCCGACGCCGGATCCGGACCGGCGTTGTCACCGAATCCCAACTCGTACTGCAACGCACCTCTCCATACTGCGGCGCGACCCGCGGTCGTGGCGTGGCGAAAGGATGGGAAGTCGGTCGTAAGCCGGGTTCTGTTGCCGCAATGCGGCGACGACCATGTATCTGGGTCCGGCGTTTCCACCGGCCTCAAGCGACCTACCCGGGAGTCCTGCGAGGCGGGCCGCCTCTGCTCCCCTATGCGGTCTTGCTCCGGGTGGGGTTTGCCATGCGACGCCTGTCACCAGGCGCCCGGTGAGCTCTTACCTCGCCTTTTCACCCTTACCGCGGCCTTGCGGCCGAGGCGGTATCTTTTCTGTGGCACTTTCCGTGGGATCGCTCCCCCTGGGGATTACCCAGCACCCTGCCCTGCGGAGCCCGGACTTTCCTCGAACCCCTCGCGGGGTCCGCGGTCGTCTCCCCGACTTCCCGGGACTCATCATAGACGCTGGCGCGTTCCGTGTCACGGGTCGGCTGCAGGGATTGTCGGCGGTGAGGAGTACGGACGGCAGGTGTGGCCGCGCGGCTCAGTCGGGCAGCTGGCCGTCGAGGGCGAGGTTGGCCAGGACGTCGGCCAGCGTGTTGCGCTCGCGCCGGATGTGCCTGACGGCGAAGCCGTCCAGCTCGCGGATCAGGTCCATCACCTGCCGGTAGAACGGCAGCAGGTCCTGGCTCTTGACGCGGTACTGGCCGGAGATCTGGCGCGCCACCAGCTCGCTGTCGAGCTGCAGGCTGATCCGCTTCACGCCCCAGCCGGCGGCCAGTTCGAGGGCGCGCAGCACGGCCCGGTACTCGGCCACGTTGTTGGTGGCGATCCCGATCTTCTCGGCGTGGCGGGCGACCAGATCGCCCCCCTTCAGGCCGAACACGATCCCGACCGACGCCGGGCCCGGATTGCCGCGGCTGGCGCCGTCGGTCCACACTTCCAGCACCGGCGAGCCCGTCGACGGCAGGGGCGATGCGGCCAGGCCGGCCGCCGCGGGCACGTCCGCCAGTTCCGGGGGCAGGGGCTCGGCCGCGGGTTTGCGGCGGCTGCGTGCGGCGGCGCCCCGGGCCGGGGTCGCGGCGCCGACGGGCGCGACGGGCGTCACGGCGGGGGCCGGATCGGGCGCGGCCGTCTCGGCTTCGTCGGCCAGTTCGCGCCGCCACTGGCGCAGGCGCCGCTTGAGGTCTCCGGGGGTCAGGCCGCACTCGCGGGCGAGCGAACGCAGGTTTTCCGTGCGTTCCAGGGCGAGCAGGAGGTCACCGAGGGTGACCGGCGGAGCGGGTTCGGTCATCGTCATCTCCGTCGTACCCGGGTAAGTGGGTGCCGCCGGATCCGGGCGACGACTTGCGGGAACGCGTGCGGGGCTGGTGGGCGATACTGGACTCGAACCAGTGACCTCTCGCGTGTGAGGCGAGCGCTCTAGCCAGCTGAGCTAATCGCCCGAGCTTCGCGTTCCCTTCGCGGGCGGCGGCGGTCTGTCAGGTCGCGATGCCTGGTGGGCCCACCAGGATTCGAACCTGGGTTCAACCGGTTATGAGCCGGTCGCCTTAACCGCTTGGCCATGGGCCCACGATCCGGCTGCCCATGATAGGAAACCCCCGGATCGCGGTCAAACGATTTCCGTGTAACCCTTGAGCTTGCGGCACCGGCTCGGGTGCCGCAGCTTCCGCAGCGCCTTGGCCTCGATCTGCCGCACGCGCTCGCGCGTGACCTTGAAGATCGTGCCGACCTCCTCCAGCGTGCGCGGCGTGCCGTCGCCCAGGCCGAAGCGCAGGCGGATGACCTTCTCCTCGCGCCGCGACAGGGTGCTGAGCACGCGGTGCAGCTGGTCCTTGAGCATCGCGTGCGCGGCGACGTGGGACGGGGATTCGGCCGCGGTGTCCTCGATGAAGTCGCCGAGGCTGCTGTCCTCGTCCTCGCCGATGGGGCGGTCCAGGGACACCGGCTCCATGCTGGCCTTGAGCACCCCGTTGACCTTCTCCAGGGGCATGTCCAGGTTCTTGGCGATCTCGTCCGGCGAGGGGTCGCGGCCGAGTTCCTGGACGAGCTGCCGCTGCGCGCGGTTGACCTTGTTGATCGCCTCGATCATGTGGACCGGCACGCGGATCGTGCGCGCCTGATCGGCGATGGCGCGGGTGATCGCCTGGCGGATCCACCAGGTGGCGTAGGTGGAGAACTTGTAGCCCTTGCGGTAGTCGAACTTCTCGACCGCGCGCATCAGGCCGCTGTTGCCCTCCTGGATGAGGTCGAGGAATTCCAGGCCGCGGTTGGTGTAGCGCTTGGCGATGGAGATGACCAGGCGCACGTTGGCCTCGATCATCTCGCGCTGGGCCGTCTCGACCTCCCGGCGCCCGTCCTCGATCTCCCGGGCGACGACCGTGAGCTTCTTGTGCTCGAGGCCGACCTCGCGCTCGACCTCCCCGATCTGCTTCTTTCTTGATGCCGCGGGCGACGGTGCTGCTCGCGCCCTTCAGGCGCGTGTCGAGGTCCTCGACCTTGCGGTGCACGAGGATCAGCCGGTTGGAGAGCTGGTCGATCTGCTGCGGCGACAGGTGCAGGTCCAGGAAGGAGTCCAGGATCTTGCGCTCGCGGGACTGGATCATGCGCGTCAGCGTGGCCGCCCGCGGGCCGTTGCGGTTCTTCTTCAGCTCGAGGCGGTGGGCGACCAGCTCTTCCTGCCACTTCTCGATCGCCTCGACGGCGTGCAGGATGCGCTGCCCCTCCTTGCGCGGCGAGTAGTGGACGTTCCAGGTGCTGCTGTCGTGCTGCACGACCTCGTCGACCTGGATGTTGTCGATGATCAGCTGGTTGCCGATCTGGCGCAGCTCGCGCAGGGTCAGCGTCGAGCGGATGGTCGCCTTGAGGACCTCGAGCCGCCCGTTCTCCATGCGCTTGGCCAGGTCGACCTCGCCCTGGCGGGTCAGCAGCGGGACGCGGCCCATCTCGCGCAGGTACATGCGCACGGGGTCGTCGAACTTCATCGTGCTGCGCTGGGCCTTGCGCTGCTGGGCGGTGCGCCGGCGCTGGCGCTCGGTCTCCTTCGCCCGCTTGCTGGCCGCCTCTTCGTAGGTGTCGTAGACCTCGATCTTGATCTCGATGAGGCGGTCCAGGACCCGGTCGTACAGTTCCGCGACCTGGTCGACGTCGCCGATGGCTTCGTTCACCTGGTCGAGCAGGAGATAGCCGCCGTTGTCGCTGGCGATCTTGCGGATCCGTTCGACGACGGCTTCGAGCTTCGTCTGTGCCATAGACCTATTCCCCTCGTCCGCCGGGGCGTGCCCGCAGGGCATCGCTGTCGCGGCGTCGTTGGCGGTAGGTGTCCAGCCGGTGGCGGC
>JADJIV010000044.1:0-5542 GCA_016706845.1 bacterium
GTGTCGCCGTGGACCTCGATCATGCAGTTGTTCGGCGAGATGTCGCGGTGTGTCACCCCGCGGTCGTGCAGGGCACCTAGCGCCGCGAGCAGGTCGAGCATGAGCGGCACGGTGCGCTCCCACGGCAGCGCCCCCTCCGCGATCTGTGCGGCGAAGGCTTCGCCCTCGACGAGTTCACAACACGGTGTAACGACGGCCGCCGATCCAGCCGAGATCGTAGGCGGGGACCAGGTCCGGGTGGCGGATCTGGGCGGCGAGCTGCCCCTCCTGCAAGAACCTGCGGACCAGCTCCGGATGCTTGTCGTGCTCGGGTGCAACACCTGACCGTGCTGGCCTTGTCGTGGTGACTGGTGCGCGTAGATCGAGGCCGCGCCCCGACGCCGATCCGGCGGTTCAGCTGGTAGCGCTGACCCACGGGCTCGCCCGAGAAGTCGTGATCGAGCGGAAGGCGTAAGCCGAGGTCGACTTCTTCGCTCATGGCTTAAAACTCCAATCTGAGGCGGATCCCTGCGGTGGGCAGGAGCGACGGTCGCAGGGAGAGTCGACCGTCCTCCGCGCTTGCGCCGGACGTCCACGGCGATGAGGGCTGCGCCCACGACAGTCAGCGCCCCGCGGCGACGCCGGAACCCGATCGCCATGCGATCGGCCCGGTCGCCTGCTTCTGCGGATCGATGCGAGGTCGCTGCCGTCCGGATCGTCTGGCCCGGGTCGCCGTTCACGGCGTCGGCCTGCGTGCGGAGTGAGGCGCCGTGAACGAGGGCGCCGAGCATGGCTGCGCCGGAGCCCGAGCCCGAGCCCGAGTGCCACGCCTCCGGCGATTCCGCAGGGGGCGTCGCTCAGGTCGGGGCACCGGCTGATCGCCGGGGGCCGGCGCCGTCAGCTCGGCCCTGGCTCGCGGGGTGAAGCATTGCAGTGGTCGGCCCGGGCGCGTGCGGGTCAGGGCGGGCTGGCCTCGGAGCAGGCGGCGAGCTCCGGCGTAGCCGAGAGCAGGGCATCGACGTGTGCGCCCGCCGGTAGAAGCGGTGGGCGTCGAACGCGAACACTGAGCGGCTCGCCAGGCTCGCGGCGGTCTCGAATGCCTTGCGACACTCATCCGCGGCTGCGGCATAGGCCGAGGCGGCCCCGCCCTTCGCGGTCGGGGCGGCATCGGCGAGCGCCTGACAGGCGGCCTCGTGCACACGCCACGGCTCGGCCGGCCGGCGGGGCGGCGGCGCCAGAGCGAGGACAAAGTACAAGGCGGTGAGGGCCATGGCTGCACATCCTACCGGATCTGCTGGGCCCGCGTCCAGTCAATCTCACTGGCCATGCCCGATAACCTGGGGAGACAGGAGAGCGGACTTGCGCTACCCTGACGGGCATGTTCCGGCCTCTCGGTCTGCCCGCCCCGCTCCTGGCCGTCGCTTGCCTGGCCCTGCCGGTCCCCCTCGCGTGCTTCGGCAACGTCGAGCTGGAAGCGTGCACCTTCACGGACCCGACCGGGTGTGACGATGCGGCCAGCGCCGCGGCATCCTCTACAGGGGCCACCCCCGGCGAGGAGGGCGTGACCACGTCAGGCACGACGGACGGCAACGTCGGCCACGACCGGCGAGGGCGCGGAGCGCCGGAGCGTCGACATCGACGACGACGACTGCAGGCGACCCGCACCAGCACCGACACGATCGGCCAGCCGGTCGATCCGCCGCCGACGATCGACGATCTGGTCTGCGACCCCGAGGTCGCCGACGAAGTCGGCGCCACGGTCTGCACCTACACGGCCAGCGCAGACGCGGTGGCGGCCGATCTCCTGGACGACGGCGAGGTGATCGCCAGCGGCCCGGCGAGCGGCCTCGGTGATCTTCCCAGTCACGAGCGGGCCGCACAACAACCCGGGCAGCACGATCACGGTGACGGTGCGCGACGAGGCGGGGCAGACCGCGTCCGCGTCGGTGTTCCAGGCGAGCGCCGTCAAGGACCCGGGCAGCGCGGCCTGGACCACGCTCGAGCCGAACGACGGCGACTTCAGCCTGGCCGGCGCGGTCGCGCTGCAGGGCGCCTACGTCGTCGCCGCGGGCGTTCACTTCAAGAACCCCCAGGTGATCGGCACCCTGCGCCGCTACGACCAGGGCGGCCAGTGGCTCGCCAGCGACGTCGGTTGGAGTAAGGCACACACGGCCTGGACCAAGCTCGCCTGGCTCAAGACCAACAGCTTCGGACCGACCGGCGTCGCCGTCGACGCCGACCAGAACATCATCCTCGTCGGCATCGGCTATGACAACGGCCAGCCGCGCAGCTACGTCGCGCGCTTCCACCCGGACGGCGCGCTGGACTGGGAGCTCGCCAGCCCGGCCGGGACCGAGGCCCGCGGCGTCGGGGTGCAGCCGGACGGCACGATCTACGTCGCGGGCGCGCGGCGCACGGGCCTCAACCCCGAGCGGTGGGACATGGAAGTGTCGGTCTACGGCCCGGACAAGACCGCCTACGGGCCCATCGCCTACAAGGACCCGGACGACAAGAAGAACGATCGCAGCGAGCGCGGCCGCGCCGTCGCCGTGCTGAAGAGCGGCCGCGTGGTCATCCTGGGCACGCGCGATCGTCAACCCGAACGATCCGAACGAGCCAAGAAGTGGATCACGCGCGGCGTCGCGCTGCTGTTCGAGGGCAAGGGCAAGCGCGTCGGCGACGACTGGACGTCGAGCGGCGACAAGCTGAAGTTACGACGCGATCCAGGCGGGGGTGGCCACCGACGAAGGCTTCGCCTCCTGTGGCTACGCCTACTCGGACCCGAACATGCCCGGGACCAAGAACCAGATCCTGATCCGCTGGCACGGCGAGGATCTCCAGGAGATCAAGGCGCCGCGCCTGGAGACCACGCCCGGCGCCGCCGTCTGCAACGCACTCGGCTACAACATGGAGGGCGCCACAATCGTCGGCGCGCACGTCAACGAGTTCGGCCAGAACGACAACCAGTGGATCTTCGCCGTGCGCGACGCGGCCGATCTGCGGGTTGACTACCTGAAGCACAACGGCGCGAGCAACGGCCCCGATCGCGTGCAGGCGCTCGACTGCGAGTACCTGTGCGCGTGGGCCGGCGTCGAGTCGGTCGACGGCGCCGTGCAGTGGATCGCCGGCCTCCTCCGCGGGTAGCGGGTCACCCGGGATCAGGAGCGAGCACTGCTCGATGATCGTCGCGGCGGTCTTCTCGAGCGCGGGGATGTAGCTCGGAGGCAGATACTCTCGAAGCGCCCGTGCGCGGCGGCCTCCGCGAACAGGCGCAGCGGGTTCGGGCCGATCATCGGGCCGTGCTTGCAGACGGCGTCCGGCAGTCAGGTCCTTCGAGAACACGAGCGTGACGATCGCCTCCTCGTTGCCCCCCTTGGCGGTGACGAGCGTGTCGTACCAGTCCTGCGGCGTCCCCGGGGTGAGGCCCGTTGTCCTGCGCCGTCGAGGACGACGACCGCGAGGAGGGCGTCCTTGCGCAGAAATCCGTCATTGCAGCCGCCGCTCAACATGTCGGGCTCGAGCGCGTCCTGCATCATCGTCATCGGCACCGGCGTCTTGGGGCCCTCGCCGACGGTGGCGATGCACTTGAACATCGCCTCGGGGTTAGGCTCGCCCTTGACGATGTAGCGGTTGTCGCCGAACAGGTCGCAGCGCTTGTTCGTCGCGCCGAAGTTGCCGGTGATCGTCACCCCCGCGCCATCCGTCACGTCGCACACCACGACGGCCCGTTGCAGGGTAGTCCGGCGGGCCGCCAAATTCCGCGCAGCCCGGCTTCATGCAGCCGATGCAGCGTAGCAGGCGTCGCACAGTCTCCTGCGATGAGCGGGCCAGCCGCGTCCACGACCATGATGTGGTAGTCGAAGTCGGCGAACTCCTCCGCGAACAACGCCGTGAAGGCCGGGAACGCCTCCTGGAGCTGCACCTGGTTGGCCTTCATCGAGTACCAGGACGAGATCACGAACAGGAAGTCGATCTTCCCCTGACAGCCGATCGGCTGTCCGCCGAAGTCGGGGATCGGCCCCATGTCCAGCGTCGACATGTTGCCGGTCGTCGTGCCGCTCGCGCTCACGGCACCGCTGCCGCTGTCCTCGCCGCTGGTGCTGCCGGAGCTGCCGGTGCTCGTGGATCCGGAGGTGCTGGAGCTGCTGGCCGTCGACGTGATCGGGTGTGGCCCGCTCGTGAAGCTGGACGACGCCACGCCGTCGCCGCAGCCCTGCAGCAGCTCAAGCGCGGCGCTTAGTACGGCGACCTGACGCGGGCGCATCATCGTGCGATCCTACTCCAGCCCGCGAGGGACGGCCAGCCCGGGTCCAGTCCCGGGCGGCGATGAGGCCGGCGATCTCGTCGAGGGACAGACCTTGCTCGCGCATCGCCACGATGAAGCGGGCCTGGTCGAGCACGTGCGCCGGGAAGCGGTTGAACATCCCGGCGGGGTAGCCCTGCGAGATCGTGACCGGCTTGGTCAAGAGGCCGCGCTCGATCCACACGCGGATCGTCCGGCGGGTCATGCCCGCGGCCTCCATGATGTCCGCCATCGTGGCGAAGGAGGGATCGAGCCGGCGGCGTTCGGTCATGGCGGCCGCATGGTACGCGGGCCCGAGGGTGACGCGCTACCGGCGGCGTCCGCTCTTACGGGCCGCGGGCGGGGGCTGCGGGCGGGCTGCCGCCTTGGCCTTGCGGGCCTCCTGCGCGTCCATCTCCGCGAGCATCGCCCGGACCTCGTCGTAGGTGAAGCCGGCCGCCCGCTTCGCCGCGATGAAGCGCGCCCGCTCGGCGGCGTGGGCCGGGAAGCGGTTGAAGACCCCGCCGGGCTGGCCGAGCGACACCTTCAGCGGCGCCGGTAGGAACCCCATCTCGACCCACACGGCCACCGTCCGCCTGGCGATGCCGGCGGCGGCCATGATGTCGTCGGTCGACACGAACGCGGGGTCGAGGCTGCGGGTGATGGTCACTGCCCGGCGAGTATATGGGACCGGCGCGCGCGTCGCGCCAGCGCCAGCGAGACCGCACAAACGGCGCTCAAACACCTCCTGCGCGGCTGCCAGCCCCGGGTGTAGCGTCGATATGGCCAATGAGATGCAAATGAAAAAGGAGTAGCCGCAGATGGACGCCAGCGACGCCAACACACCACGACACCACGAGGCTGCACGCCGCCCTCCGGGCGGGCCCTTCACCCGCCAACAGGAACGAGGGACGCCATGACCACCCCCCGCATCATCCCCGCGTCGTCCCTGACCCCGGGACTGGCGATGGTCATCGTCTCGCTGCCCGGCCGCACGATCCGCAGCCGCGTGTTCATGGTCCAGGTCCAGCCTCACGGCTACGTGCAGGTCGCGTTCACCTCCGGCGACATGATCACGCTCTCGCCGCGGACCATGGTCGGCAGCATCGAACGTTCGGCGCGAGCGCGCGGGCCACGGCCGCCGCATGCGAGCAACGCGAGCTGAGAGAGGGAACCATGACCACCGACTCCCTCACTCACCCGCTCCCCTTCTTTCACCACGCGGCGACCGCCCGGTCCTGTACATCGCGCCTGGCCGTGCCCGCTGGTGTTCTCGATCCT
>JADJIV010000045.1:0-4131 GCA_016706845.1 bacterium
GATCGCGACCCTGAAGAAGCGCAATCCCCGAACCCGGGTCGTGGTCTCGGTCGGCGGCGCCAACTACGGGCGCTGGGACCGCTACGACGCGGCCGCGCTGGCGCGGCTGGTGCGTGACATCGGCGCCGACGGGGTCGACCCTCGACACGAGCCGTCGGATCCGGGCTGCGCGGCCGCGGCCGGGCGCGTCGCCTGCCGCTCCGATGCGACCTGGACGGCGCTCGTCGCCCCGCACCCGCGCCGCCCTGCCGCGACCGCTGCTGCTGACGGTCCCGGGGTGGGCGCGTCCGGGGCCTGTGGCGAGGGGCATGGGCCGCGGCCCGGCCGCCCAGCCCCTGGACCGGCTCGATGCTGGCGCTCCTGCGCGCGCCGGAGCGCCGCCATCGGCCTCGTCTCGATCATGGGCTACGACGCCGGGCCGGCCTTCGATCCGGTCGAGGCCTTCCGCGCCTACCGTCACCATTGGCGGGGGCCGCTCGCCGTCGGCGTGCAGGTCCTGCCGAGCGAGGTCGCGGGCAGCCCGCGCTTCACGCCGGCCTATGCCGGCCGCCTGCTGGACGGTCACGCGCGATCCGCTGGCCGGGGCCATGCTGTACGGGCTGCGCCTCCTCCGCCGAGGGGCGCCACCTGCCGCTGGGGGCGGTGGGCGCCGATCAACCCCGGCTGCCGCCATCCTCGCCTCCACGATCTGCTGCGCGGCTCGGCGCAAGGGAGTTCCTTCTGGCGCGAACGGCCGCTCCGCCCGGATCGTCTCTCAGGCGGTGCTCGTGCGGACGCCGGGCGGTGTGGCGGCGCGGAAACGTGGCGGCTGATCACCCGGGTGGGGCCGCTGCCGTGGCTCACCGTTTCCACCGGTCGCAGCGGCTCGACCCACGGGCTCGGCGCTGATGCTACGCAGATAGGCCGCCACCGCGACGATCGTCGCCAGTTCGCCCGGCGTGAACACGAAGGAATAGACGGCCGAGGTCAGGAACAGGAAGAAGGTGTAGTCGGCCAGCGCCCGGATCAGCGGCCGGCCGTCGATCCGGGCCGTCTGCCAGGTGAAGAGCAGGCCGCCGAAATAGACCGCGAACAGCATCGCGGCGCCGACCAGCCCATACTCGAAGACGATGCCGAGCCAGCCGATGTCGGCCAGGAAGAAATGCTTGTCGCCGAAGATGTCGGCCAGCGTCGTCGTGCTGAATCGGGTGGTGCCGCCCACCCCGAAGAGCCAGCGGATCGGGTCCTCGCCCAGATAGTCGATGGCGTTGCCGATCGAGCGCAGCCGCACCGACAGCGAGCCGCCGAGGGATTCCGCGAACTGCTCGGCCAGGCTGCCGCTCAGCATCGCGACCACCCCGGAGGCCATCAGGAGGCCGACCGCGACCAGGAACCGTCGCAGCATGCCCTCCGTCGACGAGACGATGACGGCGTAGACGACGATGACGGCGGCCATGATCGAGATGCGCTGCTTGAAGACCATCAGCAGCGATGCGAAGGCCAGGACGAGCAGCACCACCGTCCACCATTCCCGCTGCTGGCAGAAGCGGCGGGCGAGATAGAAGAGGAAGATCATGCCGAACAGCATCGGCATGTAGATGCGCGGTAACCGCGCCCGTACTCGAACATCAGCAGCTTGCCGAGCGCCGGGTCGGATATGTACCAGTCGAGCGGCACCACCAGCCACAGCACCCACATCAGGATGTAGGTCCGGCGCCCAGGATGATGAAGGCGCGTCGTGATGGTCTGCGCCGACGGCCGCAGCCAGGCGAGCAGGGCGGCGAACCCGAAATAGTAGGTGAACGGCCGGATCTTGATCGTCGTGGTCAACAGATCGATCAGGCCGTTGCCGAAGTAGATCATGCCCAGCAGCGGCGCCACGCCGATGGTGTAGGCGAGCAGCAGCGCGAACAGGGCCTTGTAGGGAAGGTGATAGACGAAGAGCGCATAGAGGCTGAGCGGCAGGACGACGAAGGGCCAGCCCTTGGACAGCGCGTAGGGGATCGGGAACTCGACCAGGTAGTAGAAGGTCTGCCCGAACATCGGCAGCAGCAGCAGCAGGATCGGCAGCGCCCAGGGATGGGCGGCGTCGGCGTCGCGGACCCGAGTCAGCGGCCGGGCCGAAACCTTGACCCGGGGCTCGCGAACGACCCGCTGCCGCGGCTCGACACGGGTGACGGTGATCACCGCCGGTGCTCCGTCCCGGAACCGGGCCGGTCGTAGGCGCGCGGGTTCAGGCGCTGGCGCAGCACCATCAGCAGCATCGGCAGGGAATCGACGAAGACCCGCTTGGCGTGTCCACGCGGATTGATCAGCAGACGGTGCAGCCATTCCAGGCCGAGGCGGCGATAGATCCGGCGGCGCCCGGTTCACCAGCCCCGTCGCGAAGTGCAGCGAACTGCCGATGCACAGGCCGACGCCGACGGACCGTCCCTCGGCGGCGATGCGGTGCGACAGGTACTCCGACGTCGGCGCGCCGACCGCGAGGAAGACGTAGCGGGCGGGGTGCCGGACCACGAAGTCGAGGCAGCGCTGCTGCTCGTCGGGCTTGCCCGCGAGGCCCATGGGTGGGGCGTGCAGGGCCAGCCGACGCAGCCCGAACTTCTCGACGAGGCGCAGCCGCAGCGTCTCGTCGCCGCCGATCACGGTCACCGCGTCGTCCGGGCGGATCGTGTTGTGCAGCATGTAGTGGGTGAGGTCGCTGCCGGCCGCCTGCTTCAGTTGCAGGCCGAACAGCAGGCGGGCCAGCCCGCAGGCGACCCGGCTGTCGCTGAGGCGCAGCCAGGCGGCGTCGTAGGCGGCCTGGAAGCGGGCGTCGCGCAACCTGCCCAGCCGCACGAAGTGCTGGGCGTTCGGGGTCACGACGTAGGCGAAGGGCAGGCCGGGCGGGCGGGCGGCGATCACCGCCGCCGCCTCCGGCACGTCGAGCAGCGCCAGATGCTGGCCGAGGAAGCTCGCTTCCTCGACCGGCGCCGTCCCGGCCGCGGTCATGCCGGTTCCGCCTGCGCCCGTCCCGCCCACGCCCGTCCCGCCCACGCCCTGGGCCTCAGGGCGACTGCCGCCCGATGGTGTAGTTGAACGTGCGCTGGAACGGCACGACGCGGTTGATGAACTGCTCGACCCAGAGGTTGACCTCGGCGATGTGGCTGCGCCAGGACGTGTAGATGATGTCGCCCGGCGCCAGCGGACGTCGCTCTCGTGCTCGCCGGTCTGGATGACTTCGCGCACGTTGACGGTGCGCAGCATCGGCCGGTTGTTGGCGCTGCGCCGGATCAGGACCACCTCCTGCATGCGCGCCTCCATGTCGAAGCCGCCCGCCAGGATGATCGCCTGCAGCGTGCCCAGCCGTTGTCGCCCATGCGATAGACGCCCGGCGTGCGCACCGAACCGCCGACATAGACCCGCCAGGACGCCGCGTCCTCCAGCGACACGACGACGCTCTGCGGCCGCAGCACGTTTTCCGCGAGCCGGCGATGATCGCGTCCTGCAGGTCGGTGATGGTCTGCCCCTCGGCGCGGACCCGGCCGGCCACGCGCACGCCCACGAAACCGTCGGGGCCGACCGTGATCTCGTCGTCCATCTCGCGGGTGATGAGAAACTTGATCTTCATCTTGTCGCCGACGCCGAGCCGGAACACCGGCACATAGTCCGTCCAGGTCGCGAAGCCTTCCGGCTTGTGCTGGACGATGGTCAGCGACTGCCCCGTTTCCAGGCCCCCGCACAGGCCGTCAGGAACAGAAGTGCCGTGAGTGCCGCGGATCGAAAAGCTACAGCCATCGATAGACCCACCTTGGAATGTAGTACTTCCGCCCGTGGGAAGGCGAAGCCGAGCAGCCCCGCCCGCTTCCAGGACCAGGTCGCGCAGCCGTGTCGCCGCCGGCGAACGGGTCACCTCGGCGCGCACCACCTTATGACGTTGGCGTCGACGATCGACGCCAGTCTCTGGGTGATGGGCGAGAAGCCCTGGGCCGGGCCGGAGACGACGACCACGTCGTATTCGTTGCGCAGCTGTTCGATCCGGCGGCGCGCCTCGATCAGCGGCGCGCGCAGGTTGCCCAGCGGCGAATGGGCGCTCTCGGCGGCGAGCCAGAGCTGCGGCACCCCAGGGGTCGCCACCGCCATCGCTTCTCGCGCGTGCCGGGGCGCTGGCCA
>JADJIV010000046.1:0-12158 GCA_016706845.1 bacterium
ACACGCCTCGTCGGTGAAGTCGCGGGTCTCCAGCAGCTTCTGGCCGCCGGCCGAGGTCGCGGTCAGGCCCGGGGCGTAGCCGTCGACGCCGGTGTCGAGGATCGCGATGACGACGCCGCGGCCGTCCCAGGTCGGATGGGCGGCCCGCCAGGCGACGGCGCCGATGTCGTCCGAGGGCAGGTACGGCCAGGGGTCGCGGGGGCGCTCCGCCGCGGCGGCCATCGTCGCCAGCAGGGCCAAAATCGCCAGGATGACGATCGGAGCACTCCGGCTCGCCACGGTTGCCTTCATCACGGAACCTCCAGAAAATACGTGGACTTTCGAGGATCTTGCCATCGAGGGCGGGGGGCCTATTATAGGGAGGCGCCGGTTCCCCGACAAGGCGGAACCGGCCCCGATTTCCGAGTGTTGGATCCAGGATCCGCAGCTGCAGTCCCCGAAAGGAAACTCCATGCACGACCTCGACAAGATGGGCATGCACACCAAGGTGGTCCACGCCGGCCAGCAGGCCGATCCCGTGACCGGGGCCGTGTCGATCCCGATCTACCAGTCGTCCACCTTCCGCTTCCGCGACGCCGACGAGGGCGCCGACCGCTTCGCCGGCCGCGATCCGGGCCACATCTACACGCGCCTCGGCAACCCGACCACCGACCACCTCGAGGAGGCGATCGCCCTGATGGAGGGCGGCTGCGGCGCGCTGGGCGCGGCCTCGGGCATGGCCGCGGTCAACACCGTCTACTTCGCGCTGCTGGGCCAGGGCGCCCACGTCGTGGCGACCGAGTCGCTGTACGGCCCGTCGCGCATGGTGCTGGAGACCGAGTACAAGCGCTACGGCGTGAGCGCGACCTTCGTCGACTCGTCCGACGCCCGCAACGTGGCCGCGGCGATGCGCCCCGAGACGAAGCTGGTCTACCTCGAGACCCCCTCGAACCCCACGCTGAAGCTGACCGACATCCGCGCCTGCGCCGAGATCGCGCACCGGGGCGGCGCCCTGCTGTGCGTGGACAACACCTTCTGCTCGCCCCTGCTGCAGCGGCCGCTGGAGATGGGCGCGGACATCGTCCTGCACTCGATGACCAAGTTCATCAACGGCCACACCGACGTGGTGGCGGGCATCGTCACCGCCCGCGACCCCGAGCTGTTCCGCCGCCTCGCCAAGGTCCACAAGAACATGGGCGGCACCATGGACCCCCACCAGGCGTGGCTGGTGCTGCGCGGCCTGCGCACGCTGGCCCTGCGCATGGAGAAGGCCCAGGCCAACTCCAGGATCCTGGCCCCGTTCCTGGAGAACCACCCGAAGGTCGCCTGGGTGCGCTACCCCGGCCTGGAGAGCCACCCCCAGCACGCCCTGGCCGCATCGCAGATGGACGGGCCCGGCGCGGTCATTTCCTTCGGCGTGCGCGGCGGCCTGGAGGCCGGCAAGACGGTCATCAACAACGTGCAGATCCCGACCCTGGCGGTGAGCCTGGGCGGCATCGAGTCCCTGATCGAACACCCGGCTTCGATGACCCACGCGGGGATCCCTCAGGCCGAGCGCAAAGCGGCCGATATCACCGATGATCTGGTACGGCTGGCCGTCGGCTGCGAGGACGCGGCCGACCTGCAGGCCGACCTGGAGCGTGCCCTGGACATGATCTAGCGCCGCGGCGGGGGGGGGCTTGTCCCCCCCGGCGCGGCCGGGAAAGCGGGCCGGATGTACGAGCGCTGGGTCGATGCCACGCACCTCTCGACCCGCAACGACGGCGACCCCTGGGCGGTGGACTACACGGCCCACCCCCTGCTCGACCCGGCCTTCACCCAGCGCCCCACGCGCGTCGGCCGCTTCTTCCACGAGATGTCCCGCCGCATCGAGCACGACGACGCGGCCTACCGCGACGAGATCCACCGCCTGCTCAACCCGCCCGGCACGCCGCCCGGCCAGGGCTACGGGGCCGTCGACCTGGTGAGGTCGATGACCGAGGCCGACGCCTACGTGCGCGACCTCGTGGCCCTGTTGCCGGCGCCGTCGCAGGCCCTCGTGCGCCCGCAAGCCACCGTGACCGCCTGCAACGACCTGCGCACGCTCATGTCGCTGCTGTTCAGCCGCGAGGACCCGCGCATCCGCTTCGAGTCCCAGCGCAAGCTCTACCTGGCGAAGCTCCTGCTGGACATCGACCACTCGCGCCACATCCAGAAGGGCCCGCGCCACAAGGCCTACATCGAGCACCTGCTGCGCGAGGGGCTGTGGAAGCACGCCGTGGACACCAACACGGTGGAGATCGGCTTCGAGCTGGGGCCCGACGGGGAGTCGATCCGCTACAACCTGCGCCCCCAGCCCGGCCAGGAGCGCTGGCAGTTCCGCTCGATGTTCCTGGAGCTGGAGGCGGGCGGCCGCCGCGTGGCGCTGGACGTGCTGTACTACAACTGCCGCTTCAAGCGCACGGTGACCCCGATCTCCTACGAGATCGTCGACGGCAGCCACCGCGTCATCGAGCGCCGCCGCTGGGACGCCCAGGACCAGGACAGCAGCGGCTCGATCCTCTCGAAGATGATCCGCAAGGGGATCAACGACCCCGACGCGATCACCGACCTGCTCGGCGCGATGTTCATCGTCCACGACGAGGACGCGGTGGTCGAGCTGCTGACGCTGCTCAACGACGTCCTGGGCAACCCCGTCGCCTGGCGCAACATCACCGACACGATCGGCTTCGCCGGCGACCGCCGCCGCCTGAACCGCCACAGCGGCCAGGGCTACAAGGTCTACAAGGGGGATCTCGACGTCCTGCACCCCAACGACGAGCCCGGCCTGCCGCCCTACCGGTTCCCGGTGGAGATCCAGATCTACACGCTCGAGGGGTTCCTGCGCACCGTCCACGGGGCCCACGACGCCAACCACCTGGCCCTGAAGCTGCGCCAGTTCCTGCACGGGCTGGTGCCCTACGCGTTCCCGCGCGCCGTCTACGGCGACCAGTGGCTGCACCTGGGCGGGCCGAACGGGAACGGGCACAAAACGACCGGCCTCTAGTCGCCGCCGATCATCCTCAGCACACGGTAGCCGTTGTCGCGCTGGGCGGGAGTGAACCCGGCGCCCCGGATCATCTCCTGCAGGTCGCGCTGGGCCAGGGGGTGGGTGGTGCCGGCGGCCGACACGACGCTCTCCTCCATCATCGTCGAGCCGAGGTCGTTGGCCCCGAACAGCAGCGTCAGCTGGCCGACGCTCTTGCCCTGGGTGACCCACGAGGCCTGGATGTTGGTGAAGTTGTCCAGGGCGATGCGCGCGATCGCCAGCGTGCGCAGGTAGTCCTGGGCGCCCAGGTAGCCGCGGGCCTCGACCTGCGCCATGAGCTCGGGCTTCTCCGCCAGCGGGGTGCGGCCGCTCTGGAAGGTCCAGGGGATGAACGCGGTGTAGCCGCCGGTGCGGTCCTGGCTCTCGCGCAGGCGCAGCAGGTGCTCGATGCGCTCGGGGTAGGTCTCGACGTGGGCGAACATCATCGTGGCGGTGGTGGGCAGGCCCAGGTAGTGGGCCTCCTCCATGATCTCGATCCACTCCCGCGCGGTGGTCTTCTTCGGCGCCAGCAGCGCGCGGACGCGGTCGTTGAGGATCTCGGCGCCGCCGCCGGGGATCGAGTCCAGGCCGGCGGCCTGCAGCCGGCGGGTCACCTCGAGGGTGGGCAGCTTCGAGACCCTGGCGAAGTGCTGGATCTCGTTGGGCGAGAAGCCGTGGATCCACAGGGACGGGAACTCCGACTTCAGGGCCGCGAGCATCGCCTCGTAGGTCTCGATCTTCTCGTTGGGATGGTGGCCGCCCTGCAGCAGGATCTGGGAGCCGCCGGCGTCGAAGACCGAGCGCACCTTGGCGCGGATCTCGTCCAGCGACAGCCAGTAGGCGTCGCCGTCGCCCTTGTGGCGGTTGAAGGCGCAGAACTCGCAGTCCACGTAGCAGAGGTTCGTGTAGGTGACGTTGCGGTCCACGACGTAGGTGACCAGTTCGGGGTCGCAGCGCTGCAGGCGCAGCGCGTGGGCGGTGCGGCCCAGGTCGTGCAGGGCCGCCTCCTCGAACATCAGCAGCAGCTCGCCGCCGGTCAGGCGGCGCGTCAGCGCCTCGGCGAGCAGTTCCAGGACCACGGGCGAGGAACTGCGCGGCAGCGTGTAGGTCTCGACCGGGGCCGGGCGGCTGGACATCGGGGTCTCCCTCACTCCGCGCAAATCGGGTCCGCATCGCGCCCCGGGGGCACGATCTGGTGGCGAACGCACAGGGTATGAAAACGGTGCAGGCCCGCCAGCTCCGCCTCGCCCAGCCGGTAGCACATCGAGCGGCGGAAATAGGCCGCGAACGCAGCCGCGGAGCACTCCCCGCCCGGCCCCAGGCGCCCTTCGGCGACCGCGCGGGCGGCGAGACGGTCGAGGCGCGTCAGGCCGACGTCGCGGGCCTCGCGCAGCAGGGCGACGAGCCCGTCGCGCTCGGCCGCCTGCGCGCGCGCCGCGAACCCCCGGCCCAGGACCCAGACGGCGAAGACGAAGGGCAGGCCCGTCATCTGGCGCCAGGTCTCGCCCAGGTCCACGATGTGGACGTCGTCGCGCCCCTCGTCGCGGAAGCGCTTCTCGGCGGCGAAGCAGCGGTCGCCGATGACCAGGGCCGCCTCGTGCTCGTCCAGCAGGGTCTCGACCTGCGGCACGTCGACCCGGAAGTCCGGCTGCACGCCGTAGAGGTCGGCGAACAGGATGCGCAGCAGGGCCACCGAGGTGCGCGAGCCGCGGTCCACGACCACGTCGGCGATCTCCGTCGGCGGCACCCGCGAGAAGAGCTTCACGCTGTCGACGGGGCCGTGGGTGGCCAGGGCCACGCCGGGCACGATCGCGGCGCCCGCCCCGCGGAACCACTCGACCACCGGGATCAGGGCCGCGTCGGCCTCGTCGGCGTGCAGCAGCTCGGGCAGGTCGCTGGGCACGGCGCTGGTCAGCCGGACGCGATCGGGCGCCAGCTCCGCGAGGGCGTCGATCAGGGGCCAGGTGTTCAGGAAGGAGACGGCGGCGATGCGGTAGGTCACTGGTCTTTCGGGAGAGGGCGCCGGCGGCAGGGCCGCCCACCCGGGGTAGTCCACCCAGGCGCTGCGACACCCCGAACGGATACCCCGCGACCAGCGCCAGGCCGCCGGCGCGCAGGCGCTCCCTGCGCTGCGGGTCGGCCAGCAGCGCGATCGCGGCGGCCAGGGCGATCGGGTCGCCGGGCGCGACGAGCAGGCCGCTCTCGCCGTCGACGATCACCTCGCGCACGCCGGCGATGTCCGTGCCCACGACGGGCGCGCCCGCGGCCAGGGCTTCCAGCAGGACCAGCGGCAGGCCCTCCCACAGCGAAGGCAGGGCGAACACGTCGGCCGCCTGCAGCACGCGGGCGAAGTCCCCGATGTTGCCCGGGAACTGCACGGCGTCGCCCAGGCCGAGGCGCGCGCTCAGCGCCTCGTGGTCGGGGCGCAGGGGACCGTCGCCGGCGATCACCAGGCGGAAGGGCAGACCGATCGCGCGCAAGCGCGCGGCCGCCTCGATGAGGGCGGCGAAGTTCTTCTGCTCGCAGTGCCGGCCCGCGGCCATCACCAGCAAGTCGCCGGGCGCGGCGCCGAAGCGGGCGCGGACCGCCGCCCGGGCGGCCGCATCCAGCGGCGCGGGTTCGGCCACGCCGTTGGGCACCGCGACCAGGCGGCCGGCCTCGCGGGGGCCGGCGCCCAGATCCTCCAGCAGCGAGACGGCCACCGCCTCGGAGACGGCGACCACCGCGGCGCAGCGCCGCAGCATCAGGCGGTAGGCCAGGCGGCGCAGGCGCGCGCGCAGCGGGTGGTCGGCGTTCCCGTAGTCGAACTCGCGGTTGTTGTGGACCGTGGCGATCACCGCGCAGCGCCCGCGCAGGGCCAGCAGCAGACCCCAGAAGTTCGCCCCGGGCAGGTGCGACTGCACGACCTGCACGCCGTCGCGCGCCAGTTGGCGGGACAGCAGCCGCTCGCCGCGCCACAACGAGGCGGCGAAGCGCACGGGGTTGTGCACCGAAGCGCGGGAGAAACCGAGGTAGCGCACGTGGACGCCGGAGTCGATCGCCCCGGACAGGGGTCCCGGTCCCGTCATGACGAACAGGTGGGAGGCGTCGCCGGCGGCGGCGCGGGCGTTGGCGATCTGGACGGCGAGGCGCTCGGCCCCGCCCATCTCCAGAGCCTCGACGAGCTGGGCGACGACGAGCCCGGATGCCGCAGGTTCGCTGCGGCCGTTCGCGGCGCCCATCAGTGGATCCGGACGACCATCGTCCAATCGGCGAGACGATCGGCGTGCAGCTTCGATTCGGCGGCCTGCGCGGCCTCGATCGTCTCGAACGGTCCGATGTAGACCCGGAACCAGCGCTCGTCGTTGACCCGGGCGTCCAGGACGTGGGCCGCGAAGCCGCGGCGCTCGAGGTCGGTGGCCAGGTGGCCGGCGCGGTCCAGGTCGCGGAACGAGCCGACGTGCACGTAGATGCCGGCGGCCAGCGACGTGCGCAACCACGACGACGTCCGCAGGGAGGTGTCGGCGGCGGCCCCGGCAAGGTCCGCCGCGGGTTCGGCCACACGGGGCGCAGGGTCGGTGTGCAGGATGCGGTCTCTGGTGGGCTCGGGGGACGGGACCGGGGCGCCGGCCTCTTCGTCCTCGTCCAGGACCGTGGCCATCAGGGTGTCGCCGACGGCGACGGCGGACGAATCGGCCGACGCCGCCAGGGTGTCGGCGGCCGCCGAGGCCAGGGAATCGGGCTGCACCGCGGTCGTGTCCGCGATCGCGACGACCGGCGTTTCGGCGCCGGACCGGTCGCGGTTCAGCCAGGGCAGCTTCAGCGCCCCGGACTGCCAGGACAGGAACGCCACGACCGCCGCGGCCAGCACGGCGACGGCCAGCAGCGCGTACAACAAGCCGCGGCCGTTGCCGCGGCGGCGGCGGTAGGCCATGGGCTCGACGTCATCGTCCGCGGTGACGGGGCCGTCGGGCGATGGCGCCTCGGCGACGTCGGCTTCGTCCCCGGCCTCGTCAACGCCGGCGCCGGTATCGGCCGTTAGGGGCAGGCCGAAATCCTCCATGACGTCGCCGAAGTCCGGCAGGTCCGCGTCGGCCAGCGGCACCGGCGGCGGGGGCGGCGCAGGGGGCGGCGGCGGAGGCGGCGCCGGTTCGGGCCGCTTGGCTCCGAGCGACGGCACCGGCGGCGGCGGCGGCGGCGGCGGCGGTGGCGGCGGCGGTGGCGGCGGCGGCGGAGCGGCGGGAGGCGCCGGCGGCGGGCCGGTGCAGCGGCCGGCGGCGTGATGCGCTCGGCGGCGCGGCGCGGCCAGGGCCGCGGCCGAGGTCTCCTGCTGCGGCGAGCGGGCCAGATCCTGGTCCGCTTCGACGTGCTTGCCGTGCACCTCGTCGGCGCCGTCGACGTAGGCCGCCAGCAGCGCGCGGTCGGCCAGAACGTTGACCAGGCGCGGAATGCCCCCACTCAGCTCGTGGATGCGCTGGACGGCGTCGTGGCGGAACAGTTTGCGCTCGCAGCCGGCGACCTTCAGCCGGTGTTCCATGTACTCCTCGACCTCATGGCGGCTCATGGGCTCGAGGTGGTAGTGGACGCGGATGCGCTGGCGCACCTGGGCCAGGCCGGGATCGTCGATCTGGGTGCGCAGGCCGGGCTGGCCGGACAGGACCACCTGCAGGACCTGCTCGCCGGGAGGGCCCATGTTCGTCAGCAGGCGGACGCCCTCGAGCGTCTCGGCCGACAGGTTCTGGGCCTCGTCCACGATCAGCAGCACGCGCTGGCCCTGACGGTGGGTGGCCTCCATCTCGATCTTCAGCGCCGAGAGCAGGTCGGCCCGGTCGGCGGCCGGCGGCATCGTGACGTTCAATTCGGTGAGCAGGAGCTTCAGCAGCTCGCGGAAATCGATCTGGGTGACGTTGATCAGGGCCACGCGGTAGGTGCGCGAGACGTGCTTGATGAGGTTGTGCAGGGCCAGGGTCTTGCCGGTGCCGATCTCGCCCGTGATCAGGACGAGGTCCTCGCCGCCCTCCAGGCCGTAGACCAGATGGGCCATCGTCTCCTCGAAGGCCGTCGACCTGAACACGAAGTGCAGGTGGGGGCTCAGCGAGAACGGCGCGGTGTAGAGGCCGAAATGGTCGTTGTACATCATCTTCCAGGGGTGCGGAGGTTCCGCCGAATTGAACAGCCGGCAGGCAGAATGTATTGGATCATTCGGCAGGCAACAACAAATTGCTTGCAGCTCCAATGCTGATAAAGGACGGCAGGCAGTACGTTCCACCCCAGGTCACTCCCACCGAACGCGAACAAGTGACGTCACAGTCGTGGCCTGACAGGATCTGACGCCATAACCATATATAATATCAATACAATACGGACGGCAACCCTGAGGCGATCACCTCAACTAAATCGCTGCCGGCTCTTTGTTCGGCTTCTGGAAGACGAGAACATATTCAGTCCGCTCGAACGACAGGTTGCCGAAACTCAAAATTCTGACGATACGCTCGAGTATTGGCGATATGACTTACTAACTTTTAGCTTCTTCTGAGGTTCTTCTGGTATCCGACTCGGATAGTCCTCATAGACGATACCGAGCCGGTTATCCCTGACACCACCTTCTGAGTCCAGGCGGTCCGACGGCGAGCTTTGAGGAAGGTCTTGAACGGGCGGTGTCTCCGTCCTGCGTCTTTACGGGCCGTAAATCGTCCTGTAGAACCAGACATGGAACCAATGCGGGGATAGCTTAGTCAGCAGGCCCTTCAATGACCAAACATTCGGCAGTTTCAGGATTACGATACCGCCTGCGGCAACCGCAGCACGGAAATTCTCCAGTGCGAGTACTGGACGGTCGAGATGCTTCCAGGACATCGATGGAGACGATGGCATCGAAGGAGTCCGGTGGAAACACGTAATTCATGATATCGCCGTGAATCGCCTCATGCAGCGATTTATTGCGCTGGAGCTGAGCGAGATATCGATTCCGACGATCGTGGCCTTTCCTTCAGATCAACGAAACTCATGCTGCGACAGCCAGCTTCCAGCACCGGAATGGTCTGCCGATGCTGGAAAATCTCATCGACCTTGGTTTGTAATCTAATGATGTGGTCGGACATGGCGGCTCACTGCTCCTGCTGAAACTCCCCGCCTGCCTACCCAGATCAAAGCAAATGCTCCGGACACTGTACCACAAGGACTCTGCGTTCGCCCCGGATTTCAGGGACTCCATAATGCCGACCCATGCACCGGAGACGTGCTCAATTCCCGGACAATTCGTACAGGTACATCTTCTCTGAGAACGACGTGTAGACCCCGGCATCCTCCGCATGACGCAGCACCAATCCCAGCGAAGCAGGGTCCGCCAGCGAGTGGTTCAAGAGCAACAGCGCGCCAGGCTTCCAGCCCGGCGAACTGCGGCCCGGAGAGCCGCCTCCTCTGGCGCGATGGCGCGGTTGTCGGCGTATTCGCGGTTCCAGGTCACGAAGGTGCCCGACTCCTGAACGTCGGCGTACCAGGGTCGCAGACCGGGCAGGAACGGCAGCACCGAACTGGTCGGGGCCGACTCGTGCGCCACGAGGGCGCGTCCCCGCAGGTCGTTGTCGAGCATGTGGCGGCCATCTCCCGCGATCCGGAGTACGGACCGACCGCATCATCCCGGTGGGCCGAAAAGGTGAAGGGAGCTGCAGCCAACAGCAGTGCGCCGAGCGTGCCGGGCGACGACCACCGGTCCAGGCGCAGGCGTGGTGCGGCCCGCCGTCCGCCCCAGGCGATCCAGAGAGCGAAGATCACGGAACACAAGAACCAGGCCGTGGTGGCGGAGCCAAGCGGAGTGCTTCAGGAGAAAGATCGCGAAGAGGCCCGACAGACCGCAGGTCAGCAACCACAACGCCGCGAGGGAGCGGCGCCAGAGCAGCATCGCGACCAGCACCACCACCGGCACGGCCGCGGCAGCGGCCGGATTGGGCAATCCCGGCAGGAATGCGTTCTTCGTCGCCACGAGCGGCGCCAACAGGTCCAGATGCAGGCGTTCGCCCACAAGTTGATTGCCTCGGAGATCGAGCCCATCTGGAGCAGGGCCGCGCCACCCCCGCTGCCATGATAGCCGTCGCGGCGATCTCGGCGCGCCGGAACCGGCGCCGGCGCCAGACCTCCACGACGAACAGCAGGGCGACGCCAGCCGCCATGGCGAGGGAGTGCCCGTTCGCGTTGGCGAGCAGGGCAACCAGGAGACCGTAGATGACGGGCCGCTCAAACCGTCCGCGGGTGGCAGAGCGCCGCCAGTGCGAATAAAAGCAGGACCGTGAGGTTGTAGTTCCTCGCAATCACGGCATACTCGTACGACATGTAGTAGGAGAAGACGAAGAGCGCCTTGAACCACAGAGGAAAGGGGCCGCGCCGGAGCAGGAGCGCCACCGCCGCGATCGCCAACAGGATGTGGACTGCCGCTTCGGCAGCGTACGGGGCGCCCTGCTTGGCGAACGGCAGCAGGATCATATGCCAAAGCGCCGGGGTGCCTTCGTAAACCATCTGCTGGAAGACCGCGGGCAAGGGGAGGTCGCGGACGATCAGCCACGCCTGGGCTTCGTCGCGCCAAGGCTCGTGATGGGCGGCCGAATAACTTACCAGCACCGAATAGAGGACCAACACCAGGGCAGCGGCCCAGCCTGCCCTATTTCTTCTCATGGTATTCTTCCTCGGTGTTCACCGCCCAGATCCCGGCCTTGTCCGTGTTCCCCTCTAGGATGTGGTCGATTGCGACCATGGCCGTCAGCATGGAATGGCGGCGTTACGCCAGCTTGTAGGCACGCCGTTGCGCCCGACGGCCAGAACAGGTTTTCCAGCCCGTCGACATACTCGCGGATCCTGAAACCTGTCATAGGACCCGAAATACGCCGGGTAGGTCTTGCGCACGCGGATGATCGTACTGTCGAGGACGTCCGCCTTGTCGATGATGTCGATCGAAGCCAGCTCGTCGACGGCGAACTCGCAGAATGCAGCATCGGTCATCGACCACAGATCGTCACCCTTGCTAGAAGTACCAGGCCGATCCAGGCGGTCACCGGGTCAGCGACCATGTAGGGGCTCCAATTGTTGAAGATCTGCAGCCGGCCGAGCTTCACTTCGCGCTCCTGGATGTAGATCCAGTTGTCCGGAACGATGTCGTTGACCGAGGGGAGTCGCGTTTCGTTACGGATCGCCAGCTTCCGCAGCAGGAGCCCGATGGTGACGAAATCGCGGTAGACCAGGCCCGCGGCGACTTCCCGCACGTTCGGTGGCGGCGGCGGCTCGCAGGCCGCGATCAGTTCCTTGACTGGCATCGTCGAGAAGACGAAGTCCCCCTCCAGCCATTCCTCGGCGCCGGTAACGGCGTCCCGGGCCTTCACGGCCACGACGCGGCCCCCCTCGATGCGCAGGCCCGTCGCCTGCGCATTCATGCGCACCTCTCCGCCGCGCTTGCGCACGTCGTCGGCCACGGTCTCCACATCTGCCCAGGGCCGTACTTGGGATGGCGAATTGCTCGGATGAGCGAGGTTTCCAGCCTTCTCTGATCGACGCTGCGGTCCCGCACGAATATGCTCTTGAGTGCATGAGCCACGGCCGTGGTGACCGAGAGCTCCCTTTGATCCTTGAGCCCCAGTCGGGTTTGATCCGGGTGCAAGGCACGCCCCATACCTTCTCCGTGTAGTCCCTGAAGAACGTCCGGTAGAGTTCGCCCCCGAAGCGGTTGACGAAGAAATCTTCCAGCGACCGCTCGGCGCGGACCGGCCTGAGGCGCGCGGACACGTAGCTGAAGCCGATCCGCACGATGCGCCACGGGCCCAGATTGCGGAACGTCTGCCACTTGAGGGAGATCGGGTAGTCGAAGAACTTCCGCAGGAAGAAGATGCGCGACAACCGGCCCCGGATGAGCATCACGCGGTCGCTGACTTCGGGGTCGGGAGCGCCGGGAGCGGTGGACAAGCTGACCGCTCGGCCGAGGACACGGTCGTCCCGCGACGGGGAGCCTGCAGCGGCAGGATGTCCTGCCACCAGGTCATCACCCTGTCGGACTTGAGAAGAAACGGTGCCCGCCGATGTCAATCCGGTTCCCTTTGTAGGCGACCGTCTTCGAAATGCCACCGATGTCGCCGCTGGCCTCCAGCACAACCGGGTGGATATCCGAACGACG
>JADJIV010000047.1:0-29872 GCA_016706845.1 bacterium
TCATCATGGGCTTTTCCATCTCGGCGCGGGCGGCGGCGTCGGGGTCCCCGTCGCGGTAGTACAGGGGCAGGTTGTAGGGCACGAACATGCCGCCGAAGGGGCCCGCGTTCTGCAGGTCGATGTGCTGGCGGCCGTTGAAGCGCTTCATCGCGTACAGCTTGCTGGGCCGGCCCGCGGCGGCCGCCGGACGCATCACGCGCTCGTACCAGCCCTCGTAGTCGTAGTCCTCCCACTCGGGCCAGCGGTGCGGGGCCGTGTAGAAGCGCCAGGTGCCGTCGGGGCTGTCGCCGATCGGGTTGCCGAGGAAGGTGGCGTCGCCGTTCCACCAGACGTAGGCGAGCCCCTCACCCGGCCCGGTCAGCTTCTCCACGTCGTGGTAGATGTGGAGGCCCTGTTCCGGCTCCAGGATCGTCCGCGAGAAGTCGCGGCGCGTGACGTTGTCGGGATGGAGGCTGGGGATGTGGCAGGTGACGCAGGCGATCCACGCCCCGTGCTCGTTCAGGACGCGCGCGGTGCGCGACTCGTCCTCGTGGGGCGCGTCGGTGTGGCAGCGCTCGCAGGAGACCTCGACGTCGGGCAGGTCGTTGGCCATCATCGGTAGGTGCGTGGCCCTTGATGATGCGGTGACCCTCGGTGGGGTGGCAGTCGAGGCAGGCCAGGCCGGCGGCGGCGTGCACGTCCCAGGACGGCGAGTAGGGGGTGCCGCGCTGGCGCCGGGGTGCATCACCCGGGGGTAGCGGTCGCCGCGCGCCCGCGTCGAGGGCATGAAGGAGGGGTCCTTCGCGTCGACGTAGACGTCGCCGCCCAGGTTGTGCTGGTGGCAGCGCAGGCAGGACTGGGACGACGGCGTCTCGACCGAGAGCGCGGCGCGCAGGCTGCGGTCCTGGTCCCAGCGCAGGCGGCCGTTGACGTCGCGCACCACCTGCTTGCGGTTCATGTCGTAGGCCGCGGCGCGCAGATCAGGTGTCGATGGCGTCGCGCCCTCGGGCAGCGTCTTGTAGTAGGGCATGATCTCGCCGAGGGGCCTGCGCCTGGCCGCCGATGTGGCACTGGCCGCAGCCCTCGCTGAGCGTGTCGCCGCGCGTGTTGACCACCCACTCGGCCCAGGCGGTCATGGCGAAGGAGCCGGGCTTGGGGCAGGGGCGGTCGATCATGCCCATCGGCAGGCCGTCGGCCGAGCGGGTCGTTGAAGCCGCGCACGTTCTTGTGGTCCGTGCTGAAGAACCGGTAGTGCACCGAACCGGTGAGGTTCCGCATGAGGTCTTCGCTGCGGGGCAGGCCGTAGGTGTTCTCGAACTCGATCTCTCGGTGGCAGACCAGGCAGGTCTCGGGACCGCGGTAGGAGCGGATGCCGGCCTCGCGGAAGCGGTCCACATGGTCGAAATTGCGGCGGTACTCGAGGCTCAGGCTCCTGGCGACCAACTCGAAGGCATCGCGGTCCAGTTCCTCGGCGGGGAAGGTCATCCGGGCGGGGCGGGAGTCCGCCGGCAGCATGAGGTTGATCGTCCGGGACCAGGCCTGCCAGCGCCACCCCGTGGCCCCGGCCAGCAGCACCAGGAACAACATCAACAACGGCAAGATGTTGAGTCTGCGCTGCTGTCGTGGGGAGGCCATGGGAACCCCCGGGAAGGCTGAAATCCGGCGCTTGGGGCGTGTCGTCCCATCAATCGCAGGGCGAGGGGGCGCTGTCAAGGCGCTGGGAGATCGCCGGATGGGCTCCAATCTTACCATCAGGCAAAAAACAGGACTCCCGCTTCGGGAACCCGGAGGCCATCTTGGGCGTTGTCCGACTTCCTCCAGGAAGCGTCAGGTAGCCGCCGGTCGGAGCGTCCGCGAGGACATCGGCATCGTGAAGGGACATCCCGTTTGGCTAACGTGATCGACAACGAGACGCCGTCTTGATCGGCGGCGCTTCCTGCGCATCTTCGCGGCGTGGGCCCTGGTCTGCCTTGGCGCCCTGCCCCCGGCCGCCTCGGTGACGGGCAGCGAGACCCTGGGCACTCGTCCGCGCGCCCCCGCGGCCGGCTATTGCCCGGCGCGCCGGACGCCCACCCGATTTCGCTGCTCAACATCAACACCGGCGAGCGGCTCTCCTGCGCCTACCGGGAGAAGGGCATCCGGCTTCGATGCGACGGTGGCCATCGACCGCCCGCTGCGGGACCACCGCAACGACCAGGTCAAGCCGATCGACCTCACCCGCTGGACCTCCTGCACGACGCGGCTGCGAAGCGGCCCGGCCGAGCCCTTCCACGTGGTTCTGGCCACGCTCCGCGGCCACCAACGCAGGATGCGCCGCCGCGGCGCCGGCGGCCGCTACTGCCAGCTACCACATCGACGGCACGCGCCGTGGACGTGAGCCGCCTGGCGTCAAGCTCTCGCAGCTGCGCGGCGCCGCCCGCGACCTGAAGTCCGGCGGCGTCGGCTACTACCCCGGCTCGCGCTTCGTCCACCTGGACACCGGCCCCGTCCGCACCTGGTAGGGCGAGCTTCCGGATCCCTGCTGGATTTTCCCCGGCCCTCGCCTTATCCTCCGGCCTGCGATCCCGCGGTACGGAGGCCGCGTCCCAACCCATGGTCGAACGCATCCGCAAGACAATCGGCGCGCTGCGCCCGCCGACGTCCGGGCCCCTGAGCCTCATGGTCCGGCGCCACCGTCTGCTCTTCTTCTTCGCCTTCTTCGGCGCGATCGCCGCCCTGTCGGTCAGCCTGTCCTTCGTCATCCGCTTCGAGTGGTCCTGGCTGCGCAAGGTGCCCAAGTGGCCCGAGTGGTGGCGCACGATGCTGCTGGTGGCCGTCCCGGTGCGCCTGGTGGTCTTCACCGCCTTCGGGCTGCACCGGGTCTCCTGGCGCTTCGCCGGGCTGCGGGACGTGCCGCCGCTGATCAACGCCATCCTGGTCGGCTCGGCGTTCGACGCCGCGATCCTGCTGTGGGCCTACCAGGGCGCCTTCCCCCGCTCGGTCCTGATCATCGACACCGTCCTGTGCATGGCGCTGGCCGTGATCCCGGCCGCTACACCTACCGCATCCTGGACCACCTGTCGCGGCGGGTCGACGCCGGCCCGCGGACGCGCGTGGTCATCGTGGGCGCGGGGACGGCCTGCAACCTCGTGCTCGAGGCCATGAACACGGCCAAGCTGCACGCCTACCGGCCGGTGGCCATCGTCGACGACGACCCGCTCAAGCAGGGCATCACCATCCACGGCATCGGCGTCGCCACGCCCATCGACGCCATCGGCGAGGTGGCGCGCCGCACCCGGGCCGAGGCGGTCATCCTGGCGATGCCGGCGGCCACCACGGCGCAGCTCTACCGCGTCGTGAAGCTGTGCCGCGAGACCGGCCTGCCGCTGAAGACCACGCCCGACATCTGGCAGGTCCTGCAGAGCAGCGAGGCGGTCACCCGCATCCAGGACTTCTCGCTCGACGACCTGCTGAACCGGCGCGTCGTGCGCTCGGACGTGCCGGAGATCCGGCGGCTGCTCGACGGCCGCACCGTGCTGGTGACCGGGGCGGCCGGGAGCATCGGCTCGGAGCTGTGCCGGCAGATCGTCGACCAGGGCGCCCTGCGGCTGGTCTGCCTGGACAAGGACGAGAACGGCCTGTTCCGCCTCGAGCAGGAGCTGCGGCGGCGCCGGCCCGACGCCGCGCTGGCCTTCTTCCTGGGCGACGTCAAGGACGAGGGGCGCATGGACGCCCTGTTCTCGCGCTGGAAGCCGCAGCTCGTGTTCCACGCCGCGGCCTACAAGCACGTGCCCATCCTGCAGTTCCACCCCGTGGAGGCGATCCGCAACAACGTGGGCGGCACGCGCACGATGGCGCGCCTGTCCCAGCGCTACGGCGTCGAGCGCTTCGTGATGATCAGCACGGACAAGGCGGTGCGGCCCACCAGCGTCATGGGCGCCACCAAGCAGATCGCCGAGCGCGTGATCCACGCCCTGGGCGCCGGGCAGCCGGACGGCACCAGCTTCTCGACCATCCGCTTCGGGAACGTGCTGGGGTCGGCGGGCAGCGTCGTGGAGCTGTTCCTGGAGCAGATCCGCAAGGGCGGCCCGGTGACGGTCACCGACCCGCGCATCGAGCGCTACTTCATGACCATCGCCGAGGCGGTGCACCTGGTGCCTACGCCGCGGGCATGGGCGCCGGCGACGAGATCTTCATCCTGGACATGGGGGCGCCGGTGAAGATCGACGCCCTGGCGCGCCAGATGATCCAGCTGTCGGGCCTGACGCCCGAGATCGACGTGCCCATCGTCTACACCGGCCTGCGGCCGGGCGAGAAGCTCTACGAGGAGCTGTGGACGCCCGAGGAGAAGCCGCAGCCCACCAGCAACCCCGGCATCCGGGTGGCCCGCCGCGTCAACGGCGTGCACGACATCGACGCCCGCGTGGACGCGCTGCTCGCCGCCGCCGCCGCCGGCAACATGCGCGAGTGCTGGGAGCAGCTGCTGGAGCTGGTGCCGGACTTCCAGGGCCAGACGCGCGAGGCCGCGGAGATGCCGCCGACCGCCGCCCCGACCGGGCCGACCGCGTAATGGCGGCCCCCGCTCCCTCCCTGCGCCGCAACTTCACCTGGACCTTCCTCGGCAACGCGGTCTTCGCCGCCAGCCAGTGGGGCATCCTGGTCGTGCTGACCAAGCTGGGCTCGGCCGCGGAGGTGGGGCGCCTGTCGCTGGCCTCGACCGTCGCCACGCCGCTGGTGGTCTTCGCCAACCTCCAGCTGCGGTCGGTGTTCGTCAGCGACGCGCACGGCCGCTTCCCGTTCCGCGACTACCTGGGCGTGCAGCTGCTGCTGGCGCCCCTGGCGCTGGCCGCGGTGGTCGTCACCGGGACGGTCTGCTACAGCGGTCCCCAGGTGACGGCGATCGTGCTGTACGGGATCGGGCGGGTGATCGACGGCGTCGGCGACGTGCTCTACGGCCTGGAGCAGAAGCGCGAGCGCATGGACCTGATGGCCCGCTCGCTGATGATCCGCGGCGCCGTCTCGCTGGTCCTGTTCGCCGTCGTGTACTGGTGGACGCGGAGCCTCAACGCGGCGCTGGTGGCCTGGCCGGTGGCCTGGGCCGTGCCGCTGCTGGTCTTCGACCTCCCGCGCTGCCGCGCCCTGGTGCGCGACGCCGCCGGCGAGGAGGGGAGCCTGCGCCCGCGGTGGCGGCCCGGCGCGCTGCGGGCGATCATCTGGACGGCGCTGCCCCTGGGCGTCGTGATGCTGCTGATCCAGCTGCGCAACACGGTGCCCCGCACCATGCTGGAGAGCGCCCAGGGCGAGGAGGCGCTCGGCATCTTCTCGGCGATGGCCTACCTGGTGCTGGTCTCCAACACGGTGGTGATGGCCCTGTCCCAGTCGAGCATCGCGCGGCTGGCCCGCAACCACGCCGACGGGGACGCGCGGGCTTTCCGCTCCACCGTCGGGAAGCTCATGGCCGTGGGCGTGGTGCTCGGCCTGGCCGGCGTGGCGGTCGCCCGTTGGTGGGGCGGCCCCCTGCTGACCCTGGTCTACGGGGCCGAGTACGCGGTGCGCGGGGACCTCTTCGTGCTGATCATGGCCGGGGGCGGCATCATGAACCTCGGCAGCCTGCTGGGGGCGCCGGCCACCGCCATGCAGGCCTTCCGCTCCCAGCTCGTCATCCACGCCCTGAACGCCGGGCTGCTGGTGGCGATGGGCCGCTGGCTGATCCCGGCGCACGGCATGGCCGGCGCGGCCTGGACGGTGCTGGCCGGGGCGGCCTGGGTGACGCTGGCGTACGGTGCGGTGGTGTTGCGGGGGATGGCGCGGATGCGGGCGGGCGTCCCGGTGGCGGCGCAGGGAGGTGCGGCGTGAGCGTGGGCGACGTGCTGTGGATCCTGGCGTTCGCCGCCGTCTCGCTGGCGGGGCTGGCCGCGTCGTGGCGGTTCTTCGGGCACTGGTTCACGCCGCTGAGCATCTACACGGGGATGAACTGCGGGTCCCTGGCGCTGTACCATCTGCGGGTGCTGGACCTGATCCGGTTGTCGGAGAGCACCTATGCCCTGGCGCTGGGGTCGATCGCCCTGTTCGCGGTCGGGGCCCTCGCGGCGATCGGGGGACGGGAGGTCCGCTTCGACCATCCCGCCACCCGTCGGCGCGATCTGGCGCACCTGAGCAGCTTCTACTACGTCACGGCAGCGATCGCCACCGTGGGCTGGGGGCTGGCGTTGGCGATCCTGATCGCCAGGCACGGCCTCGGAGGCCTGCTCGCGAGCATCTGGCGGTTGCAGGACGAGTTCCAGATGCAGTTCATCGGCAACCTGAACCTGATCGGCATCCTGGTGGCGCCGACCTACGTGATCAAGCGGGCCTTCGGCGCCCGGAGCCGCCTCGACGAGGTGATCCTGGTTTCCTGCCTGCTGGGGCTGCTGCTCGCCGGCATCAAAGCCTACATCACCATCAGCATCGTGGCGGCGATCCTGGCCTGGAGCGTCTGCCGTCCCGACCGCTTCCGGCCCGGCCAGATGCTGGCGGTGCTGGCGGTGCTGCTGGGCTTCTTCGTGGTCTACACGCAGAAGATCGACATCTATGCCCAGGAGGGCTACGACGCCGAAGGCGGGGCGGGCATGGTCGCCCCCCTGCAGCGCCCCTACCTCTACATCGCCGGCAGCTGGCCCGCCCTCTCGGCGGTCGCGTCGGGCGAGGTGTCGCCGCCGCCGCGCCCCGGACACGTGCTGCTGCAGCCCGTCTGGAAGCTGCTGAGCGGCGTCGGGGCGGTGCCCGCGCTGCCCACGCCGCTGCCGTTCGCGAACATCGGGGTCACGGAGTACAATGTCTATTCGTTCGCGGGCGAGGTCTACTGGGACGCCGGTCCGTGGGCGGCGCTGCTGATGAGCGCGCTGCTGGGCTTCGTTGCGACTCTCGCGTACGTGCGGGCGCGCAAGACCACGTACTGGTGCCACTTGCTCGTCTATGCGCTCATCGGTTACGGCGTGTTCATGTCGCAGTTCGCCTACTTCTACACGTTCAACTTCGTGCTGATGATGAGTTACGCTTGCGTTCTGGGGTTCTTCGTGATGCGTGGCGGAATCCTCATCGATCGGGGCTGCCGTGCGTGACCGACCGCGCGTGCTCGCCCTGACCGGAGACATCCGCGTACCAAGTGCGCGGTTCCGGGTCGGCCAATTCGTGGCGCCGCTCGATGCGCTCGGCCTGGACCTGTGCTGGCGCCCGGCGCCGGTTTCCAACTTCCCGCCGCGCCGCACGGCCCTGCGGCCGCTGTGGCTGCCGGCCACGACGGCGGCCAGGCTGCCGTCGGTCGCCGCGACCTGGGCGGCGGACGTGACCCTGCTGCAGCGCGAGCTGGTCTCGACCCTGGCCACCTTGGAGTGGCTGACCCGCAAGCCGCGCGTCCTCGATGTCGATGACGCGATCTGGATGCGGCGAGGCGGCGGCTTCGCGGCGCGGATCGCCCGCGGCTGCGAGCTGGTTATCGCGGGCAACGACTATGTCGCGGACTGGTTCTCGCGTCACTGCCCGCACGTGGCGGTGCTGCCCACAGCCGTCGACACGGAGCGCTTTCGGCCTCGCGCCGACATCGGCGCCGCGAATGCAGGTGGACGCGTGGTCCTCGGTTGGAGCGGCACCTCGTCGAACCTCTCCTTCCTGTCGGGGATCGAGGGTGCGCTCGCGCGCGTGCTGCGCGAGCGGCCGTGCTGCCGCCTGGCCGTCTGTTGCGACAAGCCGCCGCAGCTCGGCTCGCTGCCGGCGGACCGCGTCGATTATATGCCGTGGCATCCCGGGACGGAGGCCGAGTTCTTCCGGAATCTGGATGTGGGCCTCATGCCCCTGCCGGACGACGACTGGACACGGGGTAAATGCTCGTACAAGATGCTGCTCTACCTCGCCTGCGGCGTTCCGGTCGTGGTCGCGCCCGTGGGGATGAATGCACAGGTCCTCGCGCAGGCCGATGTGGGCAGCGGGGCGACGACGCAGGGGCAGTGGGTGGATGCCCTGATCGCTTTGACCGACAACCCGGCCCTGCGCCGGAAACAGGGAAGTGCCGGGTCCGCGCTTGTGACGGCCCGTTACAGCGTCGCGGCGCTGGCGCCGCGGTTGGCGGTTCTTCTGGAGGGTGTGGCCAGTGGCGGGAGTTGAGAGCGGCCGGTCCCCGGCGCTGTCCCTGACAGTCCTGATCACGAGCCTGGACCTCGGCGGCGCGGAGGTCCAGGCGGTCCGCATGGCGGCAGGTCTGGCGGGCCGGGGCTGGAACGTGCGGATGCTGTCGTTGCTCCCGCCGCGCGCATTCGCCGGGGATCTGGCCGAGGCCGGCATCCCCGTCGTCGATCTCGGGCTGCGGGGAATGTCGACGCTGCTGCCCGCCACCGCCCGGCTCCATCGCGAGTTGCGGCGACATCGGCCGGACGTGCTGGTCGCCTTCAACTACCACGCCAACGTGTTGGGCAAGATCGTTGGTCGGCTCGCCGGCGTGAGGGCGATCGTGCCGTCGATCGGCACGGAGTTCTTCGGCGGCCGCCTGCGCGAGCGCATCGAGGCCTTGACGGCGCCGCTGGCGCCGATCACCACCACGAATTCGGAACTGGTGGGGGAAAGCCTGGTCCGGCGTGGCGTGGTGCCGCGGGAGCGGCTGCGGATCGTGCTCAACGCGACGATCATCCCCGACGGGTCGCTGGATCCGGCGCGGCGCGCGGTGTTGCGCGACGAGATGGGCGGCGGCGAGCGGGACCTGATCTGGCTTGCCGTCGGCCGCTTCGAGCCGCAGAAGGACTACCCGAACCTGTTCGCGGCATTCAGCGAGATAGCGGCCAGGAGGCCGGAGGCCAGGCTGGCCCTCGTCGGCTACGGCTCGCTGGATGCAGCCGTCCGCGAAATGGCGAAAACCAGCCCGGCCGCCGAACGCATCCGCGTTCTCGGCAAGCGCAATGACGTCATGGATCTTCTGCAGGCGAGCGATGCCTACGTGCTGTCGTCGGTGATCGAAGGCATGCCCAACACGGTGATCGAGGCGATGGCCACGGCCCTGCCCATCGTCGCGACGAACGTCGGCGGTATGGCCGAGTTGCTCGGCGGGGGCGAGTGCGGCTTCATGGTCCGGCCCAGCGATCCCGGGGCGCTGGCGGGGGCCATGGCCGAAGTGATGGCGCTCGATCCCGCTTCGCGTCGCGCGATGGGAGAAAGGGCCCGGGTGCGGATGCGCTATCGCCATGGAGTCGAGGTCGTCCTGGACCGCTGGGCGGAACTTTGCCGCGAAGCCGCGGCGGGCGGCGGGCGGCGCGGTGATGGCGATGGCTGATGTGTGCCGGGCGCGCGTGCTGTTCCTCATCCCCGAGGATTGGGTGGTGTGCTCTCATCGGCTGCCGCTGCTGCGGGCGGCGGTCGCCGCCGGCCATGAG
The DNA here is from genome assembly GCA_016706845.1 of bacterium. GTDB lineage: Bacteria > Krumholzibacteriota > Krumholzibacteriia > LZORAL124-64-63 > LZORAL124-64-63 > PNOJ01. Next base: position 9,354 of record JADJIV010000047.1, read on the forward strand.
GTGTTCATCGCGACGCGGGTCGTCGACCACGCCGGCCCCATCCTGGAGACCGGAGCCGAACTCATCCCGCTGGGATTTCGCCGGGGTTTTCGCGGCCCCCGTCACGAGCTCGCGGGATTGCGCGAGCTGATCCGGATCTACCGGCGCGTCCGGCCCGACCTTGTCCACCACGTCACGCCGAAATCCGTGATCTTCGGCACGCTGGCCGCGCGGATGACGCGAGTGCCCTGCATCGTGAACGCGATGACCGGCCTCGGCTTCGTGTTCACCTCCGGGAGCGTGCTGGCGCACCTGATGAGCGCGCCCATCGCCCTGATGCTGCGCGTCCTGCTGCGTGGGCCCGGCTCCAGCCTGATCGTGCAGAACGCCGACGACGTGGTGTTCTTCCGCGACCGCCTCGGCGTCCCGGCGGGCAACGTGGTGCTGATCCGCGGCGCCGGCGTCAACGTGCGCGACTTCACGCCGGCGGCCTCGGAGCCGGACGGCACGCTGCGGGTCGTGCTGATGGCGCGCATGTTGGCGGACAAGGGCATCAACGAGGTCGTCGCGGCCGCCCGCCTGCTGCGGGCCCGCCGGACCGACGTCAGGATCCTGCTCGCCGGGCGCATCGACATCGAGAATCCGGCCGGCATCGCGCCGCCGCAGTTGGCTGCGTGGTCGGACGAAGGGGTGGTCGACGTTCTCGGCCATGTCGATGACACCGCCGGCCTGCTGCGATCCTGCCATGTCGCCCTGCTGCCCTCGTACCGCGAGGGGCTGCCGAAGTCGCTGCTCGAGGCCGCCGCCTGCGGCCTGCCGATCGTCGCCGCGGACGTGCCCGGCTGCCGTGAAATCTGCATCGACGGCGTGAACGGGATCCTGGTGCCCGCACGCCAGGCGGAACCGATCGCCGCGGCGATCGGGCGCCTGGTCGATGATCCCGCGCTCGCCGCGCCATGGGGGCGGCCTCGCGTCGTCTGGCTGTCGAGGAGTTCGCCGAGGAAATCGTCACCAAAGCTACGATGTCGCTATACGCGGACCTGCTCGGGAAACGGGCCGAAGAACGCGGCTCCGATCTCCTCCGCTGAGTCGGCACCCGGCCCGCCCGGGCCGTTTGCCGTCGGATCGACATTCAGGCTATCAGCACCGGGGATCATGCGATGAAGTACAGGCAGCTCGGCAACACCGGACTACTCGTTTCGGAAATCGCTCTCGGCTGTTCCGGGTACTGGGGCAATCGCCGCTTTCCCGAACGGAAGGCGATCGCCGTCGTCGCCGAAGCGTTCGAGCGCGGCGTCAACTTCTTCGACACCGGACACAACTACTGCAACTTCAACGCGGAGCCCCGTCTCGGCCGCGCGCTCCAGGGCCTTCTGGACGGAGGCGGGCGGTCCCGCCTCGTCATCTCCACGAAGGCGGGCACCTCGGTCCCCTCTGCTTCGATCGTGCCCCGGGAACGGAGCAAGCAGAAGGACTTCTCTCCCGATTACATCGAGCGCGCCTGCACGGCGTCGATCACGAACCTGGGCTGCGGCTACCTGGACATCTTCCAGCTCCACGGCGTCACCGAAGCCGAGATCACGGATCAGCTCCTTGATCGGCTGCGGTCGATGAAGGAGCGGGGCCTGTACCGCTACTTGGGCATCAACACGCACAGATATGCGGACATGCAATTCGCAGCGAAGCATCCGGATATCTTCGACATGGTCCTGATCGACTTCAACGTGCTTCAGCTAGACCGGGAGGCGGCCATCGGGGATCTCCATCGGGCAGGCCTCGGCATCGCGGCCGGCACCGTCCTCGCGCAGGGGCACCTGATCAAAGGGAAGATCGGAACCGTCAGGTCCGCGGCCGACATCTGGTACCTGGCGAGAGCCCTGCTCAAGCCGGCCGGCCGCCGGCTGGCCGGAAGCTCGGTGGCGATGAGGGATGCTTTGGCGAAAATAGCGGAGATGACCCCGGCGCAGGCGGCGTTCTCCTACATCCTGGAAAACCCGGCGATCGCCAGCTGCGTATTCGGCACCACGAGCCTCGCCAACCTGAACGAGGTCCTGGAGGCGCCCGACAAGGCCCTCTCCGACGAGAGCCGCCGCTCGATACGGGACACGTTCGAGGCGCTGCGGACTTCCCTCAGCGAGTAGGCCGACGCCCGCCCTCCGCGGGCTCTCCGTGGCCGTCGCGCTGCGTGGTTGAGGCCCTCACGCGCACGACGATGGCCACCATCAGCGCCGTGGTCACGGCCAAGCCCCCCCAGAACACGTAAGGGCGCAGCGGTGGATGCTCCCGGCAGACGAAGGCGGCCGCGATGCAGGCAAGCATTGCCGAAGCGTAGATGAGGGTGACGTGCTTGTGGCTCAGGCCTGCCACCACCAGCCGCTGATAGATGTGGCTGCGGTGGGGTCGGAACGGGTTGCGCCGGTGGACGGCCCGATTCAGCAGGGTATAGGTCGCGTCGCCCAGGAACGGCCAGACGAAGAGCAGCGGCAACCAGAAGGGCGCCGCTGAGACCGGGCCCGCACCGGCCTGGACTCGCAATACTCCCATGGCCAAGAGGAAGCCCAGGGGCAGGCTGCCGACATCGCCCATGAACACCTTCGCGCGAGGGAAGTTGGCGCGCAGAAATCCCACCGACGAGCCGGCGAGCAACGCGGCGGCCATCGCCAGGGTGCTGTCGCCGGCCAGCGAGGCCCAGACCGCAAGGGCGGAGGCGCCGAGCAAGGCCTGGAAGCCAGCCAGGCCATTGATGCCGTCCATGAAGTTGAACATGTTCGTGAAGCCCACGACGAACAGCCATGAAAGCGCCCAGCCGAAAGAACCGGTGGCCAGTGGCGTGAAGCCCGGGAGTTCGATTTCGAACACCGGCAACCCGCCGGCCCCGATGCAGGCTGCCGCGACAAGCGACTCGACGACGAGACGTGACAACGGCGTCAAGTTGCGGCGGTCGTCCACGAAGCCGAGCACGGCCAGGACGGCGGCGCCGGCCGACAGCGCCGCCGGAAATCCCGCTTCGGAGAACCCGCCGACCGCGGCGACGACGGCCATCCCGAACAGCCACGGGACCAGGATGCCCAGCCCGCCGCCGACCGGAATCGGCTGCGTGTGGCTGCTGCGCGCATTGGGAATGTCCAGAATGTCGGCTCGCCGCAGCAGATCCACGAGCCGCGGCGTGAGCGCGAGGCCGGCCGCCGCCGACACCAACGCCGCGATGACGACGGTGTGCATCGCTCGTCAAGCCTTTCGGTGCCAATGATCTAGCCAGGACTGGAACATCAGGACGTTCCAAAGGCAGTGGTGGCGGTCTTTCCGGCGGGACTGATGCTCCCGCCAGAGCGCGCGGACCGGGCCCGGCTCGAGGAAGCCGTCGGCGCGCAGCCGCGACTCGGACAGCAGGTCCTCGGCCCAGGGGCGCAGCGGCCCGCGCAGCCAGTCGCCGATCGGCACGCTGAACCCCATCTTGGGCCGGTCCACGAGATCGTGCGGCACGTACCGATTCAACACCTGCCGCAGGATCCGCTTGCCGACGCCTTCGCCGATCTTCATCGACAGCGGCAGCGAAAGCGCGAACTCGACGACCCGGTGGTCGAGGTACGGTGCGCGGGTCTCCAGGCTGACGGCCATGCCCGCGCGATCGAGCTTCACCAGGATGTCGTTCGCCAGGTAGGTCCGCATGTCGTTGACCATCATGTACTCGGCGATGTCCATGTCGTGATCGGCCGGCGGGATGATCGACGGCAGGTCCGCGAAGCGGCTGCCGATCACGACCTCGGCCGGGTGGCGCCAGGTCGCGATGAGCCGCTGGTACATGTCCTGGTAGCCGTCGGCGTCCAGCACGTCGGCGAGCTTGTGGATCTTCTCGCCGGGCAGGCGCTGGCGCATCGCCTGCGGCAGCGCGGCGCCGCCGGCGCCGAACAGGAGGTTCCAGGCGCGCGGCGACGGACCCCCAGCGCGGCCGCGGCCGCCCGGCGCAGGGGCAGCGGGTAGCGCGACGCGCGCCGCCAGATCCGGCGGCCCCAGAGGTGGCGGTTGTAGCCGCCGAAGACCTCGTCGCCGCCGTCGCCGGTCAGGCCCACGGTGACGTGCGACCTGGTCAGGCTGCGACACCAGGTAGGTGGGGATCTGCGAGGAGTCGGCGAAGGGCTCGTCCCAGATCCGCGGCAGGTCGGGGATGACCTCGCGGGCCTCCTGGGGCGTCACCATCAGGTTGAGGTGCTCGGTGCCGAGGTGGCGGGCGACCGCGGTCGCGGACGCCGACTCGTCGTACCCCGCCTCCTGGTAGCCGACGCAGAAGGTCTTCACGGGCCGCGGGCTGAGCGACTGCATGATGGCCGTGATCGCGGAGGAGTCGATGCCGCCGGACAGGAAGGAGCCGATGGGGACGTCGGCGAGCATCTGGCCCCGGATCGACTGGCGCAGCAGGCCGTCCAGCTTCTCGGCGGCCTCGTCCTCCCCGCCGGCGAAGGGGGCGGCGCGGCCCGCCGCCGTCGCGCCGCCGACCGACCAGTAGATCTCGGGTTCGGGCAGCGCACCCCGGGCGGTGCGGTCGTCGAGGGTGAGGAAGGAGCCCGGCAGGAGCCGGCGGACGCCGCGGTAGATCGAGGCCGGCGCCGGCACGGCGCTGTACCTCATGAACCCGGCCAGGGCGTCGCGGTCGATCTCCCGCGCCAGGCCGGATGCGCCTGGAGCGCCTTGAGCTCCGAGCCGAACAGGAAGGAGTCGCCCATCCAGCCGTAGTAGAGCGGCTTCTCGCCGAGGCGGTCGCGTGCCAGGGCGAGGATGTGCTCGCGCCGGTCCCAGAGGGCGAAGGCGAACATCCCCACGCAGCAGGCCAGCGTCGCCACCAAGCCCCATTGGTCCAGGGCCGCCAGCAGGACCTCGGTGTCCGAGGTGCCGCGGAAGGCGTGGCCGAGGTCCGCGAGTTCCTCTCCCAGCTCCGGGTGGTTGTAGATCTCGCCGTTGAAAGCGATGACGTAGCGGCCGCTGGCCGAGACCATCGGCTGGCGTCCTTCGTCGGTGAGGTCGATGATGGCCAACCGGCGGTGGCCGAGGTGGATGCCCGCTTCGGCGTCGTGCCAGGACCCGGAGCCGTCGGGGCCGCGGTGGGCGAGCGTCGCCGTCATACGCTCCAGGCCGGCCCCGTCATCGGGACCGGGGCTTCGCGTCAGGATGCCCGCCAGACCGCACACCGCATTTCCCCCTCGGAGTTCGTCGGAGCGCGGGGATCCTAGCATGCCCGCCGCTTGCGGGCGACAACGGAACCTCGGTTCGGCGCCGCGCCGAGACTTGAGGCTTGCCCTGCCCGGGCGAGGTGCTAATCTGGGCCGGCGGGACACCCGAAGCCAGGGTCGGTCCTGTTCGTCTCGCCGGCCGGACCCTCGCCGGGTCGCCACCCCCGTCACGCCACGGAGAGACCACGATGCCGCTCGGACATCAGAGTTTCCGCCGCCGCCGCCGGTCGGCGCTGCTGTCGTTGCTGGCCGCGTCGGCGCTGTGCGCCGCCTTCGCCGGTCCCGCGGCCGCCCAGGATGTCCCGCCCGAACTCGTCGAGCAGGCGCTGCGCCGATCCGGTCTGACCCAGCAGGAACTGCTGCAGCGCCTGCAGGAGGGTGGCGCGGCGGTGGCGGACACGACCCTGCCGCCCGGCCGCACCGCCTTGCCGCCCGGACCTCGCGTGATCCTGCCCTTCGACCTGGAAACGGCCGCGATCCCCGCCGCCGTCGTCGCCGAAACGACGCTCGCCGCCGAAGGCTCCCTGTTCGGCGCCGACTTCTTCCGCCTCGACCCCGGCGTGTTCGCGCCGCCGGCCTTCGGCCCCGTGCCGCCCGACTACGTGCTCGGACCGGGGACCAGGTCAGCGTGGACGTGTTCGGCGAGGTCGAGTTCCGCCTCGCGCGCGTGGTCGACCGCGCCGGCGGCCTCATCCTGCCCAGGGGCGGCAAGGTGAACTGCGCCGGCCGCACGCTGGAGCAGGTGGCCCGCGCCGTGCGCGAGAAGCTGGCCGGCTCCTACTCGGGGATCGACCCATCGGGCGAGGGGGGCACCACGTTCGTGGACGTCGGCCTGGGCGCCCTGCGCGCCATCCGCGTGTTCGTGGTGGGCGAGGCCCGCCAGCCGGGCGCCTACGAGCTGACCAGCCTGTCGACCGCCTTCACCGCCCTCTACGCCGCCGGCGGCAACGCCCAGGGCAGCCTGCGGCGCCCGGAGTGCTGCGCGGCAACCAGGTCCTGGCCGAGATCGACTTCTACCGCTACCTGCTGGAGGGCCGCCGCGGCGACGACCCCGTCCTGCGCGACGGCGACACGGTGCTGATCCCCGCCCGCACGATCACGGTGCGCGTCGAGGGGGAGGTGCGCCGCCCCCAGGCCTACGAGCTGCTGGACGGCGAGGACGTCCTGGACCTGATCCGCTACGCCGGCGGCTTCACGGCCGAGGCGGTGGCCGACGTCGTGCACGTCGCGCGGGTCGTGCCGTTCCCCGAGCGCCGGCCCGAGCAGCCCGACCGCGTGCAGTCCGACCTGGACCTGCGCCTGAAGATGCGCCACCTGCTGCGCGACGCCGACGCCGTGCGCGTGGACCGCATCCCCGAGCGCCTGGAGAACTGGGTCGAGGCCCAGGGCAACGTGAAGAACCCCGGCCGCTACCAGTACCGCGAGGGGATGGCGGTCGCCGACCTGGTCCGCCAGGCGGGCGGCCTGTGGGCCGACACGCTGCCCGAGCGCGCCCTGATCGAGCGTCTCGACCCCGACCTCACCTACCGCACCATCGAGGTCTCCCTGGCCGACGTCCTGTCGGGCGCGGCGGCGCCCGTGCCGCTGCAGTCCCGCGACAAGCTGCGCGTCTTCTCGCGCTGGGACCTGCGGGACCGCTACCGCGTGAGCATGTCCGGCGAGGTGCGCGCTCCCGGCGAGTTCGACTTCCGCGAGGGCATGACCCTGGGCGACCTGGTCCTGCTGGCCGGCGGCCTGCGCGAGTCGGCCGACGTCCTGCACGCCGAGGTCTCGCGCCTGCGCCGCGCCGCCGTCGAGAGCCGCGACACCGCGGCGCCGCCGGCGAGCACCGTCGAGGTCATCGACGTGGCGCTGGGCGAGGACTGGCTGCGCTCGGGCGGCGTGTTCGCGCTGGAGCCGCACGACCGGGTCGCGGTGCGCAAGCTGCCCTGGTGGGAGCTGCCGCGCACGGTCACGCTGCAGGGCGAGGTGTACTACCCCGGCGCCTACGCGCTGGAGAGCCCCGACGAGCGGGTCTCCTCGGTGATCGCCCGCGCCGGCGGCCTGAAGCCCACGGCCTACGCCCCCGGCGCGCGCATCGTGCGCGGCAAGGACGACATCGGCAACCTGGCCCTGGACCTCGACCGGGCGCTGCGCAAGCCCGGCAGCGAGCAGGACGCCATCCTCGAGCAGGGCGACGACATCCGCATCCCGGCGCGCCCCTCCACGGTGAAGGTCACCGGCGCGGTCGGCTTCCCCACCAGCATCGTCTACGAGAAGGGCCGCAGCCTCGGCGACTACGTCGCCCGCGCGGGCGGCTACGCCCACGAGGCCGACAAGTGGAAGACGCACGTCGTCTACCCCAACGGGATGTCCAAGCAGATCCGGCGGATCTGGGGCGACCCGGACGTGATGCCCGGCTCGACGATCGTGGTGCCGGCTCGGCGACCGGAGACGGGCCCGGGGAAGATCGAGACGCTGAAGGAGATCGCCAGCATCCTGGCCAGCGCGGCGACGGTCTATCTGGTGATCGATCGCACGACGAACTGAGGTTCGGCGCGCCTGCAATCAGGCCGGACACGGCGAAAGGCCGATGATGCAAGAGAACGACCGAGACCGGGTGCCGACCACGGCGATCCTGCAACTGGTCCGCGAGGCGACCCGGCGCTGGAAGCTCGTCGTTGCCGTCGTGGCCGGCTGCTTGGCGCTCGCGGCGCTGCTGTCGCTGCTGATGACGCCGGTCTACGAGGCGACGGTCACCGTCCTGCCCCGCAGCGACGGCGCGCGCCTGGGTCTGCTGGGTTCGCTCTTCGAGGTCCCGGGCCTGTCCGCCGGGTCCGGCGCCGACGGCAAAGAGATGCTGTATGCCAAGATCCTGGTCTCCGACGATGTGCTCGGCAGCGTCATCGACCGCACATGGTCATACAGGGGATCGCCGGCACCCGTGACGCTCTACGAGGTGTTCGGGATCGATCGACGCCCGGGAGATGCCGGACACGAGGGCCGAGCCCGCGCGAAGCTGACGGCCAAGCTGCGTGACGGGGTCGTCGGCATGGTCCGCGACAAGGCGACGGGTTTCATGACCGTGCGGGTCCGCGCCCCCGCGACCCCGCCCTGGCCGCGGACATGGCGAACGCGCTCGTCGATCGACTCGACCGATTCAACATCGGGGCGAGCACATCGAAGGCCGGGCGCCAGTTGAGGTTCCTCGAAGAGCGCCTGACGGCCGTTCGGGAGGAGCTGTCGGCCGCCGAGGACGCGCTGGTCGAATTCGTGGAAAGCAACCGTGCATTCCGGGATTCGCCCCTGCTCAACCAGCGTTACCACCGGTTGCAGAGGAGGCAGAGGCCACGAACGCCGTCTGGGTCGAGCTGCGCCGCCAGGTCGAACTGACGCGGCTGGAAGAGCAGCGCGACCTGACGACGCTCGACGTCCTGGACCGCGCCGCCGCTCCGCACGATCCGATCATGCCCGACCTTGAGCTGAACCTGCTCGTCGCCGCCTGTTTGGGGTTCGTGATCGCCCTGGGCATCGTCGAAGGAAGCCTGCTCAGGCGCTCGGGCGCGCTGTGAGCGCGATTTCGAGCGGGGGGGCGACGTGACGTGGTCCGGCCTCATCTGGATCGTCGTCTTCGGGCTGATCTTCGTCGGCAGCCTCATCCTGTCCCTGCGTCTCCACGGCGGCGTCGCGACGCCGCTGTTCTTCTTTTCCGGGGGCTACTGCATCTCGGTCGTCCTCTACCATCTCCGGCTGCTCCATTACCCGTCGGTATCGATCGCGACCCATCTGATCGTGATCCTGTCCCTCGCCGCCTTCACCCTGGGGGCGCTGCTGGGGTCGGCCCGGCCTGTCGACACCCGCCGCAACCCCGACGCGAACGGTCTCGCCGTGTTCTTCTACACGACGGCAGTCCTGGCCACGGTGGGGTGGGTCCTGCCTCTGGCGATCATCCTGACCCGGTACGGCCCCGGCCACCTGATGGTGAACATGTGGTTCCTGGAGTACGAGTTCCAGATGCAGTTCATCGGCTACCTGAATCTGCTCGGCATCCTGGTGTTCCCGACGTTCCTGATCAAGCGCAGCCGGATCGGAGCCCGCTGGCTCGACCGGATCCTCGTGCCGCTTTCCTTCGTGGGGCTGATCCTCGCCGGCAACAAGACCTATCTCGTGTTCGCGCTCTTCGGCGGCGTGATGGCCCATTCGGTGGAGTCGCCCTGGTCCGTGAAGATCAGGCACCTCATGGTGCTGGGGGCGGCCGTGCTGGCCTTCTTCGTCGGCTACAACCAGCTGATCGACGTGGGCGCGCCCAAGTTTCCGGCCTCGCGCATCCCGGATCCGCTGGCGTTCCTGGAGCGGCCCTACCACTACTTCACCGGGGCCCTCCCGGCGATGGAGCAGGTCGTCCGTGGGAACATGCCGCCGCGGCCCGTCCCCGGCTTCGTCACGCTGCAGCCGTTCTGGAAGCTCTTCGGCGGCCTGATGGGCCTCGTGGGTCCCGTCCCCAAGAACCTGCCCGATGTCGCCATCGGGCCCTACGCGTTCAACGTGTATTCGTTCGCCGGGGAAGTGTGCTGGGATTGGGGCCCCGCGGGAGTCGCCGCCCTGTCATTGCTGCTCGGCTGGTCGCTGACCGCACTGTATCGCCGCGCCGGCGCGGCCGGCCTCTGGATGAACACGCTGCTCTATGCCGTCTGCGGATATGGCGCCGTGATCGCGTTCTTTGCCTATTACTACGGGTTCAACATGTTCTTCCTGGTGGGATACGTCCTCGTCGCGGGGTCCGGCCACGCACTGGGCCTCCTCGCGCCCCCCACGCCCTACGCCCGATTCTCCCCGATGATCCCCCTCACCGCCTCGATCACGTCGTCCGCGTCCCGGTCGCTCAGCCCGGGATGCAGCGGCAGGCTGATCTCCCGCTCGCTGCAGTCCAGGGCCACCGGGAAGTCCTCCGGGCGGTAGCCGTACCGCTCGCGGTAGTACGTGAAGGTGTGGATGGGGATGAAGTGGACGCTGGTGCCGATGTTGCGGGCGCGCAGCTCCTCGATGAAGGCGTCGCGCGTGATGGCGAGCCTCTCGCTGCGCAGCCGCAGCGGGTACAGGTGCCAGGCGTGCTGCACCTCGGGCCGCTCGACCGGCAGCTCGCAGGCGTCCAGGTCGCCGAAGGCCGCGTTGTAGCGGGCGACGAGCTCGCGGCGGCGGGCGTGCATGGCCTCGAGCCGGCGCAGCTGCTGCAGGCCGATGGCGGCCTGGATGTCGGTCATGTTGTACTTGAAGCCGGGCGTGACGATGTCGTAGCGCCAGCTGCCGGTGCGGTCGTTGCGCTTCCAGGCGTCGCGGTCCATGCCGTGCAGGCTGACCACCACGCCCTGGGCGATCATCGCCGGCGAACCGGTCAGCATGCCGCCCTCGGCGGTGGTCAGGTTCTTCGTCGCGTAGAACGAGAACGAGACCGGGTTGTCGCCGGATCCCACGAACCGGCCCTTGTACTTCGCCGGCACGGCGTGCGCGGCGTCCTCCACCAGCAGCAGGCGGTGCTCGCGGCAGACGTCCCGCAGCGGATCCAGGTCGCAGGGGTGACCGCCGTAGTGCACCGCCATGACGGCGCGCGTGCGCTCGGTCACGGCCTCGCGCACCAGGCGGGGGTCGATGTTCATGGTGTCGGGTTCGACGTCGACCAGGACGGGCCGCGCGCCGGTGTGCTCGATGACCGCCACGGTGGCGGTGAAGGTGATCGGCGTGGTGATGACCTCGTCGCCGGGCCCGATGCCGCCCAGCACCAGGGCCGTGTGCAGGCCGGCGGTGCAGGAGCTCAGGGCCAGCGCGGCCGGGGCGCCGACGTAGGCGGCGAATTCCTTCTCGAAGCGCTTGGTCTTGGGGCCGGTGGTGATCCAGCCGGACCGCAGGCTGTCGACGACTTCGGCGATCTCCTCGTCGCCGATGTAGGGCGGGGAAAACGGCAGGAAGGTGTCGCGCATCAGTCCGTCCTCGTCGTCGAATCCGTCGTTGTTCCAGGCCCGCCGAATCGGGCGGCCAGCATGGCATCCGCCCCGGACAGTGTCCAGGGATTGTCCCCCCGCGGTCTGGACATCGGCCGGGTCCGGGGCTAACCTCGCCGCGACCGCGGAGTTCCCGTGGAAACCGCTAACCGGAGATCGGCATGGAACTTCAGCCCGAGAGCGCCCTGTCCCACCTCGAGTGCCCGCTCTGCGGCCGCCGTCACGAGGCCGACATCTTGCAGAATCTGTGCCACGACTGCGGCAAGCCCCTGCTCGCCCGCTACGACCTGGCCGCCGCCGCCCGCACCCTCACGCTCGCCTCGCTGCCCTCGCGCCCCCGCACCCTGTGGCGCTGGGCCGAGGTGCTGCCCGTCCGCGACCCCGCCCTGCGGCTGACGCTGGGCGAAGGCTCGACCCCGCTGGCGCCCGCCCCCCGTCTCGGCGGGGCCCTCGGCCTGCCCCGCCTGCTGGTCAGGACGAGGGCCTGAACCTACGGCCAGCTTCAAGGCCCGCGGTATGGCCGCCGCCGTCGCGCGGGCGCGCGAGCTGGGCGCGACCGCGCTGTCGGCCCCCTCGGCCGGCAACGCCGCCGGCGCGCTGGCGGCCTACGCCGCTCAGGCCGGCCTGCCCGCCCGCGTGTACATGCCCCGCGACGTGCCGCTCCCCTTCGTGGCCGAGTGCCGGGCTTTGGGGGCGCAGGTCACCCTGATCGACGGCCTGATCACCGACTGCGGCCGCGCGGCCGCGGCCGACCTGCGCGCGCAGGGCGGCTTCGACCTCTCGACGCTCAAGGAGCCGTACCGCCTCGAGGGCAAGAAGACGATGGGCTACGAGCTGGCCGAGCAGCTCGGCTGGCGGCTGCCCGACGTCATCGTCTACCCGACCGGCGGCGGCACGGGCCTGATCGGCATGGCCAAGGCCTTCGACGAGCTGGAGGAGCTGGGCTGGATCGGGTCCGCGCGCCCGCGCCTGGTCACCGTCCAGTGCGACGGGTGCGCCCCGCTGGTGCGCGCCTTCGCGGCGGGCGAGGAGTTCGCGGCGCCCTGGGAAGGCGCCGCGACGATCGCCGACGGCCTGCGCGTGCCGTCCGCCGTCGGCGACTTCCTGGTGCTGCGCGCCCTGCGCGCGTCCCGCGCCGGCGGTCGCCGTCACCCGGACGCCGACGCCCTCGCGGGCTGCGCGCTGCTGGCCCGCGAGGGGATCTTCGCCGCGCCCGAGGGCGGCGCGACCGCGGCCGCCGCCCGCGACCTGGCAGCCGCCGGCCGGCTGCACCCCGAGGAGACGGTCCTGCTGTTCAACACCGGCAGCGGCCACAAGTACGCGCACCTCTGGGCGGGCGGGGCTTGACAGGGGGGCGGGGGACTGACCATGATGCGCGCGCCGGCGCTTCCGGCGTAACCGTTAAAACGCCAGCAGGTTGATGAGATCCGGAGTTCGGGAGGAGGACCGTGAACCGCTACGATGCCCTGCTCGAGCAGGCCCGCCCCATCGCCGAAGCGGATCTGCGCTCCGACGACAAGATGCAGGCGATCACCGCGCTGCTCGCCGCCAACGTCGAGGGCTTCGACTGCGTCGCCTTCTTCCTGGTCGATCCCGACAACCCGCGGCAGCTCCTCATCGGGCCGCGCAGCGGCGCCACGCTCTCCCCGACGCACATCGCGATCGGCCAGGGCATCTGCGGGCAGGTCGCCGAGCACGCCATCACGATCGTCGTGGACGACGTCACGCAGGAGCTGAACTACCTGCCCGGCCACCCGGACACGCGCAGCGAGATCGTGCTGCCGGTCTTCCGCTCCGGCCAGGTCGTCGCCGAACTGGACGTCAATTCTTTCCAGCTCGCCCGCTTCCAGTCGGAGGAGCGGCTCTTCCTCGAGGAGCTGTGCCTCCTGCTGACCGACCGGATCTGAACCGGAGGCCCGTTTGCCTCACCCCCAGCACGACCAGCCGCTCAGCCGCGCGGGTCTCGCCCACCTCGCCGTCGTCTACGTCGTCTGGGGCAGCACCTACCTCGCCATCCGCCTGGCCGTGCGCGGGGGCGCCGGCTTCCGCCCTTCACGCTGGCCTGCCTGCGCGTCGCCCAGCCGCCGCCGCCATGCTGCTGAGGCTGGGCCGCGATCCGCGGCCACCGCCTGCGGCCCACGCGCGCCGAGGCCCTGGTGCTGGCCGGCTCGGGCCTGCTGCTCTGGGTCGGCGGCAACGGCCTGGTGACCTGGGCCGAACAGCGCGCCGACTCCGGCATCGCGGCCCTGCTGGTGGGGATCATGCCCATCTGGGGCGCGCTGATCGAGGCCGCGCTGGACCGGCGCGCGCCGTCGCCCAAGCTGGTCGCGTCGCTGCTGATCGGCTTCGCCGGCGTGGGCCTGCTGTCGTGGCCCCTGCTGCGCCACGGCACCAGCGCCGACGTCTGGGCCGTGATCGGCCTGCTGGTCGCGCCGCTCACCTGGGTCGCGGGCTCGATCTGGATGGCGCGCCGCCGGCGGGCTGTCGATCCAGGCCGCGTCGGGCTGGCAGCTAGCTCTTCGGCGGCCTAGGGTTCCTGGTGGTGATCGTCCTGACCGGCGAGCCACGCCCGACGCCACCGGCGAGGCGTGGCTCGCCTGGGCCTACCTGACGGTCTTCGGCTCCATCGTGGCCTTCACCTCGTACGGCGGTGCGGCGCCTGCTGCTGCCCATGCAGGTGGCGATGACCTACACCTACGCCAACCCGGTCATCGCCGTGCTGCTGGGCCACCTGATCCTCGACAGGCCCCATCACCTCCTGGACCCTCGGCGGCGCCGTGCTGGTGATGCCGGGGATCGCGGGGTCTTCAACAACCGGCCTCCGGCCGCGAAAAGCGGCGGCGTGACCGGCTTCGACCTGGTCGTCGCCGGCGCCAGCCCCGCCAGCGTCTTCGCCGCCATCCGCTCCCGCGATCTGGCCCCCTCGGCCCGCGTGATCGTCCTGGAGCGCGGCCGCGAGCCCCTGCGCAAGGTGCTGATCAGCGGCGGCGGTCGCTGCAACGTGACGAACGTCCGCACCGACCCGCGCGAACTCGCGACGTTCTACCCGCGCGGCGGCCGCAGCTGATGGGCCCTTCTCCCGCTTCCGGCCCGGCCGAGACCGTCGCCTGGTTTCGCGCGTGTCACGGCGTCGAGCCGCTGCGCGCCCAGCCCGACGGCCGCTTCTTCCCGGCCACCGACTCCTCGCGCACCGTCGTCGACGCCCTGCAGCGCGCCGCCCGCGACGCGGGCGTCGAACTGCGCCTGGGCTGCGGCCTGCGCTCGGCGGCCCGCGCGGCCGACGGAGGCTTCGAACTGGACACCGACGCCGGCCCCCTGCGCTCCCGCACGCTGCTGCTGGCCACCGGCGGCGGCGGCGACACGCCAGCTGGACCGCCGCCGCGGACCTCGGCCACACGGTCGCGCCGCCGGTGCCCTCGCTCTTCACCTTCCGCTGCCCGCGACCCGCGCCTGCAGGGCCTGCCGGCATCGCCTTCACCCGACGCCGGAGGTGCGCCTCCGCCGGCACCAAGCACCGACGACGCGGCCCCCCTGCTGGTCACCCACGACGGGCTGAGCGGCCCCGCCGTGCTGCTGCTCTCGGCCTGGAGCGCGCGCGAGCTGCACGCGCTCGACTACCGCTTCGACGTCCTGGTGGACTGGATCCCGGCGGTCGCCGAGGCCGGCGTCACGAGGCCCTGGCCGCGGCCTCCGCGACCACCCCCGCCGGCAGGTCCGCACCTTGGCGCCGGTCGTCCTCCCGCAGCGGCTGTGGGAGTCCCCTGGTCGACGGCGCGGCCCCTGCCCGACGGCCGCATCTGGGCCAAGCTGACCCGCGGCAAAGGCCGCCACCTGACCGACGACCTCAAGCGCACGCACCTGTCCATCGACGGCCAGTCGCCGTTCAAGGAGGAGTTCGTGACCTGCGGCGGGGTGGCCCTGCGCGAGGTCGACCCGCGCACCTTCGCAAACCGGCGGGTGCCGGGACTCTACTTCGCGGGGGAGCTGCTGGACGTCGACGGGGTGCCCGGGGGGTTCAACTTCCAGGGCTGCTGGACGCGGGGTGGCTGGCCGGGAACGCAGTGGCGAGTCACCTAAACGGCGGATAATATCAATAAATGATCCAATAAAATACATATATGAGCCGATTTAACGAGCCATCGTCGGCATCAGCGCTGGCAGACCAGGCAGAAATGTGTCCCCTCCCCCACCGATCCCGCTCCAACTCGGTCTCACCAGTCCCGGCAAAGCTCCCCCGTCCCTCTGGAACACCTCGGCTTCCGCCGGAGATTCCCGGGCTGCCCGTGGGAAGTCCCAGAGTCAGGAACGTGGTCCCGCCGTGCTCGACCGCCAGCCACGGCACCCCGCGCACGTCGTAGACGCCGACGCGGAACCGCGTCGTCGCGGTCGGCGGGCCGCCCTCAGGGGGGCGGATACGGGCGAACGGAACAGGGCCTCGTCGGCGTAGATGTTGCCCACCCCGGCGGCGACCCCCTGGTCCAGCAGCACGGACTTGAAAGGCGCGCGCCGGCGCTGTTAGTCGGCCCAGGCAGCGAAGCGGATCTCAGCATATCCCGGGCCCGACATGGTCCAGCGCCGACGGGTTCTCGGCGTCGTCGACCAGGGTCCAGCGCCCGAACTTGCGCACGTCGCGGTAGCGCACCTCGCGCCCTTCGAAGTCCAGCACCAGGTGCACGTGGCGGTCGGGGCGGTCGGCGGGCTCGAACAGGACCTGGCCGGTCATCCGCAGGTGGAGCATCAGGTGGGCGGGGGCGGGGTCGCCCTGCCCGAAGGTCAACACGAGTACTTGCCCGCGGCAGTGGACGCAGTCGAGCGTACGCCCGAGCACGGCGAGCCGCACGGCGGCCGCCGAGGGGTTCCGCAGACCGCGTGGCCGCGCGCATCCCGGTCAGGCGCCGGCCCGACAGCGGTGCGCAGGGCGCGGGCGACCTTTCGACCTCCGGCAACTGGCGGGCACGCCTGGAACCCCCGGTCCTTCTTGATGCGGTCGTAGGCCGCGTTGATCTTCTGCAGCATCTCCTTGCCCGACTGCAGGAACTCCTCAGGCATGCCCTTGCCCTGCCAAGGATGTCGGGATGGTACTCGCGCGAGGCGGCGGTAGGCCTTCTTGACCTCGTCGTCGGTGGCGTCCGGCGCCACGCCCAGCCGCGTAAGCGGTCTCAGGCTGTCCTGGACGGGTGCGACAGGGCGCGGCACTCCTGGCTGAGTCGCGGTCGGACAGGCCCAGGTCGCAGGCAATGCCGCGGATCATCTCGTCCTCGGCCGGGTGCATACGGCCGTCGGCGTGGGCTTGATCTGCAGCAGCAGCGTCACGATCAGGCGCAGTCGTTCGGGGACTGTCCATGTCGCCGCGCACCTGGCGGGCGAAGTCGCCGGCCGGGATGGGGCTGTCGCCGGACTCGTCGAAGATGCGGCCGCCATCCGGCAGTCCTCCGGCGACATGCGCAGATGGTCGCGCAGGAAGCGTCGAAGGTGCGGATCTCCGCCTCCGGAGACGTGCCCGTGGGCCTTGCTGACCTTGGCCGCCAGGCTGATGACGGCCACCAGGAAGGCGGTCTGCGTGTCCCGGACGCCGGCGCCGCGGGCGCCGTCCCGCACGACCTGGGCGCTGGTCTGCCAGACCTGCTCCCCGATGATCATCCCCGAGCGGTCCGCCCAGCATGAAACCGACCGTGCCGCGGGGCGCGCGCCGAGCAGTCCATTCCCGTCCCACCTTCCTGATCCAGTCCTGCTCATCTGCGTTCAAGCCGCCCCGCAGCGGCCGATGATAGTGCCTGATGCGGGAGTCCACCGGGGCGGGCGGCTGGTCCTGCCACCGAAAGCCGTCGGGGAGGTCGGACCGATGGCCGACGAGGGAAACGACGCCGTGTTCGAGCAGTTGCAGATCCAGGATCCGCGACGAGATCCTGCCGCTCTTCGCCCGGCTGGCCGCCGGCCAGGAGGCGCTTAAACAAAGTCCCTACCTCAGGCGCTCCCGCGACCCGCTGCAGCCAGGCCCGTGACACCGCCGTCGGGGATCCACGAGCGCTGCTGGCAGGCTCGTGCGCGAGCCGCCGCCGCCCCATCCCGAGACGCTCTGCGCTTTGGTCGACTGCCGCGAGTGCCCCGTGTACGTCGACGCCCGGCCGACGATCGTCGAGGCTGGGCGAGGAATTCAACAACATGGTCCACCTGCTGAAGCGCAACCGGAAGAACGTCCAGTCCGCCATAGACTTCACGCGCGACCTGGCCTGCTCGCTCGAGGACCCCACTCGACCTGGAGAACCTACCGCATCCGCGAGGAGATGAACCTCGACCCGCTCACGGGCCTGTTCAACCGCCGCTTCCTGGACGAAACCTGGGGCACGAGGTGCAGCGCTGCCAGCACCGCCGCCGCCACCTGTCGCTGCTGATGCTCGACATCGACCACTTCCAGACCTGGAACGACCTGCACGGCGGCCACCTCGAAGGCGACCGCATGCTGGCGCGCTTCCGGCAAGCTGCTGCGCGCCTCGATCCGCGACTACGACCGCGCCTTCCGCTTCGGCGGCGAGGAGTTCCTCGTCCATTCCCCGACACCGGTCTCGAAGACGCGCGCACCGTGGCCAGGCGCATCCGTCTGCGCTTCGAGCGAGCAATTGTTCACCGTGCCGGTCAGCCGTGACTTCCCCGAGGGCCGCGACTCGCGCCTCTTGCCATCAGCGGCAGCGTGGCCTGCTACCGCGAGGGCTGGGCGCGATGGGGCTGCTCGCGCTGGCGGACCAGGCCCTCTGCGCCAAGAACCGGCCTGCCGCATCGAGTGCGTGCCCCTGCCCGTGGTCGTCACGAGCGCCGCAGCCGCCCCGCGTTGACGCGCCCGCCGTTCGCGTGTACTCATCTAGTCCTCGCCGCCGGCCCGCGGCCCGGCGCCAGTGCCAGATGAAATTTATTGATGATATACCGAAGCACCGCCCGAACAGCACGCCCAAGTTCCGATCTTACTACAGAGCGGGTCCGAATGATGTTGAATGCCACCGCGACTTTAGCCCTCCGGAGACGCTGGCGCTTCTTCGTGCTGGTGACCGACCAGGCGCGCAAGGAGCGGCTGCGCGAGATCGGCTGGCGCCAGGCCCAGTTCGCCGAGGCGTCGCTGGTGATCGTGCTGGTCTGCGGCGACCGCAAGGCCCACGCCCGCGACCCGCAGCCGCTACTGGCGCCACGCGCCCGAGGCGACCCGCGCCGGCATCGTCGCCGCGATCGTCAGCGCCTACGAGGGCCGCGAGGACCTGCAGCACGACGAGGTCTGCCGCGCTCCGGCGGCATGGCCGCGCAGACCATCATGCTCGCGGCCCGGGCGATGGGTACGACGCAGATCGGCTTCGACTTCGCCGCGGCCGCCAAAACCCGAGTGAACCTGCCGCCCGACCACGAGATCGTCATGGCCCTGGCCGTCGGCAAGCGCCGGGAGGACCCCGGCCCCGCGGCGGGCAGCGGCTGCCCCTGGAAGAGGTCGTGATCCGCGAAACGCTTCCCCGACGCCTGACGCCCCCATCACGGAGGACCTGCATGGCCGCAGCCGACCTGTCCGCCCGCCGCGAGCGCGCGGACCTGCCCGTGGACCAGACCTGGGACCTGAGCCGGATCTACGCGGACTGGGAAGCCTGGGAGCGGGATTTCGACGCCGTCGCGGCGCTCCTGGAGGAGGTCGCCGCCCTCCACGGCAGCCTCGGGCGATCCGGCGCCGACCTCCTGCACGCCACCGAGCGCCTGCTCGACGCGCGCCACCGCCTGGAGCGGGTCCACGTCTACGCCCATTTGCGCAGCGACGAGGACACGCGCATCGGCGCCCACACCGAGCGCAAGGGCCGGGCGGACACCCTCAAAGGTGCGGGATTTCGCCAGGGGCAGCGGCTGGTACGACCGGAACTCCTCGCCCTGGACGACGCGACCCTGGCCGCCTTCCGCGCGGACGAACCCGGCCTGGCCCTCTGCGATCCACCACTTCGCCGACCTGAGGGCGCAGCCGCCCCACACCCTGCCCCCGTCCGAGGAGGCGCTGCTGGCGGCGGCCGGCCAGATGTCGCGCGGCGCGTCATTCGATCTTCGGCGCCCTGGACAACGCCGACCTGGTGTTCCCGACGATCCGCGACGAAGGGCCGGAAGGTCGCGCTGAAAGCCAGGCCCGCTTGCGGATTCTCCCGCTCGCGCGACCGGCGCGTGCGCGAGGAAGAAGGCTTTCCGCCTTCCTGGACACCTACGGCGCCCACCGCAACACCCTGGCGGCGGCCACCCTGGACGCCAACGTGGCGAACCACGTCTTCGCCACCAGCGCCCGCCGGCGCGCCGGCACGCTGGAGGCCGCCCCTGCACCGCAACGCCGTCCCGGTACCGGTGTACCACAACCTCATCGCCGCCGTGCGCTCTACCCGAAACGCCACTCGTGGTACTGCTACACCCGGCTCAAGCGGCGCGCGCTCGCCCTGGACGATCTGCGCGACCACGACCTCGCGGCGCCCATGTTCCCCGACGGCGAGCCGACCTACTCCTACCAGAATCCAGCGCCTGCTCTGCGAGGCCCTGGCGCCGCTGGGCGACGAGTACTACGCGGCGGTGCGCCGGTGTCGGACCCGCTGGATCGACGTCCCACGAAAACGCCGGCAAGCGCAGCGGAACCCACCACTCCAGCGGGATCCACGGCACCGAGCCCTACATCCTGCTGAACTGGAGCGGCCAGCTTAAACACCTTCACGCAGCCCACGAAGATGGGCCACTCCCCTGCCCTGGCTGGATGGCCACGCACGCAACCCTATGGCATGCAGCGACTATCCGATCTTCACCGCCGAGGTGGCCTCCCGCAACTTCAACGAAGCCTTGCTGCGGCGGCGGCTGCTGGCCGCGACCGCCGATCCCCTCCGCCGCCTCGCTCTGCTGGACAACCTGTCGAGGCCAGATCCTGGGCACGGTCGTGCGCCAAACGATGTTTGCGGAATTCGAGTGGCGGTGCACCGTATCGGCGAGCAGGACGGCTACGTTGACGGCGGACCGCCTCGACGAGTTGTACCTGGGCCTGCTGAGGGACTACTGGGGTCCCGAGGTCGTGCTGGACGAGATTTTTAGCGCCCGCACCTGGAGCCGCGCGTCCCGCATACTACAACTACGTCTGGTACGCGACGGCGTTCTCGGCCTCGACGGCCCTGGTCCGGCGCGTGACGGAGGGAGCGGCGCGGCGGAGCGCGAGGACTACCTCGGGTTCCTGAAGTCCGGCTGCAGCCGCCACCCCGTCGAGACGCTCCTGCGCACCGGCGTCGACGTGACGACGGACGAGCCGGTGCGCGACGTGTTCGGGTTTTCGGTGCGCTGATGGACGAGATGGAAGGCCTGC
>JADJIV010000048.1:0-11641 GCA_016706845.1 bacterium
ACCCGACGGGCGGCGCGCACGGGCCCGATCGGCATGGCCAAAGGGCCCCCGACGAGGCCTGGAGTGCGAGCCGGGCTGGGATCGGGTCCGCGCGCCCGCGCCTGGTCACCGTCAAGTGACCCGAGTGCGCCCTCGCTGGTGGCGCCTTCGCGGCGGGAGGGAAGAGGGGGAGTTCGCGGCGCCCTGGGAAGGCGGCGCCCGCGACGATCCACTCGCCAAGCGGCCTGCGCTTGCGCGCCCGCCGTCGGCGACCTTCGGTGCTGCGCCTTGTGCGCCCCACGGCGCCGCGGTCGCCAAGATCACGGACGTAGACGCCCCCTGCGGGTGCCCGCTGCTGGCCCGCCAGGGGGATCTTCGCCGCGCCCGAGGGGCGGCTGACCGTGGCCCGCTTCGCCGCGATCCCGGCAGCCCGCCGGCTGGCGGCTGCACCCCCGACGAGGACGGTCCGCAACAGTTCAACACCGGCAGCGGCCACAAGTACGCGCACCTCTGGGCGGGCGGGGCTTGACATGGGGCGGGGGACTGACCATGATGCGCGCGGCCGGGCGCTCCCGGCGTAACCGCCGTTAAAACGCCAGCAGGTTGACGAGGATCCGGAGTCCGGGAGGAGGACCGCGAACCGCTACGACGCCCTGGTCGAGCAGGCCCGCCCCATCGCCGGAAGCGGACCCGCTCCGACGACAAGATGCACGGGCGACCGCCGCGCTGCCGTTGCTCGCCAACGTCGAGGGCTTCGACTGCGTCGCCTTCTTCCTGGTCGATCCGACAACCACGAAAGAAGCGCTCCTCATCGGCCGCTTGCAGCCGCGCCACCGCCTCCGACGCACATCGCGATCGGCCAGGGCATCTGCGGGCAGGTCGCCGAGCACGCCATCACGATCGTCGAGGACGTCACGCAGGAGCTGAACTACCTGCCCGCCACCGGACACGCTGAGCGAGATCGTGCTGCCGGTCTTCCCGCTGCGGCAGTCGTCGCCAGCGACTGGACGTCGAAAAAGAATTTCCCTTCCAGCTCGCCCGCTTCCAGTCGGAGGAGCGGCTCTTCCTCCAAGAACTGTGCCTCCTGCTGACCGACCGGATCTGAACCGGGAGGCCCGCTTGACCATCCGCAGCACGACCAGCCGCTCAGAGCCGCCGGGCTCGCCCATCTCGGCGTCGTCTACGTCGTCTGGGGCAGCACCTACCTCGCCATCCGCCTGGCCGTGCGCGAGGGCGCGGGCTTCCCGCCCTTCACGCTGGCCTGCCTGCGCGTCCTGGCCGCCGCCGCCGTCCTGCTGGGCTGGGCCGCGCTGCGCGGCCACCGCCTGCGCCCCACGCGCGCCGAGGCCCTGGTGCTGGCCGGCTCGGGCCTGCTGCTCTGGGTCGGCGGCAACGGCCTGGTGCCCTGGGCCGAACAGCGCGCCGACTCCGGCATCGCGGCCCTGCTGGTGGGGATCATGCCCATCTGGGGGGCGCTGATCGAAGCCGCGCGGGACCGGCGCGCGCCATCGCCCAAGCTGTCCGCATCGCTGCTGATCGGCTTCGCCGGCGTGGGCCTCTTGTCGTGGCCGCTGCTGCGCCACGGCACCAGCGCCGACGTCTGGGCCGTGATCGGCTTGCTGATCGCCCCGCTGACCTGGGTCGCGGGTTCGATCTGGATGGCGCGACGCCGCCCCGGCCTGACGATCCAGGCCGCCTCGGGCTGGCAGCAGCTCTTCGGCGGCCCTGGCTGCCTGGCCGTGATCGCGCCGACCGGCGTGAGCCGCGCCTGACGCCCACCACCGGAGGCGTGGCTGGCCTGGGCCTACCTGACCGTCTTCGGCTCCATCGTGGCCTTCACCTCGTGCGGACCGTGCTTCGCCTGCTGCCCATGCAGGTGGCCATGACCTACACCTCCCTACGCCAACCGGTCATCGCCGTGCTGCTGGACCACCTGATCCTGGAACAGGCCATCACCTCCTGGACCCTCGGCGGCGCCGCTGGTGATGGCGGGGATCGCGGGGGTCTTCAACAACCGGCCGCCGGCCCCGAAGAAGGCGGCGGCGTGACCGGGGCGAGCGCCGACCTGGTCGTCGCCGGCGCCGGCCCCGCCGGCGTCTACGCCGCCATCCGCTGCCGCGAGCTGGCCCCCGCGGCCCGCGTGATCGTCCTGGAGCGCGGCCGCGAGCCCCTGCGCAAGGTGCTGATCAGCGGCGGCGGCCGCTGCAACGTGACCAACGTGCGCACCGACCCGCGCGGCTCGCGACGATTCTACCCGGCGCGGCGGCCGCGACCTGATGGGCCCCTTCCCGCTTCGCCCCCGCCGAGACTTCCCGCCTGGTTCGCGCGGCCCGGCGACGTCGGCTGCGCGCCCAGCCCGACGGCCGCTTCTTCCGGTCACCGACTCCTCGCGCACCGTCGTCGACGCCCTGCTGCGCGCCGCCGCGGGACGCGGGCGTGGAACTGCCGCCGGGCTGCGGCCTCGCTCAACGGCCCGCGCGGCCGACGGAGGCTTCGAACTGGAGACCGACGCCGGCCCCTGCGCCGCCGCGCTGTTGCTGCTACACCGGCGGCGGCAGCGGCAACGCCGGCTGGACCGCCGCCGCGGACCTCCGGCCACACGGTCGCGCCGGTGCCTCTCGCTCTTCACCTTCGCTGCCGCGACCCGCGCCCGCAGGACCCGGCCGGCATCGCCTTCACCGACGCCGAGGTGCGCCTCGCCGGCACCAAGCACCGCCGACGCGGCCCCCTGCTGGTCACCACGACGGGCTGAGCGGGCCCCGCCATGCTGCTGCTCTCCGGCCTGGAGCGCGCGAGCTACGCGCTCGACTACCGCTTCGACGTCCTGGTGGACTGGATCCCGGCGGTCACCGAAGCCGCCGTCGGCGAGGCCCTGGCCGCGGCGCGCCGCGACCACCCGCGCCGGCAGGTTCGGACCCTGGCCCCGGTCGTCCTGCCCCAGCGGCTGTGGGAGTCCCTGGTCGACGGCGCGGCCCTGCCCGACGGCCGCATTCGCTGCTGAGCCTGACCCGCGACGAAGCCGCCACCCTGGTCGACGACCTCAAGCGCACGCACTTCTCGGTTGACGGGCAGTCGCCGTTCAAGGAGGAATTCGTGACCTGCGGCGGGGTGGCCCTGCGCGAGGTCGACCCGCGCACCTTCGCGAGCCGGCTGGTGCCGGGCCTGTACTTCGCCGGCGAGCTGCTGGACGTCGACGGGGTGACCGGGGGGTTCAACTTCCAGGGCTGCTGGACGACGGGGTGGCTGGCGGGGAGCGCAGCGGCGAGTTACCTCAATGGGACTGATATCTAAAAAATGATCCATTAAAATACATCCAGATAGGCGATTTTACGAGGCCGTCCCGCGTCAGCGCTGGCAGACCAAGCAGAAATGCGTCCCCCCCCCTACCATGATCCATCGCTCGGCCTCGCAGTCCCGGCAAGGCTCCCCCGTCCCTCTGGAACACCCGCAGCTTCCGGCGGAAATTCCCGGGCTGCCCGTGGAAGTCCCGGAAGTCCAGGAACGTGGTCCCGCCGTGCTCGACCGCCAGGCGCAGCACCCCGCGCACCGCGTCGAAGACGCGGCGCAGCTCCGCGTCGCTGCAGTCGGCGGGCCGCCGCAGGGGATGGATGCGGGCGCGGAACCAGGGCCTCGTCGGCGTAGATGTTCGCCCACCCCGGCAACCCCTGGTCCAGCAGCACGGACTTGGAAGGGCGCGCCGGCGGCGCAGCCGGCCGGTCCCAGGCTGCGAAGCGCGGATCTCCCAGCATGTCGGGCCGGCATGGTCCAGCGCAGACGGGTTCTCGGCGTCGTCACAGGTCCAGCGCCCGAACTTGCGCGCGTCGCGGCATGGCGTTTGCACCGCGCCGGCGAAGTCCAGCACCAGGTGCACGTGGCGGTCGGGGCGGTCGGCGGGCTCGAACAGGACCTGGCCGGTCATCCGCAGGTGGAGCATCAGGTGGGCGGGGGCGGGGTCGCCCTGCCCGAAGGTCAGCACGAGGTACTTGCCGCGGCGGTGGACGCGGTCGAGCGTGCGGCCGAGCACGGCGCGCCGCACGGCGGCCGCCGAGGGCTCCACGCAGACCGCGTGGCGCACGCGCATCCCGGTCAGGCGCCGGCCCGACAGCGCGGTGCGCAGGGTGCGGGCGACGCTTTCGACCTCCGGCAGCTCGGGCACGCCTAGAACCCCCGGTCCTTCTTGATGCGGTCGTAGGCCGCGTTGATCTTCTGCAGCATCTCCTTGCCCGACTGCAGGAACTCCTCGGGCATGCCCTTGCCCTGCAGGATGTCGGGATGGTACTCGCGCGCGAGGCGGCGGTAGGCCTTCTTGACCTCGTCGTCGGTGGCGTCCGGCGCCACCCCCAGCGCCGCGTACGCCGTCTCGAGGCTGTCCTGGACGGGCGCGAACAGGGCCCGGCACTCCTGGTAGTCGCGGTCGGACAGGCCCAGGTCGCGGGCGATGCCCCGGATCATCTCGTCCTCGGCCGGGTGCATGCGGCCGTCGGCGTGGGCGATCTGCAGCAGCAGCGTCACGATCAGGCGCAGCCGCTCCGGGGACTGGCCCATGACGCCGCGCACCTGGCGGGCGAAGTCGCCGGCCGGGATGGGGCTGTCGCGGGCCTCGTCGAAGATGCGGCCCGCCATCCGGCGGTCCTCCGGCGACATGCGCAGGTGGTCGCGCAGGAAGGCGTCGAAGGTGCGGATCTCCGCCTCGGAGACGTGCCCGTCGGCCTTGCTGACCTTGGCCGCCAGGCTGATGACGGCCACCAGGAAGGCGGTCTGGGTGTCCTGGACGCCGGCGCCGCGGGCGCCCGTCCGCACGACCTGGGCGCTGGTCTGCGAACCCAGCGCCCCCCCGATGATCATCCCGAGCGGTCCGCCCAGCATGAAACCGACCGTGCCGCCGAACAGCGCGCCGAGCAGGCCCATTCCCGTCCCACCTTCCTGATCCGACCCTGTCATCTGCGTTCAAGCCGCCCCCGGAGCGGCCGATGATAGTGCCTGACGATGCGGGAGTCCACCGGGGCGGGCGGCTGTGGGGCCGTCCGGGGAGGTCCGGACCGATGGCCGACGAGGGAAACGACGCCGTGTTCGAGCAGTTGCAGATCCAGCGGATCCGCGACAGATCCTGCCGCTCTTCGCCCGGCTGGCCGCCGGCCAGGAGGCCTTCTTCGAGAATCCCTACCTCGGGCGCTCCCGCGACCCGCTGCGGCCGGAGCCCGTGACTTGCACCGCCGTCGGGGGGGATCACGAGCGCTGCTGGCAGCTCGTGCGCGAGAGCCGCCGCCGCCCCCATCCCGAGACGCTCTGCTTCCCGGTCGACTGCCGCGAGTGCCCCGTGTACGTCGACGCCCGGCCGACGATCGTCGAGGAGCTGGGCGAGGAATTCAACAACATGGTCCACCTGCTGAAGCGCAACCGGAAGAACGTCCAGTCCGCCATGAACTTCACGCGCGACCTGGCCTGCTCGCTCGAGGACCTGGACCTGGAGAACCACCGCATCCGCGAGGAGATGAACCTCGACCCGCTCACGGGCCTGTTCAACCGGCGCTTTCTGGACGAGAGCCTGGAGCACGAGGTGCAGCGCTGCCAGCACCGCCGCCGCCACCTGTCGGTGCTGATGCTCGACATCGACCACTTCAAGACCTGGAACGACCTGCACGGCCACCTCGAAGGCGACCGCATGCTGGCGCGCTTCGGCAAGCTGCTGCGCGCCTCGATCCGCGACTACGACCGCGCCTTCCGTTTCGGCGGCGAGGAGTTCCTCGTCCTGTTCCCCGACACCGGCCTCGACGACGCCCGCACCGTGGCCGAGCGCATCCGCCTGCGCTTCGAGCAGCTGGTGTTCACCGTGCCGGTCAGCCGCGACTTCCCCGAGGGGCGCGACTCGCGCACCATCAGCGGCGGCGTGGCCTGCTACCGCGAGGGGCTGGGCGCGATGGAGCTGCTCGAGCTGGCGGACCAGGCCCTCTACTGCGCCAAGAGCTCCGGCCGCAACCGCATCGAGTGCGTGCCCCTGCACGTGGTCGTCTGACCGCCGCGGCCGCCCCCGCGTTGACGCGCCCGCCGTTCGCGTGTACTCATCTAGTCCTCGCCGCCGGCCCGCGGCCGGCCTCCCGTTGCCCACGGTGAAAGGGATCCGGATGGATGTCTTCACGGCCGTCGCCGAGCGACGCTCGGTCAAGAAGTTCGACCCCGCGCACCGCCTCACCGAGGACGAGATCCGGCGGTTGATGGAGGCGGCGGTCCTGTCGCCCACCTCGTTCAACCTCCAGAACTGGCGCTTCGTGCTGGTGACCGACCAGGCGCGCAAGGAGCGGCTGCGCGAGATCGGCTGGCGCCAGGCCCAGTTCGCCGAGGCGTCGCTGATCGTGCTGGTCTGCGGCGACCGCAAGGCCCACGCCCGCGACCCCGGCCGCTACTGGCGCCACGCGCCCGAGGCGACCCGCGCCGGCATCGTCGCCGCGATCGTCGGCGCCTACGAGGGCCGCGAGGACCTGCAGCACGACGAGGTCCTGCGCTCCGGCGGCATGGCCGCGCAGACCATCATGCTCGCGGCCCGGGCGATGGGGTACGACACTTGCCCCATGGTCGGCTTCGACTTCGCCGCGGCCGCCGAGCTGGTGAACCTGCCGCCCGACCACGAGATCGTCATGGCCCTGGCCGTCGGCAAGCGCCGCGAGGACCCCCGGCCCCGCGGCGGGCAGCTGCCCTTGGAAGAGGTCGTGATCCGCGAGCGCTTCCCCGACGCCTGACGCCCCCTTCACGGAGGACCTGCATGGCCGCAGCCGAACCGTCCGCCCGCCGCGAGCGCGCGGACCTGCCCGTGGACCAGACCTGGGACCTGAGCCGGATCTACCCGGACTGGGAGGCCTGGGAAGGTGATTTCGCAGCCGTCGCGGCGCTGCTGGAGGAGGTCGCGGCCCTCAGCGGCAGCCTCGGGCGGTCCGGCGCCGACCTCCTGCGCGCCACCGAACGCGTGCTCGACGCGCGCCACCGCCTGGAGCGGGTCCACGTCTACGCCCATTTGCGCAGCGACGAGGACACGCGCATCGGCGCCCACACCGAGCGCAAGGGCCGGGCGGACACCCTCGGGGTGCGGTTCGCCGAGGCGGCGAGCTGGTACGACCCGGAACTCCTCGCCCTGGACGACGCGGCCCTGGCCGCCTTGCGCGCGGACGAGCCCGGCCTGGCCCTCTACGACCACCACTTCGCCGACCTGCGGCGCAGCCGCCCCCACACCCTGCCCCCGTCCGAAGAGGCGCTGCTGGCGGCGGCCGGCCAGATGTCGCGCGGCGCGTCGTCGATCTTCGGCGCCCTGGACAACGCCGACCTGGTGTTCCCGACGATCCGCGACGAAGAGGGCCGCGAGGTCGAGCTGACCAAGGCCCGCTTCCAGAAATTCTCCCGCTCGCGCGACCGGCGCGTGCGCGAGGAGAGCTTCCGCGCCTTCCTGGACACCTACGGGCGCCACCGCAACACCCTGGCGGCCACCCTGGACGCCAACGTCAAGAACCACGTCTTCTTCGCCCGCGCCCGCCGGCACGCCGGCACGCTGGAGGCCGCCCTGCACCGCAACGCCGTGCCGGTGCCGGTGTACCACAACCTCATCGCCGCCGTGCGCGCGCAGTTGCCGCTCGTGCACCGCTACACCCGGCTCAAGCGGCGCGCGCTCGCCCTGGACGAGCTGCGCGACCACGACCTCGCCGGCGCCCATGTTCCCCGACGGCGAGCCGACCTACACCTACCAGGAATCCAGCGCCCTGCTCTGCGAAGCCCTGGCGCCGCTGGGCGACGCGTACCTGGCGGCGGTGCGCCGGGGCCTGGCGGACCGCTGGATCGACGTCCACGAAAACGCCGGCAAGCGCAGCGGGGCCTACTCCAGCGGGATCCACGGCACCGACCCCTACATCCTGCTGAACTGGAGCGGCCAGCTGCGCGACACCTTCACGCTGGCCCACGAGATGGGGCACTCCCTGCACAGCTGGATGGCCACGCACACGCAACCCTATGTGTACAGCGACTATCCGATCTTCACCGCCGAGGTGGCCTCGACCTTCAACGAGCTGCTGCTGCAGCGGCGGCTGCTGGCCGCGACCGCCGATCCCTCCCGGCGCCTCGCGCTGCTGGACAACCATCTCGACCAGATCCTGGGCACGGTCGTGCGCCAAACGATGTTTGCGGAATTCGAGCTGGCGGTGCACCGTATCGGCGAGCAGGACGGCACGTTGACGGCGGACCGCCTCGACGAGCTGTACCTGGGCCTGCTGAGGGACTACTGGGGTCCCGAGGTCGTGCTGGACGAGGTCCGCAGCGCCCGCACCTGGAGCCGCGTCCCGCACTTCTACTACAACTACTACGTCTACCAGTACGCGACGGCGTTCTCGGCCTCGACGGCCCTGGTCCGGCGCGTGACGGAGGGCGGCGCGGCGGAGCGCGAGGACTACCTCGGGTTCCTGAAGTCCGGCTGCAGCCGCCACCCCGTCGAGACGCTCCTGCGCACCGGCGTCGACGTGACGACGGACCAGCCGGTGCGCGACGTGTTCCTGGTCTTCGGTGCGCTGATGGACGAGATGGAAGCCCTGCTGGCCGTGGAGGACCGTCGATGACCTGGAGATTCCCGTCCCGCCGCTCCGCCTGGCCGGTCGCCCTCGGCCTGCTGCTGACCATGGCGTTGCTGGCCGGCTGCGGGAAGAAGGACGGGGCCGCCGGCGGCAAGCGCGACGGCCGGGGCGCTGCCGGCGCCGACACCGCCGCCCGGAACAACAACCTGATGGACCTGAACACCCCCTCCACCAAGCCCCACCCCGAGGGCGAGTTCGTCGCGACCTGGCCGTCGGGCTGCGCGCGCATCCGGACGCGGACCGTGCCCTCGTCCGCGGGCGACGGGCGCGACGCCGTCGTGCGGGCGGAGTGCTACCGCGACGGCGACGCCTCGCACGGCTATTCCGTCAGCGTCTGGTTCGAGCGTCCCGACGGCGGTCCCCTGTCGGTCGAAGACGTCACCGCCGCCGTCGCGCGCGGCATTGGCGACCGCCGCCTGCAGATCGTCCGCCAGACCCCCGTGCGGCGCGACGGCATGGAGGGCGTGCTCGCCCTCTGCCGCGAGGAGGGCGGCACCCGCTGCGCCTGGTACGAGGGCTACCTCCACCGCGGGCGGATGCTCGTGGTGACCGCCTGGAGCGCACAGGACGACCTCTTCGAGGACCCCGAGATCCGCGACTTCTTCCGTTCGGTCACCCTGACCTACTGACCGCGGCTTCTCACCGGGGTTGACACCGCCGCCGGCGGCGCTATTCTATATCTAACAAACATTTCTTGTTTTATCCGAGGGGCGGGCCATGGCCGAGCAGCAGCTCAGCGCCAGCCAGGAAGACTACCTGGAGGCGATCTCCCACGTCATCGACGAGAAGCGTGTCGCGCGATCCAAGGATCTCGTCCAGCGGCTCGGCGTCAACAGCTCGTCGGTGACGCAGGCCCTGCGCATCCTCTCCCAGAAGGATCTCATCCACTACGAGCCCTACGGGGTCGTGACCCTGACGCCGGCCGGCGAGACCCTGGCCCGCGACGTGATCCGCCGCCACAAGGCGCTCAACGCGTTCTTCGTGCGCATCCTGGGCGTCGACGCCGCGACGGTCGAGGACGCCGCCTGCAAGATGGGGCACGCCATGCCGCGGGTCATCGTCCAGCGGTTTCTCGTGCAGTTCATCTGACTACACCGAGAGGCGCTGCCCGCGCGGCGGCCGAGTGGGTGGAGGCTTTGGCTACTTCCGCCGCGCGAAGTCCGAGCTTGACCCCCACTGCCAGGCCTGCGAGCTGATCGCCGCCGGCGTCCCCGCTAGGCCTGACTTTGGATCCCCTCCGTGTGCTATGTTCCCCAGCCGGAATCCCCCGGGCTCGTCCCCCCGGACCCCAAGGCGAGCGCACCCTCGGGACAGATCGCCCGGAATTGCCCCGGCCGCCCGGCTCGGGTATCACGACGAGGTCCCCGCCGCCCGTCCGCGGGCGGCTGGGTCCTGAAGGGCGTCAGGACGGCGACAGACAACGGCGGGCGCGACCGACTCCGTCGCGGGGCTGCGGTCCGTCAGCCTGCTCGACACCCAGTCGGACGAGCGGGGACGCCTCGTGCTGGGCTCGTTCCGCCGGCCCGGCTTCGTGCGGCTGCACGCGGTGCCCGCGGGGCCCTGGCGCACCCCCGCCCTCGGCGCCGACGACGTGGCGGAGCTGCGCCGCTTCGGCGCCCGCATCGAGCACCGGGGCAACGGCCACCTCGTCACCTGGACGCCCGCCGCCCTGCGGCTGTTCACCGTCGTCGGCGTCCTGCTGCCGGGCGTGGCCCGGCACCACCGCGAGCGTCTCGGCCACGCGGAACCCGGCACCGCGGTCCGCGTGCTCGGCGACGCGTCGCCCTGGGTCGTCTCTGACCTGGCGTTGAGCCAGTGGGCCGCGTTCCTCGCCGTCGGCCGCGACGGCGGCGCGGCCATGCGGGCCGAGTCCTGATCCCGAAGACCCCCGGGACCCCGCGCCGCACGGCTCCGTGAACGGTGTTGTGGCCCGTGCCTGGTATATGGTAGTTTCCCAGAAGGCTCCGATTTCACCTGTCGCAGGAGGACGACGATGAACAAAGCATGGAAATACGGTCCGGCCTGGGCGCTGCTGGCCGGGCTGCTGGTCCTGGGCTTCGCCACCCGTGCCCGCGCTGGCGCAGGACGAGGACGACGGGGCGACCTCGAGGCCCCTGCTCGAAGACTGGGTGAGCAGTACGCCTGCGGCTTACCTGGCCCCCTGGTCACCGGGATGGGCGCCAACCAGAACTGCGGCCTGTTCCCACACCGCGGAGGGATCCCCGGCACGCGGCTGACGGTCTCGTTCGGCCTGAAGGCCAGCCCGGGACCAAGCTCGAGGACGAGGTTAAGACCTCCCAGACGGCCGAGCGCGCTGACCTGGACGAGCGCTACGGCATCGACCTGGCGACCCCGCTACGGCGAGGAGGGCACGCTGGTCATGGGCGGCCCGTCAGTCTTGGGGCAAGGACGATTCACCGGCACCACATCACGGCCTACTACGCCGGGCTGCCCATCTAACGTGAGGGCATCGAGAGTCTGGTCGACCTGGACTACGTGCGCTCGGTCGACGCCCCAGGCGCTCGGTCGGCGGCGTCATGTGCTGCAGGCGACCGTGCCGGCTGCCCGACATCTGACGCCGGCGACATCGGCAAGATCAAGCTGTGGGGCTTCGGCCTGTCGGGCCAGCGCAAACTACTGGCTGCCGATGCTGCCGGTGGACGTCTCGGTCGGCTTCTTCAAGCAGGCCTATGGACGTGGGCGAGTACGTCGCGACCGACGCGCAGAGCATGTACCTCGCCGCCAGCCGGAGCTTCGCCCTGGCCACGGTCTACGGCGCCTACTCGAAGGAAGAGTCGTCGATGGACGTGGCCTACACGTACACCTACGACGATGACGGCACGGACGTCGAGGAAGAGGTCAACTTCTCGGTGGATTTGATCCAGGACAGCTGGCAGAGCGCTGGGCGCCACGCTGAACCTGGGCCTGAAGCTGAACGCGGAAGCCGGCCCCGGCGACGTGATGACCTACAGCGCCGGGCTGATCTTCCGATTCTGGGGCCCGGCGGTTGACCGGCGTCTTCGACTTGAAAGAGGCGGGATCCCCGGGGTCCCGCCTCT
>JADJIV010000049.1:0-22247 GCA_016706845.1 bacterium
GACCGCCCCGGGCAGCCGGGCTGCTGGTGGTGCTCGACTGACCTGCTGCTGGAGTCTCATTCGCCATCAATCTTGGCGCTTTAACCGGGGCGCTGGTCCCTTTCGCACTGTTCAGGGGCGATCGCGCAGGGCCTTCAGATCGGCTTCGCCACCTTCCTGCGGCGGCCGAAACACCGCAGGAGCGCCGCAACCACGCATCTTCAGTTGGCTGGAGGGCCGCTGCTGGGGCCAGTGACCCTGCTATCGGTCCTGGTCGGTCCGACGCTGGCCTCCCCTGTGGGGTCGGCCAGGTGCTCATGGTCGCGGCGATCCACCGCCGAGATCGTCTTCAGGCTGACCGGCGCCCTGCGAACTCCCGGATGGCAGGCAGGCCTGAGCCGCTTCCCTCAACCTGTTGAAAATGCATACGACAACAGCCCTGTATGAGGCCACCCCCTTGATTTTAGGCGGCGATAAGCGATGACGATTGGCGAGTCGAGACCGCCTCGAAAGCCGTACCGTTCAGCAGAGCCAAGGAGGCACCCATGGAGATCCGGATCACCCGTCATCGGTTGCCCGCGCCCCGCGCAGCAATTTCAGCTTCGGCAGCATCTTCACCCGCACATGTTCGAGCCGCCGCGTGCCGGGACCAGAGCCTGGGGCAGGCCGGTCATCGTCCCTACCACGACATCGTGCTCGATCCATGACCAGGAGTTGCTTCCCCTACGGGCGGGAGATCTTCGAGGGATGAAAGGCCTACGCCAGTCCGGTGGACTGCTCGGTCCACATGTTCCGGCCGGACATAGACATCGCCCCGCTTCAGCCGCCACCTGCGACCGGATGTGCAGTACGCGGGTCGACGCCGATGTCTGTTGGCCATTTGGAGGCCCTCTTAAACGGCTCATCGACCTGGACCGCAGCTGGGTGCCAAAGTCGCCCGACGCTCTCACATCCGCCCCCCGATGATCTCGACCCGGCGCGGCCTGGGCGTCAAGATGCGCACGAAATTACCTGTTCTCCGTCATCATCGGGCCGGTCGGCGGCTACCTTCCGCCGGCGGCAGCGAGCCGTTGCGGGTCAAGGCCAAGGACACCTACGTGCGCTCGCCGCATGGCGTAACGTCGGCGGGGCTGAGACCGGCGGCAACTACGGGGCCCGCCCTGCTGCCCATCAAGCTCGCGCAACGGGGAAATTCGACCAGATCTTCTGGCTGGACGCGCGCACGATATCGTCGGGTCGAGGAGATGGGGGCGATAGACATCGCTTTCGTCTACGCCGACAAGGTCATCCGCGCCGCCATCAGCGCCTTCATCCCTGAACAGCGTGACCCGCGACTCGGTCGGCATCCTCTGCCGCGAATTCGCGGCCTGAACTGGACCGAGACGCCGCCGGTAATCCACGATCCCTGCCACGCCACGCCGACAGCGGCAAGCTGCTGGAGGGCCCGCCTGCAGCACCGCGGCCGTCGTCACCGCCATCAGCTCAACTCAGCTACGGTGGCAAGGACCACGGAGTGGGTGCGTGGGGAGGGACCTGTCACGCGCCGGTTGCGTGCGCGGAGCTATGCGCGATTCACACCAGGACCAGCGACCTGCATCCCGGTGGATCGAGGAGGTGCCCGTTTCGTCCACGTCGACCGCGTACGCGCTGATCGCGACAGCGGGCAGGCCCCGGCCGACAAGCCGGGGCGCTCCTTCTTGCCGGGTCGCGCCGTTCAGCGATAGCGCCAGCCGCATGGTTTTAACGGCAATCTGTGCCCGGCGGCCACAGCCAGCTTCCAGCAGGAACAAACGCCAAGGAGACACATGTTCAAGAATCTGGACCCTGGAAAGCGCGCGCCCTGGTCTGCTTCGACCTCCAGAGACGACCGGCCGCAGCCCCGACCGCGACCGCATCGTGGAGATCAGGCTGGTGCGCACGTGGAGGCCGGACAGCGCCCGCCACAGCTTCCGCACCCTGGTCAGCCCGGAGATGCCATCCCGGCGCCGGCGACCGCCGTCCCCGGCATTCCGACGACGCGACGTGCGCGACGCCCCGGTCCTGGCCCGCGGTCGCGCCCGGGATCGTCCCGCTGTTCGAGGGAGCCGACCTCTGCGGTTTCAACTCGGTCGGCTTCGACGCGCCCTCGGAGGCGGAACTGCGCCGCGCGGGAACGCCGATCGAGCTGGCGGGCCGGCGCCACCTGAACGCCATACGCATCTTCTACGCCATAGAGCCGCAGACCCTGACCGCGGCTTAACACCGAAAATACTGCAGGAAGGACCTGACCGAGCGCCCACGCGCGCTGGCCGACGTCGAGGCGACCCTCGGGTGCTCGACGCCATGGTCGGCTGCTATGAAGAGAGGCTCAGCGGGGACGTCGACGACCTGCACCGCGTCCGCTTAATGGCTGGCGAGGGCCGTTTCGTCGACCGCACGCGCAAGTTCGAGTGGGACGACGGGGGCCGAGCCTGCTCGCAACCAGCAAGCTGCAGGGCCCGTGGCGGCTCCGAGAGATCGCGCGCGGGACGCCCGGTTACCTGGGAAGCTGGATGCTGGGCAACGATTTCCAGCGACGAAGTGCGCAAGATCCTCAGCGACGCCCTCCTCAGCCCGGTTCCCGACGAAGACCGTCGCGCCAGCCCGCGAGCGCCGCCGAACGGCGGACGCCCCAGCCGGTCAGCGACCCTGTTCCCCCGACGGAGGATGAGCCACGTGAGGCGAGAAGAGGCGTGATACCGATCGGCTGTTGGGCTGGTTCGACCTGACGCGGTCGAGGACGCCGGGCTTGCAGGATTTCTACGGCGGTCGCGGGCTGGAGCTTCGAACTGGTCCCGATGGGCGACCGACGACTACCTGATGATCAACCGCGAAGGCGGGGTCGTCGCCAGGATCACTGCCACGCGCGGGGCGGAACTGGGACTGCCGCCGCGGTGGCTGGCGTACGTCACGGTCGCCAAATCTCGAGGGCGAGCCTCAGGCCTGCGCGGCCCGCGGCGGCAGGGTGATGCGCAGGGCCGCGGTCGCTGGGCAAGTACGGCACGTTCTGCGCGATCTGCGACCCGGCAGGGGCGCGCGTGGCCCGCTATCCAGCCTCTTAGTTAACGGCCGATCATCGCCAGCAGGCGGTGCAGGATGCCGTGGTGCTCGACCTCCGCCCCC
This sequence comes from bacterium, assembly GCA_016706845.1. Classification (GTDB taxonomy): domain Bacteria; phylum Krumholzibacteriota; class Krumholzibacteriia; order LZORAL124-64-63; family LZORAL124-64-63; genus PNOJ01. Next base: position 3,121 of record JADJIV010000049.1, read on the forward strand.
GCCGCGGCCTCGTGCTCCTGCGAAAGCCGGTCGAGCGTCGTGCGGTTCTGGGCGGCGCGCTTCGCGGCCAGGGTCGCGAGCGCTTCGGGGATCTCGTCGCGCAGGGAGAGGATCGCCCGGAAGGCCGCCAGGTCGAACTCCAGCAGCTCGGTGCTCTCGGTCACCGTGACGGTGGCCGACCGGGGCGCGCCGGTCATCAGACTCATCTCACCCACCACGGCCCCCGGCCCGAGCACGAACTCGGCCGCGACGTCCGCGTCCTGTGCGACGCGGACAGCCAGCTTGCCGCGCACCACCACATGGAACGTGTCGCCCGCCTCGCCCTGGACGAAGACGGTTTCGCCGCGCGTGTACGGCAGCCGCCGCAACAGGGGGGCGACCTGCGCGAGGGCCTCGCGGTCCAGCAGCGGGCGGCCTTCGGCGTCCACGACCAGCTTGGTGCAGAGGTCGCTGCCGAGCAGGTCGTCGAGGCGGGCGGCGAGCTCGCGGTCCTCGGGTTCGAGACGGCGCTGGCCGTTGACGACGGTCATGAAATCGTTGAGCAGCTTGTCGCTCATCGGGAAGGGGATCTCGATGCCGCGGCGCTTGAACTGGTACCAGATCATCCGGTTCACTTCGCCGTCGATGAGCGAGTGCTTGTAGAACTGCGTCGTCCAGAAGTCGAGCCGGTAGTTGATGCCGAAGTCCATGAAGCCGACGATCATCGCCGCGGGCGCGGGGTTCGGCCGCACGTCCGGCACGCTGCGGGCCGCGGCCAGCAGGGCGGCGAGCACCTCGTCGGGCGCGTCGCTGTAACTGGCGCCCACGGTGACCGAATGGCGGCGCACCGGGTTGGGCTGCTCCATGTTGTGGATCAGCGACTCGGCCACCTTGGCGTTGGGCACGGTGATGTAGTGGCCGGCGCGGGTGCGGACCTGGGTCTCGCGCCAGTTGGTGCCCACGACGTGGCCCTCGAGGTCGCCGATGCTGATCCACTGGCCGGCGCGGAACGAGCCGACCAGGTGCAGCGACATGCCGGCCAGCAGGTTGCCCAGCACGCCCTGCAGCGCGAAGCCGACCACCGCGGTCAACAGGGCGGTCGAGGCCAGCAGCGGCGCGATGTCGACGCCCATCTGCAGCTTCATCACCGCGAAGCCGACGGCCAGCACGAACAGGAACCGGATGATGTCCAGCAGCAGGTCGGGGATCGGGAAGGTGCGCCGGCGCAGGGCGTAGGCCTGCACGGCCAGACCCTCGATCAGCTCGACGGCGAGCACGCCGAGCCAGAACATCCGCCAGGCGTCGAGGTGCTGCGGGCGCTGGCGCAGCCAGGCCGCCGCCTCGGGCATGCGGTCCAGCAGCATCAGGACGGCCTGGGAGACCAGCAACACCATCACCGGGCGCGCGGCGCAGCCCGCGAGGCCGCGCAGCAGGTGCAGGAGCGCGGAGCCGGCGCCGCGCTCGGCCCGCGCGCTGCGGCGCAGACGCGAGGTCAGGACCGAGGCCAGCCCGTAGATGGAGAGCATGACCAGGACTTCGACGACGAACCAGGTGGAATCGCTCACAGTGGGGCCTTTCTGCCGGGGACGCGTCCCCGTCGCGTGGGATCAGAGCTCGAGTTCCTGTCCCTGCCGCGCCGCGGCGGCGCCTGCCAGCAGGGTGGCCAGCGTCGCCTCGACGGCGACCATCGCCGCGTCGTCGCGGTCGGGGGAGTGGTGGGTCGTCAGCAGGCGGCCCGCGCCGCCGGCCCGCGCCGCCGCCACGCAGTCCCCGAGGCTGCTGTGGCCCCAGCCGCGGCGCGCGGGGATCTCCTCGTCGGTGAACTGGCCGTCCATGACGAGCAGGTCCACCGGCCGCGGTTCGCGGCAGAAGCGCGCGAAGGCGGCGCGCCCCGCGTCGTCCCAGGCCCCCCACTCGATGTCGGTCGCGAAGACGAGGGAGCCGCCGTCGCTCTCGTCCAGCCGGTACGCCGCGCAGCCGCCGGGATGCGGGACGGCGAGGTGGCGGATCTCCAGGCTGCCCCAGGCGAATACGGCGGGGAGCCGCCGGAACGCCACCGCCGAGCGGAGCGAATCCAGAGCCAGGGGCCACAGCGGCGGCTCCATCAGCTTGCGGACGGCGGCCTCGGCAGGCACGAACTCCGGCGCGGCCACCGTCAGGCGCCAGCCCGGCTCGTAGAGCGGGCTCAGCGACGGGAAGCCCTGCAGGTGGTCGTGGTGCGTGTGGGTCAGCAGCAGCAGCAGCTCGCCGCCCGGTCGCGGCAGCAGCTCGGCGGCGGCGGTGATCCCGGTGCCGGCGTCCACGAAGACCGGCGGCCCGTCGCGCGGGGTGACCTGCAGGCACGTCGTGTCGCCGCCGTACCGCGCGAAGCGGGGCGCGGTCCGCGGCCACGAGCCCCGCACGCCGGCGAAACGGATCCTCATCGCATCACCTACTTGCTGGTCAGGTTCCAGACGCCGTCGAAGGGCTCGCCGCCCGCCGCGGACTCGCGGCAGCGTTCGGCGTACTGCCGGGCGACGGGGTCGTCCGGCAGCGCGGCGAAGGCCGCGGCGGCGCCGGTCAAGTCGCCGGCGCGGCAGAGCGCCAGGGCGGCGTGGTAGCCGTCGAACGCGTGAACGTCGGCGGCCGTCGCGGGCCCCAGCAGTTCGAAGACGGGCACCGGCTCGCGCCGGCCGACCACGCGCACCGCGCCGAGGTCGCGCACGGCGATCGTCGCGCCGGCGGCGGCGCGGGTCACGCCCGAAATCATCGTCGCGGTGCCGAAGGCCTTGTTCGCGCCCTCGAGGCGCGAGGCCAGGTTGGCCGCGTCGCCGAGCACGGTGTAGTTGAAGCGCTGCCGCGAGCCCATGTTGCCGACGACCACCGGCCCGGTGTGCAGGCCGACGCGCATGTGCAGCGCGTGGCCGGTGCGCGCGCGGAACTCCTCGCGCCGGGCCGCCAGCCGCTGCTGGCAGCGCCAGGCGGCGTGGCAGGCGCGGGCGGCGTGGTCGGGCACTTCCAGGGCGCGTTCCAGAAGGCGATGATGGCGTCGCCCTCGTACTTGTCCAGGGTGCCGCCCTCCTCCAGCACGATGTCGGTCATGTCCGTCAGGAAGTCGTTCAGCAGCTCGGTCAGGGCCACCGGGTCCAGGGACTCGCTGATGGAGGTGAAGCCGGCCAGGTCCGAGAACATGATCGTCAGCTCGCGCCGCTCGCCGCCCAGGCGCAGCTGGCCGGGGTCGGCGATGAGCCTCTCGACGACGTGCGGGCTGAGGTAGTGGCGGAACGCCTGCTTCAGGAAGCGGCGCTGGCGGCCTTCGGTGGCGTAGTTCCAGACCAGACCGCCGGCCAGCGCGGCCGCCGTCGCGACACCCGCCGGCACCACCGGGAACCACCAGCCCAGGGCGTAGCCGCCGACGCCGAGCAGGGCGGCAGTGGCAGCGTCACCAGGATGGTCGCCAGCCCGTGCCAGGCCTTGCGGCCCGCCAGCACGAGCGCCGCCGCGCCGACCGCCAGCAGCGCGATCGCGGGCCACACCGCGGCCGCCGGCGCGTTGCGCAGGAAACCATCGCCGCGCAGGTCGTCCAGCACCGCGGCGTGCAGCGCCACGCCGGGCGCGACCCGGCTCAGCGGCGTCGGGCGCAGGTCGAGCAGGCCCGGGGCGCTGAAGCCGAACAGCACGTCGCAGCCCCGCAGCGCCGCCGGGTCGATGACCGGCGTGCCGCCCTCCAGCAGGCGCAGTTCGGACTGGATGATCGCGGCGGCGCTGAAGGTCTCGTGGACGTCCGCCGGTCCGGCGAAGCGCAGCAGCGCCCGGCCGTCGGCGTCCAGGGGCACCGCGCGGCCGCCGACCAGCAGGCGGCCCGGCTCGAGCCGCAGTTCGTCTGCCGCACCTTCGCCGAGCAGGTAGGCCGCGAGTCCGAGCGACGGCACCGGGCGGCCGTCGAGCAGGCGCAGCGGCCGCGCGCGCCGGTACACGCCGTCGGGATCGGGCGTGTCGGCGACGTTGGCCAAGGCGCCCGACACCGGGGCGGCCTCGGCGACCGGGACCGTGGCGCCGCCTGCGGCGAGCGCCTGCCGCAGGTCCGCCGTCGCCGGCTCGTCGAGTCCGGCGCAGGTCCAGCCGGCGTCGCCCGCGGGCCCCAGCCGCTGTCCACCTTGTCGGCCTGGCGCGCCGCCCGTGCCGGTCCCGTCGCCCTGCGCCAGGAAGATCGCGCCCACGAATCCGGGCGTGCGCGCCATGGCGGCGCCCAGGGCCGCGTCATCCTCGACCCCGTACACCGAGGGCTCGGTGAACAGCACGTCGAAGGCCACGGTGCGCGCGCCGCCGCGGGCGCAGAAGTCGAGGATCGGCGCGTAGACCTCGCGCGGCCAGGGCCACGACCAGCCGTTCTCCCGGCTGCCCCAGTCCAGGCTGGCCTGGTCCAGCAGGATCAGCTTGATCGTCGGGGTGGCCGCCGAGGGGGCGGCGGCGGCGCGGACGCGCCACGACCAGGCGGCGCGCTCCCAGGCGTCCAGCACGCCGACGGACCAGAGCGCCGCCGCCAGCGCGGCGGCGCCCAGTCCGATCAACAGGGCCGGACGTGCGCGTCGGCCCATGGTTCAGACGTCGCCGACGGCGCGCGTGAAGCGGGCGCGGCGCGCGGCGGGGTCGACCACGACGGGCTTGTTCGCCAGCGACGGGTCGAGCGCCCCGATGCGGTCCTGCGGCGAGGGGTGCGTCTTGCCGAAGCCGGTTCCGCCCGGCTTCACGCTCTCGCCCATCTTCAGCAGCAGGGACACCAGCGCGCGCGGGTCGTAGCCCACGCGCCCGAGGATCGCGACGGCCGCCTCGTCGGCCTCCTTCTCCAGGCCGCGGGCGTAGCCGCCGTTCACGAGCGTCTGGGTGACGTCCATGATGCTGCCCTCGAAGTCCGCGGTCAGCTGCTTGAGGTCCTCGTCGCCGAGGTTGCGCGCCGCCTCGACCGAGAGGATCGCCAGCGCCGAGGTCAGCCGGCTCTTCTTGATGGCGCTCAGGCCGTGCTTGGCCTGCACGTGGGCGATCTCGTGGGCCAGCACCGCGGCCAGGGCGTCCTCGCTCTCGCAGCAGCGCACCAGCCCGCGGGTCACCAGCACCAGCCCGCCGGGGGCGGCGAAGGCGTTGACCTCCTCGCTGTCCAGCAGCAGGAAGTGGTAGCCGCCGAAGGTCTGCGGGCGGTCCGAGGCCATGGCCAGCGCCTGGCCCAGCTCGTTCAGGTAGGCGTTCGCGGCCGGCTCGTCGGCCGCCGGGTAGGTCTGCAGGATGGTCGCGGCGACGGCGCGGCCGATGTAGTACTCCTGCTCCGGCGTGATGTCGGCGAAGGTCTTCTCCAGCGCCTCGGCGGAGCGGTTGATCGAGGTGGCCTGCTCCTCGGTGATGGCGCCGGCGCCCTGCCCGATCTGCGTGCCGAGCTTGGCCACCGACGCGCAGCCCGCGATCAGGGCCGCGAGCAGCAGCAGGACGGCCGGGAGGGTCATGTTGCGCCTGTTCATCGCGCACCTCCCTGCGGGGCGACTTCGCCTGCGGCGAGGAAGGCCACGGCCTGCTCGGGCGTGACGACCATCGCCTCCATGCGGTCGACCCAGGCGTAGTCGGCCCCCGTCTCGCGGGCCCTGAACTCGCCCTCGACCTGCTCGTTGAAGCCCTTGCCCGCCAGGGCGATCTCGTCGCCGCCCGCGCCGGCGGCCACGTCGGCGTCGCCGGCCTTCAGCACCACGCGCTTGGTCGTCAGGGCCGATTCGTGGATCCAGCCGGTGCGCCCGCGCGCGTCCTTGACGCTGTACCAGGCGCCCTGCTTCTGGACGACCGTCAGGCGGTCGCCGTAGGCGACGCTCGCCGCCACCTTGCCGAGGTGGGAAGGGGTCGCCCGGAGCTGCCCCGCCCGCACCTGCACGCTCATCTGCTGCACGGCCGCCCAGGCGGCGACCCCGAGGACCAGGACCGCGACCAGCAGCAGGCTGCGACGCATCGTTCGCATCGGATCCCCCTCGCTCGTCGTTGACGCGGGCGCGCGTCGTGCGCGCCGCGGGCGATCGTACCACCGAACCCCCGCCGGGCCAACGTCCAACGCGCCGCGACCTGCGCCGGCAGGGGCCGCAACAACCCGCCTGCGGGCCCGTAGGAAGGGGCCGATCCGGGCCCGCCCGGCCCGCGCCCCACGCCAACGAAGGTCGGACCATGCGCACGACGCCCCTGCTCGCCGCCCTGCTGCTGTGCACCGCCCAGCTTCCCGCCGCGTTCGCGCAGGAGGCGGTCTTCGTCCCGGTCTACCACCCCCAGCTGGAAACGAGCCGCGCCGCCGGCCCCATCCAGATCGACGGCGAGCTGGACGATCCCGGCTGGCAGGGCCTGCCCCGCGCGGACAACTTCGCCGAGCACAACCCCGGCAACCAGGTGCGGCCGCCCGTCGATACCCAGGCCCTGATCACCTACGACGACGACCACCTCTACATCGCCTACATCTGCCACGACGACCCGGCGCTGGTGCGCGCCGGCCTCAGCGAGCGCGACAACATCTGGTCCGACGACTACGTCATCACGGCCATCGACACCTACGCCGACCAGACCTGGGCCTACGAGATCGCCTGCAACCCGCTGGGCGTGCAGGGCGACCTGCTCTGGTCGGTCAACGGCGGCGAGGACATGAGCTACAACATGGTCTTCGCCAGCGCCGGCCGGGTCACCGACGAGGGCTGGCAGGTGGAGCTGGCCATCCCCTGGTCGAGCCTGCGCTTCCCCGTCGGCGAGGAGCAGGTCTGGCGCCTCGACTTCTGGCGCAACCACCCGCGCGCGGTGCGCGGCCAGTACTCCTGGGCGGCCTACGACCTCAAGGAGAGCAGCTGGCCCTCGCGGTGGGGCACCGTGAGAGGAATCCGCGGCGTCGAACCGGGCAAGGGCATCGAGCTGCTGCCGTCGCAGGTGTTCACGCAGGCCGGCACGCGCCGCGGCGACGGCTTCGACAACGGCCCGGTCCTGGGCCAGGCCTCGCTCGGCGCCCGGGCCAACCTCTCGTCCAGCTTCACGGTCGAGGGCACGGTCAACCCCGACTTCAGCCAGGTCGAGTCCGACGCCGCCCAGATCGACGTCAACACCACGCTGGCCCTGTTCTACCCCGAGCGGCGGCCCTTCTTCCAGGAGGGCAGCGACCTGTTCAGCACCTACTTCAACGCCGTCTACACCCGCACCATCAACGACCCGCTGTTCGCGGCCAAGGTCACCGGCCGGCCCGGCAGCACGAGCGTCGCCTACCTGGTCGCGCGCGACGAGGTCTCGCCGTTCACGCTGCCCTTCGAGGACGTGAGCGCGTTCGCCGTCGGCGGCCGCAGCACCACGAACATCCTGCGCGTCCAGCAGGCCCTCGGCGACGGCGCCAGCGTCGGGGTGCTGGCCACCGACCGTCGCATCGACGGCGGCGGCGCGGGCACCCTCGGCGGCATCGACGGCCGCGTGCGCTTCACGCCCTCGCTGCAGTTCGAGTGGCAGGCGCTGGCCTCGCGCACCGAGGAGCCGGACGACCCGGCCCTGACCGATGGCCTCGAGGGACTGACCTTCGACCGCGGCAAGCGCACCGCCGTCTTCGACGGCGAGACCTACGACGGGCTCGGCGTCTACTCGAGCCTCGAATACAACGACCGCCTCTGGGACTTCGACGCCGACTACTGGTCCTACAGCCCCACCTTCCGCGCCGACAACGGCTTCATCCCCCGCAACGACCGCCGCGAGGCGACCGCGTCGGCCTCGCGCGTCTTCCGCTGCGAGGACTCGCAGCTGCTGGAGTGGGTCCAGCCCCACGTCAACGCGGGCCGCGTCTGGAACATGGCCGACGCGCGCAAGGACGAGTGGGTCTGGGCGGGGGTCGGCGCGCGCGTGCGGCAGTCGCAGCTCTACTGCCAGCTCTCGCACATGAAGAGCAACGAGCTGTTCGGCGGGATCTGGTTCGACGGCATCGACGCCACGGAGTTCGAGCTGCAGGCCGTGCCCGCCAGCGCGCTGCAGGGCGGCCTGAGCCTGAGCCACGGGCACCGCATCGCGCGGCGCGAGCGGGTCATGGGCCGCGAGTCCAACGCCACGCTGTGGTTCGACCTGCGCCCCGCGGACCGCCTGCTGGCCGAGGTGGTCTGGAACTGGATCCAGAGCGTCGACGACCAGACCGAGGCGATGCTGTTCAAGGGCTACATCCTGCGCACCCGCCTCGGCGTGCAGGTCTCGCGCGAACTTTCGCTGCGCCTGGTGCTGCAGTACGACGACTTCGACCAGACCTGGGAGGCCGACCCGCTGGTCACCTACCGCCTCAACCCGTTCAGCATCTTCTACGTCGGCTCGACCCGCGACTACGCGCCGCTGGACCCCGAGCACGACGGCGTGCGCGACTGGCGGCTGACCGACCGCCAGTACTTCATGAAGCTGCAGTACCTCTTCCAGATCGGTAGCCGCGGCGTACGCGGGGGAAAAGGCGTACCTACTTTCCGGCCTCGCAGCAGGATCGAGCAGCCGATCGCGCGCGCTCTGCTGCACCTGCGAGGCCGCGCCCGCGGCGACGCTCTGCACTGCGGCCGCCACGTCGAGCTGGACCGTGGGCTGCGCGAGCGTGCCGCCGGCGCGCAGGGGGATGATCAGGCGTTCGTTGCCGGCGGCGCCGCCCAGCGCGCCGGTGACCCGGCCGACCAGGCCGCCGGGATCGCGCAGCTTGCGCGACAACTCCTCGTTCAGCAGCAGGCCGCCGGTGGCGTCCAGCGCCCCGGAGAACGCGTAGCCGCCGGCGAAGACCAGATCGCCGAGATCGCCCAGCTTCGTCGACAGCGTGTCGAGCCCGACGCGGCCGTCGCTCACCACGACGTGCGTGGCGAGATTGCGCAGGGTCTGGTTCTCGGACAGGGAACTGCCCACCTTCGACGCCACCGCGGCCAGCGCCGCGTGCACCGCGCCGCTGGTCACGATACGCCCCTGGTCCATGCGCGCGCCCGCATCCAGGGTCAGCGAGCGGCGCACGGCCTCGCCGTCGCGGCCCGCGGCGCCGTAGGTCCCGGACAGGTCGAACTTGCCGAACAGCAGCCCCTTCAGCGGCGTGAAGCGCGACAGGAAGTCGTCGGCCTCGATGCGGGACGCCGCGAAGCGCCGCCGAAGGCCGGGCGGTTCAGGTCGTTCAGGTCGACGGTCGTGCTGCCGGTCACCTTGCCGGTGTAGACGTCGGCGGTCACGTCCGCGACCTCGATCCGGCGGTCGACGAGGCGCGCGTTGCCGGTCACGCCGGTGAAGGCGACGCGCCCGTAGAGCAGCGAGTCGGCGCGCAGCGTGCCCGTGCCCCGCAGGTCCGGAAAGCGGGCGGTGAGCGAGTCGGACGCGGCGGGGGCGGCCGCCGCCCCGTCGCGCTTGACCCAGGCCGGGCTGGCGGCCGGGAAGATGCGGTCGACGTCGAAGCGGCGCGAGCGCGCGGCGAAGGTCAGCAGGGGCCGGCGCGAGGGATCCTTGGCGAGGGCCGCCAGGGGGTCGGCGATCCGGCCGGTCAGCGCCACGTCGCTCTGTCCGAAGCGAGCGTCGCAGCGGGCGATCGTCACCGCGTCGGGCGCCAGCGTGAGCTTCGCGTCCAGCGCGGTCAGCGGCACGCCCAGCATGGCGTCGCGGTAGGACATGCGGCTCACGACGATCTCGCCGCCCTGCAGCAACTGCTGCGGCTGCTTCACCGGGCCGTCCAGTTCCACGCGCACCACGAGCGCGCCCGCGATCGCGGCCTGCCGTCCCGGCGGCAGGAAGGGCTGCAGGTAGGCCAGATCGATCTCGCCGCTCAGGGTGCCGCGCAGGCGCGGCGCGGCGAAGCGCGTCACCGAGAAATCGCCCTGCAGCGGGCGGCCGCCGAGGGACGCCTGCGACAGCGCGACGTGCAGGCTGTCGGGGCGCAGGTCGGCGCGGGCCGCCGCCACCTTCAGCTCGCCCGGCAGCTCGCCGCCGCTCATGACCAGATTCGTCAGGCCGGCGGTCGCGGCGTAGGCAGCCTTGCGGCCGGGCTCCAGGGTCGCGTCGGCCTCGACGGTCACTTCGCCCGCGATGCGGTAGGTGGACAGGGTCTCGCGCCGGTCGGCGGGCAGCAGGCCGATCAGGTCCGCGGCGGTGACGCTGTCCGAGACGAGGCGGCCGTGCGCGGTGACCGCGTCCCCGCGGCGGGCGTAGTCGCCCGACAGCTTGAAGCGCAGCGGTCCCGCCGCCAGGGCGGATTCCGCGAGCGTGAACAGCGAGGTGGCCCGGTCGTACGCGAGGTCGAACTGCAGGGAGAGCGGCAGGACCGGCACGGGCGCCGGCCCGTCGACGCGCAGGCTGTCGACGGCCAGTTCGCCCCGCGCCGTGCTGCGGCCCGCGGCGTCGGTCTTCAGGCTCGACTCGAGGCGCAGCCCGGACAGGCGCACGCCGGTGCCCGCGGCCTCGTCGGCGAACGCGACGCGGCCGCCGGCGATCGTGACGCGGTCGGGCGTGAAAGCCTGCGCCTTGCCGCCGGCGCCGTCGCTGCCGCCGCCGCTTCCGGTCGCGGCAGGCTTGAAGGTGAAGTTGTCCGTGCCGTCGGCCAGGCGCCGCAGTGCCAGCGACGGGTCGGTGACGGTGAGGTGGTCCGCCTGCACCCGGCCGCGCAGCAGGGGCAACAGGCGCAGCCGCAGATCCACAGCCCCGACCGAGGCCAGGGGTTCGCCCCCGAATCCCGTCGGGTTTCCGACGCGCACCCCCTGCAGGCGCACGCCCAGCCCGCCGCGCAGCGACAGGCTTCGCCTCGTCGATGGCGACCTCGCGGCCCAGGGCCGCCGAGGCGCGGCTCGCGGCCAGGGCCTTGACCCGGCCGACGGGGAAGAAGATCAGCAGGCCGGCGACCAGCAGGACCAGCGCGCCGGCGATCGCGGGCAGGAGCCGTCGGGGGGATTTCCAGTTGGTATTCATGCGGACAGGATGCCCACGAACGCCGCCCGTGGCAAGAACGACGAAGCCCCCCTCCCGCAGGGGAGGGGGGCTTCGCGACGGAAGGTCGAAAAGACGCGGACCGGAATTACCGGTACATCGTCTTGACGTTGCTCCAGCTGGTGTTCTCGTTGCTCACCGGAGCGTCGACGGTGACCGTGGTGAGGCTGCAGGCGCCGGTGCCGTAGGCGTCCACGATCAGGTAGTACCAGCCGGCGGCCGGGGCGTTGAAGGACACGATCTCGGTGTCGCCGCTGAAGGTGTCGTCGGCGCCGGCGACGCAGGTCCCGGCCGTGTTCGCACAGTCGGTCACGACCCACAGGGCGGAGTCGTGGGTGCCGGTCTCGGTCGCGGTGAAGGCCTCACCGGCGGCCAGGTAGATCTTGTACACGACGTCGTTGCCGGCCGAGGTGTAGCCGGTGCAGCCGCCGCTCGGGGCGCTGTAGTCGCCGGCCGCGAGGCACAGGTCGACCTGGAACGAAGCCAGGCCCTGCTCCTGCAGGTCGATGGCGGTCGCGCAGGTGTCGTTCGCCGGCGGCGGCGGCGGCGGCGGCGGCGAGTAGCCGGTGCCGTCGTCGACCATGACGGCGTCCAGGACGTGCAGGTCGCCGTCCACACCCTCGTAACGGAAGGTGATGGTCACGGTCTGGCCGTCGTAGGCGCCGAGGTCGACGAAGTACTGCTCGTAGGTCATGTGGGCGGTCACGTTGCTGTCGAAGTCGAAGACGGGGAGGCCGTTGACTTCGACCGTCTCGGCGACGTTCAGGTCCCAGGTGGTGCCCAGGGCGCCGGCCATCCAGAAGCTCAGCACGGACTCGCCGCCGGCCACGTCGATGGCCTGGGTGAACGAGAGGGTCTCGTTCTGGAAGACCGTGAGATCGTAGCCGACGAAGGCGCAGTAGGTGCCCTCGAGAGCGCCCACGGAGGTGGCGCCGCTGACGCCCCAGGTGCGGGCCGGGTTGACGATGGTCTGGGTCCAGCCGGCCGGGATGACGCCACCCTCGAAGCCCTGGAAGTCGGCGCGCGCGGAGAAGGCGTCGCCGTGGATGCGGTTCATCCGCTGGAAGGTCTCGATGTCCGTGCGGCCGTCGGACTTGGGCGTCCCGGCCACGGCGGCGGTCGCGGCCAGAGCCACGATCAGCGCCAGGGTCAGCATTGTCTTGAAGCGCATGTAGAACCCCTCGTGAAAGTGTGTGGAGAAATCACTGACGCGGGCCAGGACCGGGGGATCCGGAGACTGATGTCGACGCCAGCATCTTCTTACCTTATCACCACATCTCACCATCCGTCAATCACGTAAGTTCTGGCCACGAAATTGGGTCTGGAAGATGATTCGCCAAAATTATCCATATAATTATTTACATATATACATATATAGGGATTGTCTGGGGTCTCTCGACCCCAGACCCAATTTCGTGGCCAGAACTAACGGCCGAAAATAACGGTGTTGGCGGGGTCGCAATCCTCCAGCAGCAGCCCCCGCAACGCCCCCCACCCCTGCGCCTCCACCCGTCCCCCCGCGATCTCCAGCGTGCGCTCCAGCCGAATCCGGCTGCCGTCGCGCTCGACGGTCAGGAGGAAGCGGCCGGCGGTGTTGACGAGTTCGCGGGGGTCGGGCAGGCGCACGAGTTCGCGATCGCCAACGTCGAGGGACAGCCGCACGCTCTGGGACAGGCGCCGGGGGACAGCACCGGCGTGGCGCGCGCCTCGTCGTGGAGGCGGACGTCGGCCGGCAGCAGGGAGACGAGGCCGTCGCGCGGCGCGACGAGCGTCAACGGCAGGCGGCCGCCGTCGTCGGGCTCGCCCGCGGGCACGGTGATCTCGAACCCGTAGACCACGAGGTCGGGCCGCAGCGTGGCGGGGTTGGCGGCGACGATCTCGGCGCCCGCGAGCACCGAGGCGACCACGGCGGCGAGGTAGCCGCACGCGTCGGCGTCGAGGCCGGCCAGGCGGTCGTGGGACGAGAGCAGGCCCTCGGTCAGCAGGCGGCCGGTGCCGCGCCAGCCGCCGTCGTCGGCGGGGGACAGCGCGAGGTCCAGCCTGAAGCGGCCCGCGGCGTCGGCGGCCGGGCCGGCGGCCGGTTGCGTCGAGCCGTCGAGCCAGCGCCACAGCGGGCCGGCGAAGGCGGCCGGGGCTTCGGCGAGGCGGCCCGTGGCGGGATCGTAGACGGCCTTCAGGCCGGAGCCGGCGACCTCGACGAAGGGGCCGTCCAGCTCCGCCGCCGACGGGACGTCGGGGTCGATGGGCAGGCCGCCGCGGGCGCGGTAGAGGCGGCCCGCGGACAGGCCGGCGGCCCGGAACAGGGCGGTCGCCAGCGCGGCGCGGTCGCGGCCGTGGCCGTAGGCCGTCTCCCAGGTGCGCGCCGGCGAGCGGGTCGCGGCGCGCCAGGGGCGGTCGTCGACGCGGACGTGGCGCACGCCCTCGTCCAGCAGGTGCGCGATCGCCTGCGCGCGGGAGCGGTCGTCGGGCGCGCGGTCGAGGCGCGCGGCGAGCGTGTCGCGCAGCGCGACGCCGAGCAGGAAGTCGCCGGGCAGCTCGCCGGAGGGTAGGGCGTCGTCCTCGAAACCCTGCGCCAGCGCGTCGCCCAGATCCCGCCAACTCTCCCAGGTCGACCACAGGACGCTCGGGGAGCCGGCCTGCGGGGCGGCGAGCGCCGGCAGGCCGTACGGCGGCACATCCTCGAGCCGCCAGGTCAGGGTCGTCGCGCCGTCGGCGGTGACGACGGTCGGTGCGGGGGCGCCGCGGCGTTCGGCGTGGCGGACCGCGACCCCTTCGGGCACGCTCAACGCGCACTCGCTGACCAGGGCGTGGTCGCGGCGGGTGAAGACCCAGGCGCCGTCGGCGCCGGCCTGCGCGCCGCCGCGCTCGACGATCTCGTACTCGGTCTCCAGCAGGCAGGGCAGCTCGACGCCGTCGTGCAGGAGCATGGTCTCGCGCAGGTCGGCGTAGTCCGCGGCATGCTCCAGCGCGTAGGGCAGGGTCTCGACCACGGCGGTCGGGCCGATGCGCTCGGCGTCGGGCCACCAGCGGCCGTCCCGCCACGTGCGCAGCTTCAGCACGGCGAGCGTCGAGGTGCCGGCGTGCCAGGGCACGCGCAGGTCGGCGTAGGACTGCAGGCCGCTGCGCGTCGCGATCCAGACCACCTGGTGGACGCGCACGGCGAGATCGCCGCCCGGGGTGACGGTCGTCGAGCGCGCCTCGCAGAGCAGGACGGCGTCGCGTGCGGCGAAATCGGGCAACGCGCGGGCGCGGGCCAGCAGGGCGTCGAGATCGCGACCCGAGGAGACGCCGAGGGGGGCGGCCGCAGCCGTCGTTGCCATCAGGACGACCATGATGCTCAGCAGGATGGTGCGCTTCATCGGGCGCCTCCCTTCTCGGCGCGGAAGACGCGGTCGCCCCAGGCGCGGGCGGCGTCGACGGCCTTCTTGAAGCCGGGGTAGCCGTCCGGCGGGATCTGCCGGCGGCGGGACTCGAAGCGCTGGGTGATCACGAGTTCGCTCCCGTCATGGCGGCTGGCGCCGGTGAAGGCGGCGTAGGTCTCGTCGACGGCGTCGGGCTGCTCGGCGTCGGCTGCGCGCCAGCCGCGGGGCAGGCGGATGGTCTCCTGCCCGTCGAGAAGCTGCGTGAAGTAGAGCAGGATGTCGGTGCGGCGCTCGTCCTCCCACGTGGTGGCGCCGGCGCGGAACAGTGTGCCGTCGTGCAGGGTCAGCTGCATCAGCGGGCTGCGGAACTCGAGCCCGCCGTCGACCGGCAGCGCGTAGCCGGGGATGCGGTAGGCGACGGTGATCCGCATGTCGCCGCCGAAGTCGTCGGTGCGGCGGTGGGTCACGCGCACGTCCTGGACGCGGGGGCTGATCACGGCCAGCGCGCGGGCGAAGACCGCAGCCAGCTCGTCGCGGCGGCCGTTGGCCATGCCGCGCAGTCGGCCGTCCATGACGCCGCGGCCGGTCAGCTCGAACTCGCCTGCGAGCGTGCCGTCGGCGTCCAGGGTCGCGCGGTGGACGGCGATCAGCGGGGACTCCGCCGGCGGGCTGTAGGCGATGCGGTCGAGGGTCGACCCCTCCGGCGAGCCGACCAGGTAGTGCTGCTCGGTCTCGGAGTGCGACCAGATGTTGTTGTCGTAGGGCACCCAGGTCGGGTCGTACATGCGGAACGAGCCGTCCGGCAGGCGCAGGGCGGTGACGCAGTGGTTGAACTGGTCGGCGGGCACGTCCTCGATGCGGCTGCCGGCCATGGTCATGGCCGCCTGCGCGTCCAGGCCGGCGGCGCGCAGCATGGTGACCAGCATGCCGGCGATGTCCTTGCAGACGCCGCTGCGCTGCGCGAAGACCATCGCGCCCGAGTGCAGGATGAAGCCCTCGCCCGGGCCCATCGTCTGGCCGCTGTAGCGGATGTTCTGGGCCACCCAGTGCAGCAGGGCCTCGGCCTTGCGCTCGGGCGCGGCGCCGGCCAGGCCGGCGGCGGCCAGGACCTCGTCGACCTTGGCGCGGATCTCCGGCGTGACGTCGAACTGGCCGCGGTTCACGTCGAAGAACCAGCGGCTCTTGCTCTCCCAGTCCGCGACCGTCGCCATGACCACCTTGGGCGCGAAGTCGCTGGCGGCCGGCTGGCGCGTCTCGTGGACCAGGGCGGGCAGGTCGCGGCCCCACCAGGCGTACTCGGTATGCTCGGCGTCGTAGGTGACCGACGAGAACAGGGCGCCGTTGTGGACCTCGGCGTGCAGGCGCTTGTCCGCGGGCAGGCTCAGCACGTAGCGCTTCTCGAGGATGGGCGCGTCCTCGGCGAACAGCACGATGTCGAAGTATTCGCCGGGCATCGGCGGCACGAAGCGGGCGTCGTCGTCCGCGGCGGCGCCGGCGGCGCCGCCGTTGCCGAGCAGCGCGTAGGTGAAGCCCTTGCGCAGCGTGCGCACCTCGATGCCGTCGCCCGGCCGCAGCCGCGGCAGCTGCAGCAGCAGGATGCGGTCGCTCCAGTAGATGGCCGACTGGGGGGCGGGCAGGTCGCGCACGGCCGCCACGTCGACGGCGAGGCGCTCGCCGCCGCGCAGCACGGCCACCTCGCGCACCTCGACGCGGCTGCTCTGCGGGTCGTAGCGCCAGGTCAGCACGGAGCGGTCGCGGCAGCCGGCGGGGGTCAGCACCTTGGTCAGCCGGTAGCCGTCGACCTCGGTGACGCCCGAGGGCGCGACCCGGTTGACGGCCTCCTCGTAGACGACGACCAGGTCGGCGCCGGGGTGGTCCGCGGCGTCGCCGGCGTCGGCCAGGCGCGACAGCGCGGTCGGGGGCGGCAGGTCGCCGGGCGGCAGGTCGTCGGCGCCGGGAACGGGGGCCGGTCCGGCCGCGACGGCGGCGGCGGCCAGGGCCAGGAACAGCAGGAGCGTCGGGAGCGCGGGGCGAGGCGGCAGGTTCATGGCGGCGTCTCCGGGTTGGAGCACGGGTGCGGAGGTCCGTCGAATCTAGCACTTGAGACCGCCCGTTCAAAGGCCCGCCACGACCCCCGCGGATGTGCTAGACTCCAGGTAGTTTCCCGGCTCCTGCCCTTCGCTCAAAGGCATCACGACAACAGGAGATGATGGCGATGCGCACCTCAAGAACACGCGGATACTCCGGTTTCCGCATCCTCATGGCCATGCTGCTCGTCGTGGCCGCGGCCTTCACGGCCCGGGCCGACGTGCTCATCAACGAGATCGACGCCGACACCCCGTCGACCGACGTGCTGGAGTTCATCGAGCTGTACGGCACGCCGAACCAGTCGCTGAACGGCCTGGTCGTGGTCCTCTACAACGGCTCCAACGACCTGTCGTACGCCGCGTACGACCTGGACGGCTACAGCCTCGACGCCAACGGCTTCTTCCTGCTCGGCAACACGGGCGTCACGCCCACGCCCTCGATCATCTTCAACTCCAACGTGCTGCAGAACGGCCAGGACGCCGTCGCCCTCTACAACGCCAACGCCGCCGACTTCCCGAACAACACGCCGGTGACGGCGGCCAACCTCGTCGACGCGATCGTCTACGACACCGCCGACGCCGACGACCCGGTCCTGCTGGCTACGCTGACCCCCGGCCAGCCCCAGATCGACGAGAACGGCAACGCCAACGGCGCCAACGAATCCTGCCAGCGCAGCCCCGACGGCGCCGGCGGCCCGCTGGTGACCACGGCCTACGTCGTGCAGGCGCCGACCCCCGGCGCCTCCAACGGCGGCATCGTGCTGCAGGCCCCCGACGTGGCCAACGTCTACCACCGCAGCCTGCTGCCGGTGCCCGCCGAGGCGGTCACCGTCTACGCCGACGCCACCGACAACGACGGCACCGTCACCGAGGTGCGCCTGTACTGGCAGGTCAACGGCGCCGGCGCGACGTCCGCCGCGATGACCCTGTCCGAGGGCGAGACCTACACCGGGACGATCCCCGGGGCCGCCGACGGCGCCCTGGTGGAGTACTTCGTCGAGGCCACGGACAACGACGGCCTGTTCGGCGACAGCCCCGCCACCGGCTTCTACAGCTACACCGTCGCCCCGGAGACCATCACGCCCATCGCCTCGGTGCACGCCGACTCGCTCGGCTTCGCCGGCGAGGTCATCATGGTCCAGGGCCAGGTCTACATCCCCGGCGACTACAAGGCCGACGGCACCAGCGTCAGCGCCTACATCCAGGACACCGCGGGCCGCGGCCTGAACATCTTCGGCACGACCCGCAGCACCGGCGCGGCGCTGCTGAACGACACGGGCAACCTCGTGAAGGTCACCGGCACGGCGTACTGGTTCGGCACCACCGTCGAGCTGGTCAACTACGAGGTCGAGCTGGTCAGCAGCGGCAACGCGCCGCTCGCGCCCGCCCTGCAGACCACCGCGGCCGCGGCCGCGGCGGCCAACGAGGGCAGCTACGTCGCGGCCGTGGGCCCGATCACGGCCATCTCCGCCACCACCGGCACCAACCCCGCCCACAACTTCACGATCGACGACGGCTCCGGCCCCGTGGTCGTGCGCGTGGACGACGACCTGGCCCCCGGCCTGGAGACCTGGCTGGTGGGCGACGAGCTGGAGGCCGCCGGCGCCGGCGGGCACTTCGGCACCGACGGGCAGATCATCGCCGGCCTCGCGGCCGACCTGGTGAACAACGGCCAGGGCCCGGACGTGACGCCGCCGACGCTGGTCGCCGCTGCGCTCGACGGCACCGTCGAGGTGCTGCTGCAGTTCAGCGAGGCCGTGACGGCCCCGACGGCCGAGGACGAGGGCAACTACGAGGTCTACCAGACCGCCGCTCCCGGCAACACGGTCGCGGTCGTGTCCGCGGTCCTGCAGGCCGACCCCTCGCAGGTGCTGCTGACGCTGGCCGCCTCCATCGCCGGCACGCCGCACACCGTGCGCGTGAACGACGTCCAGGACGCCGCCGGCAACCCGATCGCCGCGAACTCCACCGCCGCGATCAGCGACCTCGGCCCGCTGCCGCAGATCGTGATCACCGAGATCATGCAGAACCCGCTGATCCTGCTGGACGCGGACGGCGAGTGGTTCGAGATCCGCAACGCCGGTGCGGCGGCCGTGGACCTCAACGGCTGGACGATCATGGACACGGGCCTCGACAGCCACGTGATCGACAACGGCGGCCCGCTGGTCATCAACCCCGGCGAGTACAAGGTGATCGGCGTGGACGCCGCCACGATGCTCGGCGAGGGCGTCACGCTCTTCTACCAGTACGCGGGCGTCCTGCTGAGCAACGGCGACGACGAGCTGATCCTCGTCGACACGCTCGGCCGCACCGTCGACGAGGTGATGTGGGACGGCGGCCCGGTGTGGCCGGACCCGAGCGGCGCCTCGATGGCCTGGTCCGGCGCCGGCGACAACAACGTCGGCACCAACTGGGCCGAGAGCACCGCGGTCTTCGGCAGCGGCGACAAGGGGACCCCCGGCGCGGCCAACGGCGGCCCGACCGCCGCCCCGCCCGCGCTCGCGACCCTGCTGGGCGCCAACTACCCCAACCCCTTCAACCCCAGCACGAAGTTCAGCTTCGCGCTGGACCGCGACGCGCAGGTGTCCCTGGCGGTCTTCGACCTGCGCGGCCACCTCGTGCGCACCGTCGTCGAGGGCCGCCTGGCCGCCGGCGACTACAGCAACGTGTACGCCTGGGACGGCCGCGACGACCAGGGCCGCGCGGTCACCAGCGGGACGTACTTCTACCGGCTGACGACGGACGGCGGGTTCGCGGAGTCGCGCAA
>JADJIV010000050.1:0-26818 GCA_016706845.1 bacterium
CCATGCCAACCAATGGACTGTGCACGCCCCACCGGCTCTTGATCATTTGTTCGATAAGGTCACTATCCAGTACCATCTCGCACCATCCCTGAACCTCGATCAGGAATTGCGATTCCATCAAGCTTCAGATCTTCATCATTTCGTGGATCAGCTCCTCGGCCGAGAGGATCCCGCGAACGTGCGGAATGTTGCCGCAAAGTTGGCCAGCGCGGGCTATCATCTTCGAATCACTCGCAACCTCGAGATTGCGCGATCCTACCTTCGCGAGCGGTACGGCGAGAATCCGCAGGCTCGCTTCGGCCTGGTAGCGTCATCAAGAGATCGCGACCTTGAGCGGTTCGGTGTCCCGAACGATTTTCAGTCGACAAAACGCCTGCGATTCGGGCCCTGGTACAGTGATCCAGAAGATCATCCGGATGGGCGGTCTTGCCGAAATCTGCGAGATTGCGTAACAGAATTCGGAGCCCAGGGACTCGAACTGGATGCCGTCTTGTTGGCTTGGGGCACGGACTTCGAGTTCCTCGACGGGGGCTGGTCCAATGCAAACTCGCGGTCCTACAAGCGAGGGACGCATGTGCGGGATGCCCATCAGTTGCGGCTGAATGCCTATCGCGTGATGTTGACCCGTGGGCGGGATGTCACGGTCGTTTACGTGCCGCCAATCAACCGTTTAAACGGCACCTATGAGCGACTGACCGCTTGTGGTTTCAGTGACCTAGCAGGAGTGACCCACGAAACCTAGAAAGTCGATCGAATCGGCGGCGAATCAACGCTCTCAACCTGTCCAACCCCAAGGAGCCTCACCATGACTCGCCTCCCCCGCCCCGTCCCTGGCGACCACGCTCCCTATTATGGGAAGTACATCGAGCCCGTGCTCGATTCCGACATCCTGTCCACCCTCATGGCCCAGATCACCGAAGCCCAGTCCCTGCTGCAATCTCTCGATGAAAAGTCAGCCCTCCACCGCTACGCCCCAGGCAAATGGTCCATCAAAGAACTCCTAGGCCACCTCATCGACACCGAACGCCTCTTCCTCTACCGCGCCACCAGCATCGCCCGCGCCGACCCCACCGAACTGCCCGGCATGGACGAGAACGCCTGGGTCGCCGGCGCCGACTTCGACCGCATCCCCCTCGCGGACCTGCTGGACGAGTTCGTCAACCTGCGCCGCTCAACGGTCCGCTTCTTCGCCGCCCTCTCCCCCGAAGCCCTGGCCCGCGCCGGCACCGCCAACAACAACCGCATCGTGGTGCGCGCCATCCCCTACATCACCGCCGGCCACGCCGCCCACCACCTCGAGGTGCTCCGAACGAGGTACCTGACGGGCTAGAACCCCGCCCGCAGCGCGACCCCCACCCGATCCACCGCGTCGCGGAAAACCGTGCCGTCGAGGTCTAGCCGCGCGTAGTCCGCCGAGACCTCGAAGCGCCCGCCCGGCTCCCGCCACCGCACCCCCAGCCCCCACGCGTCCCCCGCGTACGGGCTCTGCGAGTGCTCCGCCGCCAGCCCGTGCCGGATCGCCACCAGCCCGCCCACCAGCAGCTCGGCCCCGCCGCGCCACTCGGCCGCGTCGAACCAGTCGCCGTCGCGGCGGTACAGGACCCAGTCCCCGGCCACGTTCAGGTCGAGCAGGTCGCCGCCGTCGTCGCGCCGCGCCAGGCAGACGCCGACCGCCGCGCCGTAGCTCAGCCGCCGCACGGGGTCGATGCCCAGCGAGCCGATGTCGCGGCCCTCGCCCGCCAGCCCGGCGAAGACGGCGCCCGCGCGCCAGCGCCAGTCGCCGGCGGCGGCCAGATGTTCGGGACCGCGGCCGGCGACCACGCCCAGGTCCACGCTCCACGTCGAGGCGTCCTGGTCCGCGACCTCCATATGGTGACGGCGACCGGCGACGCCCGTGCGCAGCACCGTGCCGGAGTCCTCGCCGAACAGCGTCGGCCCCAACTCGCAGGCGGCGTGGACCAGCAGCTGGTCCTGGCGCGTGCTCACGCTCACGGTGTCCCCGACGAGCGTCACCAGCGGCAGCTCCCCGCTCCAGCGCCCGGCGATGACGCCCGCCTGCAGACGGCCCCGCGCGACGGCCGCACCGGTGGCCCACTGCTGCTGCCCGTCGAAGAACTGGCCGAAGCCCTGGTAGCCGACCGTCGCGCCGTCGCGAGCGGACACCGTCGCGGGGTTCCACCACGCCGCCAACGGCCCCTCGGCCCCGGCGGTGCCGGTGCCGCCCATGCCGTCGCCGCGCACGTCGTGCGGCCGCGCGAACACGTCGTAGGTGCCGGAGTAGGGCACGCGCTCGAACTCCTCGGCGGCCGCGGCCGGGAAGGTCGCCGCCAACATCATCAGCAGGGTCGATCAGGGGTCTGGCGCAGGATCGCGTTCATGGTCGTCTCCCGTCGGCGGTGAGTCCGCTCGTCAATGTCCTGGACAAAATCGCTCTTCTAAGTGGAAGATCCAGCCGGAATCGGTTTTTCCCGTCAATCCGGAGGTGAGCGATGCCCCCCGTCTCGGTGAACTACCTGGCTGTCTTGGCCTGCGCCGTGCTGGCGATGGTGATCGGCGGCGCCTGGTTCTCGCCCGCTCTGTTCGCCAAGGCCTGGATGGCCGGGATCGGCAAGACCAAGGAGCAGCTGGCGGCCGACTACAAGCCGGTCACGATGGTCTGGGCCTTCCTGTCGGGCGCCGTCATGGCGCTGACCCTGGCCGTGTTCGTCGGCTGGGCCGGCGCGGACTCCTGGCTCGACGGCGCGCGGGTCGGCCTCTACGCGGGCCTCGGCCTGGTGGGCATGACCACCGGCGCCAACCTGCTGTTCGAGGGCCGCTCGCTGAAGCTCTACCTGGTGCTGGCCCTGCACGACGTGGTCGCGCTGGCCCTGATGGGCGCGATCCTGGGCGCCTGGCGCTGATGCTGCGACCTGGCACGGAAACGGCCCCGCCTCCTCCCGGAAGCGGGGCCGCGACATTCCTGGCCTGCGATCAGCTGCCGCCGGGATAGTCCGGGTCCGTCGAATCCGGCAGCGCGATCCCGATCTTCATCACGTGCATGAACCCGTCCGGCCCGTGCACGTCCAGGATCAGCTCGCCCGGCCCGTAGGCCGCAACGTAGCGCCGGTACAGCGGGCCCAGGTCGAAGACGGGCCGCTGCTCGAAGGCCGCGTCGCACTCCTCGTCCAGCTCGTTGACCAGCGTGACGACGGCCCGCGGCGGCTGCGACTCCATGAACTCGCCCGACATCCACAGCGCGAACGGGTGCTCGGGCGAGCAGCCCGAGTAGCCCACGTGGAAGGTCATCAGCGCGCCCTGGACCGAGGCGTCCTGGAAGTTCCAGGGCGCCACGTGCAGGGCCTCGGGCGGCATCTCGGTGAACCAGATGGGCTGGACCGACGGCGGCGGGAACCAGTCGGGCGCGATGCCGAAGTGCGCGTTCGGGTAGCTCTGCGGCGCGCCGTCGGGCCCCGCCATGATCATGACCGTCAGGGGTTGGGCGTCGTGAATTCCACCGGCAGCGGCGTCATGGCGCAGGCTCTCGAACGTGACCTGGTAGATGCCGGGCTCCGACAGCGGCGCCGCGTAGCGGCCGTCGTCGCCGGGCGACGTGACGAACCAGTAGTCGCCGGGACCGGTCACGATGACCGAGCCGCCGTTGAAGGGGGGCTCGCCCTCGCCGGGCAGGCCGTTGTAGTCCAGGTCCAGGAAGCAGAACCCGCCCAGGCGCGCCTGGCCGGGATCGTCGCCGACGTCGGCCCGCGCGGCGAAGGCGAAGGAGGTCAGCGCGGGGTCGTGGAAGATCCAGGTCTTCGACTCGGAGGCCTCGCCGGGGGCGAGCGCGCCGTCGTCGCCGATCAGCCCCGCGTAGTCGTAGCCCCACTGCATCCAGACGCCGGTCGAATCGACGACGCCGTCGGTGGCGGGTCGCCCTCAGACTCCAGGACGAGGTCCGCGTTGAGCCGGCGCCACGTCCGACGGCGAGAAGCCCGACAGCCAGACGGTCAACGGCGCGCCGACCGTGCGGTCCGACAGGTTGACCACGCGCACGTCCAGCGACACGGTCCCGTCGGCGGGGTCGGCCGTGAAGTTCGCGCCCTCGAGGCGCAGCAGCACGGGCGGGCCCCAGGGCACCGGGACCGTCAGGTCCTTCAGGGCGAAGGAGCCGTCGCCGGGATCCAGGATGTTGTCCTTGTCGTCGGGAGGCGCCGTGGAATCGGAGCAGCCGGAGAGCAGGGCCAGGATCAGCAGCGACAGCAACAGCAGCAGCCGTGCCGGGCGCGCGGAGCGCAGCATGACGGACCTCCAACGGGGCAGCAGAAGGTCCAGGGGTGGCAACGAACCTCCCATGATACGGCATCGGCCGGAAAAGACCATCGCCTTCGCGGTTTACGGCTTGCCCCAGGGAAAGCCGCGACCTATTTTCGGCCCCGCCCGCGCCAGGAGGGCGCCACTTCAACCCCACGGAAAGGTCCCCGGATGACACGCCAGATCCTGTTCCGCGCCGCCCTGGTCCTGCTGTCCCCCCCTGCTGCCTGGCCGCCGGCCGCCGCCGCCCTGACGCCGATCCCTGAATTTCGGAACTATCCGAAACACCTGGAGTTCGGTAGGATTCCCTGGTCCGTGGGGAACCGGACCCACCGAAAGGAGCCCGTCGTGCAGAGGGCCGTGCTCGCATTGGCCGTCCTGGCCGCCCTGATGACCGCCTCCCTGCCCGCCGCCGCCGACCTCGACGGCCCGCGCCTGCCGACGCCCACCGCCCTGGACCTGGCCCCCTACGCGGGCCGCGTGGTCTACGTGGACTTCTGGGCCTCCTGGTGCCAGCCCTGCCGCGCGTCGTTCCCCTGGCTGAACGAGCTGCAGAAGAAGTACGGCGAGCGGGGCCTGACCGTGCTGATGGTCAACGAGGACCACGACCGCAAGGCCGCCGAGGCCTTCCTCGCCGAGCTCGGGGGCGACCTGCAGGTCGTCTGGGACGTCGAGGGCAAGCTGGCCCAGGCCTACGGCCTCGAGGGCATGCCGGCCAGCTTCCTGATCGATCGCACCGGCCGGCTCAGGACGAAGCACATCGGCTTCGATCCGAAGAAGACCGCCGAGGTCGAAGCCGAGATCGAGGCCCTGCTGGCCGAAGGAGCGCCCGATGCGACCGAGAAGTAAAACGATCCTCGCCGCGGCCGCCTTGCTGGCCTCGTCGCTGCTCGGCGGCTGCGCCAGCCTGGGCGTGCAGCCGTGGGAGCGCGACCTGCTCGCGCAGCGCTCGATGCGGCTCGACGGCGACCCGGTCACCGCCGCGCTCGACGAGCACATCTACTTCAGCAAGGAAGCCTCCACCGGCGGCGCCGGGTTCGGAGGTGGCGGCTGTGGCTGCAACTGACCGCACCTTCCGCTCGATCCGCGGCGCCCTGTCGGCCGCCTGCGCGCTCGCGGGCGTCGGCGGCGTCGCGACCTCGCACGCCACTGAGGTCGAGACCGCCATCCTCGGCTACACCGAGCCCAACCGCGTCTCGGCCCTCGAGACCGTCGTGCAGGCGCGCCACGACTTCGGTTCCGGCCGCCTCGCCAACTTCAAGGTCGTCTACGACGCCCTGACCGGCGCCTCGGCCAGCGGCGCGGTGCCGGGCGCCGCGGTGCAGACCTTCACGCGGCCCTCGGGCCGCGGCAGCTACGACACCGCGCCCGGCGAGACGCCCCTGGACGACACCTTCCGCGACGCGCGCGTCGCGGTCAGCGGCGGCGCGACCCTCCCGCTGGGCCGCCTGTCCACGGTCTCGGCCGGCCTCTACGGCTCCGGCGAGCACGACTACACGTCGCTGGGCGCCAACGCCTCGTTCTCGCGCGACTTCGACCGCCGCAACCGCACCCTGAGCGCCGGCGTCTCCTTCTCGCAGGACACGGTCACGCCCGAGGGCGGCCGCCCCATCCCCTTCGCCTCGATGGCGGCCGTCGGCGCCGACCAGCCGCGCCTCGCCGGCGACGGCAGCAAGGACGTGGCCGACGCCATGCTCGGCCTGGTGCAGGTGATCGACCGCGCCACCCTCGTCCAGTTCACCTACTCGCTGAGCCGGGTCACCGGCTACCAGACCGACCCCTACAAGCTGGTCAGCGTCGTGGACCCCGTCAGCGGCGCGCCGGTCGACCAGCTCTTCGAGAACCGTCCCGACGCGCGCACCAAGCACATCCTGTTCGGCCGCGCGAAGCGGCAGCTGCCGCACGGCGCCGTCGACCTGTCGTACCGGTTCATGACCGACGACTGGGGCATCGCCTCGCACACCGTCGAACTGCGCGACCGCGTCGCGGTGGGCGGCCACGGCTACCTGCAGCCCCACCTGCGCTACTACCGCCAGTCGGCCGCGGACTTCTACACCCGCTGGCTGTCCGACGGGGCCGCGCTGCCCGATCACGCCACGGCCGACTACCGGCTCGGCGAGTTCCACGCCTGGACGTTCGGCCTGGAGCACGGCCGCGACCTCGGCCGCGACCACCGCCTCACCGCGCGCGTGGAGTACTACCGCCAGGCCGGCGACGGGCACCCCGCCGGCGCGCCCGGAGCCCTGGCGAACTACGACCTGTTCCCGGTCGTGGACGCCTGGATCTTCCAGGTGGGCTACTCGTTCGGGTCCTGAGGTGACGGTCAGCGTGCAGCGGCGCGGCGACCTCTGGGCCGGCCCTTCACGGCCATGGCCGGCCCCTGCGAGATCCTGCTGGAGAGTTGCGACGAGGCGCCGGCCCTGCGCCTCGCCGAACTCGCCGCCGCCGAGACCCGCCGCATCGAACGCAAGTTCAGCCGCTACCGCGACGACAGCGCCGTCCAGGCGATCAACACCGCCGGCGGCGCCGCCGTCCGCGTCGACGACGAGACCGCCCGGCTGCTCGACCTCGCGGCGCGCTGCCACGCGCTCAGCGGCGGCCGCTTCGACGTCACCTCGGGCATCCTGCGCCGCGTGTGGAAGTTCGACGGCGGCGACCGCCTGCCGTCGCGCGGGCAGGTCAAGGCGCTGCTGCCGCTGATCGGCTGGGAGAAGGTCGCCTGGAACAACCCCGAGATCGCGCTGCCGGCGGGCATGGAGATCGACCTCGGCGGGCTCGGCAAGGAGTACGCGGCCGACCGCGCGGCCGAACTGCTGGCCGCGGCGGCGCCGGCCGCGGCGCTGGTGAACCTGGGCGGCGACCTGCGCGCCACCGGCCCGCGCGGCGGCGGCGCGGCCTGGCGGGTGGGCGTCGAGGACCCCGGCCGCGAGGACCACGCCGAGCGCGTCCTGGAGATGAAGGGCGGCGGGCTGGCCACCAGCGGCGACGCGCGCCGCTACCTGCTGCGCGACGGCGTCCGCTACGGCCACATCCTGAACCCGCGCACGGGCTGGCCGGTGCGCGGCGCCCCGCGCGCGGTCACCGTCGCGGCCCCGACCTGCACCGAGGCCGGCATGCTGGCGACCCTCGCGATGCTGCACGGGCGCGAGGCCGAGGCTTTTCTGGACGGGCAGGGGGTCGGTTGGTGGTGTCGGCGGTGAAGCGGGGTATCACCAGAATTCCTGGCGATCAGGATACTTTTCGTTCAAGCCTATCAGCGATCCAAACTTTGATGATCGACTGACGAGTGACGCCGAGACGCTTCGCCTCACGATCGAGGGACTCGATCATCCACGTTGGAAAATCGACATTCACGCGACGCTGCTCTTGACCAGGACGGCGAGCTTGGGAGAGATCGAGATCGCCGGTGACATCCGCACCTTCATCGAACTTGCGGTCGAAATCGCTAGCTTTCATAGATCGCGACCTCCTCTGCGCGCGATCGTCGAACCGAGATCAGCCGGATCCGCCACTCGCGATAGCTGATGACTGCGGACCAGTGTTTGTCGCTGATCCGGCCAATGACGAGGAATCGAGGCTCGTCTTGCGTGCGAGCCGGGATCTCGACGCGCATTTCATCGAGCCAGAGAGCCTGAATATCAACGAAGTCTATGCCGTGCTTGGCTTTATTCGCCAAGCTCTTGGCCTCGTCGAACTCAAACTCCATCGCGGCCTCCGGCTTATTTGGTATATATAGTATACCTTTTTAACCCCTGTATGGCAACCATAAGGTGGTCGCAATTTGCGACCACCTCGTCGTTCTCGATACCGGTCAGTTCGAACATGAAGTCCGCAGGAAAGCGAATCAGACCAGCAAACCGCGTGCACGCGCCAGCCACCGCTCCGGCGCCCCGCCGTACCGCCCGGCCAGCGCCTCGAGCGCCGGCAGGTGCAGCTCCGCGAGGTGGCGGGACACGGCCGCGGGCGCCGCGCCGCCGCCGGCGGCGTTGACCTTGCGCCCGCGCCCCGGCGGCAGCAGCGCCGGGTCATCGTCGAGGTCCAGGAACCGCCACAGGCTGCGCAGCAGCTCGTCGGGCCGCTCGTGGATGTCCTCGAAGAACCCCACGAAGAACCGCTCCGGCGGCACGTGCCGCTCCCACCGCGCCAGCATGGGCAGGTAGTCGCCGCGCGCCCGCGTCGAGGGGTCGTGGATGTGGTCGAGGATCTCGCGCTCGGTGAGGTCGGCGATCGGGCGGCCCCGCTCGAAGCCCAGGAAGTGCGCGGCGTGGGACCAGTCGCGCGCGACCGGGTCGCGCAGCAGCAGCACGATCTTGGTCTGCGGGTAGCGCTCGGCGACGTGGCGGACGCCGTCGTCGCCGAGCGCGCTGTAGTGCGGGGTGACGTCGCCGGTGACGCGGCCGCGCGCCGGCGCGAAGAGCGATGCGTACCACTCGGGCGACGGCCGCCCCCGGTAGAAGCGCCAGCGCCAGGCCAGCGTCGCGGGGTCGCTGCCGCGCAGGTAGCGGCCGAGGCGGTCCCAGCGCAGGCGCCGCAGCGTCTCGCGCCAGGGGTCGATGCCCTCGGCCACCTCGACCTCGCCGCCCGGCGGCCCGCCGACGACCGGGTGGAGGCGGTTGAAGTAGTCCAGCTCCTTCACCGGGGTCATCCAGGCCCCGGGGTGGAGTCCGATCTGGCGCCAGAGCCAGGTCGTGCCGCCGCGCACGACGCCGATGCCCAGGAAGTGGGGCGGCGCCGGCCGTTCGGTCGTGGTCATCGCGGGTCGCCTTTGGTCAACCGCCGAAGTGCTTCGCCGCGACGTTCCAGTCCACGACGTTCCACCAGTTCTCGACGTACTTGGGCCGCGCGTTGCGCGTGTCGATGTAATAAGCGTGCTCCCAGACGTCGATGGTCAGCACGGACTTCTTGTCGGTCGTGATCAGCGAGCCGGCGTTGCTGGTGCTCACGATCTCCAGGCCGCCGCTCCTTGTTCTTGGCCAGCCAGGTCCAGCCCGAGCCGAAGTTGCCGATCGCCGCCTTGGTGAACTGCTCCTTGAAGGCCGCGAAGGAGCCGAAGGCCTGGTCGATGGCCGCGGCCAGGGCGCCCGACGGCGCGCCGCCGCCCTTGGGGCCCATGCCGTCGAAGTAGAAGGTGTGGTTCCAGACCTGGGCCGCGTTGTTGAACACGCCGCCGGCCGGGGCCTTGCGGATGATGTCCTCCAGGGAGAGCGCCTCGAACTCCGTGCCCGGCACCAGGTTGTTCAGGTTGGTGACGTAGGCCGCGTGGTGCTTGTCGTGGTGGTACTCGAGCGTCTCGGCCGAGATGTGCGGCTCGAGCGCGCTCTTCGCGTACTTCAGGTCGGGCAGGACGTGCGCCATGACGGTATCTCCTCGCTTGAGGTGGTTATCCGGTATTCCAGCTTCGATGCGGAATCCAGGATAACCCCGCCCCGCCGCTGCGGCAACGCCTACGGGCGCAGACAAAACCCGCTCCGGGACCTATATTGACCGCATTCAGCGGTTGCTGTCCGGTCACCTCAGGTCAGGGTGGTGCTCCCATGCCGAAGATCCGCCATCTGCTCATCGCGGGTTTGCTCGCAGTCCTGCTCGTCTCCGCCGTCGCGGCAGCCGACGAGGCTCCGGTCGACGTCGCGACGCTGGAGGCCGAACTGCGCGCGGCTGAGACGGCCTTCGCCAAGTCGATGGCCGACCGCGACCTCGCGGCGTTCACGTCGTTCCTGGCCGAGGACGCGGTCTTCTTCGGGGGGCGCGGGATCCTGCGCGGGCGCGAAGCGGTGGCCGCCGGTTGGGCGCGCTTCTTCGAGGGGGACGAGGCGCCCTTCTCCTGGACGCCCCAGGACGTGGCGGTGCTCGCGTCAGGACAACTGGGCCTCTCGAGCGGTCCCGTCACCGCGCCCGACGGCTCCCCGTCCGGCTTCTTCACCTCGACCTGGCGCCGCACGGCCGACGGCCGCTGGGAGATCGTGCTGGACCGCGGCTGCCCGCCCTGCGAATAACCGCGCCGACTGGAGTCAAGTGGCCAGATCTGAAATCACCCCCTTGACCTGACCTCGATGTTATTATACCATATGTGCCAAATGTATAATAACGAGGCGGTCAGAGGAAGCTAGGTATAATTAGTTGAAACCCAATGATTTCAAACCAAATACAGCCGGGAAGGTGATCCGGACAAAGCTGGACTACTGGGCCTTCGACCCCAGCTTGGTAGAGCCGGAAATTGAATTCGACCTTCAACTCGGAACACTTTCGCGCGCCGATCGGGCGCTGAGCGAACTCGCCGGTATCGCCAGAACCCTACCAAATCCCCACCTCCTCATTCGGCCGTTCATGCGACGGGAAGCGGTTCTTTCGAGCCGCATCGAAGGTACTCAGGCCTCCCTCTCGGATCTGCTTTTTTTCGAGGCGGCGAGCGCGGGAGAACCCGTTCTTCCGGATGTCCGCGAAGTGGCGAACTACGTCCGGGCCCTCGAGTATGGTTTGGCGCGATTGAGCGCTCTGCCACTGAGCTTACGGCTGATTCGGGAAGTGCATGAACGCTTGATGAATGGCGTGAGGGGCGAAACCCAGACACCTGGAGAATTCAGGAGGTCGCAGAATTGGATTGGTCCGCCGGGTTGCACTTTGATGGATGCCACCTACGTACCACCACCGGTCGACGAAATGCAAATCGCTCTCGATCGCTTTGAGAAATACCTGCATGCCGAATCCGGCTTGCCACCGTTGGTCCGGATGGCGCTCATACATTACAATTTCGAGGCGATCCACCCGTTCCTTGACGGCAATGGTCGTGTAGGCCGATTACTGATCACGTTGCTGATGTGTGCGGATCGATTGCTGCCGCAGCCACTGCTCTATTTGAGCGCGTATTTTGAAAGGCATCGTGATGAGTACTATCAGCTGCTCCAGAACGTCAGTCAACGCGGTGAATGGGCACCTTGGATACGGTTTTTTCTGCGCGCCGTAGAAGATCAATCCCGCGACGCCATCAAGCGGTCGGATACCCTTCTGGCTCTATGGAATTCATATCGGAGTCGCCTGCAGGAGGCCCGCGCTTCTGCTCTCTTGTTGAGGTTGGTGGATGAGCTGTTCTCGTTTCCGGCAATCAGCACGAAAATCGCCGCGGAAGTTCTGAACGTTACGCCCAGGTCGGCACAGCTCAATATCAACAAACTGATCGAATCCGGTATCCTGATTGAAGCGACAGGCTTTCGGAGGAATCGCGTTTATGTTGCGCGCGCCATTGTCGACGCCATCGAACAAGGCGATTCGAGGGTCGCGCCAAGCCCGCCCGCTATTCAACGCTGACGATGAATCGGTTCCGGCCAGGAGATCGTCCCGGCCGCGACTCACTTCTTTTTCTCGGTCCCCTTGCCCGTGGCCGCGTCGTGCAGCTTGACCTCGACGCGGTTCCCGGCGTCGATCCCCGCGTAGTATTCCTTCAGGATCGCCAGCACTTCGGGGCGCGAGAACTCGGGCGGGATCTCGCCGCCTTCGCTGAGGCCCTTGCGCAGGGCGGTGCCGGAGAGGAACAGGCGGTCTTCCTTGCCGTGGGGGCAGGTGCGCATGGAGATCATGCCGCCGCACTTGTAGCACCAGAAGGTCCAGTCGATGGGCAACATCTCGATCTCGAGCGAGCCCGCGGGGATCTCCGACCAGATGTTCTGGGCGTCGAAGGGGCCGTAGTAGTTGCCGACGCCGGCGTGGTCGCGGCCGATGATCATGTGGGTGCAGCCGAAGTTCTGGCGGAACAGGCCGTGCAGCAGGCCCTCGCGCGGCCCGGCGTAGCGCATGTCCAGCGGGTAGCCGCCCTGCAGGACGCTCTCCTTCAGGAAGTACCCGTCGACCAGCGCGTCGATGCACTTCGCGCGCACGTCGGCGGGGATGTCGCCCGGCTTCAGGTTGCCCACCAGCTGGTGGATGAACACGCCGTCGTTGATCTCCAGCGCGATCTTGGCCAGGTACTCGTGGCTGCGGTGCATGGGGTTGCGCAGCTGCAGCGCGGCGATCGTCTTCCAGCCGCGCTCGGCGAAGATGCGGCGGCTCTCCTCGGGGCGCATGTAGAGGCCGGGGAACTCGGCCGGGAACGTGCTCTC
This sequence comes from bacterium, assembly GCA_016706845.1. Lineage (GTDB taxonomy): Bacteria > Krumholzibacteriota > Krumholzibacteriia > LZORAL124-64-63 > LZORAL124-64-63 > PNOJ01. The sequence goes on from JADJIV010000050.1 coordinate 12,378, forward strand.
GCTCAGGACCTTCACCGGGCCGCCGAGGTTCACGTCCTTCTGCTCCATGACCATCTTGACGCCCGGGTGCTCGGCGTCGACGGTGCGGAAGACGCGCTCGCACTCGAAGGCGCGGTCGATCTCGTACTGCTCGCGCACCTCCATGGTGGCGAGGACCTCGCCCGTCTCGGGCTCGACCAGCGCGATGCCGTCGCCCGTCTTCAGGGCGCCGGCCGTGGCGCGGTCCACGCTCAGGGTGATGGGGATGGGCCAGAAGACGCCGCTCTGCAGCTTCATGTCGCGGCAGACGCCCTCCCAGTCGGCCTTGCCCATGAACCCGGTCAGCGGCGTGAAGCCGCCGATGCCCAGCATGATCAGGTCGCCGGCCTCGCGGCTGCTGATGACGACCTGCGGCAGGCCGGCGGCGCGCTTCAGTTCGGCGTCGCGGGCGGCGCCCTCCAGGAGCAGGGGCATCAGGTGGTCGCTGCCGTGCGGGCGGATCTGGCTGGACATGGTCGGTCTTCCTTCGCGTTGGAGTGCCGGTTGCCGGCGAAATGTAGCGCGCAGGGTCCGGTTTGTCAGGTCGGGGCCGGGCCTTCGCGCCCTTTTCACACGGGCTTGCCCAGCATCCGGAACATCTCGCGCTTGTAGGCCTCGACACCGGGCTGGTCGAAGGGGTTCACCCCCAGCAGGCGCCCGCTGACCGCGACGGCCTTCTCGAAGAAGAAGAGCAGCCCGCCGACGCTCCATTCGTCCAACGTCGCCAGTTCCATGCCGATGGTCGGCACCCCCCCCTCGCGGTGGGCGGCGCGCGTGCCGGCGAAGGCCCGGGCGTTGATGTCGTCCAGGGAGCGGCCCTCGAGGTAGCCGAGCCCGTCGCCGCGGTCCGCCGAGGCCGGCACGACCAGCGTGGGGTCGGTCTCGCGCACGGTCAGGAAGGTCTCGAACAGCTCGCGCCGGCCGTCTTGCAGGTACTGGCCGAGGCTGTGCAGATCGGTCGTGAAGCGGCACGACGCCGGGAAGATGCCGCGGCCCTGCTTGCCCTCGCTCTCGCCGAAGAGCTGCTTCCACCACTCCTGCAGCGGCCCGAGGTCGCTGTGGAAGGTGCTGAGCACCTCGGTCGTGAAACCGGCGTCGTAGAGCAGGTGCCGCGCCACGGCGTAGAGGTGGGCGGGGTTGTCGGCGAGCACGGGGTTCTCGCAGACAGCCGCCATGGCGGCGGCCCCGTCCAGCAGGCGCCGAATATCCAGCCCGGCGACCGCCAGCGGCCACAGGCCCACCGGGGTCAGCACCGAGAAGCGCCCGCCCACGTCGTCGGGGATCACGTAGGTGTCCCAGCCCTCGGCGTCGGCCAGGGCGCGCAGGGCGCCGCGCGAGGCGTCGGTGATCGCGGTGATGCGGCGGCGCTCGCCGTCGCGGCCGTAGCGCTCCCGCAGCGCGGCGCGGAACAGGCGGAACGACACGGCGGGCTCGAGCGTGGTGCCGGACTTGGAGATCACGCACAGCCGCACGTCGCGCCCCTCGATGCGCTTCAGCAGGCGGCGCAGCCCGGCGGCGCAGAGGTGCGTGCCGGCGAACAGGATCTCGGGGCCGGAGGCGCGGTCGGCCAGGGCGTGCAGGACGGCCTCGGCGCCCAGGTAGGAGCCGCCGATGCCGATGACCACCACGACGTCGCTGTCGCCGCGGGCCGCCTCGGCGGCGTCCAGCAGGCGGTCCAGGCCGGGGCCCGTCGCGGTGCGCGGCAGGTCGAGCCAGCCCAGGAAATCGGCGCCGGGACCCTCGCGGCGGGCCAGTTCCGCGCCGATCGCCCGCACGCGGTCGCCGCAGGCGTCGATCGCGCTGCGGTCGAGGAAGGGCTCCAGGCCCGTCAGATCGAGGGAAAGGGCGCGGGCGTCCGGCATCGGTTCCTCCCGGCGGCACCCGGCCGGCAACCTGGTCGCGGATTCCCGCGGGTGCGAAAGCTGCATGAGTGTATTAGCATAGCCCCTTGGCGCGTCGGGCGCGGCATCCTGCATTGTGAGCCAGACAACTCGAGGAGACAACTGGGTTCTTTGCGACCGCAACTCTGATATGCACACATCGCCCAAGACAATCGCCGGCCTGGCCGCCCTCCTGCTGTGCGTCGCGCTCCTGTCGCCCGTCGCGGGCTTCACTGCGCCCGCCCCCGATCGGGCCGCGGACGATCACATCCTGGCCGACCTGAGTCCCGACTCCTGGGCGTACGAAGGCAAGGCGCAGGCCCTGTCCGCCGCCGCCGCCGCCGGCCGGATGACCGAGATGACGTCCGAGCAGGCCGCGATCGACGTCCTCCACTACATGCTGTACCTCGGCGTGGACATCGCGCAGGAAACCCTCAGCGGCGTCTGCCTCGTCACCTTCACGCCGGTCGAGCCCGGCGTCGGCGAGCTGGTTCTGGATTACGTCGCCAACATGGGCGTCGGCACCGTCGGCGCCATTGACGCGACGTTCACGCCGCTGCTCTGGGAGCGCGACGGTGACCTGCTGCGCGTGCAGCTGGCGGCGCCCGTCTCGCCCGGCGACACGCTGACCGTCATGGTGTCCTTCGACGGCGCACCGCAACCGGACGGGTTCTTCGGCTTCCAGTTCAAGACAAGGCCCGACGGCGGTCCCATCGCCGCCAGCCTCAGCGAACCCTGGAGCGCCCGCTCCTGGTGGCCGTGCAAGGACTACCCCCTGGACAAGGCCACCTGCGACATCATGCTGACGGTGCCCGCGGGCCTGACCGGCGTCTCCAACGGCGCGCCGCTGGCCGCGCCGCCACCGCACCCCTATCTGAACGGCGCCGTCGTCGCCTCTCTGCCCGGCTCGCCCCTGCCGGTTCTCGACGACGCGACGACCGACCTCTTCTGCTGGCGCGAGGCGCGCCCCATCAGCACCTACCACCTGTCGGTCGCCGTCAGCGACTACGTCTTGCTGCAGGAGACCTACCACGGCCAGGAGGGCGACCTCCAGCTGACCCATTACGTCTACCCCGACCTCGTCGAGGAGGCCGCCGTCGATTTCGACAACCTCAGCGACATGATGGCCTTCTGCGAGGAGAAGTTCGGAGCCTATCCCTACCCGGACGAGAAGTACGGCATGGCCCTGTTCGAGTGGGAAGGCGCCATGGAGCACCCCACGGCCACCTCCTACGGGTCGCACTTCGTGCGCGGCGACCACTTCTTCGACACCATCGTCATGCACGAGCTGTCGCACCAGTGGTTCGGCAACAAGGTCACCTGCGCCGACTGGACCCACATCTGGCTGAACGAGGGCTTCGCGACCTACGTCGAGGGTCTCTGGCGCGAGCGCAACTCCGGCCCGAACGCCCTGAAGTGGTTCATGAAGGCGCGCAGCAACTTCACGTGGTGGGACACGCCCCTGCTGCGGGAAGCCGGCGTCACCGATCCCTGGTACTACTTCGATGACCTGGTCTACCACAAGGGCGCCTGGGTGCTGCACATGCTGCGGCGGGTGCTCGGTGACCAGATGTTCTTCGACTGCCTGCGCGACTACATCGCGGACCGCGACCAGTCCCACGCGACGGTGTCCACCCCGGACTTCGTCAACTCGTGCGAGCGCACCAGCCGCCGCCAGCTCGACTGGTTCTTCGACCAGTGGCTCCTGCGCACCACCCATCCCCAGCTGTCCCTGTCCTGGCTCAACGAGTCGGAGGCCGGGCAGAACATGCTGCACATCGACCTGCGACAGGTCCAGCCGCCGGATCCCCTGACCGGTGACGAACCCTTTGTTTTCCCGCTGGATCTGACGCTCGCTACGGCCGCCGGTGACATCCCGTTGACCTTGTGGGTGGACCGGCGGGTCTTGGACTTCCGACTGCCCGTCAGCGCCACGGTGACCGGGGTGACGATCGATCCCCAGGGATGGCTGCTGCACTCCGCCGACGTCATCGTCGCGGTGGGCGACGGCGGCGCCGGCCCGGGTCTGACCCTGCAGCCCCCGCTGCCCAACCCCTTCCACGGCCGCGGCGTCCTGCGCTGGCGAACCGCCGCCGCGAGCAGCGACCGCCTCGAGATCCACGACCTCCGCGGCCGCCTCGTCCACGAGCGCACCCTGTCCCCGGCGCCCGCCGGCGATCGCGCCGCGACCTGGGACGGACACGACCGGGACGGGCGCGCCTGCCTGGCCGGCGTCTACTTCGCCACCCTCGTCAGCAGCCCCAGGACGGCTCCGCAGCGGACCACCGCACCGTCAAGATCACCCTCGCCCGTTGACATCGCCCGCATGGGGCGCATCCTTGGGGCTGATCAGCGGCCCCGGTTCCCATCCCTCGTCGACGGAGACCCCGTGCACGACAGCCTCCCGACCGACGGCGACCGTACGGTCATCAGCGCCCACTACGCGGAGATCGCCCTGAAGGGCAAGAACCGCCACCTGTTCCTGCTGCGCCTGCGCAACAACATGATGGCGCAGCTGCGCGGCGAGCCGGTGGTCGCCATCAACCACATCGAGAGCCGCCTGCTGCTGCGCCTGGGCGACCCGGCCGCCGCGCTGCGCGCCGCGAAGCTGCAGCGGGTGCCCGGCATCCAGAACCTGTCGCTGGCCGCATCGGTGGCGCGCACCGGCGACGACGAGGCCGACCTGGACCACGCCGGCGCGATCGCCGCCGCGATGACCCGCCGCGAAGCGGGCGGCGCCCGCACCTTCAAGGTGGACACGCGCCGCTCCGACCGGGCGTTCCCGGTCCCCTCGCCGCAGATCAGCGCGCGCCTGGGCGCCGCGATCGTCGCGGCGACCGCCCTGCCCGTGGACCTCCACGCCCCCGAGTTCACGGTCCACGTGCTGGTGATGAAGCGGGAAATCCTGATCTTCGCGCAGAAGCTGCCCGGCTGCGGCGGCCTGCCCGTCGGCTCCAGCGGACGCGTGACGGTCCTGATGTCGGGGGGGATCGACTCGCCGGTGGCGGCGTGGATGATGATGCGGCGGGGCTGCCGCCCCGAGTTCGTGCACTTCTACCCGGGGCGCGGCGTCGCCGAGGCCGACTCCGCCAAGATCGAGCGCCTGGTCGCCGTCCTGGCGGGCTACGCCCCCCAGCCGCTGGTGCTGCACCTGGTGCCGTCCTACCCGTACGAGACGCGCGCCGTGGGCACGATCGAGGACGCCTACGACATGGTGCTGTTCCGGCGCTACATGTTCAAAACGGCGGTGCGCTTCGCGCGGCGGGAGAACTGCCAGGCGGTAATCGCCGGCGACAGCGTCGGCCAGGTCGCCAGTCAGACTCTGCCCAACCTCGCAGCGATCACCCCGGACATCCGGCTGCCGATCCTGCGGCCGCTGATCGGCATGGACAAGCTCGAGATCACCGCACTGAGCCGCCGCATCGGCGCCTACGACATCTCCATCGAGCCGCACCGCGACTGCTGCTCGATCCGCTCGCCGCGACCGGTGCTCAACGCCCGCGCCGTCCGCCTGCTGGAGCTGTCGGAACGGATCGGCCTCGACGAAGCGGTGAACGAGGCGCTGCACACCTCGACCAAACTGCGGATCGGCCCGCAGGGCCGCGTCGCCGCGGAGCCGGAGGCCTGACCCCCGCTCAGTCCGGCAGCACGCGCCGGATCGTCTCGAGGCTCTTGGTCCACCAGGGTTCGTCCAGACTATCGATCTGCACGCGCCCCCCCGTGGACGTCGAGTGGATGAAATCCCCGTGCCCGATGTAGATCCCCACGTGCGAGATCCGCCCCCGCCCGTTGTTGAAGCAGAGCAGGTCGCCCACGCGCAGCTCGTCCTTCGGCACGTGATGGGCGTAGCGCGCCTGCTCCACCGACGACCGCGGCAGCTCGACTCCGACCTTCTTGTAGATGAACCGCGCGAACCCGCTGCAGTCGAACCCCTTGACCGTCGAGCCCCCGTACCGGTAGGGCGTGCCCAGGTGCTCCATGGCCAGCCGGCAGACCTCCAGCCCGTCCGCCGTCACGGCCCCGGCCTCCGGCGCCGCCGCCTCTCCGGCCAGGGTGTCGGCCGGCGTCCCCTGCGGCATGCCCACGGGCGGCCGCCGCGTCCCACCCTGCGCCCGCTCGCGTCCGGGGCGCGACCGGTCGGGCCGATCGCTCTCGGGCCGGGCCACGGGCTGGTCGCTGAGCGGCGGCAGCTGGCCGCGGCGATGGGGGGCGCAGCCGGGCGTGAGCAGGAGCAGGCCTGCCAGGAGAAGGAGGAGGGTGATGAGGGAAGGGCGATTGGGGGAGGTCTGCAACATGTCGGGCAGTCTACCCGCCCCCTCCCACTCTGTCACCCGGTTGTGCCGTCGAAAATGTGTCTCGCCATTTATGATCCATATAAATACATAAATTTATCTGTAATTCACCATTATAAGCGGGTTCACGCGGCTCTCCAGCCCCGAACACAATCTCCGCGGCACAACCCAACCCTTGGCGGTGGAGGGGGCGGGTGTTAGTTTGGGGGGCCTTCTCACCATTTCCAAGGATCCCAAATGAACGACCTCCATTCCCCGCCCCCCCCCGGCGTCCCGACGCCCGCCCCCCTGAACATGGGGGACGTTTTCGAAACCGCCATCGTGAAGCTGGTCACCGGCGGGTCCGGCCTGGGGCGCAGCCCCGACGGGCAGGCCGTCTTCGTATCCGGCACCGCGGCGGGCGACCGGGTGCGCGCTCGGGTGACGCGCCGGCGTAAGGGATTCGTCGAGGCCGAGCTGGTCGAGGTGCTCGTCCCGTCGACCGACCGCGTCGAGCCACCGCTGGGCGAACTGGGGTCGCTGTCGGGTTGTGATCTGCAGCATCTGTCGGTGGAGGCCCAACTGCGGGCCAAGACGGAGATCGTGCGCGACTGCCTGGCCCGGATCGCCGGTCTCGATCTGGGCGACCGCCTCGAGGGGCCGGTGCCCGCCGGACCCGCGCTGGGGTACCGCAACAAGGTCCGCCTGTGGCGGACTCCGGCCGGGCCGTACGGCATGCTCCGCCACGACAGCCACGAGGTCCTGCCGATCGAGCGGCACGGCCTGATGCCGGACGCCTTCAACGACGACATCCTGCCCTTCGTGGTCACGTTGCCGCCCGCGGACCAGATCGTGGTGCGCCTGGACCACCAGGACCGCTTCCTGGTGTCGCTGTTCGGCGAGCCGGGCCGCGCGCGGATGCTCAAGGCGGTGCTCAAGAAGCTGCCCGACGGCGAGGCGCCGCACCCGAAGTGCCTGGGCATCCTCTACAACAACCGGCCCCTGTGGGGCCGCGACCACCTGGTGATCCAGCTCGCCGACCGCACCTACCGTGTGCACGCCACGAGCTTCTTCCAGACGAACTACCGGGAGACCGAGGCCGCCGTTGCGCTCGTCCGCGGTTGGCTGGACGAGGCCGGCGTGACCGCCGCGGCGCCGGGCGCCGCGCTGCTGGACCTCTACGCCGGTGTCGGGCTGTTCAGCCTGGCGCTGGACGACCGCTTCGCGCGCATCGTGGCCGTCGAAAGCGACGCGGGCGCGGTCCGCGACGCCCGCAACAACGTCAAGCGGGACCGCGCCGCCGCCGCCCGCACCGCCGTGATCGACACCCCGGTCGAGCGAGCCGTCCTGTCCTGGAAGACCGGCGATCCCTCCGACCAGCCCGGCAATCCGGGCGATCCCGCCGGAGCGCTCGACTGGGCCGCCACGACGGTCGTCGTCGATCCGCCGCGCACCGGCCTGGGCGAGCAGGTGGCGAAGGACCTCGCCGCTTTCGGCCCCGCACGCGTGCTGTACATGAGCTGCGATCCGGCGACCTTCGCCCGGGACGTCAAGACGCTGGGCGAGGGGGGCTACGCGCTGAAGAGGGCGCGGGTGATCGACATGTTCCCGATGACGGGGCACGTCGAGGTGCTGGGCGAACTGACGCGCTGAAACGGAGCGCGGGAGGGGCCGGCCGCCGTCCCCTCCCGCGCGCATTCCTGCCGAAGTCCGACGGTCACCGGTACAGGCTCTTGACCGCCCCCAGCTCTGATCCTCGTTCGCCGCGGCCGTCAGTGCGAGGCCCGTCACCATCAGGTCGATCTCGTACTCGTAGGGCGTGGCGCCGGTGGGCGACGTCGTGCTGGCCGGCAGGATGTACAACCGGACGACCGTGCCGGGATTCAGGGACAGGTCGAAGCCTCCGGTTTCGCCGCGACCGCCGTGCACCGTGGCCAGGATATCCGGGTCGGAGCAGTCGTCGGACGAGAGCGCCAGGATGGAGGTCGTCCAGTCGGCGTCGTAATCGCAGTGCAGCAATCCCTCCGGTCCCACCGTCACTTCCATCCAGTCGGTGTCGAAGTCGAGTCCGTCGGACCCGATGCGCCAGCCGGACTTCACGCACATGTGGACGACTCCGTCGAGACCGCCGGCCAGTTCCTGGAAGAGCAGCCCGCTGGAACAGCCGCCGTTGTAGAGGTCCTGTGTGCCGTTCGCCAGGGGGGGCTCCCCCTCGGCCCGGATGCCGGCCGGACAGTCCATGTCGTAGAGCGAAGCTGTGTCGACGTCCAGCACGTAGTCGCCGGCTTCGCCTTCGTAGCCGTCGATCACGATGTAGTAGGTCGTCAGGCCCGAGAGTTCGAGGTATTCGATCTTCGAGGCGAAGGGCAGGCAGACCGCATCGCCCGGCATGTAGAAATCGTCGTTGCACGCGACGACCTCGCCGGTGTCGTCGTAGACGTAGACCTTGGTGTCGTAGTCCGAGTGGCAGAGGTCGATCGAGATCGGGCCGGTCGAGGTCGGCGTGTAGGTGTAGACCACGTCGGGCGACTGGCTGCCCTCGAAGGGGCAGGCCTCGTCGTAGTCGTCGACGGCGCCGAGCGTCGTGCCGCTGTCCGAGTACGGCAGCGAGGGGATCTCCACGGCGGTCGCCATCGTCTCGCCGCCGACCCGCGACGAGGCGGGTGCGGGGCGGCCGGTCCGCCGCCGTGGCGGGGCTTGGCGGAGAACGGGTCGGCGGCCGCCGGGGCGGCCGTGGCCGCGCCGATCAGCAACAGGGCGGGCAGCAGCAGCTTCGCGTTCATCGGCTTCTCCTCCTGGGTATCGTCCATGGCGGGCGGACGGTCCGATCCTACCAGCGGGCGCCGCCGGGTCCAGAGATATCGAACGGGACGGCCCGTTTACCGGTAGGCGGCCTTGAGCGCCCCCCAGCTCGACACCTCGTTCGCCGTGGGAGTCTCCTGGCCGTCGATGCGCAGGAGCAGGCCGTATTCCAAGGGCAGCACGACGCCCGGGTCGAAGAAGGGCGACGGGGCCAGCTCGACCCAGACCGGCGTGCCGGGGGCGAGGCGGACGTCCAGGGCCGCGGGGGCGTTCGCCGTGGCGGTGACGAACCCGTAGTACACGGCGTAGACGCAGGAGGTCCTGCGCACGATGAGCTCCGTCGCCCGCTCGGCGGCGAGCTCGAAGTGGAGCAGCCCGCCCTGGCCGGTGAAGACCGTCAGCCAGTCCTCGTCGATCACCGGGGCGCCGGGGTAGCCGTTCCAGTTGGAGCGGAAGCAGGCGAGGGTCGAGCCGGCGGCGTCGACCGGCAGCTTCTGGAACCTGGCCGGCAGGCCCGCGCAGGTGCAGCCGCAGTTGTAGGTGTCGTCGACGCCGAACACCGGCGGCGGTTCGCCTTCGGCCTGGGCGCCGTCGGGGCAGGCCAGGACCGGGATGCCGGCGGCGTCGACCGCCAGTGTGTAGCCGCCGCTGTGGCCGCCGAAACCGTCGACGACGATGTAGTAGGAAACGCCGGCCTCGAGCAGCACGGCGTCGATCCGCGAAAGTCGGTGGGGTGGCAGGGGTGGGCCGGGCCGACGATGTCGTCGTTGCAGGCCACGAGCGTCCGGGCGTCGTCGTAGATGTAGACGCGGGTATCGAAGTTCGAGCCGCAGAGATCGACGACGACGTACGTGTCGGCGGGCAGCGCGAGCGCGTAGACGACGTCCGGCGACCCGATCCCGCCCCAGGAGCAGGGCTCGTCGTAATCGTCGTTCGCCGGCTGGGTGGTGCCCGTGTCGAAGTACGGCAGGGCCGCGATGGGCGTGGCGGTTTCGATGGTGTCGCCGCCGACGCGCTGGCCGGCGGCCGGCGCCGCGGCGATCAGCACGGCGAACAGCGGGATCGTCGCTTTCATCGGTTCCCTCTCTCGAGCGGGCGGCCGGCCGATGAAGTTAAGGAACTCCGCGTGCCGGCGGTACGTGCAGCTCCTCAGCGGTACGCGGCCTTGATCTCACCCCAGCTCGACGCCTCGTTCGCCGTGGTCGTCGCCTGGCCCGTCACGGTCAGGTGGAGGTCGTACTCCAGGGGCAGGATGAAGCCGGGATCGACTTCGGGCAACGGGGACAGCACGATCCACACCGGCGTGCCCGGGTCGAGCGGGACATCCAGCACGGCGACCTCGCCGGGTACCGCCGCGACGAAGCCGTAGTACTCGGCGAACTCGCAGCTGGTCGCCAGCACGAGGAGCTCCGATGGCCACTCCGTCACCAGTTCGCAGTGGAGCTGCCCGTCCGCACCGACGGCGGTCGCGATCCAGTCGAAGTCGCGCACGCTGCCGCCGGGGATGCCGTTCCAGCCGGAGCGGAAGCAGGCGAAGCTCGTACCGGCGGAGTCGATGCCGAGCTTCTGGAAGCGGGCCGGCGGATTAGCGGCAACCGCAGTTGTACGCGTCATCGATCCCCGTACACCATCGGAGGCTCGCCTTCGACCTGGGCGCCGTCGGGGCAGTCAAGTCGGGGCTATCGACGGACACCGACGGAGCGTAGTCGCCGCTGTTGCCGCCATAGCCGTCGATGATGATGAAGTAGGGATGCCGACCTCGAGCAGCAGGACGCGTCGATCCGCAGGTCAGCCGCTGCACGGCAAGTCCGCGTAGGGGTTGTCGTCATTGCAGGCCACCAGGTTTCACGCAGGTAGTCGTAGACGAAGACGCGGAGTGTCGTAGCCCGAGCCGCAGAGGTCGATCGCGACGTACGTGTCAGGCGACTGCTTGATGGCGCCAGACCGTCCGGCGAATCGCTGCCGTCGGACAGATCTCGTCGTAGTCGTTATTCGCGCCGGCGGTGGAGCCCGTGTCGGCGTAGGGCAGCGTGAAGATGCCCACGGCAGTCTCGATGGTATCGCCGCCGACGCGTGGGCCGGCGACCCGCGGCGCGGCGGGAATGTGCTTCACCTTGACGGGGGCCGTCCGGGACGGGGCGGCCGCGGCCACGGCCGCGAGGAACAGGGCCGTGCAGGCCAGGATTATCGTTTTCATCGCTTTTCCCGCTCCTTCGTGGAAAGGCGACCACGCGGATCGTACCACGGTGGCGCCAGCTGTCAGTCCTCGTACCGATCCGATTTTGTGTTCTGGTTCTCAATGTGTTATCATTGATCAACTTTGAGGCGGATTCGCCCCGCCGCCCCAACAACCAGCGCCGGCATCCGCCCCAGGATCCGCACCCGAAGGATGTGCCCGATGACCCGCTGCCGCCCCCTGCTCGCGCTCGCCGCCCTGCACTGCTGCTCGCCGGACCCATCCTGGCCCAAAGCCTGAACGTCCCGGCGTGGAAATCAGACAAGGGCGAACTCCAGCCAGACCTCCACGATCCCGGCCGGACCGCGGTGCCAGCCGGCAGCTGCCTCATCGTGACCGAGACACGCTACCGAGGCCGCGTTCGGGGACCTGCTAGGGGGTCACCCTGAGCGCCTGCGTGGTATTCCTGAACTCCGCGGCCACGTTCCCCTTCTCCAGCGGGGACGAGACCTACACCCTGCGCAACGCGGCGAACGGCGTCGGGACAGGCCACCCCCGCGCTGACCGGCGCGGTGGGCGCCACCACCGGCTGGATCGCAGGCGTCGCCCTGGACCGTCATCGACACCACGCCGAGCCCCGGGCACGGGCGTTCCCGCGACCGGCGTCATGCTCGGGCCTGGTGATCAGCGGGGCGAACAACCCCGTCAGCTACGCCTGCGGGTACATCGGGCTGTCCTACGACGGCGCGACCGGCACCTCGAACCAGCCCCCCGTCATCTCGTCGATCCAGCACGCTCGGTCGCCCCGTCCGACGGCGACGACGTCACGATCCCGCCGCGACGGTCACCGACACCGACGGCGCCGTCGCCGGCGTGGTCTGGTGCTGGTCGCGCATACGGGTGCCAGCTCGTTCCTGCCCACGGTCATGACCGCCCAAGGCGGCGGCCGGAAAGTACGCCGCGACCTTCCGCGAACCAGGTCAGCAACACGGTCCTGCAGTACTACGTCTGGGCGCCCGGGACGACGAGGGCGCCGAGATCCTGAATCGGCCAGCGCGCCCCGACGGGCTACTTCTCCCGTCGCGATCGAAGGCGTCGTGGTCGGCGGCAAGGTTGTTCTCTTCGACCACATGCCCAGCAGGACGCCGGCGCTTCGGGCAACTGGCGCGTCGACGACAACCATCCCAACCCACTGCCCGGCCACCCCGACGAGCGAAACCTCCTGGAGCCAGCGCTGTCGAGCTGGGGCTACAGGCTGTACCTCGCCGGCAGCACCATCCGCAGCAACACCTCGGCGATCACCGCGACCAGCTCGCCGACGTCGACCTGCTCGTGATCCCGGAGCCCGCAGGCCCCGTTCACCGCAGCCGAGATCGAGGCCGTGCGCGCCAGTTCGTCTTCTCCGGCGGCTCGCTCTTCGTAGTGGCCGACCACAGCAGCGGCGACCGCGACGGCGACCGCTGGGACAGCCCCCCAGCATCTTCGGCGGCTACTCCGTACCGCACATCACGGTGCCCCCGACCAACGACACCGAGACAGCCAAAGCGCCCTCTTCGGCCTGCACTTCCACGTGAAGGACGAGGGGCAACAACGCGATCACCAGCACCTTCGCCAACGTGAACGCCGACCCGACCAACCCGTGATCCACGGCCCCCCTACGGCGAGGTGGCGGCCGTCGTCTTTTACGTGGGCAGCGTGATAGACCTTTGGCCGACCGCCAACCCCGACCTCTCGGACGTGGGCGCCTGATCAGCAAGAACGAGGGCTCGCCCGCGTCGCCGCCTGGGTCGCGCTACGGACCAGAGGGCAAGATCGTGGGCTACGGCGAAGCTCCTCGAGCACCGCCGACGGCACCGACAGCGAATCCCACGAGAACAACTGGACCGAGGCCGGCTCCGAACAACCGCGAGTTCTTCCCTGAACGCCAGCGCCTGGCTGCTGGCCGCCGACGCCACCGCGCGTTGGCGAGCGCCGCTCCAACCCAGACACTCCACGACCTGCGGGTGCGCGGCCCAACCCGTTCAACCCGCAGACGAGCATCGCCTTCACGTTGCCGGTGGGCATTCGCCCACGCGTGAATGAAATCTACGACCTACACCCGAACCTGGTCCAGACCCTGCACGAGGGCGACCTGGCCGCCGGCGCCCACACCCTGGCCTGGGACGGACGCAACGACGGCGGGCGCGCCGCCGCCAGCGGCGTCTACCTCGTGCGGGCGGCGGGAGGCGGGTTCGTGAACATCACCAAGGCGGTCCTGGCGCGGTAGGCGCCGATCGGAGCTGTCATGAGCGACGACGGACACGAAGGCGCCCCTGCGGTTTCCGCCGCAAGCACGCGCGACGGCGCAACGGCTGGCTGCTGTGGGCCGGCATCATCGCGTTGCTGTTGTTGCTGGCAGCGAGGTACGCGCTGACGGCGCGCTGACGCGGTCCGCGCGTGACAAGCGGCCCGCGGCGGGCGATATTGGGGGGACGGACGACCAGCCATTCCCCCAGAGGACAAAACCCGTGGCCCGCTTCCCCCACGATCCCATCGACCCCGCGGCCCAGGCGGTGCTGGACAACGTCCGCATCGTGCTGAGCCGCACCACCGAGCCGCGCAACGTCAGGGCTGGCCCGCGCCATGAAGACGATGGGTTTGTCGCGCCTGGTGCTGACCTCGCCACGATCCCTACGGCGAGCGGGCCGCCGCGCTGGCCCAGGCGCCGAGGCCGTGCTCGGTGCGCAGGTCGTGCTGGACCACCGGGCCGCAGTGCGCGACTGCCTGGTGAGGTGGCCGGCACCACCGCGCGGCCGCGAGCTGCGCAGGAACGCCCTGATGGCGCCGCACGAGCTGGCGTCGCTGCTGATCAGGCACGCCGCCGAGGGCCCGGTGGCCCTGATGAACCGGCACCGAAAGGCGCACCGGGCTGACCAGCGAGAGCCTACGCCTGCCGCTACCTCGGCTCGATCGACCGCCGCGCCCGGGCAGCCGTCCTGAACCTCGCAGGCCGTGATGGTCTTCGGAGAGCTACGAGCTGCGCCGCGCGCCTGGCGCGCGGCCTGCGTTGCCCGCCCGCCGCAGGCCAGGCCGGCGGCCGAGATTTACGTCAACCATCCACACCGCACCACGAAGCTGCCGACGCAGGACGAGCTGGACGTGATGTGCCAGACACCTCGGCGCCGCCATGGCGGCAGTCGGCCTCGGAAGCCGCCCGAGCAGGAGGATTCCTGACCACCGGCCGCCACCTGCACATGCGCGCAGGGATCGTGAACTGGGGAGCTGCAGATCTACCACCTGTTCGCGGGCAAGGTC
>JADJIV010000051.1:0-6585 GCA_016706845.1 bacterium
CGCGGAGTGATCGACATGTTCCCGATGACGGGGCACGTCGAGGTGCTTCTAGGCGAACTGACGCTGAAACGGAGCGCGGGAGAGGGGCCGAGGCCGCCATCCCCTCCGCGCGCATTCACCGAAGTCCGACGGTCACCCGGTACGGGCTCTTGACCGCCCCAGCTCTGATCCTCGTTACGCCGCGTACCGTCGGTGCAGGGCCCGTCACCATCAGGTCCGATCTCGTACTCGTAAGGGCGTGGCGCCGGTGGGCGACATCGTGGCACAGCCGGCAGGATGTACAGCCGGACGACCGTGCCGGGATTCAGGGGACAGGTCGAAACCTCCGGTTTCGCCGCGACCGCCGTGCACCGTGGCCAGGATATCCGGGTCCGGAGCAGTCGTCGGACGAGAGCGCCAGGATGATCGTCAGTCGGCGTCGTCGCAGTGCAGCAATCCCTCCGGTCCCACCGCCACTTCCATCAGTCGAGTCGAAGTCGAGTCCGTCGGACCCGATGCGCCAGCCGGACTTCACGCATGTGGACTAATCCGTCGAGACCGCCGGCCAGTTCCTGGAGAAGAGCAGCCCGCTGGACAGCCGCCGTTATAGAGTCCTGTGGCCTTGCGTTCGCCGGGGGCTCCCCCTCGGCCCGGATGCCGGCCGGACAGTCCATGTCGTAGACAGCTGTGGCGACGTCCAGCGTAGTCGCCGGCTTCGCCTTCGAGGCGCCGTCGATAACGATGGTAGGTCGTCAGCCCCGAGAGTTGAGTGTTCGATCTTCGAGGCAAGGCGGAGCAGAACGCATCGCCGGCATGTGAAATCGTCGTTGCACGCGACGACCCTCGCCGGTGTCGTCGTAGACGTAGACCTGGCGTTCGGTCCGGAGTGGGAGAGTCGATCGAGATCGGGCCGGAGGTCGGCGTGTAGGTGTAGAACCACGTCGGGCGACTGGCTGCCTCGAAGGGGCAGGCCTCGTCGTAGTCGTCGACGGCGCCGAGCGTCGTGCCGCTGTCCGAGTACGGCAGCGAGGGGATCTCCACGGCGGTCGCCATCGTCTCGCCGCCGACCCGCGACGAGGCGGGTGCGGGGGCGGCCGGTCCGCCGCCGTGGCGGGCTTGGCGGAGAACGGGTCGCGGCCGCCGGGCGGCGCGTGGCCGCGCTCGATCAGCAACAGGGCAAGCAGCCAGCAGCTTCGCGTTCATCGGCCTCCTCCTGGGTATCGTCCATGGCGGGCGGACGGTCCGATCCACCAGCCCGGCGCCGCCGGGTCCCAGATATCGAACGGGACGGCCCGTTTTACCCGGTAGGCGGCCTTGAGCGCCCCCCAGCTCGACAACTCGTTCGCCGTGGGAGTCTCCTGGCCGTCGATGCGCAGGAGCAGGCCGTACTCCAGGGGCAGCACGACGCCCGGGTCGAAGAAGGGCGACGGGGCCAGCTCGACCCAGACCGGGCGTGGGGGGAAGAGCGGACGTCCAGGCCGCGGGGGCGTTTTCGCCAGGTGGCGGTGACTCGAACCCGTCCGCCGCTGTGGCCGCCGAAACCGTCGACGACGATGTAGTAGGGGACGCCAGCCTCGAGCAGCACGGCGTCGATCCGCGAGTCGGTGGGGTGGCAGGGGTGGGCCGGGCCGACGATGTCGTCGCTGCAGGCCACGAGCGTCCGGACGGCGTCGTAGACGTAGACGCGGGTGTCGAAATTCGAGCCGCAGAGATCGACGACGTACGTGTCCACGAGCAGTTTGAGCGCATAGACGACGTCCGGCGACCCGATCCCGCCCCAGGAGCAGGGCTCGTCGTAATCGTCGTTCGCCGGCAGGGTGGTGCCCGTGTCGAAGTACGGCAGGGCCGCGATGGGCGTGGCGGTTTCGATGGTGTCGCCGCCGACGCGCGGGCCGGCGGCCGTCATCGCGGCCGGCGCCCGGGGACAGCACGATCCACCGGCGTGCCCGGTCGAGCGGGACATCCAGCACGGCGACCTCGCCGGGTACCGCCGCGACGAAGCCAAAGTACTCGGCGAACTCGCAGCTGGTCGCCAGCACGAGGAGCCCGATGGCCACTCCGTCACCAGTTCGCAGTGGAGCTGCCCGTCCGCACCGACGGCGGTCGCGATCCAGTCGAAGTCGCGCACGCTGCCGCCGGGGATGCCGTTCCAGCCGGAACGGAAGCAGGCGAAGCTCGTACCGGCGGAGTCGATGCCGAGCTTCTGGAAGCGGGCCGGCGGATTGGCGCAGAAGCAGCCGCAGTTGTACGCGTCATCGATCCCGTACACCATCGGCGGCTCGCCCTCGACCTGGGCGCCGTCGGGGCAGTCCAGCTCGGGGTTGTCGGTGACGGACACCGACAGGGCGTAGTCGCCGCTGCCGCCGCCGTAGCCGTCGATGATGATGTAGTAGGGGATGCCGGCCTCGAGCAGCAGGACGTCGATCCGCGAGTCCAGCCCGCTGCACGGCAAGTCCGCGTAGGGGTTGTCGTCGTTGCAGGCCACCAGGTTCCGCAGGTAGTCGTAGACGAAGACGCGGGTGTCGTAGCCCGAGCCGCAGAGGTCGATCGCGACGTACGTGTCAAACGACTGCTTGATGGCGTAGACCACGTCCGGCGAATCGCTGCCGTCCCAGGGACAGATCTCGTCGTAGTCGTTGTTCGCGCCGGCGGTGGAGCCCGTGTCGGCGTAGGGCAGCGTGAAGATGCCCACGGCAGTCTCGATGGTATCGCCGCCGACGCGTGGGCCGGCGACCCGCGGCGCGGCGGGAATGTGCTTCACCTTGACGGGGGCCGTCCGGGACGGGGCGGCCGCGGCCACGGCCGCGAGGAACAGGGCCGTGCAGGCCAGGATTGTCGTTTTCATCGCCGTTGCTCCTTCGTGGGCGACCACGCGGATCGTACCACGGTGGCGCCGGCTGTCCAGAGTCCCCCTCGTACCGATCCGATTTTGTGTTCTGGTTCTCAATGTGTTATCATTGATCAACTTTGGGGCGGATTCGCCCGCCGCCCCAACAGCCAGACCCGGCATCCGCCCACCCGATCCACACCCGAAGGATGTGCCCGATGACCCGCTGCCGCCCCCTGCTCGCGCTCGCCGCCCTGCTGCTGCTCGCCGGACCCGTCCTGGCCCAAAGCCTGAACGTCGGCGGCTGGAAGCTCGAACAGGCGAACTCCAGCCAGACCTACACGATCCCGGCCGGGACCGCGGTGCCGGCCGGCGGCTACCTCATCGTGGCCCGAGACGCTACCGAGGCCGCGTTCGAGACCTACTACGGGGTCACCCTGGGCGCCAACGTGGTATTCCTGAACTCCGCGGCCACGTTCCCCTTCATCAACGGGGGACCAGACCCACACCCTGCGCAACGCGGCGAACGGCGTCGAGGACGGGCCCACCCCCGCGCTGACCGGCGCGGTGGGCGCCTACCACCGGCTGGATCCAGAGGCGTCGCCCTGGACCGTCATCGACACCACGCCGACCCCGGGCACGGGCGTGGAGGCTCCCGACGCCGTCATGTCGGGCCTGGTGATCAGCGAGGCGAACAACCCCGTCAGCTACGCCTACGAGTACATCGAGCTGTACTACGACGGCACGACCGGCACCTCGAACCAGCCCCCCGTCATCTCGTCGATCCAGCACGCTCCGGTCGCCCCGTCCGACGGCGACGACGTCACGATCACCGCGACGGTCACCGACACCGACGGCGCCGTCGACGTGGTCTGGTGCTGGTCGCGCACGGGTGCCGGCTCGTTCCTGCCCACGGTCATGACCGCCCAAGGCGGCGGCCAGTACGCCGCGACCTTCGCGAACCAGGTCGGCAACACGGTCCTGCAGTACTACGTCTGGGCGCGGGACGACGAGGGCGCCGAGTCCCTGAATCCGGCCAACGCCCCGACGGGCTACTTCTCCGTCGCGATCGAAGGCGTCGTGGTCGGCGGCAAGGTCGTGCTCTTCGACCACATGCACAACCAGGACGCCGGCACCGCGGGCAACTGGCGCGTCGACGACAACCATCCCAACCCGCTGCCGGCCACCCCGACGAGCGAAACCTCCTGGAGCGGCCAGCTGTCGAGCTGGGGCTACGAGCTGTACCTCGCCGGCAACACCATCCGCAGCAACACCTCGGCGAT
Source organism: bacterium (assembly GCA_016706845.1). GTDB lineage: Bacteria > Krumholzibacteriota > Krumholzibacteriia > LZORAL124-64-63 > LZORAL124-64-63 > PNOJ01. The sequence continues at coordinate 4,090 of JADJIV010000051.1, forward strand.
CACCGCGGCCCAGCTCGCCGACGTCGACCTGCTCGTGATCCCGGAGCCGCAGGCCCCGTTCACCGCGGCCGAGATCGAGGCCGTGCGCCAGTTCGTCTTCGCCGGCGGCTCGCTCTTCGTGGTGGCCGACCACAACGGCAGCGACCGCGACGGCGACGGCTGGGACAGCCCCAGCATCTTCGGCGGCTACTCCGTGCCGCACATCACGGTGCCCCCGACCAACGACACCGAGACCTTCTGCGGCGCCCTCTTCGGCCTGCACTTCCACGTGAAGGACGAGGGCAACAACGCGATCCACCGGCACCTTCGCCAACGTGAACGCCGACCCGGCTAACCCCGTAAGATCCACGGCCCCACGGCGAGGTGGCGGCCGTCATCTACCACGTGGGCAACGTGATGAGCCTGTGGCCGACCCGCCAACCCCGACCTCTCTCGGACGTGGAAGCGCCCTGATCAGCAAGAACGAGGGCTCCGCCCCACGTCGCTGCCTGGTCGCGATACGGACAGGGGCAAGATCGTGGGCTGACGGCGACCTCGAGCACCGCCGACGGCACCGACAGCCGAATCCCACGAGAACAACTGGACCGGAAGCCGCTCGAACAACCGCGAGTTCTTCCCGAACGCCAGCGCCTGGCTGCTGGCCGCCGACGCCACCGCGGTCGGCGAGCTGCCGCTCAACCCGGGCCTCGACCTGCGGGTGCGGCCCAACCCGTTCAACCCGCAGACGAGCATCGCCTTCACGTTGCCGGTCGACGGGCTCGCCCGCGTGGCCGTCTACGACCTGCAGGGCCGCCTGGTGCGCACCCTGCACGAGGGCGACCTGGCCGCCGGCGCCCACACCCTGGCCTGGGACGGACGTAACGACGGCGGGCGCGCCGCCGCCAGCGGCGTCTACCTCGTGCGGGCGGCGGGAGGCGGGTTCGTGAACATCACCAAGGCGGTCCTGGCGCGGTAGGCGCCGATCGGAGCTGTCATGAGCGACGACGGACACGGCGAGGCGCGCCCCCTGCGGTTCCGCCGCAAGCACGCGCGACGGCGCAACGGCTGGCTGCTGTGGGCCGGCATCATCGCGTTGCTGTTGTTGCTGGCGGCGAGGTACGCGCTGACGGCGCTGACGCCGGGCCGCGCGTGACAAGCGGCCCGCGGCGGGCGATATTGGGGGGGACGTCGCGACATCCCCCCCAGAGGACAAACCCGTGGCCCGCTTCCCCCACGATCCCATCGACCCCGCGGCCCAGGCGGTGCTGGACAACGTCCGCATCGTGCTGAGCCGCACCACCGAGCCGCGCAACGTCGGGGCCACGGCCCGCGCCATGAAGACGATGGGTTTGTCGCGCCTGGTGCTGATCTCGCCCCACGATCCCTACGGCGAGCGGGCCCGCGCGCTGGCCCACGGCGCCGAGGACGTGCTCGAGGGTGCGCAGGTCGTGCTGGACCACCGGGCCGCAGTGCGCGACTGCCTGGTGGTGGCCGGCACCACCGCGCGGCCCCGCGAGCTGCGCAAGGGCGCCCTGATGGCGCCGCAATGGCTGGCGTCGCCAGCGATCGACGCACGCCGCCGAGGGGCCGGTGGTCCTGATGTTCGGCACCGAGCGCACCGGGCTGACCAACGAGGAAGCCTACGCCTGCCGCTACCTCGGCTCGATCGACACCGCGCCCGAGCAGCCGTCCCTGAACCTCTCGCAGGCCGTGATGGTCATGAGCTACGAGCTGCGCCGCGCCTGGCGCGCGGCCTGCGTTGCGCCCCGCCGCGAGCCGAGCCGGCGGCCCGAGATGCGCGTCAACCATCCGCACCGCACCACGAAGCTGCCGACGCAGGACGAGCTGGACGTGATGTACGAACACCCCGGCGCCGCGCCATGGCGGCGCCGGTCGGCCCTCGAGCCGCCCGAGCGGGAGAAGTTCTGACCTACATGCGCCACCTGCATATTGCGCGCGGGGATCGTGAACTGGGAGCTGCAGATCTGCCACCTGTTCGCGAGCAACGGTCCTGCACGCGACGGGCGCCGAGCCCTACCGGAAAGGCGAACGATGAAACTGCATGCCGCACCGCGCTGTTGGCACGGCCCTGGCGGGCGTCGTCGCGCTGACCCTCTTCGCGCTGCTGCGCGGCCGCGAACAGGCGGCGCGCGGGCCGGAGCGACCCGCGGCGGCGGCCGCCGACTCCGTCGCGCGGCCGGCCCTGGTCGCCGGCGCGCACATCCTGATCGCCCACCGCGACGGCCGCCCGGCGCTGCCCGGCGTCACGCGCACGCCGGCCGAGGCGCGCACCCTGGCCGTGCGGCTGGCGGCCGAGATCTTCGACAACCGCGCCTCGTTCGCGGAGCTGGCCCGCCGCTATTCCGACGACGCCCGCACGGCGCGCCACGGCGGCGACCTGGGAGTGGTGCAGCCCGGCCGCCTGCCCCTGTCCCTGGAGTTGACGCTCATGCAGCTGGAGGTCGGCGAGATCGCCCCCTGCATCGAGTCGGACGCCGGCTTCCACGTGGTGATGCG